>JAZKYL010000074.1:0-97253 GCA_045612105.1 Eubacteriales bacterium
GATGGCTCGTCAATAGTTGTGGTCAAGGAATCCTACGGCAATGCTTTCGTTCCCTTCCTGGTTGACTCCTACGAGTACGTTTACGTTATCGACTACCGCCATTGGTCGGGCAATCTTGCCGATTTTGTTACAAGCAAAGAAGTTGACGACGTACTTTTTCTCAACGTAGTCAACGTGACATCCACCTCTGCAAGACTTAAAGAGCTTGCCGCCATAATAAAATAATCGTTTTTAAGTGTAAAACGGGCATAAACCCTTTGATTGGGTTTATGCCCGTGCTTTTTATTATTTAGCCTTGCCAAGATCGGGCTCTGCAAAGAACTCGATAGTAGCCGTGCTCGTTCCGTCGGACTCGAAGACGATGATCTCGTTCTTGCCCTCTTTAAGCATAGGAGCGGGAACGTAGAGCGTCTTTGTGGGGCCGATTTCCCAGTATCTTCCGAGATTGAAGCCGTTGACCGTCACAAATCCCTTCTTGAATCCGTCAAGGCGAAGGAAGGTATCAGCGGGCTTGCCCTCGATATTCAGCTCACCGCGAAGGAAGACGGGTCCTGCAAGCTCGGTAGATTCGAGAGGCTTGAATTCAACCTTGTCAAGATTATCCAGGGGAAGGGCGTACATATCCCAGCCGAAGTGGAACTGATTGCCGAAGCTCATTCCCACTGCACCCTTTTTGTCGCGAAGCTTGCGACCGTAATTGACTCTTCCCATATTCTCAACGAGAATGTCGAGCTGTGCGGTCTTCTGATAGCCGAGGGGAATTCTCACTCTGTCCTTATCCTCAATAGCGACGTCACGCATATAGGTCTGCTTGAATTCGCCGTCAACGAATACCTGCGCGCGATCGTGAACGTGAGCGAAATGAAGCGGCCAGTCGTTAAATCTGCCCTTTATGGTGGTGCGATAGAGCACGTATCCGAAGTTCTGTCCGATGTCCTCCATATATTTGGGTGCAACAACGTGAACGGGGCTTGAAAGATTATCGATGTTATCGAAAAGCTTTGCCTGCTCGATAAGCGTTACCTTGCCGTATGCCGCCTTGGGGGTCTCGGTTGCGGTCAGCGGGGGAACCTTGTCGCCGTACTTTGCAACGAGAATATCACGAATCTTATAGTATGTTTCGGTTCTGTCACCCGCCTCGGTCAGGAATGCGCCGTAATCGTAGCTTGTGATAGTTGGCTGATAGGTTCCGGGGTGGTTCGCACCGTTGGTGAAACCGAAATTTGTACCGCCGTGGAACATATAGACGTTTATCGACCAATCGTTGTCCATAAAGGTCTTGAAGTCTTTAATAACCTCTTGGGGATCACGCTCGTGCGCCTTTTCACCCCAATGCTCGAACCAGCCGTTCCAGTATTCGCCACACATATAGGGCTGATCGGGGAAAACGCCGTACATCGTAGGACAGTGCTCCTCGGGACGCGAGCCAAAGTTGGCAACACTGAGGATTCCCGGAAGAGTTCCGCCGTTAAGCATAGTAAAGCCGGGTCCGTCGGAGGTGAAGAAGAGACAATCTATATTCATCTCCTTATAAATATCAAGAATGGCGTTAAGATATTCCTTGTCGTTACCGTAGCTTCCGTACTCATTCTCGACCTGAAGCATTACGATATTACCGCCGTTGGAGGCAAAATGAGGACGAAGTCTTTCAAGCAACTCGTTATAGTAACGGCGAACCTTGGAAAGATAGGTCTCGTCCATGCAACGAAGCTCCATATCGCTATATTTAAGCAGCCATGCGGGAAGTCCGCCGAAATCCCACTCTGCGCAGATGTAAGGACCGGGACGAAGCACAACGTAGAGACCAAGCTCTGCCGCCGTCTCAACGTATTTTACTATATCCAGCATTCCCGTGAAATCAAACTCTCCTTCGCGGGGCTCGTGAAGATTCCAGCAGGTGTAGGTTTCGACGCAGTTAAAGCCGCATTCCTTCAGCTTCAGAAGTCTGTCATACCAATATTCCTGGGGAATTCTGAAATAGTGCATAGCGCCCGATATAACAACTATCGGCTCGCCGTCCATATAAAAGCTTCTTCCCTTATAAGTAAGATTAGCCATAATTTTATCTCCTTTTACTTAAGGATATTTGCCGCTGGGGCTTGTCTAATTTTACCACACCACCGACGAGATTGTCAATACATATTTAGACTTTTTATCTATTTTCATACCTTTTTTAATCGATTTTATAAACATAAAAAAGATAGGCTCTATTGTGAACCTATCTCTTTTATATCGCTTAATCTTCCCAGCCGCCGATGGCGTTGAGAGAATAGGAGCGCAATATTTCAACCGCTCGTGTGGCGGCACCTGTGTCGGTAATATTTTCGGGCATTGTATCTTTCATCCCGAGCGAAGCGAATTTCGACCTTGCAAGGTCGTGATATTTCAACACGCTCACCTTTTTTACTGGCTTCCCGCGCAAGAATTCACCTATTTTTTCTATCTCACCGTCGTTGAGACCGACCACAAAGGGTATTCTCACCTCAATATCGCAATTTTGCGAGCAAAGATAGTCGAAATTTGATAAAATCAGCGAATTATCTCTGCCCGTGCATTTTTCGTGAACGGAAGGATCGATAGCCTTGATATCGTATAGAAAGGTGTCGACGTAGGGCAGTATTTTTTCAAAAGTTGATCTCGGAACAAAGCCGCAGGTATCGACGGCGGTATTGATTCCCTTTTCCTTCAGCTTTTTAAGTAATTCAATGGCAAAATCGGGTTGAGCAAGACATTCGCCTCCCGAAAGTGTAACACCTCCACCGCTGCTTTCGAAGAATTCTCGGTCTGCGCAAAGCTCCTCTGCCAATTCGTCAACGTCAACCTCTCTCCCGAAAAGCTCATGGGCGGAAAATACGCATTTTTCGACGCATTTTCCGCAAGAAATACACTTTTCCCGCTGAATTTCAGCCTTGCCGTCGGTCATTTTTACGGCATTTTCGGGACAACCAAGACACTCGCCGCAACCGACACACTTGTGACGATAAAACGCAAGCTGAGGAGCAAAGGAAATGCCCTCGGGATTGTGGCACCAAAGACAGCGGAGCGTACAACCCTTGAAAAAGACCGTGGTTCTGATTCCGTTTCCGTCGTGAACTGCGAAGCGTTTTATGGCAAATATTCTTCCCGTCATGCTCTCGCCTCCGCGTCAGCGATAAATTCATTCTGCTCCTTCTCGGTAAGGCTGATAAAGGTAGCGTTCCAGCCGCAAACTCTCACCTGCAGA
This sequence comes from Eubacteriales bacterium, assembly GCA_045612105.1. Classification (GTDB taxonomy): domain Bacteria; phylum Bacillota; class Clostridia; order Oscillospirales; family CAG-272; genus SVTX01. The sequence goes on from JAZKYL010000074.1 coordinate 3,224, forward strand.
TTGGGATAATTTTCGGGATGCTTTTGGGCATCTCTGAGAGTCTCGGCATTGAGTACATTGTACTGAATTGCGGTTCCTCCCGCCTCGACGAATGCCTTCAGCGAGGACATCATCGCCAACATTCCGTTTTCGCCGCTGACAGCCGACGAATGGAAGCTGATGTCCACCACGCTTCCGTTGGGGGTTATGATGCCGCCAAGATTCGCCGCAGATGCGATATGGGCGGTAACGCCCTCTCGGTCACAACCAAGGGTCGCGCAAAGATTCTTTGAGATCGTCTCGCCCGCAAGTCTGCCATCGGCACTCGCGGCGGTCTTTTCTCCGAAAGCAAACCTCCAGTCGACCGTAAACGCGCCGAAGCGGTAAACACCGCCCTTTGAATTGGGTCTTCCGTTTATTCTGTTCGCAAGTCTCTCAAGGGAGATTCGCGCAAATGAATCGGTCTCATGGTCGCCCATTCCGTATTTCGGAAATGTTCTCTTCACTCTCTGACGGAGCAGCTCATTGCCCTCCCAGTTGGTTTTAAGTATCTCCACAAGCTCGGAAAGGGTCAGCTTTTTGTCGTCAAATACAAGCTTTTTGATCGCCGCAAGGGAGTCCGCCGCCGTGGCTACACCAAGAGCGTTGATAGAAGTGTTATTGTACTTTCCGCCCGACGCGTAAATATCCTTGCCAAGCTCGAAGGAATGGCGCATAGTCGCTGAATAGTAAGGTGCGGTATGAAAATCAGCCATCATCGCTTCTCTTGTATCAAGAAGGTCAAAGACCGCCTCACAGCACTCGTCAACACGGCAGAGATATGCCTCAAAAAGCTCCTCAAAGCTTGAAAAATCGTTGTTCCGTAAGCTATCTATCTGCTTTCCTGTGAGGATATCGATGCCGCCCGTCAAGGTCAGCTCAAGAGCCTTCGCGAGATTGACTCTGCCCGCGCAGGTGCAGGGTACCTCCTGGGCTCCCGCAGTCTCGTAGCAGCCGATGACCGTGTAATAATCTGCATCCTCACGTGAAATTCCGATGTTTTCAAGTGCCGCCTTCGTGGCTCTGTCGCTGATAAAAACGAAGCTATTTGAGCCTTTTCTGATGCCCTCAAAAACGATCTTCATAAAGTCATCGGGCAAATTGGTATCGTAGAGAAAATGCACCTTGACGAAGGGCAGATTCATCTCCACGAGGCGAGTGAGAAGGATATAAGAATACTCGTTGACGTAGGTCGTTCCGTCATATTTCGTGCCCGCGATGGCAAGAGCGATATTTGCGGGAACCTTGAAATCATTGAGCTTGCGAAGGAGCTTATCGGTCATCTCCGCCGCGATCTCGGAGGTGATTCTGCCCTCCTCAATATCCTTTTTGTAAAATGGATAGAGCAGATGATCAAGTCTCGCCAATGCTCTGACAGGCGTACACTCCACCGACTGCTGCATATCGTAATACTGCACCACAACCGTTATCGCTTCCCAAAGAGTCTCGGGAGCGTGGACTGTCAGCGCACGCAGAGTTTCAGCAATCACCTTTTTGCCTTTATTCTCGGCAATATCCGCCGACTTTTTCATATATTCAATGGTAGCTCTCCAGACGTCGGCACAGGACGAGTAAAAATCCTTCTGCTCCTCTGTGAGTCCTTCGGTCTCAAGCTTGTCTTCAAGCCTTTTAAGTATGCCCACAAATCCCAAGGAGAGCAGATCATCCCAGCCGGGAGAGGTGTGACCGTAATCGCACCAGCCGTCGTAGGCTAAAACGTCACATCCCGCCTGATGCTTTACTATGTCAGGATCGCCCATAAATCTGTGATTCAGCATACCCTGGCGGCGCCAGGTCATGCGGAGCATCATATTTTCGTGAGGAAATCTACCCGAGATCTCCTCGTATTCCTCGTAATAGGGCTCTGCGTGGTCGAGAAGCATCATAATAATGTTCGCATCGTTTCTCACGTGGCTCTTATCTCCACGGGTGTCGATCATTTGCTTCGCCTTTTCAAAGGGAATTCTGTAAGCTTCACTGTTATGCTCGTTGATAGTATTCATAAAGCACCTCCATCGACTTTCTGATTTCATTATACGACGTTTTTTTCACGTTGTAAAGGCAGAAAACAGAATTATTTCACTTTTCGAAACTGATTTTTCACATTTTTATTGATTTTTTCATAAAAACATGTTAAAATCAAGTAAAAGGCGGTGATTTCTTGAATATCGATATTTCAAAAAACGAATTATATATATCGAAGCTTGACGGTGTTTCAAAGGACTATATCCCCCCTCGTCACATTCCTTTCTGCCGTCCCCGACGCAGCGATGCATTCGTTTATATACTCGGCGGCAGCTGCAAATATCTCTTTTACGACAGCTATACATTTACCGTAAGCACGGGAGATATTCTCTATCTCGCCAAGGATGCCGTTTATCAAATGAACGTGCTTGAACGATACGATTTCATCTGCGTCAACTTTTTCTTTGACGGCGAGAAACAGCGGCAAAGCGACAGGTTTTGTCCCAAGGACTCGGGTATCACCGAGAACCTATTCTACCGCTTGTGGAAAAAACAGACCTCGGGAGCATCCCTTGCCAAAAGAATGTCGCTTTTGTACGGAATTCTGAGCGACGTTATTTCATCTCGTCAAAAGATATATCTGCAAAACAGCACTCGGCATAAGATCGAGGACGCTATGGCTCTGATCTCGGCTTCATCGGATGAAAATATTACGGTCGAAAGTCTGGCTAAGCACTCAGGTATGAGCGAGGTCTATTTCAGAAAGCTCTTTCGGGGCGTGGCGGGTGTCTCCCCGGCAAAATACATTATCGATCAAAAAGTCGCTCGCGCCAAGGAGCTGCTTGCCGTGGATTACCTGACACTTGATGACATTTCCGAGCGTTGCGGATTCTCTTCGCTCTCCTATTTCTGCCGCGTTTTTAAGGACAATACGGGAATGACCCCGGGCGAATTCAGAAAATCTCTGATACGGTGAGAACCAAAGCGGCAAGATGACATATAATTACAAAATGTAGGGCAAAATCAAAAAAGGTATTGAAATGCGGATTTTTTTGTGATATAATTGCCCTATAATTTAGTTAACTAAAATGTTTGGAGATAATTATGGAAAACATCAATAAATTTTACGAAATAACACCCGAGGAGCTTGAAAGATCAGCATTTCAGCTCATCGGCAAGGAATGGATGCTTATCACCGCTCCCGACAGCGACAAAGAAAGCGGACTCAGTGCTATGACCGCAAGCTGGGGAGGTCTTGGTGTTCTTTGGAACCTTCCCGTGGCTACAATTTACGTTCGTCCCCAAAGACACACCTATTCTCTTATAGAAAAATGCGACCGCTTTTCTCTCTGCTTCCTCGGCGACGGTCACAGAAAAAATCTTGCACTTTGCGGATCGAAATCTGGTCGTGACACCGACAAGCTTCTTGAATGCGGACTTAATTCCGAGATGGTTGACGGTGTTGGTATCATCGCCGAAAGCGAAGCGGTAATGATCTGCAAAAAGCTCTATGCCGACGATTTGAAAGAAGAAAAATTCATCGACCGAGAGCATCTTTCTCACTACGACGGCGACTTTCACCGCTTCTACATTCTTGAAATAGAAAAAATCTTAGTCAAAAACAAGGAAAATAAAAATGAACAGCTACTCTGACGTTCAAAATATCTGCGCCCGCGCAAAAGCCGCATCAAGATCTCTTGCCGCGCAGAACACGAAAAAGAAAAACGAAATATTGATCAAAATATCAAACGCGCTGATAGAAAACAGAGACGGTATTATCGCCGCAAACAAGCTCGACCTTGATAACGCAGAAGCAAACGGAGTTCCCGCCCATATGCTGGACCGCCTTATGCTCAACCGCAAAAGGATCCACGACATAGCGGATTCTCTGCTCTGCTTGACAGGCCTGAAGGACCCCGTAGGATCGGGCGAGGTTTTTACAACACCAAACGGTCTTGAAATCGCCTGCGAAAGAGTACCCCTCGGTGTTGTGGCGATAATTTACGAGGCTCGTCCCAACGTCACGGTTGACGCGGCGGCACTCTGCCTTAAAACAGGCAACGCGGTGGTTCTCCGAGGTGGTCGCGAGGCTGTGAACACCAACCTTTGCCTTATCGGAATTATAAAGGGTGCCATCGCGGATTGCGGAATTGATCCCGACGTTCTCGGCTTCATCGAGCCCGGCGAGGGACACGAGACCGCAAACGCTCTTATGAATGCACGTGGTCTTGTGGACGTGCTTATCCCTCGCGGCGGCAAAAAGCTGATCCAAGCGGTAGTAAATAATGCCAAGGTTCCCGTTATCGAAACCGGCGCGGGCAACTGTCACCTTTACGTCGACGAATCCGCCGACATCGAAATGGCAATAAATGTCGCCATCAACGCAAAATGCTCCCGTCCCGCAGTCTGCAACGCAATCGAAACTATGCTCGTCCACCGTGCGGTTGCAAATGAATTTTTGCCCAAATTCGTTGACGAGGTAAGCAAAAACGATTCACTTGAGATACGCGGCTGCGCCGAAGCTCAAAAGATAATCCCCTGCAAAGCTGCCACCGACGAGGATTTCGACACCGAATACGATGACTTTATCCTTGCGGTCAAGGTGGTCGGCTCGCTTGAGGAAGCGGTCGAGCATATCAACAAATACAACACCGGCCACAGCGAGGCAATAATCACAAACGACGAAAAGAACGCTGAATACTTCCGCAAATACGTGGACGCGGCGGCGGTCTACGTCAATGCCAGCACTCGCTTTACCGACGGCGGTGAGTTTGGCTTTGGCGCGGAAATAGGCATTTCCACCCAAAAGCTCCACGCAAGAGGTCCTATGGGTCTTGCGGCACTGACAACACAAAAATATCTTATAAGAGGAGATGGACAGACACGATGAAACTACTTATCGCATCCGATATTCACGGAGACGCCGGCTGCTGTCAAAAATTACTTGACGCATTTGAGAAAGAAAACGCAGAAAAGATACTTATTCTCGGAGATATCCTGTACCACGGACCAAGAAACGACCTTCCCGAGGGCTACGCCCCCAAAAAGGTCATTGAAATGCTTAACAAGGTCTCGGACAAGCTCCTTTGCGTCAGAGGCAATTGCGACACCGAGGTAGACCAGATGGTGCTTTCCTTCCCCGTACTCTCCGACACGGCGTTCGTCTACGACAGCGAGGCAAAATTGACCCTCTATATGTCCCACGGGCACAAATATTCTCCCGATAATCTGCCTCCCCTTTCGGGTAAAGTCGTCTTCCTTTACGGTCACACCCACATACTTGGAAAGACCGAAAAAGACGGCATCCCCTGCGTCAATCCCGGCTCGGTCAGTCTCCCTAAGGGCGGCAATAAAAAGACTTACGCTACCTATGAGCGCGGCAGGATCGAGATCAAGGATTTTGACGAAAATGTGGTGGAATGCTACGATTTTTGATCCTTCACGGCAAAAAATCAATTATCGTAACAGAAAATTTACAAAAACCGCGTCTCACCCTCTTGCAAAAATCGAGTTTTTGTTATATAATGAAATGTAAACTATGCACGACTAAATTTTAGTGCTTAATTGGAGGTACAATAGTATGGTAGTAGCCGGTGATTTTAAAAACGGTATTACTTTCGAAATGGACGGTAGCGTATATCAGGTTATCGAGTTCCAGCACGTAAAGCCCGGTAAGGGTGCGGCTTTCGTTCGTACAAAGCTCAAGAACGTTATTTCCGGAGCAGTTGTCGAGAAGACCTTCAGCCCTACGGACAAGTATGAGAATGCTTATATCGAAAGAAAGGATATGCAGTATTCCTACAACGACGGCGATCTTTATTACTTCATGGACATGGAGTCCTTCGACATGCTTCCCCTTAACAGAGAGAAGCTTGGCGATGCTTTCAAGTTCGTTAAGGAAGAGATGATGTGCAAGATCATCTCCTACAAGGGCAACGTATTCGGAGTTGAAGCTCCCACTTTCGTTGAGCTTGAGGTTACCGAGACCGACCCCGGTTTCGCAGGTAACACCGCAACCAACACCCTGAAGCCCGCAACTCTTGAGACAGGTGCTGTTATCAAGGTTCCGCTCTTCATCAACGTTGGCGACGTTCTTAAGATCGACACTCGTACGGGCGAATATCTGTCCCGCGCATAATTCTTGAAAATAAAACGGGAGGCTTTTCACAGATGTGCATAAGCTCCCGTTTTATGCTTATAAATCACAAATATTAGGAGGATAATAAAATGACTATTCTTGAAAAAACCGCTTACATAAAGGGCCTTTGCGAGGGTCTTGAATTCGACAAGAAGGATACCGCCGAGGCTAAGGTTATCAAGGCTCTCCTCGATCTTTGCCAGGATATGGCTGAGGAGATCGAAAGCCTTCAGTGCGACGTTGAGGAGCTTCACGACTACTGTGAGGAGCTTGACGAGGATCTCGGCGACGTTGAAGAGGTAATTCTCGATATGGACGAGGATGAGGACGACGAGGACGAGTGGGATGACGAGGACGAATGGGACGAATGCGACGGTGATTGCGACTGCTGCGAAATGTGTGGCGATTGCGAGCTCTGCGACGACGAGGACTATTTCGAGATCGTTTGCCCCTCTTGCGGCGAGACCGTCTGCTTCGACGACTCTGTCAACGCAGAGGAGCTTCTCTGCCCCGCCTGCGGTAACGCTCTCGGATGCATCGTTGAGGACGACGACGTAGAGCCTGTTGAGGAATAATTGATAATTATTACAAAAAGGAAGAAGCCTTTCGACTTCTTCCTTTTTGTTTTCCCTAATTCAAATTTTGATTTATCGGGATGTTGTAAAACTAAATGGTGCATCCTCATCCACCACTTCGTGGTCCCCCTTCCCCTGCCTTGGGGAAGGCTAACGCAAGGCGTAACCCTTGGCGAACACTTAATCGCCATATTATTTATCTAACGCAAAGCGTAATTTGATGCGATTTTGTAGCCGTGACAATGGTTTTTAGGCTACAGTTGAGGATGCGCTGAAGTTAAACCTGAGCCCTCCCCAAGGCAGGGGAGGGGGGACCGCAACGCGGTGGGTGAGGATGCACCTTTTAAATAGACATACCCCGCCAAATCGCAATTTATCGATAATAAAAAACAGTTGAGCTTGACAGCTCAACTGCTTTTTGTTATTTTATTTCTTTTTCCCGCCTTTTTTAGCCTTCGGCTTTGCCCAGCCTGATTTATAGGTGGGCTTTTGCGTTTTTCTTTCGGGGCTTGGGCTGTTTTTGGCACCGCTCTTGGCATTTGACTGCGCCTTCTGCGCCGAGGAAGGCTTCTTTTGTGCAGGCGCACCGCCTTTGCCTCTGCCACTTTGGGCGGGGGCGCGTTTCTCTGCGGATTTAGGCGAATACTGCGCCTTTCCGCCCGTGGGACGAACGAGACATTCCTCGCCATAACCTATCAGGTCTTCTCTACCTGCCTTTATGAGTGCTTCGCGGACAAGATCGGCATTCTGCGGTCTGTTATACTGCAAAAGCGCCCTTTGAAGTTGCTTTTCGTGGTAATCTGTCGCCACGTAAACGGGCTTCATATCAAGGGGATTTATTCCCGTGTAATACATAACCGTGGATGCCGTTCCCGGAGTAGGATAATAGTCCTGCACCTGCTCGGGGGCATAATGATCGCGCTTGAGACAAAGAGCCAACTCAATAGCGTCGTTCAGAGTCGAACCGGGATGGCTTGACATAAGGTAGGGCACCAGATACTGCTCCTTGCCCAACTCTCCCGTTATCTCAAAAAACTTCTTTCTGAAGCCCTGATAAACGTTGAAATCGGGCTTGCCCATACAACGTAGAACCGGCGACGAGCAATGCTCGGGAGCGACCTTAAGCTGACCCGAAACGTTATCGCGAACCAGCTTACGGAAGAATGAATCGTCTTTATCGCACATCAGATAGTCAAAACGAATGCCCGAGCGCACGAACACTTTTTTAACTCTCGGTATCTTCTCGATCTCCTCAATGAGCTTGATATACTCGGTATGATCGACCTTAAGATTCTTACAGGGAGTGGGCGCGAGACACTTGCGATTGGGACAAACACCGCTTTCAAGCTGTTTGTCACAGGAAGGATAACGGAAATTCGCCGTGGGACCGCCAACGTCGTGTATGTAACCCTTAAAATCGGGCATTTCTGCAATGATCTTAGCCTCTTCCACAACACTCTTGATGCTTCTTGATCTTACCGTTCTGCCCTGGTGGAACGCAAGAGCGCAGAAGTTACACGCGCCGAAGCAGCCGCGGTTATGTGTCAAGGAGAACTTGACCTCCTCAATAGCGGGAACACCACCCTCGGCTTCGTACATTGGATGATATGCGCGCATATAAGGCAGACTGTAAACGTGATCAAGCTCCGCTCTTTCAAGCGGCGGCATGGGCGGATTCTGCACCAACAGCTTACCGTCGTAGATCTCGCATATCGCCTTACCGTTTATAGAATCCTGGTTCTTATACTGCACACCGAATGCCTCGGCATACTTTCTCTTGTCGGTCTTAAGATCATCATAATCAAAGGTAGCCGCCACAGGGAAATTCACCTTATCCTCGGGTTTTGCTAAGTAAACGGTACCTCTTACGTCGCGAATTTTCTTGATCGGCACGCCGCGATCCAAGAGCTCGGCAATTCGGACAAGTATTTTCTCACCCATACCATAGGTCAGTATATCGGCGCGGCTGTCCACAAGCACACTTCGGCGAACCTTATCGTCCCAATAATCATAGTGCGCAAAACGGCGCAAGGACGCTTCAAGACCGCCTAAAATGATCGGCACGTCGCCATATGCCTCGCGAATACGGTTGGAATAAACGATAGTTGCTCTGTCGGGTCGCTTTCCCATCTTTCCGCCTGCCGAATAATAATCATAAGTGCGCTTCTTTTTCGCTGCGGTATAGTGAGCTACCATAGAGTCAATATTTCCCGCGCTGACCAAAAATCCAAGTCTCGGTCTTCCAAACCTCTTGAAATCCTCGCAGCTCTTATAGTCGGGCTGCGCCAAAAATGCCACTCTGAAGCCCTTATCCTCCAGCACTCGACAGATAATAGTCGCGCCAAAGGACGGGTGATCAACGTAAGCGTCACCACACACGTACACAAAATCAGGCTCTTCCCAGCCTCTTTCTTCCATCTCCTCCCGCGTTACGGGGAAAAACAAATTTTCTTTCATTTTCGTCTCCAACGGCTTGTCTCCGACGGCTTAAAACCTTTTTGGGAAAAAGGTTTTAAGAATTCCAAAAACTTCCCCAAGGATAGTTTATTACATAGCCGTTTTACCAATCTTGATGATACGGCAAATCAATAAGACAGTCCCTTCAAAAAAGTTTTTTACAAAGCCATTTTTAATAAAAAAGGTTTTAAGAATTCCAAAAACTTTAAATAAGGATAGTTTTTATTATAGCCATTTTATTTACCTTGATGATATAGCAAAATAAATAAGACAGCATCCCCTAAAAAGTTTTTTACAAAGCCGTTTTTAATAAAGTTTATCTTTTCTTCTTCTCTTTTTTAATTCCAAAGATCTTCCGCAGTATCGGCGCTAAAAATGACGGCGAGCGAACGAGAACTATTTTCATAAAAAACACCTCCATATAATGCTTTCATCAACATTATATGCCGAAAAAAGGCTCTCCGTCAAAAAATCAAAGGTCTCTCGACTCGATTATGAATATTCCGCCCTTTTTAACGGTAATCAACGCGGCATTCTTTGTAATTTCGTTAGAAACCGCAAACTGATGGTCACGTGTCAAGGTCTTGTTAACCAAAGGATATTTCGCTCCCTCAATGCTGACCCCCTTGACCTTCTCGTCTGTGGCGATAAGCGAAAAATACTTATATTGACTTCTGACAACGATAAATCCGCTGTTTTTGATATATCTCACACGATTCTGACCGTTGACGATATAGATCGGAATACGTTTTTCGTGGTATTTTTCGAGAATCGCCAAGGTAGAGAGCGCGTGATCAAATCTGCCCGAGGTGCTTCCCACGATAATTATCTCGTTTGCTCCCTTTTCTATCGCCGTCTCAACCGCGATCTGTGTATCTGTCAGATCCTTTTCCACAGGGACCTGCTTGACCTCGTCGACGTCGTCGGGAATATGACCGAGGGAGTCAAAATCGCCAATAAGAATGTTGGTATGCGCCCCCATAAGAGTAGCATTTCTGTACCCCGCGTCGGCAGAGATAACAAGGTCTCCCTCCTCGGGTCGTTCCTCGATAAATTGGTGATAGATCTCACCGCCCGTAAATATGTAAGCTTTCATTTTATTTGTCCCACTTGTGTTTGTTTTTCAAAATATCGTACAGTAAAACGTAGCTTTCGTGTCGTGATTTTGCCATCTCGCCGCGACCTACCGCCTCAACGATGGCACAGCCCTCTTCCTTGATGTGGGTACATTTCGTGTACTTGCACTCACCGATTCTCTCGTTGATCTCGGGGAAACAAAGCGGAAGATTTTCAAGATCGAAAAAATCGAATCTCTCAAAATCAAGCATTGAAAATCCGGGAGTATCGGCAAGATACGCATTCTCACTGATAGGGAAAAGGTTTACCGCTCTCGTGGTATGCTTGCCTCTCGCGGTCTTACGGCTGACGTCACCCGTATCGAGCACAAGGCTCGGGAATAGCTTATTCATCAAGGTGGATTTGCCCACTCCCGATGCTCCCGCAAAGGCGGCAATATTCCCATCAAGCTGTGAATCGACGTAGCTCTTTATTTCTTCAATTCCCTCGCCGGTGGCGCAGGAGAGAACGAAAACGATGTAGCCCGCCTTTTCGTAGGTCTCCTTAAGAATATTGGCATTTTCACGGTCAAGCTCGCATTTACCAATGACGATTACGGGCTGAATATCGTTGTGCTCTAAAATCGCCGTCAGCTTGTCGGTCATATCGGGCATGGGAGCAGGCGACTTCGCCGCCATAGTGACGAACACCACGTCAAGATTGGCAAGAGGCGGGCGGATCAGCGAATTTTTTCGGTCGCAGATCTCATCAATTATAGCATTTTCCTCTCCCTCGCCAAGGTCAATGGCAACAATATCTCCCACCAACGGAGACATATTGCTATGGCGAAAAATTCCCCTTGCACGACATGATATCTCTCTGTATTCGTTTTCTTCCTTGACTCGAACGGTATAAAGACCGCCAAGGAGCGATACGATTCTTCCTTTAATCAATTGACTCATATTAATCTCCATTTTCCTCTGTTATATCTTTGCGAAATGGATGCAAATTTTCTGTTTTTTGACTTGTGCAAACGGTTATATCTATCTTCGTTCCGTGCAAAACGTAGCAACTTGGCTCAATGCTCTGCGCGATCACCTTGCCCGCTGCAAATTCATCCGACTCACACTCAATTATATCTCCTAAAGCAAGCCCCTGAGCCAAAAGCTCGGAGCAAGCGACTTCAAGCGGCAAGCCGACAAAATTCTTGACAGATACCGAGCTATGAATATGATTACGACTGACAAAAAGCGTCACTTTCTCTCCACGCTCAATGCTCTGCCCTGCACAAGGCGAGGTTTTAAGCACAATATCGTTCTCGGAACGGTCATCATATACCGAAACTATGCGAATTCCTGCCCCGATAGAGCGCAGAGCCGCCGCCGCTTCATTGTATTTATAATTCTTAAGCTCGGGGATCATTTGCGTCTCTTTTCCCATACTCACCGTCAGCTTAACGGTGTATTTTTCATCCTCGGCAAGCTTTCTCTTAGCCCCTGCATAAGGAAACTGGGAAATTATCTCCCCCTCGGGTATCTCGTCGGAGAAGACAAGCTCCCTCTCAAGCTCTATCTTTTCGATAAACTGAATTTCAGAATATTTCTTCCCCGTAAACTCGGGGATCTCAATAATCTCGCGCTCACCGTCGAAATCCACGAAAAAGTATGCAAATACACAAATCACGGTCAAAATAAAGATCGCAACTGACACAAGGGCGAATATAGTAAGCTTTATAATCGTTCTATCGTTAGTTTTGGTGTTCATAAGGCTCCTTAAATTTTAGTTTATGTAAGGAGCTATAAATTGCGATTTATCGATGAGTTATTTACTAACTTTTCTTGTCACCAGCGACAAGAAAAGTTACAAAAGAAACGCCGCATAGGTGAAAGAGGGTCTTGCAAAATCAAACGTAGCAAGCCGCGTTTGATTTTACTTCGACATCCTCTCTCCCCTATGAACCCCACTCACCTGTCGGCTTTGCCGGCGAAACGTTTAACAAAGTTAAATATTGATTTTGTCGAAAGCAAATGATTTAAATTGTTCTCGCAACACGATAGAAGTGAGACTTTTATTAAAATCCTCACGGTTTTATATGATGAAATGGCTACACTTCCAATTAATTCGTTGGGAAGTTTCTTTGCTTACTTTCTCTTCAAAGAAAGTAAGCCGCCGGAGGCATCGCGCCCCCACGCATCCTCCTCTACGCCTCCCCCGCGTCCTCGCGACGGAGCTGACCGCAGGAGGCATTAATGTCGGAGCCGAGAGTTCGGCGAATAGTAGCGCGAATTCCGTGAGCCTCGAGAACCGCCGCAAAACGTTTGACAGCGTCTCTGTCGGAGCTCTTGAATCCTGATTCGGTGACCTCGTTAACGGGGATAAGATTGACGTGAATAGGCATAGTCTCGGTACGGCTGCGAAGCTTCGCGTTGAGGGTATTTGCCAAGTGCAAGGCATTCTGCTTCGTGTCGTTTTTACCGGCGATCAGGGTGTATTCAAAGGACATTCTGCGCTCGGTAGTCTTGTAATAATCACGGCAAGCGTCAAGAAGCTCACTGACTCCCCAAGCCTTGTTAACGGGCATGATCTCCGAGCGAATACTGTCGTCGGTCGCGTGAAGCGAGATCGACAAAGTTATCGGCAGATTCAGCTCGGCAAGCTCGTAAATCTTGGGCACGACACCGCAGGTAGAGAGCGAAATATGACGGTAACCGATGTTCACTCCGTCAGGGAGATTAACTATATTCAAAAATTTAATTACGTTGTCAAAATTGTCCAGCGGCTCTCCGATGCCCATCATAACAACGTTTGAAATGCGAATATTCATATCCCTCTGCGCCGCGATTATCTGCCCCAAGATCTCGCCCGACTCAAGGTCACGTACTCTGCCCGCAATAGTCGAGGCACAAAATTTGCAGCCCATTCGGCAGCCCACCTGAGAGGACACACAGATAGTGTAGCCATGCTCGTATTTCATAACGACCGATTCGATGCAGTTTCCGTCGGAAAGTGAGAAAAGATACTTGACCGTACCGTCAAGCTGTGACACCAGTTTTCTCTTTACGTTAGGAAAAGAGCAATCGATCGCGTTATGTAGTTTTTCCTTGGTCACCTTGCCCACGTTGGTCATCTCGTCAAGCAAAATGCCCTTGTGAAGCTGAGTGAATATCTGCTTCGCCCTATATTTCGGCTCGCCTATGGATACCATAAGCTCCGCCATCTCCTCGGGGGTGTATGATAATATGTTCTTCATAATTTCCAAATTAATTCTTTATAAATTTTGCCACAAAAAATCCGTCGGTAGCGTGAAGATCGGGAGCAAGAGATAGCATTCCGTTCTCGCTCTTTACGTCTCCAACCGTAAAATCTACGGGAGAAAACTCGGGGTGTCTTTCAAGGAATTTTGCCACGTTTTCTTCATTTTCCTCGGGCAACACCGTGCAAGTGGAATATACCAAAATTCCGCCTTTTTTGACGTATTTCGAGCAATTTTCAACTATCGCCAGCTGGATCTCGGGCAGCCTCGCGAAATCTTCAATGGGCTTGTATCTGATCTCGGGCTTTTTGGCAATTACTCCAAGCCCCGAGCAAGGCACGTCGCAAAGCACTCTGTCGGCTTGTCCTACAAGGCTTTCGTCAAGCATCCTTCCGTCGCGCACCGCCGCAGAAATAATATCAATAGCAAGCCTTGCGGCACTCTTATCTATCAGCTTCAGCTTGCTTTCATGAAGATCGTAGGACAAAATTTTGCCCTTGTTCTCCATCTTTATCGCCGATCCAAAGGACTTTGAACCCGGACAAGAGCAAGCGTCCACCATCAGCATACCTGCCCGCGCGTCTATCGCCTCAACGCAGATCTGTGATGCCTCGTCCTGAACGAAGAAGTATCCCTCTTCAAAGCCGGGCAGCGCGGCAAAGCTTATATTTTCAAGCAAGATCGCGTTTTCAAGCCTCTCGGACAAGGTATATCTTATCTCCTTCTCGTCAAGCAATCTTGCGTAATCCTCGCGGCTGATCTTCAAAGTGTTTATTCGTAAAGTCAGCTTCGGCGGCTTGTTGAAAACTTCAAATATTTTCTTTGTCCTCTCAAGACCGTAAATCGAAAGAAATCTTTCGCAAACATCCTTGGGAAATGAATAATAAACCGAAAGATACTCCACGGGGTCGCTTTCCTCATTCGGGAAAAGCAGACTTAATTCCCCGCTCTTCTTTTTACGAAGATAGGAGCGCATCACTGCATTGACAAATCCTCTGCTCCTTCTGGGTGCCATATCAACAGTCTCATTGACTGCCGCATACTCGGGTATTCTATCAAGATACGTTACCTGATAAATGCCCATCTGAAGCAATATTCTTGTGTCCGCCTCCACCTTTTCGGGGCGTTCGGACAGCTTGTCTATAATATAATCCAGCGTCAGCCTGCGCTCGGTCACACCCATCACAATAGCGGTAAGCAACCCCGCGTCGGCACTTGACAGCTCGTTCTTTTTTAATGCATTGTCAATGGCGATGTTGGAATAAGTCGCGCCCGACAAAGCGTTTTTCAATATTTTGAATGCAAGAACTCTCGGTGACACTCTTTTTCCTCCTTCACCATTTTATCTTATTTATCTTCTTCTGCCCGACGCGTTACTTGCAATAAGCACAAGTCTCAGTAGCGATGCCAACGACGTAGCAAGCGCGGCAACGTAGGTCATAGCGGCGGCAGAAAGCACAGCTCTTGCGCCGCTTATCTCCTCACCGTAAAGCAGATCGCTCTCTTCAAGAGTTCTGAGAGCCCTCGAGGATGCGTTGAATTCCGTGGGAAGCGTGATCAGCTGAAACAATGTAGTCAGCGAGAAAAACAGAATTCCCACTGTCATAATAACTCCGCCCACATAGTTATCCATATATCCGAATGAGGTCAAAAGAAGACCTATCAGAAAAATAGGCATTGCAAGCCTTGATCCGAACTGAGTTGCGGGAATTATCGCCGAACGAATCTTAATTGGAAGATATCCCGTTGCGTGCTGAACAGCATGACCCGCCTCGTGAGCGGCAACTCCAAGCGCAGCAACGCTCACACTGTCATGCGTCGCCTCGGAAAGCCGAATAACGTTAGTACGAGGATCGTAATGATCTGTAAGATGCCCACGCACCCGCTCTATCTTTACGTCATAAAGACCGTTTCGGTCAAGAATACGCCTTGCCGCCTCGGCTCCGCTCAAATTGCGAGCAGTAGCTACACGGTCGTATTTTTCAAAGGTCGATTTGACCTTGAATTGCGCAATTATCGCAAATATCATGGCGGGGAGGACCAAAAGAAGTGTCCAGTCTCCCCAAAAGAAACCAAAAAACATAAAATCTCCTGAAATTTCACAAAATGATCTTCAGTAATAGTTTAGTTTAATTGAAACTCAAAAAATCAAGGTAAAATTTTGCTTTATTATGAAAGCAGATCTCCCTCTGCGATCTTTCTGCCGCGAACGAAATCGGCGGCACTCATTTTGCCCTTTCCCTCGGGAACAACCGTCAAAAATGACAAAATTCCCCTTCCGCAAGCAACCTTGATGTCCTCGCCAACCGAAATAACGGTGCCATATGGCTTATCCGAGACCTTCTCAGCATCAACCACACGGCTTGCAACGACCTTCAGAAGCTTTCCGTCAGGTGTGTGTGTAAAGGACAGCGGAATAGGCGACAAACCTCTTATCAGGTCGTGCAAAACCTTGGCATCCTTTGAAAAATCAATCAAGCAATCACTTTTTTCGATCTTTGCGGCATAACTTGAAAGGCTGTCGTCCTGAACCTCTGGTGTGATCTCACCCTTTTCAAGCTTTTCAACCGTCTCCATCAACAGCTTTGCACCAACATCTGCCAGACGGTCGTGCATATCCTCGAAATTATCGTTCTCTCCGATCTCTACCTCGGCTTTAAGCAGCATATCACCCGTATCAAGCCCCGCCGCCATCAGCATAGTGGTAATTCCAGTCACCTTTTTGCCGTCAATAATCGCTCTCTGCATCGGTGCCGCGCCTCTGTATTCGGGAAGAAGCGAGCCGTGAACGTTTACGCATCCGTACTTAGGATAGTCAAGCACGTTCTGAGGCAAAATCTTACCAAATGCCACAACTACGATCATCTCGGGATCAAGCTCCGAGAGAAGAGCCGCAAACTCCTCACCCTTCAAGGTAGCAGGCTGATAAACCGGGATGTTCTGCTCCAAAGCATAGACCTTGATAGGAGGAGGTGTCATATGATGTCCTCTTCCCTTTGGTGTATCTATCTTTGTAACCACTCCCACCACATCGTGTTGGCTCTCGCAAAGCGCGCGAAGAGTGGGAAGCGCGAAATCGGGCGTTCCCATAAAAAGTATTCTCATATTTCGTTATCTCCGAATCAAAAATTATTCAAGCTCCTCGATCTCTTCCTTGGTAAGCATTCTGTCCGCTACGTCGGGATAAAGTCTGCCGTCAAGGTGGTCAAGCTCGTGGCAGAAGCAACGCGCCAGAAGCTCGCTTCCGCTATAGTCAACAGTCTCCCCCTTGCGGTTCATAGCTCTGACAGTCACGTGCATAGGTCTCTTTACAATGCCCCACTTGCCGGGCAGAGAAAGACATCCCTCAAGTCCCTCCTGCTCACCCGCGAACGCGATGATCTTGGGATTGATCAGCTCAAGCACCTTGCCCTCCTCAACCTCAATAACAACTATCCTGCGAAGCACGCCAACCTGAGGACCCGCCAAGCCAACGCCGCCCGCGTCTCTCATTGTATCCACCATATCGTCAAGCAGCTGGAGCACTCTGGGAGTAATTTTTTCAACGGGTCTGCAAACCTTTCTTAAGGTCTCGTCTCCCTCTTTTACGATCTTTAACTTTGCCATTTTATAATCCTTTCTATGCGGGGCTTTGCCCCTGCACCCCACTTAAGAAACTTTTGGAAAAAGTTTCTTAAGAATCTTCAAAACTTTCAAAAAATTGGTTTTGTTTATCAAATATTGCCCCTTTAAAACCATAGCTTTGCGGGACTCAATCAATTCAAAAGGTCTCGCAACACGGTAGCAGTAAATCTCCGCTTAAAATCCTCACGGTTTCCAAACCCCATCCGTCTGTAACCAAAGCTTTTTGGGGTGGAAGTTCTTTGGAGGTGTGGAACCTTTCTTTCAAGAAAGGTTCCACAAATCGCTTCTTCCTAAAGTCCCGTGGGATTGAAGTCGATGGATAGCGCGGTCTTGCCCTTGCTGTTTCTGCCAAAATCGACGAGGAGCTTTGAGAAAAGCTCGCGGCTGCGTCGGTTAAGACGGCATTTTATAACTATTCTCATACGGTATTTTTCCTCGACCTTGTAGACGGGAGATTCGAACGGACCGTAGATAATCATCTGTACGTCGCGGAAGTCGATCGCCGCAAGCTTGTCTATCTCCTGGCGAAGCACCTTTGCGCCGATAAGCACCTGCTTTTCGTCGGAGCAGGTCAGGGTAAGTAACGCAATGTCGCAATAGGGTGGGAATACCAATAGCTTGCGAAGTCTTATCTCCGACGCATAAAACGCCTCATAGTCCTGCTTGCATGCAAGACGAATGGTATCATTGTCGGGGTTG
The DNA here is from genome assembly GCA_045612105.1 of Eubacteriales bacterium. Taxonomy (GTDB): domain Bacteria; phylum Bacillota; class Clostridia; order Oscillospirales; family CAG-272; genus SVTX01. The sequence goes on from JAZKYL010000074.1 coordinate 21,009, forward strand.
TTGGTCTGAATTATTGCCATTCCCTTCTTTTTCGACCGCCCCGCGCGTCCGATGACCTGGGTCAACATCGAGAAGGTTCGTTCGTTTGCGTGGTAATCGTCCATATAAAGCGACATATCGGCAAGCAGAACTCCAACCAGCGTAACGTCGGGAAAATCGTGACCCTTGGTCACCATCTGAGTGCCAAGCAATACGTCGGCATTGTGATCCTTAAACTCGGTAAGCAGACCGTCAAGCGAATTTTTCTGACTTGTGCTGTCTGCATCCATCCTCAAGATCCTCTTGTCAGGCAAAAGCTCGCCAATTTCTTGCTCAATCTTTTGAGTGCCAAAGCCAATGCGAGCAAGATGCTCCGAGGAGCAGGACGGACATTTATTTGGCATCGCCGTCTTGTAACCGCACCAGTGGCAGAACAAAAATCCGTTTTCATAGCTACCTCTCTTGGTATGGTAATTCAACGAGATCGAGCAGTGGGGACAACTTATCATCTCACCGCAAGACTTGCAGCTGACCGAGGTGTTATATCCCCGTCGATTGAGGAAAAGTATCGCCTGGTCACCTCTCTCGGTCACGTTTTTCAGCTCTTCCTTGAGCAGGAATCCGATAGGCGACTGATTTCCGAGCCGCGCCTCGTTTCTCATATCGTATATCTTTACGTCGGGCAGAAGCGCACCGCCAAAACGGTTTCGAAGCTTAAGAAGGGTGTATTTTCCCTCCATAGCCTTGGTGTAGCTCTCAACGGCGGGAGTAGCAGAAGACAGGAGCAGAGTCGCGTTATTGTAAACGCACCGCCATCTCGCAATATCTCTTGCGTGATATTTTGGCGAGGTCTCGGATTTATAAGTTGTCTCGTGTTCCTCGTCAATAACAACGAGTCCGAGATTTTTAACAGGTGAAAAGATCGCCGAGCGTGTTCCTACCACAAGGTCGGCTTCCCCCGAGCGTATCTTCATAAACGAATCGTATCTCTCGCCCGCGGACAGCCCCGAATGAACGAGAGCTATTCTATTGCCATAGCGAGAGCTGAATATTTTAAGAGTTTGGGGAGTCAGAGCTATCTCGGGCAGAAGCATTATGACTCCCTTGCCGCTCTCAAGTGCCTCGTCGATAGCGCGGATAATAACACTGGTCTTTCCGCTTCCCGTAACACCGTGAAGCAATATCGCCGATGCCTTTCCCGCGTCAAGATGAGACTTGATAGTCTCAAAAGCCTCGCTTTGCTCATCGTTGAGCAAAACCTCGGTCTTATCCTCTGCAACACTTGCAAATCCCTCGCGCCAAACTCTCCGCTGTTCAAGCGTAATAAGACCTTTTTCCACAAGTGCCTTGAACTGCTGATTTCCAACGTCAAGCTCGTGGGTAAGATCATATGCCGCCATCTCTCCGCCCGATTCCGTCAGAGCTTTAAGTATCGACTTCTGCTTCTCCGAGCGAAGCTTGGTTTTATGTGTTCCCGAAAGAATGCTCTCGCACTCCTCCGCAGTGATAGCTAATGAATAATAATCCTCAAAGGCATCCGCCATAGTCTTGCCCGTAAGCAGCTCTCTGCCGATATAACCCTTTGAATGAAGCTTTTTCGTCGCCTGCTCGGCAACTCCCGCCCCAAATCTCGTCTTCAAAGCCTCAAGAGTCTTGCCACCCGTGGAGCAAAGATAGTCGTAGACGAAAAGATCAGCGGCATCAAAGCCAACCGAGGCATTAGGACCGCTCTTGGGCAACGGATAATAGAACTCCGACATCTTGCCAAGTGCCGAGGACGGAGTGGTACACCTGACCGCCTCTCCGTAAGTACAGAGACAATGCTCCTTCATATAGTCGCAAAGCAAAAGCATCTCCTCCGACAGCTCGGGACGGTCAAGGCAGACCGACTCAATAGGCTTAATATCGCTAAAGTCGGGACAGTGGCGAAGCTCCTTGACTATCGCCATCTGACGACGGTTACTGCGGCCGAAGGGCACTGTAACGAAACGACCGGGAAGAACCTCTCCCCGCATCTCAAGCGGTATGAAATAATCGTATATTCCGTCAAGAAAATACGGACTGTCAAGCAGATACACGCCCGCATATTCAAACGCTTTGTTTTCCATCAGTTCCCTCCTTTCTGACTGCGGTGCCTTAAGAAACTTTTTAGAAAAAGTTTCTTAAGAATCTTCAAAAACTTTAAATAAGGCAAGTAATATTTTTTACGGCTTATTTAACTAAACGGTGGTGTTTTATGGTAACTTTTTCAACGAAAACCGCCGCCACATCTCGCTTTTTATAGAACTAAATGGGATAGAAAAAACTTGCTATCCCATTTGATATATAAAATTCTCTGGAATTACTCCTCGTCGGAGATCTCCTCGTCACCCTCGTCGTCCGAGTCATCGGCAAACATTGCCTTGAAGTCGATAGGCTCGGGAGCGGGCTCCTCAACCTTTTCGGTCTCAAAAACATAGCCCTCGGGACGCTGAACGATATTATACTCGCCCTCGTGGATTCTCTTGATAGCTGTCTTGACCGCCTTTTCGTCGCGGAGCTCCTTGTCTATCATGGTGTGGATAGGCTTGTCGGTCTCCTTGTTGCCGGTCTGGGACTTTTCAGCCGCATCTCTCTGCTTTGCGTACTCATCGGTAACTATTCTCGCGCATCTTGCGGTAGCGAGAGAAAGCTCATAACGGTTAAACTCACCCTTAGTAAGGTCTTTAATTGTTGGGTAGATCATTTTTATGCTCCAATCTTAAATATTGTGATATTATTTACAAAAATTATTCCTCGTCCTCGTCGCCTATAACGTCGGCATCGGAGGCAAGTCTGTTGGCTACCGTCTCAGCCTGAAGAGCCGAGAGGATAACGTGGTCGGAATCGGTGATTATCACCGCGCGTGTTTTTCTGCCGCATGAAGCGTCGATTACTCTGCCCGCGTCCTTGGCATCCTGAATGATTCTTTTGATCGGCGCAGAATCGGGACTTGTCAAAGTTATTATTCTGTGCGCCGCCACCATATTTCCGTATCCTATATTGATAAATTTCATAACTGTCACCCGATCATTCGATATTCTGTATCTGCTCGCGGATCTTTTCCATCTCGGTCTTGCATTCGACAACGAAATGAGCGATAGCTGAGTTTCCGCACTTTGAGCCAATGGTGTTGATCTCTCGGTTCATTTCCTGAATAAGGAAATCAAGGCTTCTGCCCACGGGCTCGTTCTTTTCAAGATATCCGTCAAAGGCGCAGAAGTGAGATTTAAGTCTGACGATCTCCTCATCGATAGCCGCTCTGTCGGCATATATCGCGCACTCGGTCAAGATTCGGTTCTCGTCAACGGTGATATTGTTGTCGGCAAGCACCGCTCTGATCTTTTCCTCAAGACGCGCTCTGTAACCACCGATATCCTCCTCGGACAGCTTTTCTATCTCGCCGACAACGTCACGGATATGACCGATCTTTGAGCAAAGATCATCCTCGATCCTCTTGCCCTCGCCCGCTCTTGCTTCAAGGAATCTTTCAACAGCCGCGTCAAGCACTACTTTAAGGTCTTCCCAATCCTGCTCAATATCTCCGTCGGGCTTGGTAAAGGTAAAGACCTCTCTGTCGCGAGCCACGTCCATAACCGTGATCTTTCCGTCAAGATCGAACTCCTTTTTTAGAGAACGGAGCGCGGCGATGTACTTTGCGGCATATTCCTTGTTTACTACTATCTCGGAATCGGTCGCCTCGGTAAACTCAACAAAGATACCGATATCAACCTTTCCACGGGAAATACCCTTTTCCTGAAGATAGGGCTTTATTCTTTGCTCCAGAGGAGAAAATGCGTGCGGAAGCTTGACCGAGCAGTCAAAATAACGGTTATTTACCGATTTTATCTCAACCGTAATATCCCTGCCGCCAACACTTCGTCTGTCTCTGCCGAAGGCAGTCATGCTTTTAAACATAAATACTCCTTTTGCCGCCATTAAGACTTATCCGCGCGGCGTTTGTAAGTATTTTTCGAAAACCGTCGAAACCGAAAAAATCCGACGTTTCCGAAAGGCATATATATTTATTGTAATACATTTTCGCCAAATTGTCAATAGTTTTTTTCAAAACGTCTTTTAAAAGAACGATTTTTTTGCGTTTTTTCTCTCTGTTCGCGAAATTTCGGAGGAGCCTTACAAAAAAGCCCCTCCGAAAAATTATTCCTGATTCTTTTTGTTCTTGAAAACAAAGATCTTGCTGAAAATATAGTTGCAAACGATAACGATGACCGCCGCCAGCACCTTGGCTCCGATCTCTGCAAGATTCCACTCCCTGCCAAGGAAAGCGAAATTCGTGAAAGCGGGGACAAGCGCGGCAATAGCCCAAACACCGAACAGGGAAACGGCATAATCGATAAAAAAGGTCACCACTCTGCCCGCCGAGAATTTCGCAAGCTGAACAGGAACGGAAACGTTCTTTTCCGCCTCGGTAAAGACCCACTTACGGTTGGTGAAGAAGGCAAACAGCACCGCCGCCACCCATTGAATTATCTGCGCCGCCGTATACGCACCCATATAAAGCCCGCTTTTGGTATCCTCGACCGGAATACCCAAAACACCCTTCAGTGCCCAAAGCACCGCAAAATATACGATCCATCCCACCGCCGTGGTCAGGACTCCGAAGAGCAGATACATCAGTATCTCTCTGTGTTTTTGACAAATTTCTTTTATTTTTCCCATTTTTATTCCTCATCAACCGATCTTAAAAGTAGTTCCCGAGCGGTCGTCAATAAGAGTTACTCCCTTGTCAGCAAGATACTGACGGATGCGGTCAGCCTCGGCAAAGTTCTTTTCCTTCTTCGCCTGCTTTCTCTTCTCGATAAGATCAAGTATCTCAACGACGAAGGGATCGTTCATATCGTACTCAGGAGCAGCACTTGCCTTTGCCGCCTCCTCAGCCGCCTTAGCCGCTCTGACCTTCTCGGCAGCTTCAAGCAAACCGACACAAAGAACGGTATCGAAATCAGCGAGAGCCGCAAGCTTGGTCGCGCCATTAACTCTTGCCTTAAGCACGTCGTAAACAGCCGTAACAGCAAGAGCTGTGTTAAGATCATTATCCATAGCTGCCTTGAACTTGGCTTTAAGCTCAGAGAGTGCCGCCTCATCAACAGCCCCGTCCTTAGGATCGAGCTGAGCGATCTTAGCGACAAGCTTGTTGTAAGCAATAGTCGCGTTGTCAAGATTCTCGTAGGAGAAAACAAGCGATTTGCGATAGTGAGACTGTAAGCAGAAGAATCTGTAAACCAAAGGATCATATCCCTTGCTCTCAAGAAGCGAAACCGTCAAAAATTCTCCGCTTGACTTACTCATCTTACCCGAATTGGTATTCAGATGATAAACGTGGAACCAGTAGTTGCACCACTTGTGACCGATATAAGCCTCACTCTGCGCGATCTCATTGGTGTGGTGGGGGAACTGATTGTCGATACCGCCGCAGTGGATATCCAGATACTCGCCGAGATATTTCATCGAGATTCCCGAGCACTCGATGTGCCAACCGGGGTAACCGATTCCCCAAGGAGAATCCCACTTAAGCTCCTGGTCGTCAAACTTGGACTTTGTGAACCAAAGCACAAAGTCTGCCTTGTTCTTCTTGTTCTCGTCGCCCTCAACGCCCTCGCGGACTCCGACCTCAAGGTCCTCCTCGTTGAAATCGTTGAACTTGTAATACTCGTCAAGCTTTGAGGTGTCAAAATAAACGTTACCGCCCGCAACGTAAGCATAGCCCTTGTCAAGCAGACCCTGAACAAGTGCTATAAACTCGGCAATACATCCGGTCGCAGGCTGAACCGTGTTAGGAATCTTGATATTCAGCTTTGCGCAATCGGCAAAAAACGCGTCGGTGTAATACTGCGCGATCTCAAGAACGGTCTTCTTCTCTCTCTTCGCGCCCTTCAGCATCTTGTCTTCACCGGTATCACCGTCGCTGGAAAGATGTCCTACGTCGGTAATATTCATAACACGGTTGACCTCATATCCGCTGTAAGTCAAATACTTTTCAAGTATATCCTCCATAATATATGTGCGGAGGTTACCGATGTGCGCAAAGTGATAAACCGTAGGTCCGCAGGTATACATGCTGACCTTGCCCTCCTCTCGGGGCTTGAATTCTTCTCTTGTTCTTGAAAGTGAATTGTAAAGTATCATATCTATGTCTCCGATTCTGTATCAGTAAAATCAAAAATTATCAAAGCTTTATCCGGTCCGCCAGATAAAGCAACCTTCTCGCCGAGCTCAGTGCCTTGCCGCCAAACTCATACCTTGTTCTGTCGTCACCGGGCAGTGCCCATGCGGTAACCTCTACGTCAAGGATTCCCTGAAAGTCGCAACATCGCATACCAAAGGCTACGTCCTCCCAATCCACCGTTCCCTCGAAAGGAAGCAGATGGGCATCCTTTTGTCCCTTGCCAAGGTTGTCGTGAATATGCAGAACGTCAAGCTTGCCTTTTAGTATCTGCATCTGCTCGCTCTGCTTATATCCGCTGATATTAGCATGTCCCACATCCCAACAGATGCCGACACCAAGCTTTTCTGCAAGTGCCGAAATATTCAGCGCGCAAGAGCCATAAAGGTGGTTGCCTTCAGCCTCTCTGTCGGAGGGCATATTCTCAATACAAAGTTTTATTCCCTTTTCCTTCGCGTATTCAACCAACGGAGAAAGGAAAGCCATATTCGCCCTCACCCAGTCGCCGTACTTGACCTCTGAGGAATACCACGCGATAGGATGAATCACCGACAAAGGTATTCCCATCAGTGCCGCCGCATCAATGTTTGACTTCAGCTCAAGGGAATATTTAGCCATCAAATCCGCACTCTTCGGGTCGGGCATATAGAAAGAAAGATGACATAGGGGCATCTCGATATTCTTCTCTTTCGCTCGCTTCGCCGCCGCGTAAAGCACGGCATTCTTAGAGTCGTCAAGTCTCGTCAGCGACTCAAAGGACATATCAATCGCTGAAAAACCGACTTTCCCGAAATAATCCACCATAGCGGTGTATGAAAACTTACCCTGCGGATGGTCTTCGTATATTCTCGACGGCGCGCATATCTTTATTCTGCCCATATTCGTCCTCCTTTCGGCATTTTTTGTAAAACACAGTTCTACATCATAATATTATATCAAATTAAAGCAGCTTTGTCAATCGTTATCGGGATTTTTTTATTCTTACCGAGCGAAATCCTTTGGATTTTTTCCCGTTATCTCGCGAAACGCCTTATAAAAGTGCGACGGGCTTGAAAAACCGCATCGCTCTGCAATCTCGATTTTCGTCATATCGGTGCTTTTTATCATATCAATAGCGCGGTCAACTCTTTTGATGGTAATGTACTCCCAGGGCGAGACACCGTTGAATTTTTTGAAGACCGCGGATAAATAGGTGGGAGTCATGCAAGCCACGTCGGCAATATCGCGGAGAGTTAGCTTTTTATCAAGATTTTCATTGATATAATCCATCACAGCACTCATTCTTTCACTTGACGCGCCCAGCTTCACCTCGCCCTTTTCTGTTGAAACACAATCGTACTCTCTCAAAAAATGTATAAGCATAGAAAACACCAGCGACCTTGCCGCAACCTTATACCCCGCCCTCTTTTCCTCAAGCTCGGCTTCAAGGCAGTGCATAAGCTCAAATATTCTGCGTTCATCCTCAAATTTATTGCTGAAACGTTGGTTTCTGGAATTAAAAAGGCTCAAAAGCACGTTGTTTTCTCTGCTTTCCCACAAAATCCTCGGTTCAAATTGCAGATTAAGCAGCTCTATATCATCAAAAGTATCTGTAATACAATGCGCCTCGTTACTGCCAAAAAGAAAAGCATCTCCCGCGCAAAACTCATATCTTTTGTCTCCGACTGCATAGATACCACTGCCTTTTACGCAAAGACATATCTCACATTCGGTATGGTGGTGCTCGAAATAATAATCTTTTCTCTCTGCCGCCGTGGAACGATAGGTTTTAATAATTGCCGCGCCGCTGTCGTCAAAATAGACGTTCTCTTTAAATCTCATATCTACCTCTTCGTAATATAGTGGATAAAATTCGAAAAATAAAGGATTGTATTATTCGCATAATTGTGCTATACTGATTTCAGTAAATCAATATTATCACACAAACTAAAAAATGTCAAGAGGTACACTTAATGGAAATCTACGCAAACAGATGCTCCGAGCCGTCGGAGTTAAAAATAACGGACATTCGTGTTGCCAATATCAACGGCGCGCCCAAGCACTGTCCTCTCATCAAGATCTACACTAATCAAGGTCTTGTGGGCTACGGTGAGGTGCGCGACGCATCAAGCGCAACCTACGCGCTTATGCTCAAATCCCGTCTTATCGGTGAAAATCCCTGCAATGTGGACAAGCTTTTCCGCCGCATCAAGCAGTTTGGCGGTCCCTCCCGTCAGGGCGGCGGTGTTTCGGGAATCGAGATCGCCCTCTGGGACTTGGCGGGCAAAGCCTGGGGAGTCCCCCTCTGGCAGATGCTGGGCGGTAAATTCCGCAACAAGGTACGCGTTTACGGCGATACCGACGTTGACGGCAAGCACACGGGCACCGATATGGGTAACGCCATCAAAAAGCGCGTGGAGATGGGCTTTACCATCGTCAAAATGGACCTCGGCATCGAGCTGCTTTACGACGAGCCGGGATGTCTCAACGCTCCCCTCGGTATGCTTGAAGAAATGCAAAAGTATTCGTCAAAGGCCATTCAGCATCAGTCGGGCTCTATCGACAAGTCGCTGATGCGCGGCAAAAACTACGAGGTCTTCACTATCCCCCACTACGCCACGGGCATCCATATCACCGAAAAGGGTATGGATTATCTTGAAGATTACGTCAAGCAGGTCAGAGACGTTGTCGGCTACGAGATTCCCTTGGCTATCGACCATTTCGGTCACGTTTCAATGGAGGATTGCGTAAAATTTTTGAAGCGTCTTGAAAAATACAATATCGCCTGGGTGGAGGACATTCAGCCCTGGCACATGACCGACCATTACGTTCATATCGCGAGCAAGTGCAACGTTCCCTTGGCAACGGGCGAGGACATCTATCTTGCCGAAGGGTTCAGACCTCTGTTTGAAAAGCACGGCATCGCCATCGCTCACCCCGACCTTCTGACTATCGGCGGCGCACTTGAGACCAAAAAGCTTGGCGATATGTGCGAAAAATACGGCATCGGAATGGCAATACACATGGCGGAAAGCCCCATTGCCTGTATGGCGGCGGTACACACCGCGGCGGCTATTCAGAACGTGATGGCAATGGAATTCCATTCTGTTGACGTGCCCTGGTGGAACGATCTTGCCAACGGCATCGCCAATCCCCTTTTCAAAAACGGCTTCGTCGAAGTCCCCAACACCCCCGGTCTTGGAATCGAGAGCCTTAACGAGAAGCTTATAGCAGAGCACATTCACGCAGATTATCCCGGACAGTGGGAGCCCACAGATCAGTGGAACAATGAGTGGGCAAACGACCGCGAGTGGTCGTAAGAATCAATTTTAAGGAGAAAAAGCCATGCATTTTAACGACAGAGATGAAATAATCGCATTAACCCCACTTTGGACGGGCGAAAGATTGCCCGACGGACGCCCCAAGGTCGAGGAAAAATACCTCAAAGCTCTCCGCACTCTGACCCTTGAGGAGGTATGGAAGCCCATATTCGTCAAGGGCTACGAAAGTCAGTTTGAGGGTAGACTTCAGACCCTACATACCGACGGCAGAAAGCTGATAGGCAGAGCCGTCACCGCCACCTATTGTCCCTACCGTCCTGACCTCGACGCCTTCACCAAGGAGCTTGGCAGAAGCGAGGGCAGAACGGGAACATACAATCAGTGGGTAATCGACAACCTTATGGAATACGACGTTCCCGTCATCGATATGTACGACAAGATCTACAAGGGAACCTTCCTTGGCGGCAACCTGACCACCGCGCTGAAGAACAAGACAAAGAACGAAAACGGCGGCGCGGTCATCTGGGGCGGCATCCGCGACACCGAGCAGATGATGAAGGTTGAAAACACCCAGGTCTACTACCGCGGAATCGACCCCACCCCCATCCGCGACTTTATTATGACGGGATACAACACCACAACGAGGATCGGCAACGCTGTTTGTCTCCCCGGCGACGTAGTCTTCGGCGCAGGCGGCGGAGTGCTCTTCATTCCCTCTCACCTCGTTGCCGAGGTAGTGGGCGGCGCGGCAAAGACCCAGGTCAAGGACCTTTTCGGCTTTGAAATGATAAGTCAGAATAAGTTCACCACCGCACAGATCGACAAAAACACCTGGAGCAAGGAAATGCTCGACCTCCTTATGGAATTCATCGAGAACGACGACCGCGCGGCAGATTACAGAGGTCTCGATTGGTCTCACGAATACGACCTCGCCATCAACGGCGACCCAACCGACACACAGTCGGCATTATAAATTGCAATTTCGTGCGCACTCCACGGCGTTGTCTGTTTGAAAAGGTTTTGCGTCGCTTTCCCAAAAGCGACGGAAAAACTTTCAAAGCGACAGCGTTTATCTGAAAGACAAATCAAAATTTGAATTTTCGAGGAAAAATTATGTTTAATTTAAAAGGTAAAAAGGCGCTGATAACAGGCTCGACTCAGGGCATAGGCTTCGCTATTGCGGAGGCTTTTGCCAAGCAGGGCGCGACAGTCTTTATTCACGGTGCCACAAGCATGGAAAAATGCCAATCGGCGGCTAAAAGAATAGAAGGAAGCATCCCCGTCTGCCAGAGCCTTACCGACAAGGACGGCGCTGACAAGCTCTACGAAAAGGTGGGCGACGTCGACATTCTCGTGCTCAACGCGTCGATTCAGTACCGCAAAGCGTGGGACGAGATCACCACTGAGGAGCTCGAGGCGCAGATGCAGACCAATTTCGCAAGCAGTCTCCGTCTCATTCAGCTCTGCGCCCCTAAAATGAAGGAAAAGGGCTGGGGACGAGTGCTGACCGTGGGCAGCGTTCAGCAGTACAAGCCCCATAAGGATATGTTAGTCTACGCGGCAAGCAAGGCGGCGCAGATGAATATGGTGCAAAATCTTGCAAAGCAGTTAGCCCCCTTCGGTATCACTGTCAACAACCTCGCCCCCGGTGTCATCGCCACCCCTCGCAACGACGCGGCTCTTGCCAACCCCGACTACGCCCCCAAGGTGCTGTCGGGCATTCCCATGGGATATGCGGGCGAGAGTCAGGACCTGGCAGGCGCGGCGCTTCTTCTCTGCTCCGACGAGGGCAGATACATTACGGGCATCGACCTTGTGGTAGACGGCGGAATGAAGCTTTAAAGCAAAGGAAACGAAATGAAAAACAGAATCATATATCAGCTTTTTCTGCGCCCATTTACCCCCGCGGGCACACTCAAGGCGGCAAAAGAAAAGCTTGAACATATCGCAAGCCTCGGAATTGACACGATATATCTGACCTCCTGCTGTAAAGCCGACGGCGACGACAACGAGGCGCATTTCAGCCCCCGTCAGAAGGCAAGCAAGACGGGAAACCCGAAAAACCCATACCGAATAAGCGATTATTACGCCCTCGACGAGGAATACGGAACGATAGACGACCTCCGCGATTTCGTCAACGCCGCCCACTCTCTCGGACTCGAGGTGCTTTTCGACGTGGTATTTCTCCATTGCGGCCCCGATGCGGTCTTTCTTGAAGAACACCCCGATTTCGTCAAGCACGACGGTGAAGGAAATATTGTCTGCAACGCCTGGTGCTTCCCCGAGATCAACTTTGATAGCCCCGCCCTTCGCCGCTATCTCATCGACAATCTTAAATATTGGATAAAAGAGTGCGATTTCGACGGCTTCCGTTGCGACGTGGCGGATCAGACACCCCTTGACTTCTGGGAGGAAGCGATCCCCGAGCTGAAGGCTATCAAGCCCTCGATCTATATGCTTAACGAAGGTATAAGACCCGAATATCTAAGCGTTTTCGATTCAAATTACAGCTTTTTGTGGACTCACGCTCTGCAAGCGGCAATAAGATCGCAAAAGCCCGCATCTTTCCTGCGAGAGACCGACGAGGAGTGCAGAAAGTCCTACGGTAGCCACCCCTACGTCACCTTGCGCGCCCTTGAAACTCACGATTACGCCAACGATCACTACGAAAACCGTCCCGACAAAAATCTACCCCGAAAAGCGGTGGAATGCGCCCATCTTATCGACCTCACACTTGACGGAATTCCCTTTCTCTACAACGGAAACGAGATCGCTGACGGAAACCGCCACAGCATCTGGGGAAACAGAGATTTCGGCGGCTTTTGCATCGATTGGTCAAAGGCACACACGGCAGAGGGCAAGGCAAGGCTGGATTTCATCCGTCAAGCTGTAAAGCTTCGCAAAAATAACCCCCGGCTTGAAAATGCCGACACCCTTTGGCTCGACAACTCTTCTCCCGAGGCTTTAGTAACCTTCTTGAGAAGAAGCGAAGAAAAATCCTGGCTCGTCGCGGCAAATCTCCGTGGCGGCGAGCTTGAAGCAACCGTTTCTCTCCCTAACTCCGTCAGCGACGGCAAGGAGATATTCTGCCGAGACGCCGAACACACCTTCGGGTGCGAAGGGCTTTCTCTGACGCTTTCGGGATACGGCTTTGCAATCATTCAAATATAGATCAAAAAAGGCGGCTCGTCCGCCTTTTTTTGCCGAATTGTTCAAAAAAATATAAAAAGAAGCGTGATTTATACTGTAGATACCCTATTGACTAAATCAAAATTTTGTTGTATAATAAAAATAGCGCATGATGCGCAAATTCAGTGAAAGGACAAGGCTATGCAAAGCTTTAATCTTCACACCTCTATTCATTTCGGCTCAGACGCCCTTTCCCGTCTCGCCACTCTTGAATATAAAAAGGTCTTCATCATCGCTGACCCCTTCGTGGTCTCAAGCGGTCTTATCAAGCAAGTAACCAAGCACCTCGACACCGCGGGCGCGGAATATACGATCTACTCCGAGGTAGCCCCCGACCCCTCCGTTGAGGCTGTAGGCGCAGGAGTCACCGCACTGCTTCAGTACAAGGCACCTTGCATCGTCTCTGTGGGAGGCGGCTCGGCAATCGACCTGACAAAGTGCGTCCGTCAGTTTGCGGCAAAGATCGAGCAGGAATATTTCCCCTATTTCATCGCCATCCCCACCACCAGCGGAACCGGTAGCGAGGTAACCTCTTTCGCGGTAATTACCGATACGGAAAAGAATATAAAGCACGCCATCGTCGACCCCAAGCTCCTTCCCGAGGAGGCAATTCTCGACGTTGAAATGGTCAAGAGCGTTCCCGCAAGCATCACCGCTGACACGGGAATGGACGTGTTCACCCACGCTATCGAGGCATACGTCAGTACCAACGCTACCTCCTTCTCCGACCTTTATTCCAAAAAGGCGGCTCAGGTCTGCAAGGATTACCTTTATCGCTCCTATAATTACGAGCTGACACGCGATCTTCTCCCCAGAGAGAGAATGCACTTTGCGTCCAATCTTGCGGGTATGGCATTCAATGCCGCGTCATTGGGACTTAACCACGGTATGGCGCATCAGCTTGGCGCGCAGTTCCACATTCCTCACGGAAAGGCTAACGCAATTCTCCTTCCTACCGTTATCAGCTATAACACGGGAATTGAGAGCCACACAATGTCCATCACCAACCCCGCGCCCTGCGTTCACAAGTACGCAAAGCTGGCTAGATATATCGGTGTAGGAAGCTATAACGATATCGCTTCGGTAAAATCCTTTATCAACTACATAGACGAGCTCCGTATTCAGATGAACGTTCCCCGTTGCATCCGCGAGGCGGCACCCGGCATCACCAAGGACGAATATATGCGCAAGGTCGAGGATATGGCAGAAGCAGCTATCAATGACCGCTGCACACCCACCAATCCCCGCATCCCCAAGAAGCAGGAAGTTGTCGACCTCTTTGAAAAGATATTTTAATTTAATACGCAGAGGGGAGAGAAACCCATTTTTGAAAAATAGGTTTTCTCTCCCCTCTTTTTCCAAAAAACTTTTGAAAAACCCTTTGAAAAATCAAAGTAACAACAATAAATCCAAAAGTAACAACCCTTATTATAGACAAACCGCGCCTTTTATGATACAATTATCACAGAACAAAAGCGAGGTAATGTTATGGAATTCAAGGACAGATTAAAAAAGCTCCGCCAAGAGAGAAAAATCTCCCAACAGGCCTTAGCTGATGCAATATTCGTCAGCCGAAGCGCGGTGGCAAAATGGGAAAACGGGCTTGGGATCCCCGGCAAGGACTCCTATATAGCTCTTCTTGATTATTTTCAGATCAGTGAGATCGATCTTCCGTTAAACGAAGAGACAGAGCGCGCAACAATTTCCAAAAATCAGGAAATCCACACCCTCGGTACTGTTATAGCCTGCTTGACGGTAATTTTAGTCACGATCCTCTCCCTCGCCCTCGTCCACGCCCTGATGAACGGCTACGGCTTCACAGCCGACATGGCGGCAGGCGAGGCCTGGACAGACGAAGAAAAAATAATCACCCCCGAATATGTGATCTATTTCTATTCTCTGCCGATGAATTGCGACGACCCCACCGTCGACACCTCAAAGCTTCTCACAATCGATGGTCTTTCGGTGGTAAAAAAGCAAGCAATAGGCTATCTTGAGCTCAAAGACATCAAAGAATACAGACACGACGTATATTTGAGCGGCGAGCACGTAGGTATAATTTACTCATTTAAGGGTAAAAACAGCTATTATCACGTCTACCGAAACGATATAGTATTGCAACCCGAGGGCGGCTTCACTCTGCGGATCTTCGATTCTATCCGCATAAAAGAAGATACCTATTCCGTCTTCCGCAACTCATATTTCGAAACTCCCTTTGAGCTAACAGAATTTTATATCGGAGAACAACTTTTCACAGTTGAATAGCTGCTTTTTCAATAGCTTTTAAGAAGAATTCGGGCAGAGGAACGCTTCCTCTGCCCGAGCTTTATTATAGTCCGAGAATTCTGTTTGAATTCATATACTCTGTTGGCGTCATACCCGTCTTTTCCTTAAAGCAACGACAAAAATGATACACTGAAACAAATCCGCACTCCTCCGCTATAGCGGAGATTTTTTTATTTCCCGAGGATAGCAGCTGCTTCGCCTTGGCGATCCTCGCGTTAATTATATACTGCCTCGGCGTGATACCGTACTGCTTCAAAAAAAGCTGACGGAAATAGACCTCACTAATATTAGCCTGCTTGGCAAGCATTTCGTTATTAAGCGTCGGATCGAAAAGGTTTGCCTCAAGATAAGCCACAGACGCGCCGATGATCGAGCCGCTCTCGTCGATCTGTGAAATAACACCGTCTATCAAGGAATAGAACGCGCTCATCATCTTAGGCCTGTTCTTTTCAAACAAGGACAGCTTTTTTATATACTCAAATTCCTTAATAAGTGCGGAGGGATTCTTCAGGGGCAAAACTATATGCCTATCACACAAAAGTCCGTCACAATCGAAGTTTATTAGCGGAAAGAATCCGCCTTTATCGATGCTAAGCGAATAGGTCGCTCCCTTGGGTAGAATTATTGCGCAATCGGGGTCGGAAATATAGTCAACTCCGTCAAAAGTATAGGTTATCTGTCCATCATAGCAAAAAGACAATCCGTAGCTCGTTCGGTTTTTGATCACTGCTCCGGTTCCCTTTATCTGCCGCACGGTAACTACTTCCAAAATATTCGTAACCGTCAGATTCTGCAAAAGCTCCATTTCATCACCCCCGACAATCTCATTTTATCATTTTTCGCAACAAAAGTCAATAAAATCCAAAAAATAATATCGTAAATGTTAAAACGCGCTCGTTTTTGTCATTGATTACGCCGCCTTTGTGTGATAATATTGTATTGTAAAAACAAAAAAGGAGCAAAAGCTATGAAACCAACCTTTCTTGAATATCAAAAACCCCTGCTCTGCTGTATGATACCCGAAAACTCACCCGACAGGGCCATCTCTGCCATTATGAACGCTCACTACGACGGTGCCGATGCCTTCGGATTTCAACTTGAAGGCTGGAAGCCCGAACATCTCAACGAGGAGACCTTACGTCAGGTATTCAAGTACTGCCTGGGCAAGCCGATCTACGTTACCAGCTACCGACACCACAGCAACGAGGGCAAGACCGACGACGAATGCGCAGAGGTTCTTTTTACCGCTATCCGCGCGGGTGCTACCCTTGTTGACGTTATGGCGGACACCTACGACCATCAGCCCTACGAGATCACCTACAACGAAGAGGCGGTCGCCAAGCAGAAGATACTTATCGAAAAGCTTCACGCAGCAGGTGCGGAGGTGCTTATGTCCTGCCACACCCACACGCATTTTAGCGAGGACGAGGCGGTTGCCTGTGCAAAGGCCCAGAGAGAGCGCGGTGCAGACGTCTGCAAAATAGTCAATTTTAGTAATACCGCAGACGAGGAACAAGAAAACATCAGAGCCATACTCAGAATAAAGAGCGAGGTAGGCGGAAAATTACTCTTCCTTGCAAACGGAGAATATTGCCACACCATCCGTCAGATAGGAACATCTCTCGGTGTTTGCATGTGGCTCTGTGTGCAAAACGCAGTAAGAGAACAGCCCCAGCTCCGCGCTATGAAGCAGGTCCAGGAAAATTTATTCTACAACTATTGAGGTGATAATATGTTAAACGGTAAAAAAACCGCCCTTGTCACGGGCGCATCGGTAGGTATCGGAAAGGCAACCGCCATAAAGCTCGCAGAAGAAGGCTACGACGTAGTCCTTATGGATATCAACGAAGAAAAAATGGCGGTCACCGCCGCTGAATGCGAAAAGCTCGGCGCAAAGGTAAAATCCTACGTCTGTGACATTATAAATGAGGATTTGGTCAACGCATCGGTCTCCGACGCTCTCGAATTCTTCGGAAAGATAGACGTCCTCGTCAACAACGCGGCGCTTTGGAAATCTTTTCACTCCTTCCTTGACACACCCGTGGACGAATGGAAGCTGTTTTTTGACGTAAACGTTCTCGGTGCGGTCTACGTCACCCGTGCCGTTCTTCCCAAAATGATAGAAAACAACTACGGCAGAATAGTAAACGTTGCAAGCGTTGCGGGTGTTTACGGCAACAAAAATATGTCATGCTATTCAGCCACTAAGGGCGCGATCATCTCCCTCACCAAGGCTCTTGCCAAGGAGGTTGCGGAAAGCGGAATAACCGTCAACAGCGTCTCCCCGGGAACCGTTTCCGACTCGGGAAAGGACGATCTTTACCATACCGTACCCAATCCCCTCTCCTATATGGGAAGATCGGGCAGCGATATGGAAAACGCAGAGCTGATCTGCTTCCTTTGTAGCGACAAGGCTCCCTACATTTCGGGACAGAACATTCAGATCGACGGCTGCAGAAAATTTATTTGACACAAGATAACAAAAGCAGGAAAGCGGACTCGCATAAGTTCACTTTCCTGCTTTTATTTTTATCTTATCCTTCTGCACTCAAGATAAAATCTCTTGTCCTCGGCGTGGCCCATAGAAAATGTTTTTCTCGGCAGAGCGCCGTCGCAGATGACCGTCTTGAATAACTGATCCTTTGTCATACCGCCGTATAGTATTCCTACGGTGTTTTCCTTTTGCGCCAAAGCAAATACAGTATCCTCTCCGTGAATATAATCCACCTCTGCCTCGGGGTGATACTTTACATACTCATCAAGGAAATTCTGCACCGTACCCACGGCAAGCTGAGAAACGGGGTGCTCGATTCCAATCTTCTCGCAACTGTCACCGCAAACCATCTCGATTTCCTGACGCTCCGCATTACCGCAAAGTCCTTTAACGTACTCGCAAAGCTCTCGCTTGAACTCTTCCCTGTCAACACCGAAAACAACTCTGTAGATCGGCTCAAAATCAAGGGCTGTGTCGTGAAGATTGACTATCTCGCAAAGAGCAAATCTTGAGGGATGCTCCGCCGCCTTATCTGCGCCGATCTCGGCTTTTATCTCCTCGTAAAGAGTCTTTGCGCTGGCAAGGGAATGGTTTCCGTCACCCATAGCAAAAAGCAAAGGCGCGGCATCGACCTTGTACTTTTCCCTCATCAGCTCTCTTGTCGCAAGAGAACCCAGGGCAATATTTATTCCCTCAAACGCATTTTCGTCAACGAAATATCCCTTGACGTGGCCGCCGCCCGCCATAAGGTCAAAATCGTAAGCGACCTTATAATTCTCGACTTTATCCGCAACGGGATCAATAACAGTACGCTCGGGGTCATCAATAAGTATCATTATGTGGGGCATTTCAACCACAGCACCGCGGCGAATGGCAACTCTCGGAGGAATACGCTCAAGCACAGTGCCCTCGGTAGCTCTTATCAGCGTTTCGGAGCCTTTTGAAAAGTCATACTCCTCAAGATCGACGCACCCAACAAGACCGCGTCTCACTCTGCCGTCAGCCTGTGTCCTCTCAAGATAGATCATAGCATTTTTATGCTCAAGCAACACCTCGGAGAGATAGGACTTCATATTTTCATTGATCTTCGGTATCATCTCGTCCTCGCGATCAAGAAAAGCTTCAGGGAGCATAAGATCAAGGGTCGAAGGCGAACCTTTTGCAAAAGCGTATGCCTTTTCCCAATAATCCTTCTGACTTGTATACTGATCGCAAGCCACACTTGCCCATTTCGTCCCCTCAATCCTCTTAAAATCGGGAAGCAATATATTAGAGGGATAAAAATATCTTTTCATAACTCGTACCTTTCAATATCGTTGATTACATTCTATCACAAACAGCCGAAACATTCAAGAGCTTGTATAAAAAAAGCAGATTTTGACTATATTTTTTCAAAATCGCCCTAAAAAAAGCCAAATGCGCTTTATTTTATCAAATTTCGCTATTGACAAGCGCGCTGAATTTTCATATAATATAGTATATATTGTCTTTTTTAGGATAGCTTTTTATTTAATATATAATTCAATGCCATAAGTGGCAGAAAGGCAAATAAATATGAGTTTGAAAGTTGTAAAATTCGGAGGCTCCTCCCTCGCCGACGCGGAGCATTTTCGTATGGTTGCCGAGATAGTCAAGGCAGACCCCGACCGCAGATACGTGGTTCCCTCCGCTCCCGGAAAGAGATACCCGAACGATATCAAGGTCACTGATATGCTCTATCAGTTCTTTGAGCTTGTCCGTTCAAGAGCAAGCAGCGAGGAGATCGATGCTCACTACGAAAAGATCAAGGAAAGATACAACGGGATCATCAAAGAATTAGGTCTTGATTTCGACCTCTCGGGCGAATACGAATACATCAAAAACGCAGTCCTTCACAATTCGGGACGCGACTTTGCCGCAAGCCGCGGCGAATACCTCAACGGTATTATTTTGGCAAAATATCTCGGCTTCGATTTCATCGACGCTGAAAACGTAATCTATTTCCGCGAAAACGGTACCTTCGACGAGGAAAAGACCAATGACATACTCTCAATGGAGCTGAAGGATCATAAATATGCCGTTATCCCCGGATTTTACGGTATCGCCCCCAACGGCACCATCGTCACGTTCTCTCGCGGCGGATCCGACATCACCGGCTCTATCGTAGCTCGCGCGGCAGAAGCAGACCTTTACGAAAACTGGACCGACGTTTCGGGCTTCCTTATGGCAGACCCCAGAATCATCGAAAACCCTCAACCCATCGACACCATCACCTACCGAGAGCTTCGCGAGCTTTCCTACATGGGCGCGACTGTTCTCCACGAGGACGCGATCTTCCCCGTCCGCTACGCGGGAATTCCGATCAATATCAGAAACACCAACCGTCCCGAGGACAAGGGCACCATGATCGTGTCGCAAGCATCGAGCTACGACAGCGAGCACGTCATTACGGGTCTTGCGGGCAAGAAGGGCTTCTCTGTAATCACCATCGAAAAGGACATGATGAACGCCGAGGTCGGCTTTGGCAGAAAGGTGCTTGAATCCCTTGAGGATTGCGATATCTCCTTTGAGCATCTCCCCTCCGGAATCGACACTATGAGTGTTATCGTTTCCACTCATCAGCTTGAAGGTCACAGAGAGAGAGTGCTTCAGGCAATGACCAGACGCACCAAGCCCGACAGTCTCACCGTTGAGGACGGACTTGCCCTCATCGCCGTAGTAGGACGCGGTATGGTCAAGGCAAAAGGTACCGCGGCAAGAGTATTTGCGGCTCTTTCAAACGCAGGCATCAACATCCGAATGATCGACCAGGGTTCTTGCGAGCTTAACATCGTTATCGGTGTTGAGGAGCACGACTTCGAAGCCGCCCTCAAAGCGATCTACAACGAATTTGTAAAATAACTCCGCATTCCGCACTCAGCACTCTGAACTAAAAATGAAAGGACTACACGTTATGGAAAAATACACATCATTCCGCCCCGGTCAGGTCTGGCTTGACACCGACGGTAACCGTATTCAGGCACACGGCGGTAACATAATCTACCATGAAGGCAAGTTCTGGTGGTTTGGCGAGAACAAGGAAAAATCACAGTCCGAGTGGGAGATCTGGCACTGGGGAATCAGACTTTATTCCTCCGATGACCTCTACAATTGGAAGAGCGAGGGCATTATCGCGGGTCCCGATGAGGACGATCCCACAAGCCCCCTCCACCCTCTTTCAAAAATGGACAGACCCCACATGCTCTACAACGAAAAGAACAAAGAGTTCGTTATGTGGATCAAGATCATGGGCGACAACGGACGTGACCAATACATGGTAATTCTGACCGCCCCTGACATTCACGGTCCCTTCCAGATAAAGCATGAGGTACACCCCGGCGGATTCCTTTCAGGCGACTTTGACCTTGTAAAAGATCCCGACTCAGGCATCGCTTACATTATGTTCGAGCGCGTACACTGCAGTATGATAATTATGCCTCTGACTGAGGACTACACCGACGTCACGGGTGAATACACCGAGTTCTTCGAGGGTAGACGCGTTCCCTTCGTAAGAGAAGCACCCGCTATCTTCCGCCGCAACAACAAGTGGTATATGTTCACCTCGGGAACCACCGCAAAGTTCCCCAACCCCACCGAGAGCGCATCGGCAGACAAGCTGACAGGTCCCTGGACCGAGCACGGTGAGTCTTGCATCGGTGACGTAAAGCGCACCACCTTCGACAGCCAGGTCGCCTGCGTTATCAAGATCCCCGGCAAGGACTTCTATATTGCCGCCGCAGACCGTTGGCTTCTCGACATCGATCCCAGCTGGCCCAATTTCATGGACGTTTTCGACAGCTGGTTTGATAAGACCAAGACGCCTCTGCTTCCTCAAGATATGAGAAAGCTTACCGCTAAAAATACATCCATCGCCGATTACGTATGGCTCCCCGTCAGCTTCGACGAAGACGGAGTCCCCAGACTCAAATGGTATGACGAATGGCGCTGGGAGGATTTTTTTTGATAGATTTATGCAGGGGGAAGGGCGAACCTTTTAAAAAAAAGGTTCGCCCTTCCCCCTGCCCCCCCTACCCACTCCAAAAACTTTTAAAAAGCTTCGCAGTTTAAGGGTGAAATAATACTTGCGAACCCATTATAAAACTTTAAACAAAGTACCACGCAAAAAGGCGTTGAAGCAAAATTCAACGCCTTTTTTCTATTACAATTCAAATATTTTAACCGACTTTATGGCAGTTCCCTCTTCGCGCTCCACAACCGAGCCGAGAGCGAAAAATCTGCCGTCCTCGGAGCAGATTTTTACCCGCTGACCCACAGGAAAATTGGTTTTTATCTTTTTCTGATAAATAGGACATCCGTCACGGAAGAGCTTCTCAAAAAAAGCAGCCAATCTTACCGCTTCAAGGTCATCAAAAAGCCTTTCGGTAGGCAAAAGCAGACCCTGACGAGAGTTTTCGTCGATATTTTCTATTTCTTCAAGTGTACGGCACTCATCAAGTGTGATTCCGCAAGCCTCAAGCCGTTCAAGAGTCGCCATAACACCACCGCAACCAAGCTTCGCACCGATATCGGCACAAAGAGTGCGAATATAAGTGCCTCCGCTGCACGTGACGGTCAAAATATAATCGGTCTTGCTCTCTGTCGCTTCACAATCAAGGGAAAATACGGTAATATCCCTCGCCTCGCGCTCCACGGTAACACCTTGGCGCGCCAGGTCGTAAAGCTTCTGTCCGTTGACTTTAAGAGCCGAGTACATAGGAGGAATCTGCTTCAAATTCCCCACGAACCCACGGCAGACCGACTCCACCTGCTCGACAGACGGAATATCGTCGGATTTCGTCAAAACCTCACCCGTAATATCCTCGGTATCGGTGGTAAGACCGAGGCGGAGAGTCTCCCTATAGGTCTTTCTGTCCGATGAAATATATTCGCAAGCCTTCGCCGCTCTGCCAACAAGCACTACCAGCACACCCGTTGCCAAGGGATCGAGCGTTCCCGCGTGACCCACTCTTTTTGTATTATAAAGTCTTCTTACCTTGTTCACCACGTCGTGAGAGGTCATCCCCTCTCCCTTACGCACCGCCAAAACGCCACCGGGAAGATTGTCAAATTCTGTATGCTTCATAGATCAAAACCTGACGATGGCGGAATTTATGGTAAATCCCTTTTCCGAAAAATTCTTCTCGTACTCGGTCATCACATTTCCCTCGGCTCTCTCGCTGTTGTGAAGATCACGAGTCATCCACTCCACGGTAAGACCAAACTCCGAAAACTCCTCAAGAGAAAAATCAAAGAGTCCTACGTTATCGGTCTTAAAGATAAGCAGACCGCCATCCTTCAAGAGCTTTTTGTACTTTGCAAGATAATTTCTGTGGGTCAAGCGTCTCTTTGCATGCCCCGCCTTAGGCCAGGGATCGCTGAAATTCAGATACAAAATATCAAGGCACTTTTCGGGGAACCACTCCTCAAGATTATCTGCATCTCCGATAATAAAGCGCAGATTATCGGGTCTCGACTCCTTGCAAGCCATAGCCTTCTCAAGGGCAAGACAACAAACATCTCTTGCTCTTTCCATAGCGATAAGGTTGCAATCTTGATCCTTTGCGGCAGTGCCGACGGCAAAATTACCCTTTCCGCATCCGATCTCGAGGCAGAGCTTGCGGCTCTTGTCGGAAAACACCGCCTGAGGGTCATCCTTCAGAACGGTAGGATCCTCTATCAACAGCTCAGCGCAGGCAAGGATCCTCTCCTCGCCGTGCTTCTTTTTTCTCATTCTCATAATAAATAACCTCTTTTATAAATAAACGTCTTTTTCAAAATTTGCCGCGGTCTTCGCTCCCGAGCCGCCGTCATAGAAGGAATTCTTCATATACACCGCAACCACTCGGTTTTCGGGGTCAACCCAGAAGTGAGTTCCGTAAGCACCGCTCCAACCGTAGGTTCCCACGGGCAATCGGCCATATGTCGGCTCAAGAATAACTCTCATACTAAGCGCCCATTTCTGATTTCCCGGCATTATACTGTCAGGCACTGCAACCGTACGCATAAGACTAACGGTATCCTCGGAAAGAATCCGCTCACCATTATTGGCAACACCACATGAGAGCAACATGTCGGCAAATTTCTCATAATCTGTAAGAGTCGATACAAGCCCCGCGCCGCCGCAGAAATAGGTCAAGGGATGGTCACCGAAAATATGCTCTCTGTCAACGGGATAAAAGACCGCTTTTCCGTCAACAAAATTATGCATGCAAGCCGCCCTTTCCCACTGCTCGCTTGAAGGAGTAAACGTGGTATCCTTCATACCGAGAGGCTCGAATATTTCTTTTTTCAAGAACTCGTCGTAAGGCATATCGCTTGTGATCTCAACCACCCTCGCCAAAAGGTCAAATCCGACCTTGCCGGAATACGCCTGCGCGGTAAATGGCTCGAAGGATATGGGAAAAGCGGAATATTCCTTGGCAATATCCGCAATATTATAGCCACCCTTCAGCGGAAACCGTTTCGACAGAGCCGCACCAAGCTCGCCGCATCCCACACCGCTCGTGTGTGTCAGAAGATGGAGTATCTTTATTCTGCCCTGCGCTCTGCCGACTATTTCGATATCGTCTCCCGAAGGGCGACCAATTTCCATTTCGGCATACTCGGGAATAAACTTATCAAGAGGATCGTCAAGAGATACAAGTCCCTTCTCGATCTGCTTCATAATAGCAACACAGGTGATCGGCTTGGTCATAGACGCAAGTCTGAAAACAGTATTATCATCTATGGCTCGTTCTCCGTCAGCGGTACCGAAAAAGCCCTTGTAAATAACCTTTTCGTCTTGCTTGACAAGCATAGCGGCACCGCCTACTCTTCCGGAGGATACGTCGTCGGAAACCCTTTTTTCGATATTTTCCTTAACTCTTTTTGCATCAAGCTTCATTATTCTCAATTTTTCCTCTACAAAAATATCGCAAAGAGACAGAGAGACCCCGAAAGGCTTTCTCTGTCTCTCTAAACTCCAAATTAAACGTTAAATCTGAAGAGAACGATATCTCCGTCCTTCATAACGTATTCCTTACCCTCGCTTCGAACAAGACCCGCTTCCTTAGCAGCAACCATATTGCCGCAAGCAACAAGATCGTCAAAAGCAATGACCTCGGCACGAATAAATCCGCGCTCAAAATCCGAGTGTATCTTGCCTGCCGCCTGAGGAGCCTTTGTTCCTCTGGTAATAGTCCAAGCGCGAACCTCTTCGGGTCCCGCGGTCAGATAGCTGATAAGACCGAGCAGAGAGTAGCTTGCCTTGATAAGCTTATCAAGTCCGCTTTCCTCAATTCCCATATCCTCAAGGAACATCTGCTTTTCGTCGCCCTCAAGCTCTGCGATCTCCGCCTCGATTCCTGCGCAAACGGCAATAACACCGCTCTTCTCGGTCTCGGCAAATGCCTTAAGCTTCATATAAGCCTCATTGTCGGTAGGCTCGCCTGCGATATCGTCCTCCGAAACGTTTGCAACGTAGATTACGGGCTTCATAGTAAGAAGAGGGGTGTCGTAAAGACAAGCAAGCTCGTCCTCACTCAGCTCCATAGTGCGCGCGCAAAGACCGCTCTCAAGAGTCGCGTAGATCTTCTCAAAGAGAGCCAGCTCTCCTGCGAGGGTCTTGTCGCCCTTCATCGCCTTCTTGGTTCGGTCAATTCTTCTCTCAACCATTTCCATGTCGGAGAAAATAAGCTCCATATTAATGGTCTCAAGGTCTCGCATGGGATCCACCGAGCCGTCAACGTGAATAATATTGTCATCCTCAAAGCAACGAACAACGTGAATGATCGCGTCGCACTCACGAATGTTGGAAAGGAACTTGTTGCCGAGTCCCTCGCCCTGAGACGCGCCCTTAACAAGACCCGCAATATCAACGAACTGAATGATAGCGGGAGTGTACTTCTTGGGGTCGTACATCTTCGCCAATACGTCAAGACGGCTGTCGGGCACCGTCACCACACCCACGTTGGGCTCAATGGTGCAGAAAGGATAGTTAGCCGACTCCGCGCCCGCGTTGGTCAGTGCATTAAAAAGTGTGGATTTTCCTACGTTAGGAAGTCCTACGATACCGAGTTTCATAAAATATATACCTGCTTTCCGTAAAAATACACATAGTTACCTATTATAAACTATATTATAATACATAATTTTGAAGATTTCAAGAGCAATATCTTAATTAAATTTAAAAATAATCCCCAAAATATTAAAAATTTAATCGAAATTTTTTAAAAAATACTGTACAAATCGAATTTTTTGTGGTATAATTATTAACAACCGATAAAGATTGATCGATTTTCTTGTGACCGCAAATTTAACAGCGTTGAAATTTCGTTCAAATTTCATCCATTTTTCACACAACCGCCCGATTGAATTTGTATAATTAAAATAAGGACAAGAATCAAAAAATCGGAAAAGATTGAAAAAATCAGAAAATATTGGAATATAATAATCCGGAGGACTTCAGAATGATGGACACCAAGATCCTGATCATCGAAGATGAGATCGCGCTTAGCGAGGCTATCAGAACATATTTTGAAACAGAGGGCTACGACGTTAAGGTAGCAAGCGACGGAAGCGAGGGTATCAGCTTCTTCAAAATGTACGACCCCGATATCGTAATTCTTGACATTACCCTTCCCAAGAAGGACGGCTGGCAGGTATGTCGCGAGATCCGTGAGAACAGCGCAAAGCCTATCATTATGGTAAGCACCAAGGGCGACGTTTTCGATAAGGTGCTGGGACTTGAGCTTGGTGCCGACGACTATATGGTCAAGCCCATCGATAATAAAGAGCTTTCCGCAAGAATCAAGGCGGTGCTTCGCCGTTGCCAATCCCACGTTCCTCAGGCAGACGACGAGGTCATCAGATTCGAAAATATCGAAATAAGCCTGCAGAAATACGAGCTTAAGCTTCGCGGCAGAAGCATCGACATCCCCCCCAAGGAGCTGGAGCTTCTCTACTTCCTGGCATCCAACTACAACCGCGTTTTCACAAGAGATCAGCTGCTTGATAAGGTCTGGGGCTTCGACTACCTCGGAGACTCCAGAACAGTTGACGTTCACATCAAGCGTCTTCGCGAAAAGCTGGACGGAACCAGTGAAAAATGGGTGATCAAGACCGTTTGGGGCGTAGGATATAAGTTCGAACTCCTTAATTAATAAAAAACTTACGTTCTTGCGCCGACTTAGCTTTAAGTTGGCGCAATTATCACCATTTCAGAAATCAGGAGATCATAATGGAAGATAAAAAAACAAACGGCTCCGCACCAACCGATCGTGCGGAGTCAAAAAGCGAAAGAATAGAAAAAAAGAGCGAAAGAATAAGACAGCGCGGAGAAGCTATCGCAAAGAAAAACGGGACCTATACCACGGCTCCCGCAGACAAAAACGAACCTGTTGACGAAATCCCCGCAGAAAGCGGTACTATTCCCCACTCTGCCGAAGGAAATGTCGCTCCGCCTGTTTCCTCCAATACAATAAAAGGTAATAACGCGGCAGTAATACGTAAGAGCTCGAGCTTTAGCGTGGCAGCTATGCTTTCGGCAATAGCAATAATCCTGCTCCTCGCCCTAACCGCAGGATTGATGTTTGGTCTTATTCCCACAGGTGGCAACGGCGACGTCTCCTATATCCAAATCTCAAACGGAAGCTCTCAAAAAGACTATGACGACGATAGCGATATGATCGACGATTTTCTGAATTCCGTAGTAGTCGTCAGCGTCGAAAGAGCCGTCGGAACAGGAACGGGAACCGGTGTCATTCTCACCGAAAATGGATATATCGTCACCAATTATCACGTCGTTGAAGAAACTACCAACATATACGTCAAGCTCTACGGTACCGAGCAGAACATCAAAGCTAAGCTTGTTGCATACAAAGAGCACGACGATATCGCGGTTCTGAAGATCGAAAAAACAGGACTCCGCCCCGCAACCTTCGTAAACGATTGCTCCACCTGCAAAGTAGGACAGCGAGTGTACGCAGTCGGAGCACCCGAGGGCACGGATTACTCCTGGAGCGTCACACAAGGTATTGTGTCATCTATCAACCGCGAGTTGAAGATCTATGATAACGACGGCACCATGGAAAAGAAGATGCGAATGATCCAGACCGATGCCCCCGTAAACCCCGGCAACTCGGGCGGTCCTCTTATCAATGCCGCAGGCGAGGTTATCGGAATCGTGACCATGAAGCTGGAAAACAGCGCGGGCATGGGCTTTGCGCTCCCCTCCGACGGTGTTCTTCCCATAATAACCGCAATAATCAAGGACGGCAATGCCGATTCGGTCACCTCCACCATCTCCAGCGGCAGACCTCTTATGGGTATCACCTGCGTAAGCGTACAAAAAAACACCTGGTATAAACACACCGAGGAAGGCATCGAAGTAGTTGACGAAGCTTACGCAAGCAATCATCCCAAAATAACCTTCTTCGCAAGAGAGGACGGCGTTTACGTTAAGTTCACCAGCGAGGGAATGGACGCTCACGGCAAGCTTAAAGCGGGCGATATTATCACCAAGATCAACGGCACAAGAGTCTATACTCAATATCAGTTGATGGGCGTTCTCAATAACCTCCACGGCGGAGATAAGGTCACCCTTACCTTCTATCGCGGCGGCGATTATTACGACGTCAGCATCACCCTTAAAGAAGCACCGATTCAATAAATAACAAAGCGGCAGCCTCTACCTTTCGGTAGGGCTGCCGTTTTCTGATCGATTTAAATAAAAACCTATGTTTACTTAATGCTCCCCACGGCGAAGCCGTGGGGATAAAATCAATTTGCGGTATCAATGCTTGATGAAATAAACGCTTCAAGCTCTTCGGTTAGGGGGATACAATATTCAGTGTATAACGAGTCAGTATAATACCTCAAATAATAATGTCCGTCAAACCTAATAATGCTTGAAAACCACAATATCATATCAGTTTCAATGAAATTAATCCTTATTGAATAATAAAATGATGATTCATTTTCTTGGAAAATAACATGCTCTCCTAACATGGTCCACCCATTTGCATCATAATAATTGATGTATTTTGTATCATCATTTATGCAATCAACTATCTGTTTTGCAAGCATAGCATCCGATGTTTTACTTATGCCTTTATAATATATATATTCTCCGTATTTTATAATGGTATCTTTATCTGTGGAAGAATCAACATCATTTTTTTGCAAACAAATTTCTATATTATCAATTTTCCAATCATTCAGCGGATCAAATTCATAGTTGTTTGCTTTATACAACACTGCATGATAAGATGCTAATGCTCCGCTTAATCCCAGTTTTGTCTCACAAGCTAAAAATGTATTTATATCAACACCCGGGATAGCTCGAAATTTTCTACTCCGTCCATCATATTTCGTATTCGAAAAAAGCAGTCCATTTTCATAAGAATTTGAATATATATAATGTTTACTCATTGGGGAAAAATTCTCATAGCAATACTGCGCAGTGAAATGATCGGGATAATCAAATCTTTCTTCCTTTTGCGCACAACCGGTGATACTTGTCAAAATTATGAAAGAAAGTAGAATTAATATGAAACGTTTCATTCTATCACCTCAATTTGATAAAATATGGTTAATAATATAATCGAATGAATTTGACGAATATCTTTCGCATATTCGATTTTCAAAATTCAAAAAATCCCTGTTTGCCCGAAAGCTCGGGCATTATATGCGAAAAAGCAGAGGGATATTTCTGTGAATTGCGTTGATAGGCTTATTTTTCATTACGTTATCCCTCCTTAAAATTTATTTGTTCCTGTATTTAGTATAGCACATATACACTGTCTTGTCAACGAAGCGCAGTTCGCATTTCAGATTTCTACCTATTGCACAAAAGCGTGGCACTTTAGTTGCCTAAAACACCCAAAGCATCGCAATAAAGACAGAAAAGAGAGCCGAATCAGCCCTCTTTTCCAAAAAAACATAATAAAACAGAAATTCACTGTATCATAACCCTCTGCTTTGAAACCACAAAGTGGGTAAACAGGAATGTCAACATCAGCATAACGAAGGATATCGCGCTGAGCAGCTGCTGACCGTACATAGGTATTCCAAACACCATATTTCCGTTCGCCTCAACCGCGTCCATGATCTTACCGCCTATCAGCGTCACACCAAAGCCGCAAAGACCCGCAATACTGTTCTTTATCGCCGACGCCTCAGAGAAATAACGGCTGTCAACGTAGCTGTAGGTAATATTCGTAATATTACCCGACACACCCGCAAGACAAACGTTGTAAAGAATGGTATAAATGATCAGACAGAAGGCGGTCTCTGGCGTTGTAAATACGTTCACAAGCATTCCCACGGCAGCAATAATAAGACCCAACTCAATTCCCTTGGCAAAGGTCCTCTTCTCGGTATACTTTCCGAAAGGCTTGGAGAATAATGCCCTCGCCAGCTGTCCCGAAACGGTAATTATCTGCACCACCAGCATATTCTCAAAAAGGAAGTTGCGGTAAGTACCCAAAAATCCGATAACGATATATCTTGACGAATCCCAAAGTATCATCAGAAATACAACGCTTAAAAAGTTTTTGTTGCAAAGAGTATTCTGAAAAACATCCTTCAGGGAGGTTCCCTCTCCCTTCTCTGCCTTGGGCTTTTTGTCGTTCTTGATAAGCAGAAGCATCACAAGGTCACAAATGCAAAATATCAGTATGCCCACAGCGGCAAAAATAAATCCACCCTTAAGATTGTTGCTTGCGGCAAACTTGTCGATAGCAATACCCAATCCAAGAGAAGCTACCACTCCCGAAACCAGAGAAATGATCTCCTTACCCGCGGTATAGCTTGCGCGCTTTTTGGGATCAACGAAAGAGTTACCCCATCTGAAGATCACCGTCGATACCATATAGTTGCCGAAATAAGCCACGAGTATGCAGATTACCACCAACGGCTTCTTCACAGATTCAGCAAATGGCAAAAACGGTATAATGTAAAGCGACATAAAGAAAAGCTGGCTTATAGAGTGAAAAAGAATCGCCACAAGCTTGGTGTTGGTTATCTTTCTTACAACAAATACCGACACCAACTGAAAAAGGAACGCAAGTGTGATAAGTGACGAAATAATACCCGTCTCGGCTTGCGAAAAGCCAAGATAGGTTAGAAGCTTTGCCAAAAAAGCATCTCCAACGAACAGAGCGACGAAATATTCAAAGGTACACTCCCACTTATACGCCGTCCTTGATCGCTTATAGGCGGCAGACTCGTAAAGCGCATTTTGCGTATTGTCCATCATAAACCTCTAAATAAAATTTACGAAAATCGGGAAAAAACGCCGAAATTCACCATAATTATACCACTTGTCCCCTAAAAGTCAATAGGAGAAAAGTATTTTCCGCATTTTATGGTTATTTCGGCGTTTTTTGGTTTGATTATTTGTTGAATTCGTCCATCCTTGCCTGGAGAGATTCGGCAATCGCATCGTCGGACACATTTTTGATCATAAATCTGATCTTGCCGCCTTCGCACTCGACAAATCTCGTAGCATCGGGGTTGGGGAGTCGGTCAGGGGCTTCGTTAAAGAAATCCAAGCGTCCCGCATTTGTCAGAGAATAAAGCTCGCCCTCGCCCTCAAAGGCAAACTGAACAGCGGTCAGGTCAAAGGAGTTGTTAAAGCCAACTCTCGGCCAGTCCGCAGTATAAAGCTGATAAGATTCGTAAATCGGATTGTTCTTGTACTTCTCCGCATCCTCGGGCGCATATCCCGTGAAAACACAGTGACCTATCTTGAAATCAGACAGATACATCGGCACGGGGCAGTTGTCGAAGCAATATTTCGACGCTTCAAAATCACAAAGCACGTTAAATTCCCTTCCGGCAGGAAGCACCGCCGCCATAGAAACCACCGCGTGAAGCTTCTTCGCCGCCAGCTCAATTCCCGTCAAAGAGCTGTATTCATCCGCACCGCTCTTGAGAAAATCGGCAAAAGTGTTGAACATTCCGATAGTAACGAGAACCACGCTGTCATCCTCGGCATCCGCAAGCAGACTGCGATAAAAATCAACGTGAGGAAGATACTTAAAAGTGCCGTTCTTATACTTCGTCGAGTAAGTCTCGGCAATATACTTATTATATTTCGTGTGATCCTCGTAAAAACCGGGCTTTGAATAGGAACCGATCGCAAACTCGGGATAATCGCAATATTCTCTTATAGCATCAATAGTCGCAGTACCGAATTTGTTCGAGGTGCAGTTGTTTACGCCAAGCACAGGCACACCGTTCTCCTTCGCGTAAGAAAACATCACAGCAAGCGCGCCCACGTCGTCGCAATCGGGACCAATATCGGTATCGAGAATAATACTTCTCTTTTTCATTTTCAAGGATTCAAACATTTTAATCTCCATTCCGCCGCTATGCGAGAACCCCCAAAGCTCACTAATTCGCTTCAGGGAACCCCACGGCGGCACAAATAATAATCGATGAAATTTGCCTTAGCAAAATTCGCGCGTGAAAAAGTTCACTTCACTATAAGGAGAAAGTAGCTTTCACGCAAGTTCACCTCTTGTAAGTAATCCGCCACAAATTATCAGGCTACTTAAATTATAATATAAAAAGCCTTCCCTGTCAACAAAAAAACACAAAAACCGACTTCAAATTTTTCCACGCTCTCCGCATTTTCATATCGTTTTTCACTTTTTCAAAAATCTTCACGCCTTAAATCCCACTATCGCTCCGGCATTTGCTGTTTTTAATTAAAGTTTTTGGGAAAGGGGTTCGGGGGAAACCTTTTTTCCAAAAAGGTTTCCCCCGAAATTATCTTCCCCCTCCTACCTCTCTTCTCGGAAGTAAGACAATCCGAGAGACGCAGGCGGCTGATTTTCTTTTTTATTTCTCATACTTGTAATAACAAGCACGATGATGGTAACGACATAAGGAAGCATCTTAATAAGCTCCTTCGCGCTTCCCGAAAGACCGGGAATATAAACGCAGGCAATATAAAGTCCGCCGAAAACGTAGGAGCTGAAGATTGCAGAGCTGGGCTTCCACAAAGCGAAAATAACGATAGCGATAGCGAGCCATCCGCGGTCACCGAAGCCGTTGTTGGTCCAAGCACCGGTGGTATAGTCCATAACGAAATACAAGCCTCCAAGTCCCGCAATAGCACCGCCGATGCAGGTAGAAAGATACTTGTAGAGCGAGACGTTGATTCCCGCCGCGTCCGCAGTCGCAGGATTCTCACCGACTGCGCGAAGGTTAAGACCTACACGGGTCTTCTTCAATATCCACTGAGCAACGACAGCGATAATGATCGAAACGTAGACCAGGAATCCGAAAGACAGGAAGGTCTCACCGAAAATACCGAGATGATCCGAAAGGAAAGGTATCTTGGTCTTGTACGCATTACCGGTAGCAAGAAGCGAAATAGAACCGCTCTCGCCGAAGAACTTAAGAAGCGAGCCACCGTAGAAGTTACCGAGACCAACACCAAAAGTGGTCAGAGCAAGACCGACAACGTTCTGATTTGCCTTAAGAGTAACAGTCAGGAAGCTGTAAATAAACGCAATAAATGTCGAACCCAAAAGAGATGCCAGAAGAGAGATAATAACACAAAGGATCGGCACGGGAGTCTCACAGAAATGCTCGTAGAGATAGCCACCGATAATTCCCGAAATACCACCGATATACATAATACCGGGGATACCCAAGTTAAGGTTTCCGCTCTTCTCGGTAATGATCTCACCCGTAGCTCCGAAAAGCAGAGGAGTTCCCTGAACGATAGCGGCGGAAATAAACGCCATAATAGTTTCAAATACGCCCATTATTTCTCTGCCTCCTTTCTCTCCTTGTGACGGAAGTGGATCTTGTAGCTGACGAAGAATTCGCTGCTGATAATAAAGAGTATCATAATACCCGTAAGCACCTCACCCACGCTGGAGTCGAGACGGAGATCGGAAGCGATCTGTCCCGCGCCCTTCTGAAGGAAGCAAACCAGCAAAGAGGAGAATATCATAACGATAGGATTAAACTTGGACATCCAAGAGATCATAATCGCGGTAAATCCGTTACCTCCAACCGAATTGGCACTTATGGAATGGCTGGCACCCGCAACGAGCACCCAACCCATAATACCGCAAAGCGCGCCGGAAATAATAACGGTTCGAATAATTACCTTCTTTACGTTGATACCGATGTACTTAGCCGTTTTTTCACTCTCACCCACAACGCTTATCTCATATCCCTGCTTGCTCTTCTTAAGATAAATGTAGATAATTACCGTAAGGACTGCAACGATAATAATGTTAAGCAGATAATCCTTGCCGAATATCGCCGGGAACCAACCGTTCTTGGAACCCGCATTAACAACACCGAGAACCATAGATCCGCTGGGAACCCAAAGCATGATAAAGAAGGAAACCAGCTGCATGGCAACGTAGTTCATCATAAGGGTAAACAAAGTCTCGTTGGTGTTCCAGAAAGCCTTGCAAACACCGGGAATTCCCGCCCAGATCGAGCCGGCAACAACACTGGCTGTAAACATAATTATCAAAAGGAGCCAGGAGGGTATGGAGTCCTTCAGGTAGAACATACAAGCAACGCTTGCCAGCATTCCGATCAGCACCTGTCCCTCGGCACCGGTATTCCAAAATCTCATTTTGAATGCAGGTGTGACCGCAAGAGAGATACCCAGAAGTATAGCAGAAGCCTGAAGCAGATTCCAGACCTTTCTTTCCGAGCCAAAGCTTCCCTTGAACATCGAGCCGAACACCTTGATCGGATTTTCTCCGGTAAGAAGCACCGTCACAAGCGCGCAGACGAGAACACCCACGATTATAACAGCCGCCTTGATAAGCAAAGCCTTCGTCTTTGAAAGATCGCCTCTCTTGGTTATATATACCCAGGGCTCGCGGTGAGTCTTTTTGGCTTTATCAATATTATTCTTCTCCAAGGTTCTTCTCCTCCTCTCCCTCAGTCTTTGTCATAAGATAACCGACCTCGTTCTTGGTAGCAGTGCGTCCGTCAAGAACACCGGTAATGCGTCCGCCGCCGATAACAAGAATTCTGTCGCACAAAGCCAGAAGCACGTCAAGGTCCTCGCCGACAAAAATGACCGCAACACCCTTTGCCTTCTGGTCGTTGAGCAGATCGTAAATAAGATAAGACGAGTTTATATCAAGTCCGCGAACGGGATAAGCCGCCATAAGAAGTGTGGGAGCAGATGCGATCTCACGTCCCAAAAGCACCTTCTGAACGTTACCGCCCGAAAGACGGCGAACAGGGGTCTCAGCGTTAGGAGTAACCACGTCAAGCTCGTCTATGATCTTGTGCGCCAGCTCTTCGGGCTGATGTCTTTCAAGGAAAGCCGTCTTACCCTGACGGTAGCTTCTCAGCATCATATTGTCAACAACACCCATATTGCCAACAAGTCCCATTCCAAGTCTGTCCTCGGGAACGAAGGAAAGTTTTACGCCAAGCTCTCTTATCTCCATAGGAGTCTTGTCGCGGAGATCCTCTTTTTTTCCGGTCTTGGGGTCGTTATAGATGATCGAACCGCCGTCAAGCTTCTGGAGTCCCGCTATAGCTTCAAGCAGCTCTCTCTGTCCGCTTCCCGCAATACCCGCGATACCCAGGATCTCGCCCGACTTTGCCACAAAGCTGACGTCGTCAAGAAGCTTCACACCGTCGCGGTTATGGCAGTTGATATGCTCGACCACAAGTCTGTCCTCGGTATTCTCGTGAACGGGACGCTCGATATTCAGCTCAACCTTCTTACCCACCATCATCTCGGTGAGGATCATCTCATCAGCCTCTGCGGTGTTGATGGTTCCGATATACTCACCGTGACGAAGGACCGCCACCTTGTCGGAAAGCTCAAGCACCTCGTGAAGCTTGTGAGTAATGATAACTATTGCCTTTCCGTCGTCTCTCATACGTCTGAGGACCGCGAAGAGCTTAGCCGCCTCCTGGGGAGTAAGAACTGCGGTAGGCTCGTCCAGAATAAGAATATCCGCACCTCTGTAAAGCACCTTGACGATCTCAACCGTCTGCTTCTCAGAGACCGACATCTCATATATCTTCTTGTTAGGATCGATCTCAAATCCGTATTTTGAGCTGATCTCCTGAACTTTCTCGGAAACCTGCTTCAAATTGAATTTTCCCTGCTCCTTAAGACCGAGAATGATGTTTTCCGCGGCGGTAAAAATATCTACCAGCTTGAAGTGCTGGTGGATCATACCTATCTTGTACTCAAAAGCGTCGTGAGGAGAGTTTATCGATACCTCCTCGCCGCCGATGAATATCTGACCCTCGTCGGGATGATAGATACCCGAGATCATATTCATAAGCGTGGTCTTACCGCTTCCGTTCTCTCCCAGAAGCGAAAGGATCTCTCCGTTGTAGACCGAAAGATTTACGTTGCTGTTTGCGACGACACTGCCGAATCTCTTGGTAATGCCTCTCAGCTCGATTGCTACGTTGTTCATATCCGCGCTATACCTTTCATAAACGTTTAAACCGAATTTCTCATCCCAAAGCAGAAAAAAGCTCTTCTGCCCTCGGATGCAAGATCCGATCTCCAAAAATAAAATGTAAAATAAAGAAGAAAACACCTATGGAGATGCCCCGAGGGGCATCTCCTATAGGCTTTAAGTAAAATTTAACTATTAGTTAGGAGCGTCAATTCCGTCGATGATAAGATCGAAGTAAGGAGCAGAACGCTTATCCTTAGCGGACTCATCAAAGTAACCGTCGTGAATAACGTTGGTATCGGGAGTGAAAGCAGCGTCAGAATCAACGTCTGCCTTGTACTCGGTGAGAGTCTTACCGCCTACGGTGAACTTGGAGGTATCGAATACCTTAAGAGTGCCTGCCTTGAACTGAGCGATAGCAGCGTCAATAGCTTCCTGAGTACCCTTAGCTGCAACCTTGGAGTTGAGCTCGGTAATCTGAACGGAACCTTCAGCGATACCGCCACACCAGTCGTAGGGGATCTCAGCGCCCTTACCGTCTCTGGTCTTCTCGATGATGAGCTTCATATAAGGCTCCCAGTTGATCTTGGAAGAAATAAGAGCGGTGTTGGGAGCGATGCTGATTGTGCTGATGTTGTAAGCAACGTTAGGAACCTTCTTCTCTTCGCAAGCCTTGGGAGCACCCTCGGAGTCTGCGTGCTGAGAAATAAGAACGCAACCGTCGTTGATAAGGTTAAGAGCAGCCTCTCTCTCGAGAGCGATGTCGAACCAGGAGTTGGTGTACTCAACCTTCATAGTAGCGGTGGGGCATACGGAGCGAACGCCAAGGAAGAAAGAGGTGTAGCCGGACTTAACCTCTGCATAAGGCCATGCGCCAACGTAACCAACCTTAGCCTGATCAGCGGTGATCTTGCCGGAGGTGATCATCTCGTTGAGCTTCATACCTGCAGCGATACCTGCAAGATATCTACCCTCGTAGATAGATGCGAAAGCATTGTGATAGTTGGGAAGCTTTTCGGTGTGAGCCTTAGTACCGGTAGCGTGGCAGAACTGAACGTCAGGATACTTCTTAGCAGCCTGGATCATAAAGTCCTCGTGACCGAAGGAGTCAGCGAAGATAAGGTCGCAGCCCTCGTCAACAAGCTCGCAAGCCGCATCGAAGCACTGGGATCCCTCGGGAATACCGACTCTCATAACGACCTGATCCTTGGTAAGACCAAGAGCCTCAGCCGCAGCGTTAGCAGCGTCAATGAAGTTCTTGTCATAGGTGGAGTTCTCGTCGTGAAGGAAAATGAATCCAACCTTGAACTCGTCTTCTTCCTTGTCGCAGGATGCAAATACTACACCAAGAGAAGCGATCATTGCAACTGCAAGAACCAGAGAAAGGATTTTCTTGAACATTTTAATGTTCCTCCAATTTAATAAAATATTTTTACACGGTGCCTTTTTCGTTCGGACACCGAATGTAAACCTTTTTACATTTCGCCGCATTAAACCGTCGGCAACTCTTTGAAAATGCAGGTCAATCCTCGCAGAATACCACGCCGCCCTCAACGCTCATAGAAGCAACTCTCGCCAAGGACTCGACTCTCACGCCCATCTCATTGCGGATATAATCGCCGCCGCCCTGATAAGCCTTCTCAATAATGATGCCCGCGCCCGCGATCTCGGCACCCGCATCCTTCACAAGAGAGATAAGAGCCTTCAGCGCGCTTCCTTTCGCAAGAAAGTCGTCGATAATAAGCACCTTGTCTTCGGGGCCTAAAAACTCCTTTGATACGATAACGTCGTATACCTTGTTATGAGTATATGACTCGACCTTGGATGTGTAAACGTCGGCGCTGATATTGATAGACTTTGACTTCTTCGCAAACACCACGGGAACGTCAAAATGCATAGCCACAAGGCAGGCAATACCGATACCCGAAGCCTCGATAGTCAGTATTTTGTTTATTCCGCAATCTCCGAAAAGTCGGTAAAATTCCTTGCCGATCTCACTGATAAACTTCACGTCGATCTTGTGATTTACAAAGCTGTCGACCTTCAGAACGTCGCCCTCGTAGATCTTACCGTCCTTGCGGATCCTGTCTTCAAGCAGTTTCATTTAAATCTCCATTCCGCCGCTATGCGGGAACCCCCAAAGCTCAACTAATTCGCTTCTGGGAACCACGCGGCAGCACAAATTGTTATCGATGAATTTTGCCGCAAGGCGAAATTCGCGCGTGAAAAAATCGTTTCACTACAAGGAGGAAGTAACTTTCACGCTAGCCTCCGAGATCTTCCGTCGGATATTGACGAATAATAATATATAATTATTATACTATATAATTTTATCTTTTTCAATAAACATTTTGCACAATTCGAAAATATATTTCGAATATGTATTCGTAAAATCTGCACAACCCCATCACAAAACCAACACAAAAATTCAGAGACTTAATCAGACAAATTTATTGCCCAAGTCAACAAAAATTAACAAAAATTCAAAAAAACAGCAAAAAATATACACAATCAAAGATTTTTGCCTCAAATACCATTGACATTTTTCAAAAAAAATGGTAAAATAATTACGCAAAAATCAAAAAGAAATAATTTTCATATAAAAACACTCAGGAGGTCCGTTATGGAACAGAAGATCATTGAAATAATCGCCGACTATCAGGGCAAGAGCGTTGACGCTTACAGACCCGACCAAAAATTCACTGAAATGGGACTCGACTCACTCGACCTTGCCGAGCTTGTAATGCAGCTTGAGAACGAGGGCATCATCGTCGACATCTCCCCCAAGGTAAACACCCCCGCAAAGCTTGCGGCAGCGATCAAGGCTCAGGAAAAATAATCATTATACAAAAAAGCTCAGAGGCATAAAGCCCCTGAGCTTTTTTGTTTTAAATTGTTAAGTCCGAACGACTTCAAGCACAAGCCTTATTTTTAATTTTGATAACGATAACAACAACGATCGAAGCCACACTGAGTGCCGCCAACATTACGCAAGCAATATAAAACGGCATCTGCGATCCGGAAGCAGGCTCATCAGGTTTATCGGGTGTAATTCCACCAACATCACCGCCGGACGGACCGTTTCCACTGTTTCCGGGACCCTGGACCTCTTCAGACGTTTCTTCGGAATCGCTGCCACTCTCCGTTCCCGTCGTTTCTGCTTTATCGAAAATCACGTCACGGTCAGACAAATGTGAATTATCCTTGCCCATCTCGATCTTCGACCATTCAGTCTCACTTCCGGTAAAATATACCGATTCAAGACCCGTACAACCTCTAAAAGAGCCGTCTCCGATCTTAACGACAGTATCGGGGATCGTAATGCTTGTAATGCCCGAACATCCCTCGAAAGCACCGTAGCCAATAGCAGTAACCGGCAATCCGTTGTAGGTTGAAGGGATCACAACGTCTCCGGTGGCACCGTTACCGTATACGGTATATCCGTCGCCGTTTGCGTTCAATTCAAATCGTAGCCCCTCGATCTGCTCGCCATCCTCGGTATCCGTAACCTCAGTCTGAGTGTGCGCCTCGGTCTCGGTCTCGGTCTCGATCTCGGTCTCGGTTTCAGTCTCAACCTCGGTTTCGGTCTCAGTCTCGGTTTTGACCTCACCCTCGGTTTCAGAATCGATCTCTGTCTCGAAAACCGTCTCGCTTTCATAACCGGTGCTACCCGTATCACTTTCAGTCGTAGCCTCACTCTCGGTAAGAGAGTCCGTCTCCGACACGTCCTCGGTCACAAGTTCACTCTCAAACGAGCTATCCTCAACGTCGGTATTGCTTTCCTCCGTCACGTCAATAATCGGCTCATCGGTAAACTGAGGGAACGGGGGCAGAGTCTCTTCGCTCTGCTCAACGGTTGTATCCTCAAAGGGGGGAATAGTCTCCTCCTTGGTAGTTTCGGTCACGGTCTCGGTCGTTTGAGTCTCCGTAGTCGTCTCTTCTTCTATTATCGGATCTCCCTTAGCCAAAGGAATACGCACACCGTTTATCGCGTTGGAATAATCCTGGGCACTTGCACCGTCGGCAAAGAACGCAAATTGTGAGACTTCAAGATAGGCACCTTCTCCACCAGAATCGCCCCAGTCAAAACGGAAGCCCTTAAACGTCGTGTCTCCGTCTTCTCTGTGCCAACCAAACTTCAAGCCGTTTTTCTCAGGATCACCCTTGCCGTCAGTCGCAGCCATATCAATAGTCATAGCGCTCCATTTATCGGTATTTTGATATTTGGCATTTCCCGAATGACAATCAAGCAGGCGTTTGTTGTTTTCATCATAATAATCGTACAAAACCATGTCAAACAAGTCTTTTGAATTCTCGCCCGTGAGAATAAACAGTTTGACGTTTGTCCCTGTTACGTTCTGCGCCTTATATCTTATAACGGTATGCTGGAAGACGTCGGTGGTAGCCTTATTCAAACTCTTAGCATCCGCAAAAGCAAAATAATTAAAATGCTTTTGAACGTCACCCGTTCCGGTAGCCGTATATTTGATATTTCCGTTCTCAGCACTCAGGATCGTGTATCCGCTTCCTGTTGTCCCGCCGAAATACACGAGATCATCCTCTGTGAAATCGGCAAGTACCTGAACCGGTCTGTATAGTTTTGTCAGCAGATAGTCCGCCACGTCAAAGACCTCTTCTTCGGTCTTCAAGAATGCCATAGCCGCAATATCCAAGCTGTCGCCAACGTCATAGGAGCACAAGCTGAAATACTCAATCATAAGCGCATCGACCATACCGCTCCAGCTGTCCCTGATCAGTCCGTTTTCAACGTCACTGCTAAGATTAAGCGTAATGATCTGCCAGTTACTTGTATGTATGTAACTCTGTTCGGCAAAATAATGACCGTCAAAATCATTGATCTCCACCTTGCCGTTTTGAGTGGTGTAATACATTTTAAACGCGGCGGCATTGCTTTTTGCGTTATCTGATCTGATGGCAAAGGTAATATATTTATACTCATCCGCGCTAATATTTTCAGGTCTCAACGTAACGCTTGGAACCAAAGAATTATCGTCTGTCACGGTCATTCTCATCACCGGGATCCCATCGTTCTCATCGATGTAATATATGGAGCTGTTCGAATCCACAAAGATCTCTTCCATCTCCTCGCAGCCCAGCAAAAGGACGTCCTCAGGAGCGGTAATGTCGATACCTTCCATATATTTATCGCCGTCATAACCCTCGACAGGCACACAAACGGAGTTCACTTCTGCGGTAAATCTATCAGCGACCGCCTTATCCTTGAAGAAAAAGAACTCGGATATATCCATATATTCACCGTAAGCCGCGGAACCGCACCAGTCTACTCTGAAGCCGTTAAAATCTCCCGTCCAAGCCTTAGCGGTATTAGGATCACCGTTCATGGCTAGGCTCATAGAACTCCAGCAAACGTCATTTGTGGGAGTATAATTTGCGCTTGTCGTAAAAAATTTCTTTTTTTCTTCAATATCAACCTGGAAGGGCTTATAGTTATCACCGGTATATATAAAGAACTGCATTCCGGGATTTCTCATCACAGAAGGGGTTCTATACCTTATTACCGTAGCGCAAAAATCAGCGGTAGTCAATCTATCCTCAGCGGCAACACCCCGAGAATCCATAAGATTTTTGTAGAGGAAACCTGCAAACGGATCGCTATACGGGCTCTTCGCCTCGTAATGAAGATATCCGTCAACAGCCGAAACGTCAGTGCAGGAAGGACCGTTGTTAAAGCTCGGCAGATCAGCATCAGTAAAGCTTGTCAGAACCTGAGCCGGACGGTATGTCTGCACCATAAGATAGTATGCGGAATCGTAAAGCTCCTCAACGTTTTTCGAGAAGACAATACCCGCGATATCAAAGGTGCTGTGCTCCGCAAATCCGGTGTAGATAGGATCGTCGCTGAAATAGGATATCTTGAGCTCGTCAACTATGCCTCCCCAAGTGTCTCTATTCGCAAGATCTATAGTAACAAGCTGCCAATTATCGTCATAGTCGTAGCGCGACGCATAATAAAAGCCTGTGCCCTTTTCGGTCTTGTACTCAACAGACGTTCTCGCTGTAGAGAGGGCCTTCTTTTTTATCGCAAGAGTTATATACTTGTACTCATCTGCGTTTATATCACCGGGCTTGAAGGTGATGAAGGGACTGTCAACAGTTTTCACCGTCCCAAGTCTCAATACCGAAACACCCTTGTTTTTTTCAATGTAATGAGTGGTATTATCGGAATCAACGAATCTTTCGTTAAGCTCCTCGGGAAGCATAGCCAAGCAATCCTCGGAAAGCTTTATGGGATTATCGTAATCGTCACTCATTTTGACAATAGCGAGCTTTATCTGATTGAGTGCCGCAGAAAATGCGTTGGCGGCAGTGCCGTCCTTGAAGAACAGAATATCCGATATCTCCATTGACGCTACGGCATCGGCAGAAGAAGGAGAACACCAATCCACACGGAAACCGCTAAAATCTCCCTTCCAGCCGTCAGATGCGTTACCGGAAGCCATATCCACAACAAGGGTCTTCCAATCGTTTCCTGTGCTTGCCGTATATTTTACAGACGGAGCCATCGCGCTTCCGTCTATAAACGTAGGCCACTTATTGCCGTTAGCATAATAGAAGAGCTGCATATCAGAGGCTCCGACATTTCCTGACGTACGGTATCTCATTACAGTATATCTGAAATCTTCCGTAGTTAGCTTGTCTATACCTCTCGCATCGGCAAGCTCATCATAGAAGAAGCCCGAATAGGGATCAGGGACGCCGTGTTCCACCGACGTGTCATATTCAAACGTGTAAAGCAGATTGCCGTCCTTCCCCGAAAGCACGTTATCAAGAGACGGACGCCAAGGAGACTCGTTTTGGTAATCCCCTGCAGCGCGCTC
This sequence comes from Eubacteriales bacterium, assembly GCA_045612105.1. GTDB lineage: Bacteria > Bacillota > Clostridia > Oscillospirales > CAG-272 > SVTX01. The sequence goes on from JAZKYL010000074.1 coordinate 63,704, forward strand.
AAAAAATTTCAGCTCATCCTCGGTAAAATCGGAAAGCTTCTGAACCGAGGGATAAACGGTCTGCATCAGATCGAAAGCGGAATCGTATACGTCAGCCGGTGTTTTGCTGAATATTACCGCCGCAACGTTACACTCAACACCTGCATCAATGTTTGTTGGATCATTAAAATAATCAAAGCGAATACTGTTTATTTTCCCCTCCCAAGTGTCTTTTGCGGAAAGATCATATACAAGGAGCTGCCATTGATCGGTCATCGAGTATTTACAGGATATATTCGTTGTTTCGCTATAGCCCAAATTGCCGGCATTAAAGTAGATAGTAAAATTTGCTGACCCTAACAATTCCGTCTTTACAAGCAAAGTTATATATTTGTACTCATCTGCACTTAGATCTGCTTGCGGTGCAAAGGATATGTAGGGGTCGTGCTTGTTTTCAATATATGTAGGAGCAAGCGACAGGCTCTTAACTCCATCCGGCGTAGTTATAAACTCATATTCGGTCTGGCTGGGATTCGACATATTTCCTTCCATATCGTCCGCATCAAACAAAACCGAGGGCGGAGTTGGAGGCAGCTCAGAATATATATTCTCTTGAGAGCTTTCGGCAGAGGCATTCAGTACAGGCGACAGGGCGGACGGAAATGCCGAAAATATCCCCGTCAAAAGCGAAAATACCGTAAGAATAGATATTATCTTAAAAAATGTAATTTTCACGTCTCTTTTTTTCATAACAATCTCCATTCCGCCGCCAAGCGGCGGCATAATTATTATCAACAAATTATGTTAAGACCAGAATTCGCCATAATAAACAAACTCTCACATCTAAAAAACATCGTCAAAAACAGAATCATTCTCCAAGTATCTTTCCGTTATCAAGCAAGAACGAAACCTCATCCCCATAACGAACAACATCTCTTTTGTATGCCACTGGACGAATGATCACACAAAACCTACCCTCTTTCGGTAGGTCAAGCTTTCTGTTGAACTCAAAGCTTCCCTCATTATAAGATTGCACCGCCGCCACCGTAATTCTGTATATTTCTACAGCGCGCACGTCAACAGCAACGATCTCAAATCCAGAAGCAAAGAATCCACTTGGAGTTCTGCCGAAAGCGATAAATTCACCGTCGTTCGACAAAAATTCCAACAGCTGCGGCACCTCGCTTTGCTGCGAAAGATCGGGCTCAAGCTCGACCGAAGCCGTCGGCACGTCAAGTCTGCAAAGCCTTTCTTCGTTCCATCTGTAAGCCTCGGCAGAGGTCAGCTCAAAACACACGGGCAGAGAAAGCTCCTCTTTGAGAGAAAACGACGCAACCAAAACCTGCCCTTCGAACGGAGTGTCCGAGCTGTCAAGCAATATCCCCAGCCTGCCGTCAGCATCCGCAAAGGAAAGCTCACCGTCGATAGGCGATTCCCCATCCGTTTCTATACCGTCAAAGCAGAGAATACCGCTGTCGTAAAGTATCTCTCCGTAAAATCCGCAAAAGCTCTCATCCCGAGGAAAAACTATCTCAAGCTTCACCTCTCCGCCTTGCGCAACGCATCCAAGCTCAACGATAAGCAGCTCTTCGCATCTATCGGGAACGGCTAAGGTAAAGCTCGCCAGGGCTACCGCCGGAAACAGGACCGCGGCACATACTCTCCATTCAAAACACAATGATACTATTTTACTCATAATATTATATACCGCCTTGGTCAAATTGTCAAGCAATATCTGAAAAATTATCTCTTTTTTTGTAATATATGCCACACCGTCATCCCCCTTTTTTAAAACTTATTTTCACAAAAAGTGCTTTATTACATAAAATTACCGACAAAAACAAGGTTTTTTCACAACAAAAACGGGAAAAATATCAATGGTGCCAATATCGGAACGATCCGAATTTGGCACAATGACAGAACACGGAGTACCGTTATGTTTAAAAATAGATTAATTACAGCATGTATAACCACGGCATTGTGCGCGATCATGCTTACCTCCTGCGGAGGCGGAAACGCAGTAACCGAAACCGAATCAAAGCCTCCTCTTCCTAACGGCAAAATTACCGAAAGGGGAGCAAGAAACAATAATGTTGCAAACGACGGCAAAAACGGCATCGAAGACGGCATCGATAACGTAAAAAACGGCATCGAGCGAGGAATGGACAATATGAAAAACAGTGCCGAAGATGCAACACACGGCACCGCCAGACAGGACGGTCATGACAACAATACCGAGGCAGAGACCGAAAGCCCCGTGCGCGAGCATCGTCCCGCCGCGCCCAATGGCAAATAATCCTTACGGATAAAGCAATTTAAAAGAAAGCGCAGTAGCGCAGGGGAAGAATTTTCATCAACTCTTCCCCGTTTTTTATTTCAAATTTTGATTTATCGGCCGACGGGGACGCTGGGGAAGCGTGCCTTCGGCGAGTCGCTTTTCAAAAAAGCTCCGCAAAACGCTTCAATGCTTTTGGGTGCTCTAGTAGCGGCGCAGGATTTTTCACTTCGCCAATTTAGGTTAATTTGTTAGCAAATTAACCTAAATTAATGCTCAGTTAAAAAAATCCCCCACTGTCCTTCACCCTTTAAAGGGTGTTAAACCCAGCCAAAGCGTTTATCTAAAAGAAAAATTCAACTAAGCTGAAGCAAGATACGCCTCGCTTCGTCGGCTTTGCCGACAGGTGAGTGGGGTTCATAGGGGAGAGAGGATGTCGAAGTAAAATCAAACGCGGCTTGCTGCGGTTGATTTTACAAGACCCTCTTTTCCCTATGCGGCTTTTCTTTTGTAACTTTTCTTGCAGCTGTTGGCAAGAAAAGTTAGTAAAAACACACCTATAAATCGCAATTTATCGATAATCAATTAACCAAATATATTTTTTCCAAAATCGGTTGACAAACCCCAAAAAACATCTTATAATGAACTTGACCTTTTGGTTTATTAGAAAATGCCCCATAAAAAAGGAGAATAATTATGGCAAACGTAAGCGTAAGTTTTGACAACGTAACGGGCAAAATAAAGCCCATGCACGCCACCAACAATATGGTAACCGTTCCCCGCAATTCCTCCAACGACTGGGATGGCAAGATGCAGGCGGCACATATTCCCTACGGGCGCCTTCACGACACAGGCGGAGTTTACGGAGCATCGAGATACGTTGATATTCCCAACGTGTTCCCGGATTTTGATGCCGACGAAAACGATCCCGCATCCTACGATTTCGCATTCACCGACGTGCTTATCGAAAGAATGGTAAGAAGCGGCGTTATGCCCTACTACCGCCTCGGCGTTACCATCGAAAACTACGTCGACATCAAGGCATACCGCATCTATCCCCCCAAGGACTTTGCAAAATGGGCACGCATCTGCGAGCACATCATCATGCACTACAACGAGGGCTGGGCAGACGGCTTCCATTATAATATCGAGTACTGGGAGATCTGGAACGAGCCCGACAACTACCCCGACATTAACGAAAACCAGCTTTGGCGAGGCACGATGGAGGAATTTTTCGAGCTCTACAAGGTTACCGCAAAGCACTTGAAGAGCAGATTTCCGAGCCTTAAGATCGGCGGCTACGGTTCTTGCGGCTTCTACGCAATGAACAACGTTGACGTTTCCAATCTCGCAAAATCCACCTCCAGAACCGGATATTTCATTGAATTCTTCCACAAGTTCTTCCAATATGCAAAGGAAAACGAGATCCCGATCGACTTCTTCGATTGGCACACCTACGCGGGACTTAACGACAACATCCTTTTCGCAAGCTATCCGAGAAAATATCTTGATGAGTACGGCTATCCCAACTGTGAGATCCACGTGGGCGAATGGAACCCCGGAACCGCGCTTCGCGGCACTCTCCAAGATGCCTCCAACATCCTTTCCACTATGATCGCGCTCCACTCCACTCCCACCGACATGATGCTCTACTACGACTTCAGATACTGGTCAAGCTATTGCGGCGCGGTCAACCCCCTGAACTTCCAGCCCTTCAAGGCATATTATGCATTCTATACCTTCGGCCAGCTCTATGCTCTCGGCAAGTGCGTCGAATGTGTCTCCGATACCGACGAGGTCTATGCTCTCGCCGCAACCGATGGAGAGAAGAACGGAATCGCGATAGTCAACCACAAGGCGGAGGAGATCACCGTCAACGTTACAGCTTCGGGGTGCGAAAGCAACGCAAAAATTTTCGCCGTCGATGAGGAGCACGACTTCAGCGAGATCGAAGACGACCTTGCTTCTCTCTCCATCCCCGCCTACGGCATCAGATTTGTTGAAATTTGAAAAATAGCGGAAACTAAACAAGGTGTTTATTTCTAAACCTTATGTTGTTAACTTTTGCGATTTTTGACGCTGTAATTTGTCCTTTTGAAGCATTTTTAAAGCATTTTGACGTTTTTGAGCGTTTGCGCCGGAGAGCCATAAGCACACAAAAAAAGCCGCAAAAGCGAGCAGAAAGCAGCCGCCAAGGTGGGCTAAAGGGACTGCAAAAGCGAGCCGAAAGCAGTGGCGGTGAGCTTAGGACCTATGCCATCGGAGAACACAAAGCAGTCGCGACAGTGCCACGGAGATTGTCTTGAGTTGTGTCTAAACACGTCAATAGAGACATTATAATATAATTGGAAGATTTTCGTTTCGGTCAGGGCGCCATTTTGCATCACGACAGCTCAAACCGTCATATTTAACAATTTTCGCACCAAAAAACACCGATTTTATAGCGATAAAGCAAAAAATTCGAGGCATCACAAAAAAATAATCAAAATCTATTGACAAACTCAAAAAAAAGTGATACAATACAATCCAGATAGGTATTTACACTGCGGTGCATTATCATCGCAATCATAAAAAGGAGATAACTACCATGAACAAGTTTGCATACGAGATGCCCGAGATCAAGTTCGAACTCGTTGACGAAGACATCATCACCGGCAGCTTCATAGACGATGAAACCGTTGTTGGTGGCGACATCGAAGATTTCGAATAATTTGATCAAATAAATCAGAAGCCGCCCAAGTGGCGGTTTTTGATTTTATGTCAGCTCAAGCCGATTCGTTCTCGGATAAGCTTAAGCCAATCCCCAGGCAAGCGCAATACAATTTTCGGATAACCTTAAGCCATTTCTCGGATAAGTGCAAGATAATTCTTGGAAGAGCGCAAGGTAATTCTCAAGAAAGTGCAAGCCACAAGTCCAACGTAAAACATCGTCCTCCCCGGGCGACGTTTTTGTTTTTTAACACATTTTTACAGCTTTCGGCATTATATATTATAATGAATGAAGAAAAAATAGCCAAAGTGTCAAAAAACACGCTTGATTTTTGTTCAAAACGCCAAAAATCATTTCATTATATTTATATATAAACAAAACTCTTGACAAAATCAGGGGGTTGTGCTATAATTTACAATGGAATAATGGCTAACTGCCTTCGAAGAGCCAACGAAGGAAAAAGTAAGCTTCCTAATCCCCCTCATTGAGGGTGAAAAAAACATATAGAAGGAGAAAATCTATGAAAATCACTTCAATTTTCAAGAAGACAGCTGTTTTCGCTACGGCAACGCTGTTGGTTCTGATCATGGTGCTTTCTTTGGTGCCTATGGCATCCGCAACAGAAGCCGACGGATTTGATACCTACAGAATTACCGAGGAAGGCTTCGCTGGCCACGGCGAAAAGCTGTCTGCTATGAATGTTTCCCAGTCGGGAAGCATCACCATGCTGTTCTATTTCACCGGACTCGAGAGCTTCTCGAACAGTGACTACCTCAAGGTCACCGTTCCCCAGCAGGATGACACTACCAAGACCGTCATCTACATGAAGAATGACCTCGATTACGATGAAACAAAAGCAAGATGGCTTGTAAAGGTACCCGTTGCAGCGGCTCAGCAGACGGACCTTGTAGGCCTTCAGTGGGTAAAGAACGGAGTAGAAGGTAAGCTCCGCGAATACTCCGTAAAGTATTATGCTGATAAGGTACTCGAAAAGGCTGCTGCAGGCGATAAAACCTTCGCTTCTCAGGTAAACAACATCATCAGCATGCTCAACTACGGCTCCATGGCTCAGAAGCTGTTTGGTCACAACGCAATCAACCTTGCAAACAAGGGTCTGTTTACCGAAGCAAACCCCATCGACAACATGCTCCCCGAGAACATGTACGATGCTCCCGAAAGCGTTGCTCCCGTTGAGGAAAGCGACGTTGACTTCCTTGGAGCTCAGGCTTACCTCCAGGACAACATCAAGCTGCGTGTGTACTTCACCGCTCCCGATGGTGCTGTTGCTAACGTTTACAAGGCAGGCACACTTGTTGCTGAAAACGTTAACATCTACGATGTCAACGGAACCAAGTACGTTGACATTCACAACATTGCGGCTCACAACTTTGCGACAGCGTACACCGTAGAGGTCAATGGTACTTCTTGGACCTACAGCGTTCTTGCGTACGCTAAGGATATGGTTGAGGACTACAAGTCCTCCGCTGAGCAGAAGAATGCCGCAAAGGCACTCTATCTCTACTACGCGTGGACCAAGAACTACGCTGACAGCAGCTACGTTCCCGGTCTCGGTGCAGAATGTGAACACGGCCGTTCTTTCGTATACAACGCAAAGGTTTACTGCTCCGATTGCGGCACAGAGGTTACAACCAAGGTTGGACTCGTTGCTGAGCCCATCGAGCTTGTAGCAGGCGTAGCAACCGACGTCACCTTCACCCTCAACATTGCAGGTGCGGTTGATATCAAGTCCCTTGTAGTTACCCTTGCGGGCGAAGGCGTTACTCTTGCGTACGTTGAAGATTCCCTTGTCCCCGGCACGATCGGCGACTGGGAAGGCACGGCTGCTCTTAACATCGTTCTTGACTCAAGCGAAGCTGTTGTAGAGAATTGCGTTCTCGCAACCGTTACTTATACTGTAACCGCTGCAGAGACAGGTACATATAAGATCTATCCTATCGTAAGAGAAGCTTTCAATGGAAATGGCGATGATATCGCTGATACTCTTACAGAAGCATACGTTGTTGTTGAGGCTAAGCCCGTTAATTGTGAAGAAGAAGCTCACGATTACAAATACGACAACGTTACCGATACCAAGCACAGAGCTTACTGTGACGCATGTCAGACAGTATTTGAAGTAGCAGATCACGAGCTCTCCGCATGGGAGCCCGTAAAGGAGGCTGAGGGCGGCAAGGTAACCGGCGAGCTCTTCGAAACAAGAGAATGTGCTTGTGGTTACGGCGAAAGAAGAGAAGTATACTACAAGAACAATATCGACTCCGTAAAGGTTAACGATACTGTTATCAACCCCTATACCGGTAATACGGATCAGACCGCGGGCGTCATCTTCCACAAGGATCCCGGCTACGCAACCTTCGTTATCACTCCCGAGAACTTTGTCGACAAGAACGGCAACGCTCTCACCTTCAAGGACACCGACTCCTTCAAGACAGGCGGTTGGTTCGCAGTAAACGGTGGTGTTGAAAGATACGTTATTAAGATCAATGACGGCGAGTGGAAGACCCTTTCGGGCACTCCCGGCTCCACCAAGCCCGAAGATACCGAAGGTATCGGCGCTGCTATCAACAATAACGCTAACATCACCGACAAGGTTAACTCTCACAACAACTCTGCTTATCAGAACGGTCTTACGTTCAGCGATCTTGAAGCATACGCTAACCAGACCATCACTGTTACTCTCGGTGCTGTTCCCGCTAACAACCCCGGAACCGCAGAGAACCCCAATGTTCTCATTACTGCGGTTGTTGAAGACTTCCCTGTAATCTGTACTCACCTCTCTCAGAACGCAGCTTCTGTCGAGGCTACCAACGATCCCACAGTATTCAACGCAACTTGTGCTTGCGGCGAAACTTATACAACCAGCGACGTTAACGACGAGCTTCTCAAGATGTTCGACGCTGACGAGATTCTTACCAGAACCACAGGTCACAACAAAGCTTACTCTACAACCAAGATGACCGAAGACGGTCTCGACTTCGTTCGCTTTGAGCTTCTGGCTGATAAGACCGCAGATAGTGAATACCTCTGGTACTTTGTCGACAACGCCTCCACTACCGCTCCTAAGCTTACCAACAACAGTATGAGCGATCTCTTTATGATCGTTTACAGAGCAAGCGAGAGCTATCCTTCTGGCCTTACAATGTTTGTAAATCAGACCAAATATGTAAGTACCTCTAAAACTGCCGTAGATAATAGCGAATGGAACGTTTTGCTCTTCGACCTCTCCTCTTTGGATGGATACGACGACACTCTCGGCTACATAACGAATATGCGTCTCGACATCTTTGATGCTGGTAAGATCTCGGCCGGCGCGACATTCGATATCGCGTATATGGGCTTCTTCAAGGACGCTGACCACGCTATGAACAACTACAAGTTGGCAGTTGACAAGTATGCTCCCCTTGAAACACCCTTCCATATAAACCTTGATGGTTTCTTGGTAGACGATGTTCAGTTCAAGGGCACTTCCGCTGTTATCAACGCGGGCGGAACCGAAAGAATTGTCGAGATCGACCTTGCCAATACAACCATCGGCACCACTAACAGCTCCCTTAAATTCCGCGGCTGGCTCGCTATTCCTTCCGGCGGTAAGAGCATCGACTACCGTATCATAGATGATGAAGGTAATGCAAGTGAACTCAGGCACTACCTCGTACCCGCCTCGGTGACCGCAGAGAGCGGCATTGGCAAAGCTGGTATAAGCCTTATGTATGGCGACGGACGTTTGGCAGGTGCTGCGTTCCAGAGCACAAACAACACCTTCGATCTCTCCGGATATGATGGTCAGACTGTAACTATTGAGGTCGTTCTTACCAACTACTGGGGTCAGACTACTACAATTCTTAAGGTTTACAACGTTACTGTTCCCAATTGCGCAAACCACGTTCTCGTAGACGTTGAAGCTAAGGCTTCCACTTGTACTACTGCAGGTAACGAGGCTTACAAGACCTGTAACACCTGCGGCAGAATCTACGATACTAACGAAGTAGAGCTCAACGCTATTCCCACTCTTGAGCTTGATCTCGAGGCTCACAGCTTCGTTGACAAGGCTTACACCGCTCCTACAACTACCGAAGCAGGTTGGGAAGCTCACACCGCATGTGAATACGGCTGCGGCAAGGCTTGGGACGCTATGGGCAACGAGATCGAAGTTCCCACTATCGATAAGATAGTTCCCACTACCAACAAGTACTATGGCTACGACGCACTCTCTAAGGTTCTCGTAGGCGGTTCTGAGGGCTCCTTGTGGGCAGACAACGCTCCTTCGGCTGACAGAACCTACGTAAGATACGCAAGAGCAGGTCAGTCCAGCGACGGTTACATTAACTTTATGGCATCCAACAAGGCAGTTACCGGTCAGTATATGATAATCAAGTACAGAACAGACTCCACCACAAGCAGTGAGGTCTGGGCTAACACTACCGCAAACGGTCACAGCGGCGGTAAGGCAAACTTTGGCATGACCTTCAATCGCGACGGTGAATGGCATGTCGAAGTCTTCAACCTCGCGGAGAAGATCCCCTCTTACGTTGTAGCTGCTGAAGACGGAACCTACACCATTCAGTGGGCTCGTATAGATATCCTTAACAACAGCCTTACCAAGGGTTATTTCGACGTTGCTTATATCGCATTCGCAGACGACGTTTCCAAGTTTGCTTCCATTATGCAGGACGGCGACCAGGCACTTTGCTCTCACCTTGTAGAAGATGACGCTGTATGGGCAGTTGACGCGAATGATCCTATGTTCGAGAAGACCGACTGTATCATCTGCGGCGGCAAGGCTTCGAGATACGCATCGACCACTTCCGCAGGTCTCCACATCTTCACTCCCGACGTTATGGTCAACAAGACCGGAACGAGTGTGAAGCCCACGCTTATGTTCAGCGAGAACGGTATGCCTTACATCAACGTTACCGCGGCAAAGGCTTCGGGTGAGGAAACTACTCACCTCTTCCAGGATACCGCTAACCCGATTCCCGGAAGCAAGCTCGGAAAGTACGTAGGTATTCTTTACAGAAACGACCACAGCGAGCAGATCCAGATCGTCCTTGACGGTAAGCTCGGCGCTGTTCAGGCAGGCGTTAAGAATTTCTCCAACGTAAATACAAACGGTGCTTGGAAGTTTGAAATTGTCGACGTATCTACGGCATTCTCCGGAACCAACGCGAACGGAGAAGCATACGGCTACGACGGCTCTCAGCTTACCGCGTTCCGTATCGACTACTTTAACCATTCGAGAACTATAGGTGACACAGTTGACATTGCATTCTTGGCATTCTTCAGCGACGCTGCAGAGGCTTATGCTTACTACGCACAGTACGTTAAGGCATATGAGATCAACTGTGAGCACTTCACTACTACCACCACATTTGATAGCAATACACAGCTTATCACAACCACCTGTGACGCTTGCGGTACAGTAACAGCAACCAAGGCTTGCGATCATTCTGACGTTACCTCCGCATGGGATAGCGCACAGGAGCTCTATACCTTCACTTGTGATTATTGCGGCAAAGTGGAAACCAGCGATATGATCTACAAGACCGAGGCTATAACCGATGCTGCAAGCGTTGGTTCCTCCGAAAACTTCCTCACCGCAACTACCAAAACCGAAGACGGCGAGACCTTTATTAGATATACCGCGAGCGAAACAGATAAAACGGATCTTTATTTCTATCCCTACAGAAACGGCTCCGTTGTAACCGGTAAGTACATGGTCATTAAGTACAGAGTATCTAACGGCGGTACTAACCTGGGTACAGGACAGATATTCGCAAGTAGTGCCGCAACCACAGTAAATGCCGGCGCCACCGGAACGAACCAGAACTCTGCATCATCAGTATGGATCGATGGCGGCGAATGGCACACCATGATAATTCAGCCTAAGGAGGCTAACGTTTCCTTCACAGCTAATGCGGACGGAACCTATTCTTGGCGTTACCTCCGAATCAATGTCAACAATATCAAGGCAGGCAACTACGTAGATATCGCCGAGATCGCATTTGCCGATAACGAAGAGGCTGCTAAGTGCTACGCTTACAAGAACGATTCCACGGTATTTTTCACTAATAACCTTGACTTCGTTGAAATTGACAACGTAAGAACCGGTGACGCGGGCAGCGGCGGTGCAGAAAAGCCCAAGGTTGTCGACCTTTCCGGCAAGACCATAACCAATGCCGCTACCAGCCTCGAGCTTGGTGGATGGTGCGTAACTCCCGGCGGTGTTGCTGCATACAAGCTTCGCGTAACAAGCATTGACGGTGTTGCAGTTGATAACCCTGAGCTTATTAATTGGGCGAAAGCAACAACTATCAGCGCAACTGATGCAGTGACAAAGCAGGGTACGAACAGAGGCTTTACCACAAATTGCAGACTTGGCGCGAGATACTCTGAAACCGTTGTAAATCTCAGTGCTTGGGCAGGACATACCATTAACTTTGAGATCGTTATTGTTACCAACTACGGTGTCGAAGTAACTATTATTCAGATTAACAACGTTACCCTTCCCGCAGCTGAATAATTAAAAATTATCGGCTGAAAACACAAAAATAATCCCCACGGGAAATTTCCCGTGGGGTAGAAAGAAAGTCAGATTATTATGAATAAAAAATTTCCTTATGAAGAGCCCGAATTTCTTCTATTCGAGGTTTTGACTGATATCGTCACTTTTAGTAATGAACAAGAATCAGAAGACGACGATTGGGGAATGGGATTTATTCCAATATGATTTGGAGTTCTTTGAATAATTGAAAAAACCCACGGAAGAGATTCCGTGGGTTTTTTGTGGAAAAAGTTTAAATTATAACAGTGAAAATTTTGAAAATCGTTTGTTAAAAACTACTCATCCACCGCTGCGGCGGTGGATGAGTAGTCTCGTTGCAATTTCAACCGATTCGACAGATCAAAATTTGATGCGTTGAATGAATGTTTATATTTCTTATTATTCTTGCAAAATTCTCACTCTGATAATGCCTTCGATCGCTTTCAGCTTATCGAGTGAAGCTTCGTCTGCCTTACCCGTCAGGTCGATAATGGTATATGCCACCTCGCCGCGAGATTTGCTCATCATATTCTCGATATTGAGTCCCTGCTCCGAGCAAATGGTAGTAATGCTCGAAATTACCGCGGGGATATTCTTATGAAGCACGCAAATTCTCGCGTCGCCGCTTCTGGGCATCGAGATCGCGGGGAAATTCACGCTGTTGCGGATATTTCCGTTTGCCAGGTAGTCCGACAGCTCCTGCGCCGCCATAACCGCGCAATTGTCCTCGCTCTCCTCGGTGGACGCACCCAGGTGAGGGATCGCAACGATTCCCTTTACGTTCAGAACCTCTTCCGTGGGGAAATCGGTGACGTATGCAGCCACTTTTCCGCTTTCAAGAGCTTCTTTCAGGTCTGCCGCGTTCACAAGGTCGGCTCTGGAGAAATTGAGAATTCTGACTCCGTCCTTCATCTTGGCGATGTTCTCTTTATTGATCATTCCCTTGGTCTGGGGAGTGGAGGGCACGTGGAGGGTTATGTAATCAGCGGTTGCGTAGATATCGTCGTACGTCGCCGCCTTGGTAACGTGATGGTTAAGGTTCCAAGCCGCCTCGATGGACATATAGGGATCACATCCGACCACGTCCATACGGAGGTGGACCGCGGTATTTGCTACCATTCCGCCGATTGCGCCAAGTCCGATAACACCGAGGGTCTTGCCTGCGACCTCGACACCCGCAAACTTGCTCTTGCCCTTCTCTACCTGCTTTGCAACGTCCTCTGTGAGCGTTCCTGCCCACTTAACGCCGCCCACAACGTCTCTCGATGCCAGCATAAGTCCCGCGATAACAAGCTCCTTGACCGCGTTCGCGTTGGCACCGGGGGTGTTGAACACGACCACGCCCTGCTCGGTGCAACGGTCTATCGGGATATTGTTTACACCCGCGCCGGCTCTCGCAATAGCGCGTAATTCGGGGTTAAATTCCATATCAAGCATATTTGCCGAGCGCACCATGATGCCGTAGGGGGCTTCTACGTCCTCGCCTACGTTGAAAAGCGCGCGGTCGAGCTTGTCTGTGCCTACTTTGGCGATTTTGTTGAGCAATTTTATGTTTTTAATCATTTTAACTCCTTTCTTTGCAGGGCTCTGCCCTGTACCCGCTTAAACCTTTTTGAAAAAAGGTTTAAGAATCCCAAAACTTTAAATAAGGATAGGTGGTTTTATCTATCTTGATGGCAAAGCAATTCTCTTTTCCACCGTTTTATAACCTAAACCGTCTGTATTTTATACTTGCCTTCGGGAAGTTCTTTGGAGAGCGTGAGAACCTTTCTTTCCAAGAAAGGTTCTCGCACGCATCTTAATCCTTAGGATTCTCCTCTGCGAATTTCTTCATAAATGCCACGAGGGCTTCGACTCCTTCATAGGGCATTGCGTTATAGATAGATGCTCTCATACCGCCCACGCTTCTGTGACCCTTAAGGTTCTTGAGACCTGCTTTTGCGGCTTCGGAGGCGAATTTTTTGTCAAGATCTGCATCTCCCGTAACAAAGGTTACGTTCATAAGCGAGCGAGACTCGGGCTTGACGGGGGCGAAATAATAATCCTGGCTGTCGAGATAGTCGTAAAGCAGTTTTGCCTTCTTTACGTTCATTTCCTGCATAACGGTAAGTCCGCCCAGCTGCTCGATCCACTTATAGACAAGTCCTGCGATATATATAGCATAGCAAGGGGGGGTGTTATACATAGAATCGTTATCCGCCATGGTCTTCCAGTCAAGCATGGTAGGGATATTTTCTTCCGCGAAGCCCAGAAGATCCTCTCTGACGATGACGAGGGTCACACCTGCGGGTGCCATATTCTTCTGCGCGCCTGCATAGATAACGCCGAATTTGCTAACGTCCACGGGCTCGGAAATGATGCAGGAGGAAAGGTCTGCTACCAGCGGAACGTCGCCTGTATCGGGGATATAGGGGTACTTGGTGCCGTATATAGTATTATTGAAGCAAATGTGGAGGTAGGATGCGTCCTGATCCACCATGTCACGGGTAATTTCGGGCACGTGGTCGAAATTATCATCCTTAGTAGTAGCGATACACTTGGCATCATAGCCCATTTTCTGCGCTTCTTTATACGCTTTGCCCGAGAACTGTCCCGAAACTGCGTAGAGCGCCTTTTTGGCGGGCTTCAGGTTAATAAGGTTCATAGGAACCGACGCAAACTGTGTGCTGGCTCCGCCCTGAAGGAAAAGAACCTTGTAATTGTCGGGAATATTCATGAGCGTGCGAAGGTCTGCCTCTGCCGCCTTGATAATTGCCTCGTAATCGGGAGATCGATGGCTCATCTCCATAACCGACATTCCCGATTCTCCGTAGCAGACCAATTCGCTTGCTGCTTGTTCGAGTACGGGCAAAGGAAGCATAGAGGGGCCTGCTGAAAAGTTGTAAACTCTGTTCATAATGATCTCCAATCTGCCGCTAAGGGCGGCATAAATTATTTTCGTTGAGTTTTGCCGCCGGGCGAAATTCGCACAGCAAAATCTTTAAAAAAGATATTACTATTATATTACAAACCCCTTTATCTGTCAAGACATTTTAGCAAATTAAAGCACTAAAACGTCAACTTTGGTGATATACACACAAATATTCTTTTCGTGCAATCAATTTTGTAAAAAATGACGCAAAAAAAACGGACCGTTGCCCCCTGTGGCAAGCGATCCGCTTATTTTTGCTTTTTTAGTTGATTTTTAACAATTCGACGATCTCTTTCAGCGTTTTTGCGGTAGAAGATAGGCTTTCGGGGTCGTTATCGTGCATAAACTCCAGCATAAGCGCAACGTCGGCATTTTCATCGCAACACTCGGCGAAAGCGCGCAGATATTCGACCCAGCGGTCACGGTGGTGAGCGAGGGGATACTTTGCGTTGCCCTCCCAGGCAAAGACGTGTATCGCTTTGACAAAGGGGGCAAGGATGCGGACAGATTCAAGATTATAGTTGTGGTCTCTATACTGATTCGGCTGCCAAAACGCGGCGAAATTTGGCATATTAACGTCCTCTAAAAGCCGCAAATTTGCGTTATAATCGTCGGTAAGGGTGTTGTTGTGACATTCTGTGCAGAAGGTGAGATCGGGGTATATGGCGCATATTCTACGGGCATCCGCTACCGCTATTTCATACTCGTCGGCTGTAACGTCTGCGGAGCCCTTGTTATATGCCCAGACGCGGACAATATCCGTTCCAAGCGCGCGGGCTGACGCGGCGACCCCATGTATCTCGTCGGGATCAGAAACACCGATACGGTAATATGAGCCGTATTCGGCAACCTCAAGTTTGTTTTCGCGAGTCTGTTCTCCTGTGGTGTGGGCGACCTCTGTCTCTCCCGCGGGAACGTGAATATCGCCGCCCCACTCGATGGCGACCAGTCCATTCTCCTTTGTCAATTCAATAATTTTGTTGCGGTCAAGTCCTCTGAAGCTGACCGATACCAATCCTGTAGTAAAATTCATACGTCCTCCATTATTCATTATGCCTTATGCCCCTTGACCATATCGGAAAAGGTTATGCGAAGCACGTCGTTTTTCGGTGTGTCGACGGGGCTGTAGCCGTATCTTTTTTTATATGCCCTAAAGAACGAGGAATAGTCGCCAAAGCCGCATTCGGAATAGATCTCGGTGGCTCTGTCGCCTGATGCCAAAGCCTGCCTTGCACGCTCAAGCCGTCTGTCAAGTATATATTTTTTTGGACTTGTATCAAGCTCTGTGGCAAACAGATGATGAAGATGGCTTTTTGAAATATAAAGCTCGCGGCAGATCTCGTCAATTCCCTCCACCGTGCAAAGGTTTTCCTCGATATATCTTACCGCGCCGAGAACCGACGGTGTAAGCTGCGCTCCCGTTTCCTTTTCGCTTTCTGTGGTAATGATCACGTTGATCAATATCTCGTTGATAATTCCGAAAAGTATTCCTTCAAGGTCTTCTCCGCAAAGCTTCTGACAATAAATATCCATTCGCTCAAATGCGCCGATCACGGTCTTATTTCCGTCAAAGCTGATAACGTTCAGATCGTGAGGAATTCTTTCATAAAGCTCAAATGGCAGCTTTTTTTCGTCGAAAAGCATATTATATCTTTCGTAATCCGAGTCACCCTCCGTGTAAATCCTATGACTTACCTCGGGACGGGAGATTACAAGAGTGTTCTTTTTCAGGTCGTATTCTTTATCGCCCACCTCATAACGAACATTTCCGCTTTTGACGAACAAAAGCTCTGTAACGTCGTGATAGTGCCTGGAATAATCCTCGGAACGTTGTTTTGATTTGGTGCAATGATTATAATAGAGAGTATCACTTTCGTATTCCGAATGTACGTTTATTCTCATGATCTTCCCTCCCAACGTGGATTTTTTGCAAAATAACCGCTCTGTTTAGCCTATTTTACCACAAAATCACACTTTTTGCAATATGTATTGTAAAAAAAACAATTCAAATTGCAGTCTATAACATTTATAATATATAATGTAAAGAAAAACACTTTAGGAGGGTTACTCTTATGAAAAAGCTAAGAACGGCAATAATCGGTCAGGGACGAAGCGGTCGCGACATTCACGGAAAATTCTTCAAATCGGAAAATAACACTCTGGTTGAGGTCGTGTACGTGGTAGAGCTTGACGCCGAAAGACGCGCACGCGCACTTGAGGAATATCCGGGATGCTCTGCATTATCGGACTATACCGAGCTTTTTGACAAAAAGGATATCGATCTTGTGGTCAACGCGACTTATTCGAACGATCACTATGCAATAACCAAAGACCTGCTCACTCACGGCTTGAACGTGCTTGTTGAGAAGCCTTTCGCACGCAATTATTACGAATGCGGCGATCTTATCAAGACCGCAAAGGACGCTGACGTGACCCTGGCGGTATTCCACCAAAGCCTTCTTGCTCCTCATCACCTTGGCATCAAAAAGATCATTGATAGCGGTAAGCTTGGCAACCTCAAGCAGATTGACATCCGATACAACAGTCTGCATCGCCGCTGGGACTGGCAGACCATACAAATGAAGATGGGCGGCAGTGTATATAACACCGGTCCTCACCCTATCGGCATGGCTCTTGATTATCTTGATTTTGACGACAATGCTCAGGTAGTCTACTCAAAGCTTGACACCGCCCTTACGTCGGGCGATGCCGAGGACTACGCAAAGATCCTTATTACAGCACCGGGTAAGCCTCTCGTTGACATTGAGATCAGCGCGATCGACCCTTACTGCGACTACACCGTCAAGCTTCAGGGAGACAAGGGCACTTGTGTCTGCACTTTCAGCAAATACAAGATGACCTATATCGTTGACGGCGAAAACCCCGAGAGACCTGTAATCGTTGAATCCCTCAAGGATGCAGCCGGTCTTCCCGCATATTGCGGCGAGCAGCTTATCAAGCACACCGAGGAGGGTGATTTTACGGGCTCCTCCTTCGACGTTGCGGTCAAGGATTTCTACACTATGCTCTACGGTCGTATAGTTGACAATATTCCTATGGAAATCTCTCCCGAAAAGGTAGCGCAGATCATTAACGTTATAGAAAAGGTTCACGCGGACAATCCTCTGCCCGTAAAATTTTAAACGTTTTCTTGGGAGGTAAATTATGTACAGAATAGCAATTTTAGGATGTGAAAACTCCCATGCGGATATGTTTTTACGAATTATTAAAAACGAGAGCTACGACGACATCGAGGTGGTTGGAGTATACAGCTACGATTTCGCGGAAGCGGAGAAGCTGAATCAGAAATACGGCGTGTATGCGGCAAAGGAATTCGACGAGTTCGTGGGCAAGATCGACGGACTTATCATCACCGCCCGCCACGGAGACAATCATTTCAAATATGCCAAGCCTTATCTTGAAAGCAAGATCCCGATCTTTATTGACAAGCCTATGACTATAAGTGAGCGCGAGGCTTGTGAATTTATGGACATCCTCAAACAGAACAATATCCCCGCCTGCGGAGGCTCTATGTGTATGCATTCCGATCTTGTGCTTGAGCTGAAGGACGCTATAGCCAAGGGTGAGCTTGGAAAGGTGATCGGCGGTTATTTGCGTACTCCCCTGCAATCAGAAAGTGAGCACGGAGGATTCTTTTTCTACGCTCAGCACTTAGTACAGGTGACCTGCGAGCTTTTCGGATATTTCCCAAATTCCGTGCAGGCTCTCAGATGCGACAATAAGATCACCGTCATCACCCGTTACGACGATTACGATATAACCGGTCTTTATCTCGACAACACCGATAACTGGATCTATTCGGTCAGCGTTGCCTTTGAAAAGGGCTTTATGGGAGAGAGAGATCTGCTTACAAATGCGGGAAGCCGCGAATTCAAATCCTTCTACGACATTCTTCAGGGCAAGGAGCAGCACCTCTCGTACGACGAGCTCTTCTCCCCCGTATTCATTATGAACGCTATCGAAAGATCCCTTGAAAGTGGCAAGGAAGAAAGAGTTCTTCGCGCAGAGGAGATAAAGAGATGAGCAGGTGGATAATTTCCGCCTTTGCGGACGAGCATTCAAGGTCTCTTGAGGGACAGATCGGTGCTCTGCGTGAAAACGGGCTTAAGTATATCGAATTGCGCTTTATTGACGGTAAAAACATTGCCGATATGACCGAAAATGAGGTTTTGGCATTGAAAAAAGCACTTGACGAAAGCGGAATTGCCGTGAGTGCCGTCGGTTCTCCTCTTGGAAAGATAAATCTTGCCGACGATTTCGAGGCTCACCTTGAAAAGACTCGCATGGTCTGCCACATCGCAAATTTGCTTGGAACTGACAAGGTGCGTATGTTCAGCTTCTATCTTCACAACGGCAAAAGCCGTGAGGAATGCCGCGGTGAGGTAATCGAAAAGCTCGGAAAGATGCTTGACGTTGCCGACAGCTTTGGAATTAAGCTTTGTCACGAAAACGAGGCAAACATTTACGGCGAAAGCCCCGAATACTGTCTTGATCTGCTGGAATACTTCGGCGGACGGCTTCGCTGTGTCTTCGATATGGGCAATTTCGTTCTCGACGGGTGCGATCCCGTAAAGGGCTATGAAATGCTGAAGAATTATATCGAATATTTCCACATAAAGGATGCTTTGGCGCAGGGAGCTATCGTTCCCGCAGGCTGTGGAGATGCTCACATAGGAGAACTTTTGCACAGATTCCGTGAGGACTCAAAGGGTGACGTTCTTCTATCGGTAGAGCCACATCTTCAAACCTTTGACGGCTTGAACGCTCTTGTGGGAAAGAGCTTCGACAATCCCTACAAATTCGACAGCCTTCAATCCGCATTCAACGAAGCGGTAAAAAGAACTAAGGAGCTACTGATATGAAAAGCTTGAAAAAGGATAATTTATCGGTCAAAATAATGCCCACCAGGAGCGAAATGGGTATGGTTGCCGCCGCCGACATTCACGAAAAAATTCTATCTCTTCTTTCTCAAAAAAACGAGATAAATATGATCTTTGCCGCGGCACCCTCGCAGAATGACGTTCTAGAGTCACTTATCAAATATATCGATATTGATTGGTCACGCATCAACGCATATCATATGGACGAATACGTGGGTCTTCCGAAAGAACTTGAGGACAGAAGCTTTGGAACCTATCTTCACGACCACATTTTCGGTAAGGTTCCCTTCAAATCGGTAAATCTCATCGACAGCACCGCCACCGACAGCAAGTCCGAGTGCAAGAGATACTCAAAGCTTTTAGCCGACAATCCCACCGACATCGTGGTAATGGGAATCGGCGAGAACGGTCACATCGCCTTCAACGACCCCTGGATCGCAAAATTTGACGATCCCGAATCTGTCAAGGTTGTACCTCTTGACGAGGTCTGCCGACAGCAGCAGGTCAACGACGGCTGCTTTGAGAGTATCGATCTTGTGCCCACTCACGCCATCACTCTCACCTGCCCCACACTATATTCTGCGAGTGCGCTTTTCTGCATAGTTCCCGCGCCCACAAAGGCTAAGGCGGTAAAAACAACCCTTGAGGGCGAGATAAACGAAGACTGTCCCGCCACCATTCTTCGCCGTCACGGATGCGCCACTCTTTACCTTGACGGCGACAGCAGTGCTTTGCTTTGATCGGGAGACAGATTCAATGAAAAGAATAAAAAGCAACAAAATAATTGCGGGTGACAAAATTCTGTCGGGCTACGTTTATTTTGACAACGGCATAATCGTTGAGGTATCGGACAGAGAGCTTCCCTTTGACGAAGAATACGATGCGAGAGACCTTTACGTCTCCCCCGGATTTATCGACATCCATACCCACGGCGGCGGTGGATATCCCTTTGAAGGAGAGGTAAACGACGTAATTAACGGTTGTAACTTCCATCTTTCTCACGGTACCACCTCTATCTGCCCTACAATCTCCGCCGCACCCTTTGAGTCTATGGCTCGATCGGTAGAAAATATTGCCGAGGCAAAGGCGAGCGGAAGGGTCAAAAGCAATATTATCGGAGCGCATATGGAAGGTCCCTACCTCTCTCTTGAGCATATCGGAGCCCAATGCGCTGATCACGTAACGCCTCCCATAGAACGTGACTACGTCTCTCTTATAGAAAATCACGGAAAGGATATTGCAAGATGGACCTATGCCCCGGAAAATGACAAGGGCGCGCGCTTTGCCAAGTATCTTTCCGATCACTCGATCCTGCCTTGCGCGGGTCACACAAACGCCATCTACAGCGACATGATAGCGGCGATGGATGCGGGATGCAAGCTGATCACCCATTTCTACTCATGTATGTCCACCGTCACGAGAGACCACGGGTTCCGCCGTCTCGGAGTGATCGAGACCGGATATCTTGAGGATCAGCTTTTCGTAGAAATGATCGCAGATGGCAAGCATATTCCTCCCGAGCTTATTCGCTTGATGTACAAGATCAAGGGCAGTGAAAGAATCGTGCTTGTGACAGACAGTCTTGCCCTTGCGGGAACAGACATACTGCGAGGAAAAATGCAGGACACCGAATTCATTATCGAGGACGGGGTCTGCAAGCTCCTTGACAGAAGTGCTTTCGCGGGCAGCATTGCCACCGCTGACAGGCTGGTTCGCGTAGTAACGGGTGACGCAGGCATTCATCTTACCGACGCTATAAAAATGATAACCGAGACCCCCGCCGAGATCATGGGCTTGAACAAGGGTCGCCTTGACTCTGGCAGGGATGCCGATATCGTTATTTTCGATGAAGATATCGAGATTAAAAAGGTTTTCGTTATGGGAAACGAAATGATTTAGTTGTATTAATAACAAAAAGAACCGCTCATATTGAACGGTTCTTTTTGTTTGTAATTTCAAATTTACTTTTTCTTACGAGACCATTATGCCTCTTCGTCGTCCTTAATAACGATATCCTCTTCGACTTCCTTATTTGCGTTCTCGTCGATGTGAAGCACCTCTGCAGCCTTTTTCTTTGCTTTTCTCCAAAGCACAACAGCGGTAGCACCTACAGCAATTACAACGCCGCTGATAGAGGTCAGCAGAACGGTTGCCGCCGAGGGGTCGATATAAAGGGCATTCAGAGTGAAAACTTCTCTTGCAATATCAAAAATAAACATTTCTTTTCCCTTCTCGGCACCTTTTCGGTTGCCGTTTTTATTTCGTTACATATTATAGCACGGAAAATATAGTTTGTCAACAGTAATTTTTTGAGACCTTATTTGCTCTGCTTTTTCTTATTCGCAAGCTGAGTAAGAATATACTTAGCACCGACCTTGGCTCCCGAGCCCACGTTATAGACCGCCTTATGAAGTGCCTTGTCGATCTTCTCCTCAAACTCGCCCGAGCGACCGAACATATCGGCAACGTACTTATCAACGTCCTTGACGTCGCTCTTTTCGATTGAAATACCGATCTCATCGCGGAGAGTGATCTCGATAGGCTCGCATCCGATGTTTTCCCAGTTGGGGTTCAAGACCTTCATCTTGGTATTGACGAAGAGCACGGGACGCTTGGTAGCAAAGCTGTATTCGAAGGATATTCCCGACCAGTCGGTTATCATAAGGTCGGAGGAATAGATCGAGGAGTTGCTCGAAAAATCAAGCTCAAAGGTAAGTCCCTCGCCCACTTTATCCTGCCACTTTTCAACTATCGCCTGCATACGGGGACCGTATCTCTTTACGTACTCGGGGTGAGGACGGACGGTGATGTGATAATCGTCGCAAAGCAGCTTTTCAAGCATCTCGTCGATGCAGGAATCGAGAATGTTATCCTCATTCCAGGTAGGAGCGATAAGTATCTCACGTCTGCCGCCTGTCTTATGAGTCTCTCTCTCCTTTTCGCCTACTGCGATAAGGTCGTCTGCAAGAGGATAACCGAACTCGACGAGGGTCTTCTCGGGAAGTCCGTAATGCTTAACAGTCGCTGCAACCTCGCGCTTGATATGCTCGCCCGCGCAGAAAACGGTATCAAAGGCATCAAGAGAGCCTTCCTTCATTCCCATATGCATACTCATCAGTGCGTGGGGAATGTAGACGTACTCGATATCCTTTTTCATTATCGACTTTTTAAGATAATACTTTTCAAGGTCGGGGGTGGTCATAACAACCATATCCGCCTCAAGCTTCATCATAAGAGGAATAGTCTTTTTCAGACCAATATAGTAAGGCTTTATCTGTGTGTTAGTCTTTGCCACCTCAAAGATAATGTCCTTGGGGTCGTTGGTTATATAGTGAACGGTGATATTTGAGCGAGAGGTCAGCTCCTCGATAAGGCTCTTGAAATACTTATAAAATCCGCTCTTTTCGGAGTAGATAACCAAATGCTTATTTACGATCTTGAAGAATTTCTTATAATCCTGACGCTCTCTCTTGCGGTTTGCCTTCCATTCCGCGTCCTTTTTCTCGGCAGGCTCGAGAGCTTCGATCTTTTTAAGCTCCTCGCGGCTCTTTTCAAGTGCTTCGTAGTCAACGTGCTTCTTGGGGTTGATCACCGCGTTAAGGATATACATCTGGATCACAGAGAAGATATTACCGAAGATCCAATAGAATGCCGTTCCCGCAGGTACGAAAAATCCGAGATAGAGGGAGAGGGCGATCGAGAAAGCCATAATACCGTACTTGTTTGCATTTCCCTGCTCGTGCTGAAGCACGTTGGACATATTCTGCGAAAAGCAGAGGAACCAGGAGGAAAGTCCCGCAACGGCAGGGACGAGGATATAAAGCCCGAACACGTTTGAGGGAACGATAGAAAGATCAAGACCAAAGAAGGAGAGATCAAATGCCGCAACACTCTTAACTATTTCCGCAAGAGCCGCACCGTCCACACCGGGAACGGCGGTTACAGCGGTAAGGCTTCCGTTCTTGATCGCCTCGACTATCTGAAGCTGAAATGCCGAGTTTTCGGTATTCAGTCCCAGGTGTGTGGCAAGACTCATTACAGTGTCGTCACCTACACCGAAAAGATAGCTCATAGGGTGGTTAATAATAAATACCACGCCGAGGAGCAGGATGATCTGCAGAGCCAGGGGCACCAAAGACAGCATAGGGCGGTACTTTACCTTCTTGAAGAGCTTTGCCTGCTCATCTGCGATAGTATCGCTGTCGCCGTAGTGTCTTACCTTGATCATATTGACCTCGGGCTGTATCTTGACCATCTGAATGGAATTCTTGTGGATCCATACCGAAACGGGCAGAAGCACAACTTTGGTCAAGAGAGTGAAAAGAATGATAGCAAAGCCATAGTCACCTACTATCTGCCAGCACCATTTCATCAGTATTCCGAGAGGAATACAAATATAATACAATATCTGATCCATTTTCTACTCCAAATTATTTAATATCGGTCTCTTTTACGATCTCCCAGTTCTCGCCGTTATTTGCGTTTCCTGTGATCTTATACTCATACACTCTGTTATGCTTCAGATCGTTATTCTTCGAATTCTTATACATTTCAAAGATATATCGTCTCTCTCTGTTCTCGCCTTCGGGAATATCGAAGAAAGATTCGCCTTTCTTTTCAGCCGTCAAGCCCTCGGACTCGAAAATGGTATTCCAAAGCTCGTCCTGAGAGATCTGTGCCGAGGAAGTCTTAAGTGCAGTTCCGCTCTCTCCGCTCTTCTTGAAAAGCATTGCGGTAACTCTCGTGCCGTCGTCATTACTGCTTGCGGCTCCTATCATTTTGCTGTCGCTGAGTGCCGCAGAGTGGTCGCCGGTAATGATAATCGTAGCGTCATCGTAGATTCCCATAGCCTTCATCTGATCGATATAATAGTAAATAAGATCAAAGCTTTCCTCAAGAGAAGGAATAATTTTGGACGAGGTTTTTGAGTAAGCCGCGTGACAACCGAAAAGGTGGATAAAGGTAAACTGACCTTTTCCGCTTATCTTTGTGAATTCGGTAGCGGTAAGACGATCCTTAAGGTCTGCGGTAGAGGTTTCGTCAACCAGGAAAAGCTCTCCCTCGGTCTCATAGATCGCGTGGGAATTAAAGGTGGGAGTACTGAGATATCCGACACAGTTTTTCGCAACGAGAGGTAAAAACTGGTTCAGCGAAAGACGAAGCATATCCTTAGCGAGACCGAATACGCTATCGATCTCATACTCGTCTACACCCGAAGTGTTGTCAGCATATTCATCCATCACCGAGGCATCAACGTAGGCATAGTTTCTCTCGGTATAAAGATTGATGTTGTAGCCGTTTTCTTTAAGAACACCCATCATTCCGCCGCCATTACCAAAGATCTTCGCTAGCTTATCAGCCTTGCTTTCTTTGGTAAAATAGTCGTGATCTCTACCCGTCAGGATCGATGCCACCGCAGGATAGGTACGGGCATACAAGCTGGTATAGTCATTAAAATGAGTAAAGCCGTCCAGCTTGTCGAAGAATTGAGGATTCTTCTTAACCATTACCTCATAATAGTCTGCATCAAAACGGTCTACAAGGAAGAAAACAATATTCTTTCCCTGTGAAAGCTCACCCATATTTTCATACGTCAACGCCATTGGCTCTTTCTGCTTATTGCCTTCGTTTCCGCTCTCAACGTCTTCGTTATTCTCTATTCTTTCCAGGACGGGAGTATACACGTCACTGGTAAGAGAAACAACAGCAAAGCTCACGAGCTGCATTCCGATAAGAGCAACCATTGCAATAGTAACCACGGTGTTTACGGTATCGGAGTATTTCTTGCGAAGGAATATTGAAGCGCATACAGCACCGCCAATAACAAGGATCCAGATCGCGGTATTCAGAATATAGGTTCCTACCGGTATCTCGGCTGCCGCGCCCACGTCTCCCGCAAGAGAAGCAACACCCTCGTTAAGATAGCTTCTCTGTATATAAAACATCAGTGAAATTCCCGCTACAGCGGCACATCCTATATCGTATGCCAAACCGTCAAGGGCTGTCAGGACGCAGAATATCACCGCGGCGATAGCCAAAGCGAAAAGGAACATTACGGGGAAAAAATCGCCCAAGGAGAATGCAAATTCCTGCATATTTCCGTAGTATATATCAAAAGGTCCGAAAACGCAAAGTGTCAGCGGTGCCGCCAAAGACAGAAGCAGACTGGGGAAAAGCTTCTGCAAAAAAGTCTTTTTAGGGGCCGCTTTAGTTGCCGTCACAGCAGTTTTTTTATTGCCGGATGACTTCACTGCGCCCTTTTTGTTTTTGTTAGAACTTCCAGAGCTCATTATATTACCTCCAAAATTTTTTCTTCATTAATTAAAATAAGCAACTATCTATATATAATACACCTTTTTATCTCATTTGTCAAGTAATCTTATGTTAATTCTTGTCTGATACGCCATTTTATTCCTTATCTGGTCTATATCACAGTGCCGAAAACAAGCATAAACTGTTATCGGAGGGTATTTTCATATAAATCTCCTCCAAAAAACGCAGATATTTTCCCTTTTGTGTTTAAACGCACCATTATGGCGGCAAGAATATTTGTGAAAGCAGTTACAATAAATATTTTGCCCCAATATGGCACCAAAAGTGAAAGGAATATTTGAAAAATGTTATCCAATATCAAACGAGGAGATATTTTTTACGCAGACCTGAGCCCCGTGGTCGGGAGCGAGCAGGGTGGACTCCGTCCGGTACTTATCATTCAGAATGACGTCGGCAACCGTTACAGTCCTACGGTAATAGCCGCGGCTATAACGTCACGTATGGGTAAGACCAGGCTCCCCACTCACATCGACATCCACGCCGACCGCGTAGGACTCGCCAAGGACTCGGTCATTCTGCTCGAACAGATAAGAACCCTCGATAAACGTCGGTTAAAGGAAAAAATGGGGCATCTTGACGGCGCAGTGATGACACAGGTCAACAATGCCATAGCCGTAAGCTTTGGACTCGGCGAGACTTTGGGAATTGGTTCTCCAACTGTGTCAACCGAATCTCCTTCATCAGCTACCGCCGTAAATACACCCTACGTTACGGGAGACGGTAACAACTCTTCTCTCGGATGATCTTTTGGGGGACGATACGCGATCTTCGCCTCTATCGTCTCCTTATTTTACGTAAAAAATCTTAAAAACCCTCATAAAAAAATGAATATTTAGGACATTTTTTTGTTAATGGTATTGATTTTCACCCGAATTTATGGTAAAATATATTGGTTAAATAAAAATCAAAGACGTTTGTGCAAAAATATGCGCACAAACGGGAAAGGTGATCATAATGGCACTTGTAAACACAAAAGAAATGTTTAAAAAGGCATACGAGGGCGGCTACGCTATCGGTGCTTTCAACATCAACAACATGGAGATAGTTCAGGCTATCACCGAGGCTGCGGGCGAGCTCCGTTCCCCTGTAGTTCTCCAGGTATCCGCAGGCGCACGTAAATACGCAAAGCAGGAGTACCTCATGGCTCTGGCTAATGCCGCTATCAAGGACAGCGGTATCGATCTTGCTCTCCACCTGGACCACGGCGCAGATTTCGAGATCTGCAAGGCTTGTATCGACGGCGGCTTCACCTCCGTAATGATCGACGGCTCTCATCACTCCTTCGAGGACAACATCGCCCTCACCAAAAAGGTGGTTGAATACGCTCACGCTCGCGGAGTTGTTGTTGAGGGTGAGCTTGGCGTTCTCGCAGGCGTTGAGGACGACGTAGTTGCTGAAAAGTCCTCCTACACACGTCCCGAGGAGGTTGAGGAGTTCGTAACCAGAACCGGTGTTGACTCTCTCGCTATCTCTATCGGTACTTCTCACGGAGCATACAAGTTCACTCCCCAGCAGTGCACCAGAAACGAGAAGGGTATTCTCGTTCCTCCCCCTCTCCGCTTCGATATTCTTGAGGAGATCGAGAAGAGACTTCCGGGATTCCCCATCGTTCTCCACGGCGCGTCCAGCGTTCCCCAGGAGTACGTTCAGGAGATCAACTCCATCGGCGGTCAGCTTCCCGATGCTGTAGGTATCCCCGAGGAGCAGCTCCGCAAGGCTGCATCCATGGCGGTTTGTAAGATCAACATCGACTCGGATATCCGTCTCGCTATGACCGCAGGCATCCGCCGCGTTCTCACCGAGAAGCCCGACGTATTTGACCCCAGAACCTACCTCACCGTAGCAAGAGCTGAGGTCAAAAAGATGGTTGCCCATAAGATAGAGAACGTTCTCGGTTCCGCAGGCAAGCTTTAATTAAAAAATCAAACGGAGAATGGGACGTCCTCGGACGTCCCATTATTAAAAAATGAAATTCACATACAAAATAAAGACAAACTGGCACGATACCGACGCAAACAGAATCGTCAGACCTTCAAAAATAGTCGAATATATGCAGGAGACCGCCAACCGTCAGTGCGAAAGCTCGGGGCTTCCCCTTGAAAAGCTGCGCGATGAAAAGGGTCTTGCCTTCATTCTCGGCGCGCTTTCGCTGAACATTTACCAACCTCTCCACGCATATGAGGAGATCGAGGTCAGAACCTGGTGCCGTGAAGCGAAAAGCTACATTTTTATGCGTTATTTCGAGATCGTGCGCGAAGGCGAGAAGATCGCAGAGGCATCGTCAACTTGGGTGCTTATCGATCTTAACACCAAGAATATGGTAAGAGCCTCAAGTTACGACTTTTTGGGCGATAAATTCTACTACGATGAACCTGTGGACCCTGCAGCATTGCTCCCCAAGGCGAGAATCGCCAAGGACTCGCCTATGATCGAAGTCGGCAAGCGCAAAATTATGTACTCCGATATCGACTACAATATGCACATGAACAACACCCACTATCCCGATATGGTCTGCGACTACCTTGACGAAATGACGGGAGATATTCCCTACTTTGTGTCGGCAATCTCACTTTCCTACGTCAAGGAGTCTCATCTCGGCGCGACTCTCACAGTAACTCGCGGCGAAATGGCGGAGGATGGAAAGATAGAAGTCCGCACGCTCAACGAGGCGGGAGAAACCTGCCTTGAGGCTATCGTTGGGTTAACGACAATAGAATAAACAACAATTATGGGCTATCTCAAATTTTGCATTTGAGATAGCCTTTTTTGTATTCGCAATAAAATTAATCCAATCTAATTACCCAACTCTTATCAAAATCCAAAGTTTTTAACACACTCGCTTTATCCAACTTTTCGGGCACTTTTATCTTCAAATGATAGCGTTCTTTTGGAACATCTTCTATGATAGTGAATTGGCTTCCGTGCGGCTGCCAAGTAAACTTATGAATATGATCATCTTTGGTATATCCTTCAAGATTACCTCTATCGTTCCACTCAAACACAAATTGATCTGCATCGTAACGAATAGTTTCAGTTTCAAAAATCAAATACTCGTCATAGTTCGGGCCTTTTACCAAAACGACAGTTCTTGCGAACTTGAAATACTGGCGAATGCCTGATACACGCTCGTTCCATATATCAAGAACCATTTTACCGATTTCATTCGGTTCAGCTTCTGTGATTCTGTCAACACCGAAACTATATGTAGGTGAATTTCTACCGCTTATTAACCTAACCGTCTTTTGTTCACCGATGTTGCTACCTGATTTTACGGTTTTGGCACTCCAACAGCAGTTATCTAATACGACATCATCCAAACCGACATTGGAGGGATGCCACTCTGCACCTATGCAATTTGCAAAGACTTGTTCCCACTCGTTGCCCTCTAATGACATTGTGGATTTGGTTGCCAACATATAAACTATATCTTCTGCAAAGCGTTCAATAAATGTAGAAGGAAAGCGATTAATGGGATATGGAGGCACAGCTTTATTTACTGTTCTTAATCTTGGTTCAGCCATATCTTCCTCCTAATGTACAAGTGTTTTTTATATTATATCATATATTCACCACATTGTACATAGCTAACAATAAATTTTTTGCAAATATTCTAAAATCTCTTGACAATTTATCCAATTCATGTTATACTAAACGAGAAGCAAACTTCTCAAAGTTGGTGAAGGAGTGTACTATGATCTCTACTGTTGAAATACAAAGAAAGCGTGTCGGGTTAACTCAAACCGAGCTGTCCAACAAAGCCGGCATTAGCCGCAGGGCACTTTCATCCATAGAAAAATCCACCGCCATTCCTTCGGTGGATATAGCCTTAAAATTGGCAACCATACTGAATACAACCGTTGAAGATCTGTTCCGTATTTCTGACACAACAACCATTCCCGAGGGCAAAATATCAGCACCTATTATTCCGATACAATCTCCAAACAATAAGTGGAATACATTTAAGTTTATTGATTTGTTCGCAGGCATTGGAGGTATTCGACTTGGTTTTGAGAGCGTAGGAGGACAATGCGTATTTTCATCCGAGTTTGATGAAGATGCATGTAAAACTTATGAAGCAAACTTTGGTGAACACCCTTCGGGAGATATAACCCAAATCAATGCCGAGGATATTCCCGATTTCGATATCCTTCTTGGCGGTTTCCCTTGCCAAGCCTTCTCCATTATAGGAAAAAAAGAGGGGTTTGCCAACGAAACTTGCGGCACACTGTTCTTTGATATCGAGCGCATACTAAAGGTAAAACGTCCTTCGGCATTTATGCTTGAGAACGTTAGAAACTTGGTAGCACACGATAACGGAAATACATTTAAGGTTATCCGTGAACATTTGGAAGCTCTCGGATATACCGTTCACGCAAAGGTTCTTAATGCTCTTGATTACGGTGTGCCACAGAAGAGAGAAAGAATTATTATTGTTGGTTTCTTAAAGGATATTCCGTTTGAATTTCCAAAGCCTGTTTGTGAAAATGAAAGACTTTCGCTTTCAGATATTCTTGAAGAGAATGTTGATGCCAAATATTATGTAAAAGAACCTATCAAGTTATCAAGACTTGAACGATTGCGTGACAAGGATTACCCAAAACCATATATTTCTCACGAGAATATAGCAGGTTCGGTTACTCCCCATCCGTATTCTTCGGCACTCCGCGCAGGTGCTTCTGCGAACTACATTCTTGTTAATGACGAACGCCGTCCGACAGAAAGAGAAATGCTTCGCATACAAGGATTCCCCGACTCATTTAAAATCGTATTACCATATGGAAAAATAAAGAAACAATGTGGCAATTCTGTTGCTATACCTGTAATTAAAGCCGTAGCAGCTGAAATGCTTAAATCCTTGCGAACATACGACAATTAAAACAAAATGGTATTTGATGAATTTCAAATACCATTTTGTTTTATTAAATATTTTTTGCGAAAAGCTCGCCCAACTTCACCGTACAGTTAAGGTCATAGTGAGCTACGTCGGGGGCCTCCTCGGGCTCGTTTTTCGTAGTAAAGCCCTCGGCGATGGTATCAATGAAATGATAGCCATTCTTCTCGGCATAAGCCTTTTTGTTTGCATTCATCTGCTCGTAACCGCCCCATATTTCTGAAATTGCCGCGTCAATATAGGTGCAATTTTCAAAAGTGGGCGCGTATCTTTCGCGAAGATCGCGCAGCATGCAATCATATCGATCTATATAAGGCTCGGCGCAGGCAGGATTGCCGCTGTCGCTCTCACCCTGCATCCAGCAGAAGGCGACCACCTGGGGCTCATATCCCATAGCGCGAAGCTCGGCAAATCCGCCGTCTATTGCTCTTATCTGCTCGTGATAGCACCAGCCGAGCGAGCGGAAACGGGGATCGTTGATCGCCTTGGCATATTCAACAACAAGATCGGGATCATAAGGTGCTCCGCTTGAGGGTGCGCGCCAGCCCTGATTCATATCCGAGCCGCCGAATGCACATTTTATGATAAAAAACTGCTCATCGGGGTACTTTTCGGTCAGTTTTTTCGCAATTCCAACCTCGGGACCCAAGGTATCCTTGTTTTTCTCCGCCTGATTTACTCTTACAGGCTCAAATCCCACATTTTCAATATCGTGAGATATATAGTGTATCAGAACCTTTTCATATCCGTTTCTGAACAGGCTTATTGTCTCCTCGTCGAAGTATTTGGGCATATATTTGATATGTCCCACGCCAACAGCGTTGGACTGCCCCGATAAAAGAATAACTTTTGCTTTTTTCATTATTTTTTACCTCTTGCAGCAAGATATGTATCCATTGTCTTATCAAGATGTCGGAGGGGAAATTTAACATCATCTGTCAGTTTGCCAAGCTCCAGCTTAAGTCCGTCGTAAAGGGGCATAAGCTCACTTTGCTTCAAATCGGCAAGCTCGAGTATCTTTGAATTGTCAATAATTCTTGTAAAGCAACGGTCTAAATACAGCTGCCATTCGGGATGGACTCTGCCCGTGTTTTCGGGGGTCTTGGGACCTGCCCACACGTCAAGGAACTCCTCGGCGGGAATGATCTCGTATTTCAGACCGATAAGCTCCTTATAATAGTCGGCGATCTCCTGCCACGTATGATGCTCGGCAGTAGAAATGGTGTAGGTCTCACCAAGCGCCTTTTCGTTGCATACAAGACTTGCGATCATACGCGCCGCGTCGCCCGCCCAGGACATAGTTGCCTGAACATTCATCGCCGCGTCAGGAAGCAGGATGGTCTTGCCCGCTCTGGTGCGGTTGATGACCTCGTGAGCCTCCAAAGTAACAAGCTGATAGCGACCGTAAGAATAGGTAATAGCAGGGCGGATGATCGTCCAATTCTTTTTCTCCCACGCGCGAACTGTCTTCTCTCCTCTTGCCTTGTAGAGGCAATAATCGTTATATCCTCTCTTGATCTCGCTATCGGGCAAAATATCGTTAAGCAGAGGTGAGGTTTCCTTGATCGGAATCTCCTCATTAGCGTAAACGCGGTAGGAGGAAAGATAGATATAGTGATCGGTCGCGCCAAGCAGCTTGGGCGCCCAATCGATAAACGTGTCGCGGTCGTAGATCATAAAATCCACGATGCAATCGTAATTATTGGCAAGGAGAGAATCAAGGACGCCCTCGGCTTTTGTGTTTGCCTGAATATATTTGAGGTTTGGATGGTTGGATATTGCCACATCAAGCGACACACCGTCAACCAGATAGCCCATCTCGGCAAGTCGGGGAGCAAGATATTGCCCCATAGCTCCCGTTGCGCCTAAAACCAATACTTTCTTACTCATAACTATCTACCTTTTTAAAATCAGACCTTCAGAACGACTTTTCCTACGTGAACTCCGCTCTCGAGAATAGCGTGCGCCTCCTCAGCCTGCTGAATAGGAAGCTCCTTATACATAGTGGGCTTAACAAGACCTTCGGCAACCTTAGGCCAGACGTTCTCGACCAATTCAGCGAGAAGCTGAGCCTTGAACTCGGGAGTTCTGGAGCGGAGGGTACTACCGATAATTCTGACGTTGCGAACGTAAATATTCTTCAGGTCGATCTCGGTGAACTGACCTGCCAGAGCCGCGATCATTATCCATCTTGCGCCGTGCTTGAGATAATGGAGGCACTTGCCCATATCCTTACCACCGAGGCAGTCGATGGCAACGTCAACGGGGTGACCCGCTTCAAGCTCGCGCTTCAGCACCTCTTCAAGGCTTTCGGTGGTAGTATCAACGATAACGTCAGCACCGAGATGGGCAATCTCCTTCACCTTCTGCTCACCGAGAACGGTGGTTATAACGCGGAGACCGAATGCCTTCGCCATGGGAATGACCACGCTTGCAAGTCCGCTTGCACCCGCCTGCATAAGAAGGGTGTCGCCAGCCTTCGCCTTTCCCTCGTGGAAAATGTTAAGGTATGCGGTAGCACACGCCTCGGGCATAGCCGCCGCCTCTGCCATAGTGCTGTTTTCGGGCACGGGCATCAGCATATCATATTTTACGTTAACGTACTCGGCATAACCGCCACCGCCAAGGAGAGCGCAGACCTTATCGCCAAGCTTCCAAGAAGAAAGCTCCGCAACCTTCTCGCCAAGCTCGACGATCTCGCCCGAGATCTCAAGTCCCATCCACTCGGGGCATCCGGGAGGGGGCGGATAATCTCCCGCTCTCTGCATAAGGTCGGCACGGTTGAGCGCCGCGTATTCAATTTTTACAAGCACGTCCTCGGCTCCGACGATAGGATCCGGCACGTCGCTCCAGGTAAGTTCTCTGTTCTTTCCAACAAGTATTGCTTTCATATATTTTTATTCCTTTCGTATTTTTATGCCATAATTTGCCGAATTTTGCTACTATTTGTTTGTTTTTCTATTATTTGTTTAGTTTTTCTTTTCCCAAAGC
>JAZKYL010000075.1:0-48023 GCA_045612105.1 Eubacteriales bacterium
CGGCTCTCGGTGCTACGGGAGCAAACAGCGGTATTGTCCATGCGGGCTTTGATGCAAAGCCGGGAAGCCTTAAGGCGAGATTCAATGTTGCGGGCAATAAGATGATGGAGGAGGTTTGCCGTCAGCTTGGCGTAAGCTTCAAGAACAACGGCTCTCTCGTTATCGGCTTTAACGATGAGGACAGAGCAAACGTAGAAGCTCTCGTAGAGAGAGGAATCAAGAACGGAGTTGAGGGTGTCCGTCTCGTTGAAAAGGACGAGCTTAAAGCACTTGAACCCAACATTTCAAACAACGCGACCTGCGCGCTTTACGCTCCCACCGGCGCTATCGTATGTCCCTATGAGCTTTGTATCGCATCTATCGGTAATGCGATGGATAACGGAGCGAGTCTCTTGGTTGAGTTTGAGGTAGCAAGCATTGAAAAGGACGGAGAAGAGTACGTTATCACAAGTGCCAAGGGCGAGAGCGTTCGCGCAAAGTATATAATCAACGCGGCAGGTATTTATTCCGATAAGATCGCCAAGATGGTTGGTGATGACAGCTTTACCGTTCATCCCCGTCGCGGAGAGTACATTCTTCTTGACAGAGAGTGCGGCGGCATCGTAAAGCATACTATCTTCCGTACCCCCTCAAAGATGGGTAAGGGAATTCTCGTTTCTCCCACCGTTGACGGTAACCTGCTTCTCGGTCCTACCTCTGTTGATATGGAGGACAAGGACGACAAGAGCACCACTCCCGAAGGACTCTCTAAGGTCATCAAGGAGTGCGGCGAGAACATCGAGGGCGGTGTTCCCGTGGGCGGTAAGTCGATAACTTCCTTCTGCGGACTCCGTTCCGTTGGAAGCACAGGTGACTTTATTATTACCGTTGGCGCTGAGAATTTCATCAACTGCGCGGGTATCGAGTCTCCCGGACTTTCCTCGGCTCCCGCTATCGCCGAGTACGTTCGCGATATGCTCTCTGAGAACGGTCTTGCGCTGAACGCAAAGGCTGATTTCAACCCCATCCGTGAGCCTAAGCATCACTTCCGTGAGGCAAGCGTAGAAGAGAAGAACGAGATCATAAAGAAAGACCCCTCTTACGGACGAATCATCTGCCGTTGCGAGACCGTCAGCGAGGGAGAGATCCTTGACGCGATCCGTTCCAATCCCCCCGCAAGAGACATCGACGGTGTGAAGAGAAGAACAAGAAGCGGTATGGGACGTTGCCAAGGCGGCTTCTGCGGTCCTTACGTAATGGAGCTTATCGCAAAAGAGAGAAACGTAGAGTTTGAGAGCGTGACCAAGGCGGGCGGCGAGTCCGTAATGGTTTACGGCAGAACTAAGTAATAGGAGGATAAGATGATGATAACTAAGGAACTTGTAATTATCGGCGGCGGCCCTGCGGGAATGAGCGCGGCGGTTGCGGCATATGAGAGCGGAATTCGCGACATACTTATCCTTGAAAGAGACTCGGCTCTTGGCGGCATCCTCCGTCAGTGCATTCACAACGGCTTTGGACTTCACCGCTTCGGCGAGGAGCTGACAGGCCCCGAGTACGCTTGGAGATACGAGAAGATGGTAAGAGAGCTTGAGATCCCCTTCAAGCTCAACACTATGGTGCTTGACATTACCCCGGATAAGGTCGTTACCGCAACAAATACCGAGGACGGAATCTTTATGATTCAGGCGAAGGCTATTATCCTCGCTATGGGCTGCCGCGAGAGACCCAAGGGCGCGCTCAACATCGCAGGCGACCGTCCCGCAGGTATCTACAGCGCAGGTATGGCGCAGAAGCTTGTTAATATGAAAGGCTATATGCCCGGTAAGAACGTTGTCATCCTCGGTTCGGGTGATATCGGTCTTATTATGGCGAGAAGAATGACCCTTGAGGGCGCAAAGGTTCACGCGGTTTGCGAACTTATGCCTTATTCGGGCGGTCTTGCTCGAAATATCGAGCAGTGTCTCAGTGATTTCGGTATTCCGCTTAAGCTTTCCCACACCGTGGTCGAGATACACGGACGCGAAAGAGTTGAGGGTGTTACCATCGCAAAGGTAGACGAGAGAAGAAGACCTATCGAGGAGACTCGCGAGTATATACCCTGCGACACACTCCTTCTTTCGGTCGGACTTATCCCCGAGAACGAGCTGACAAAGTCCGCCAACGTTTCTATCGACCGTATTACCAACGGCGCGTACGTCGATCAGGACAGACAGACCGAGATCGAGGGAATCTACTCCTGCGGTAACGTGCTTCACGTTCACGACCTGGTTGACTTTGTTTCCGAGGAAGCAGAGATCGCGGGCAAGGGCGCGGCTGAGTACATCAAGGGCGAAGCTAAGAAGAGCGACGTTGACATCACCGTAAAGGCTGACGGTAAGATACGTTACACCGTTCCTCAGAGAATTACCGCTGAGAAGGACGTCAGCGTTTACTTCAGAGTTGCCGACGTTTTCAGAGACAAAAAGGTAGTCATCAAGAGCGGTGACACCGTGATTTATTCGAAGAAGCATCAGAAGCTTGCTCCCGGTGAGATGGAGTGCGTAAAGATCACTTCCGATAAGCTTGCGGGTGTTAATGAACTTACTTTCGGATTGGAGGACTAATAAAATGACGAAAAGAGAATTAACTTGTATCGTTTGCCCCAGAGGCTGTCAGCTCACAGTTGAGCTTGAAGGCAAGAACGTCCTCTCGGTCAGCGGAAATATTTGTAAGCGCGGTAAGACCTACGCTGAAAACGAATGCACAAATCCCATGAGAACAGTCACCACCACCGTAAAAACCCAGGACGGCGGTGTGGTTGCTTGCAAGACCGAGACCACCATTCCGAAGGAAAAGATGTTCGAGTGCATGGAGATCATCAATGCGACCGTTGTATCTCTGCCCGTGCACGTTGGCGACGTTATTCTTGAGGACGTTTTCGGCAGCCGTGTGGTTGCTACACAAAATAAGGAGATCGGCGAGGACTGATCCGACGTACTGAAAGCTCTATTTATAGAGCATAATAAAAAATTCTTTTATAAGGACGTTTTTATGGATAAGAAAACGAATCTTTTTGAAAATGGACGGATAATGGCGGCAACCCGTTCCGACGAAGAGTTCCTTCGCGCGATCTCAGGCTCCGCCGAGGTGATTTTTGATCTTGATCCCGATCTTATGAATATTTCCGCAAAGGTGAAGAGAGCTCACGAGGCAGGAAAAAAATATCTGCTTCACGTTGATCTCGCAAAAGGACTTGGCAAGGACGAGAGCGGTATAAGATATCTCAACAGAGTCGGCGTTGACGGAGTGATAAGCACCAAAGTCGGAATAATAAGACTGGCAAGAGATCAGGGCTTGCTGACAGTTCAGAGATTTTTTATAGTTGACTCCCATTCTATCGAGACGACGGCCGAGGCGGTGAAGTCCTCGAAGCCCGAGATGATAGAGATTATGCCTGGCACTCTTTGTAAGGTGATCTCAAGGCTTAAGAGATATATTGACGTGCCAATAATCGCGGGAGGTCTTATCGAGACCGAAGGCGAGATCAAAGAGATACTTGCGAGCGGTGCCGCGGCAATATCTACCGCAAGACACGAGCTTTGGGATCTGAAATAACTTTTTTGGAGTAAAAATATGAGTAATTTGAAAGAAAAAAAGCTGTTTTTGCTTGATATGGATGGAACTATATATCTTGATGACGATCTTTTTGACGGAACGCTGGATTTTCTCGATTACGTCAAGAAAATCGGCGGCAGATATCTGTTTTTGACCAACAATTCCTCAAAAGGAGTTGATAAGTATGTTGAAAAGCTTGCAAGGCTTGGAATCGAGTCGGTTCCCGACGATTTCCTGACCTCCACCGAGGCTACCATCGCATATCTTCGAACCAAAAATCACAACAAAATATACGCTTTCGGCACCGAGTCCTTCCGCCGTCAGCTTTCCGATGCGGGACTTCCCGTAACCGATAAGCTTGAGGACGGTATCGACTGCCTCTGCCTCTCAAACGACTGGGAGCTTACCTTCAAAAAGCTTGAGGATGCCTCGATCCTGCTTCTGAAGCACGACGTGGACTATATCGCGACCAATCCCGACTGGGTATGCCCCACTTGGTACGGAAGCGTTCCCGATTGCGGCTCCTTTGCTGAAATGCTCTGGAGAGCTACGGGCAAGAGACCGAAGTTTATCGGTAAGCCTCAGCCCGATATGATCTATCTTGCCCTTGAGAAAACGGGATATAAGAAGGAGGACGCTCTTATGCTGGGAGACCGACTCTACACCGATATCGCAAGCGGAGTGAATGCCGGGATTGACACGGTGTTCGTGCTCAGCGGAGAGGGAACTATGGACGATCTTGCCGCAAGCCCCGAAAAGCCGACCTACGTCAGAAAAAATATAAGAGAGCTCTATGAAGAGTTGATAAAATAAAAGCAAAAAAACGTTCCGAATTTTTTAGTTTGGAGCGTTTTTTTATTGACTTGTTGACAAAAAGTGTTATAATATGTTATAATTGTCAAAAAGCTTTTAGAGCGGCTTTACAGCGATGTTTTTGTTTTGAAGGGAGACAGCAAAATGAAAAAAACAAGGTTTTTGGTGCTTTTGTTAACATTGGTCCTGCTTTTATCGGCAATCGTAATAAGCGCATTGTCAAGCGATGCAAATACGGCTGAACAAACGGGAGTAAGAGGAGACGTTGACGGTGACGGAATTGTTAACACGAAGGATGTTATCAAATTGCGCCAGTATTTTGCAGCTTTTGATTTTGATAACGGCATCTCGCATGTTGAAATCAGTGCCGACGCGGATATGGATAATGACGGCGGTGTCAATTTACGTGACCTGTCTCTTTTGCGAGAATTTTTAGTTAACGAAAGCTATATGGAAAAACTTGACGCTGAATACGGCTCTACCATATTGCTTTCGGAAAAGCTCAGCGGAGCGGTCAACGGTTATTATAGCAATGACCGAAAAATGGCTACTGTTTCAAATAAAAACGTGGTTATAGAGTATCCTTTGTCACAGTATGAGGTAGGTGACGGCGCAGTAAAGAGCAATAACGGCGGGGAATATCTCAGCGCAGTCAGTGACGTATTTGTTAAAAATACAAGCGGAGATATCTTCTACCTTTCCCGAGAAAAAGCAAAGGAAAGAATGAATATCTATCGCTTAGGCTCATATTATTATGAATTCCATATGCTTGACGGACGCTTTTCAAATTATACGATCGAAGATGAAACCGCGATAGACCTCAGCAAGTATAACAAAGGAAACTGTATTTCCGATATTGCGTATAGCACTGAATCGGGCGAGCTTTCTTTTAAGATCCAAAGTACGACCGACCCTTACATCCACGCAGGGGCAACGCTCAGTTTAAGTGCCGATTACTATAATGCCCTTGAGATAACTATTGCCAGTGAAGTAGCAACAAGTTGTAATTTTTATATTATAGCGGGCAGCTCGACAGGCTATAACGGTCAGCAAATAGCTTCTGTCAGCGTTATTCCCGACGGTGAATATCATACGTACATCGTTCCGCTTAGCGGTTTGTCCGATTATACCGGAACTCTTCGCGGCGTCAGAATCGATATCGGTAAGGAAGTCGGAGAAACGATAAAAATATCGTCATTGAAGGCTGTAAAGACCGCTGAGCTTGCTCCTCCCGTAAAGCTTGACAGAACCTACCATATGTATTCCGATAAGGTAAATGCCGTAGTCAGGATCGTGGCGAATAAGGAGCTCAATAACCTGGGTGCTTTCGGTACTATTACGAAAATATCCGCGGATACTGTGGATAAACTGATCGTCAAGGACGGAAACGGAACTCATACCTCCATAGAAGGAGTTGATTGGTCAAGTGCCGAATATATCGGCTTTGATATCAAAGGCGTTGGAACATACGGACATATCCTCCTTCCCGACGAAAGCTCAGGAAGGCTCTCGGTCGAGCTGAAGGACGGTGAATACGTTATTACTCAGGAATACACTCTTCCCGAAGGCTATGAGATGGCAGTGAGCGATTCGGTACTGTCGGGATTTAGAATGTACACCGATGAGAATCATACCTTTGATGAATTTTTAAGACGCGCCGAAGAAGAGAGACACCCTCTGACCTCCGTTTCGGTTCTCGAAAACAATTATGGCGCGGAATACGCAGGATACGATCCCTTCCGCGGAGCATATACGTTTAACGTTAAAGGTGCCGCAAACTTCCAGATCGCCTATGATCAGCCATATTCAAGATACTTTGTCAGCCCCGTGTTTGAAGGTGTGGATGAGGACAGAGAGATCTACGTCGTTACACATACCCGTAGCGGACACCTTGAGTCCGGCGCCCTTATGTCAAAGGACGGTCTTATGCTCCCCGTTGATCTCGAGGTTTGCAAAAACTTCAAGGGTGAGAACGAAGAGCCCTTATATGATAATGGAGATACCGCTTACGGAGAGATAATCTTCCCGTATGTTGTCGAGTCGGGGAAGGAAAATAGTTTCCACGTGATAAATCTTTATCAGAATTGGGGTAACGTACCTCTGAAGCAGATATCCTCGATCCAATTTATCGCACCCTACTATCATCTCTCGTACGGTACGACAGAGACTAACTGTATCGCGCCTTATTACGTGTACGGTAAGGATCATTGGACTCTGCCCGACTTCCGCGCGATGTCTGCTCCTTTTTGGTCAAGTCAGCCGCAGCATACCAGCATCGGCAGACTTTATTTCCTGGAATATACTACCTCGGACGGAAATTCGTATGCCTCCGAGAGCATTGATAACAAGATCACCGCATACGGTCCCACGTATTGCGATATCGATATGAATTATCTCTCCGATGACGGTAAGATAAAGGCATATTACCGCCATATGGAGATGCCTCACAGCGATGAGAACAGAACCTATTACGAGCTGGTTCTCGAGGTGCTTGACGATGTTTCGATCAAGGACTTCAAAAACGATTTCGCGTTTTTCTCCTTTGACGGAAGAAATTACTCTTTCAAAAAGCTCGGATATCTCAACGAGAATAACGAGTGTGTTATAAGCGACGCAAATACCGCAAATACACCCAATTATATTACTCTCGGAGATAATTCACCCTACATCAGCTACTTTGACGGTCCCGAAACCACCAATATGATTGAATACGTAAATTTCGCGTTGGTGGTAAAGGATTATAGCTTCAATATCGGCGGCAAGGACTACGACGGAAATCTTGTGCTCCGCGACGTACATGATGGAAGTCTCAACCGTATGAGCCTGACCCTTGATCTCGGTGAGATAACCCTTAAAAAGGGAGATAAGCTCGCTGTCAATATGATCCTTCTCCCTTGGGGAGATCCCTCAGCGGAGAACGACGATAACGTACGCAGAGTAAGGGAAGACTCCTGCATCGATCCGTATAAGGTTGACGTTACGGTCGGCTCGGTTATCGATGACGTATATCTGCCTCGCGTTATGAGTGAGAACGGTGTCGCTGAGTTTACACTGTCGGGCGGAACAGATAACTGTGTCGTAAGAGTCTACGGATTTGACAAGCTGACCGTTCCTACCGTGCTTGAAATGATAGACGGTGAATGGCAGGAATATAAGCTGAATTCCGAAGTCTGCGAATATGATGGCTATACCGTTTATTATGACGGTCAGGGTAAATACTCTTATGCCTTTGTAGTCGATATGAACGGTAACGAGCCGAGAAGATTCAAGGTTACGGCTGATAAGAATTTCGTGCCTCTTGAAGAAGGCTGGACCGAGCTTGAACAAATTGATATGCCGATTGAAGTGTACGTTACTCCCGAGAATTATAAGAGCCTGAACATTACTATGAAGCCACTCGGAAGTGAAATGACCTTAGCCGAAGATCTTTCCTATTTCCGTTTTACCGGCAATGGAACGTATACCGAAAGCTACGTGTCGGTCCTTACGTCAAGTCACAGTTTCGATACCACCGGTCGCTATCTTGTATTCAAATACCGCGCTCCCACTGACAACGGTGTTGCTTTGGGTCCCTTCGATGTCTTTTCAAGCACAGAGTATACGAGTCCAAAGGGCGACGCAAGCGATTTCTTCAGAATGGCAAACACCTGCATAGTTGACGGTGAATGGCACGTTGTCGTGGTTGATCTCTCATACCTTTCTTCGTTTACTGAGAACGAGAGCGGAGAATACCGCGCCAATTATTGCCGAGTTGACGTTATGAACGCAGCCGTAAATACAAAGATCGGTTCGGATACGTATATTGATTTTGCGTATTTCGGTATGAGTGACAGCCTTGAAGATATCTGCGCTCTTAATTCCGATATGGATTCCTTGATTTTCTATCAAAACGGAAAGACAATGAAATTAAACCCCGCAACGGTAGAAGTAACAGATTAATATTTTAAATAAAAAATCCCAATATGGCGCACCTGCTTTGCTCAGGTGCGCCATATTGGTTAGTGGATACATACCGTTCTATCGCAGACTCGCTGTTGATCAATATTATATATAATATAAATTATGCAATTTGTATTGACAAAAGCAAATAATGATGTTATAATGTAAATTGTGATGTTATGTTCGCTGATAAGAACGTATGATAATTTGAATTTTTGAAAGGCGGTCTTTTGATTATGATGAATATTAAGTTTTCGCCCCCCGATATTTCCGAGCTTGAAGTTGCTGAGGTCTCCGATGCTCTGCGTTCCGGCTGGATAACA
The DNA here is from genome assembly GCA_045612105.1 of Eubacteriales bacterium. Taxonomy (GTDB): domain Bacteria; phylum Bacillota; class Clostridia; order Oscillospirales; family CAG-272; genus SVTX01. The sequence goes on from JAZKYL010000075.1 coordinate 8,652, forward strand.
ACAGGCCCGAGAACCAAAAAGCTTGAGGCTGAGATCGCAGAATACGTCGGAACAAATAAATGCGTCTGCCTTAATTCTCAGACCGCTTGTGCCGAGATGGCTCTCCGTGTTTTAGGCGTCGGTGAGGGCGATGAGGTCATAACCAGTGCCTATACCTATACTGCATCTGCTTCAGTAATCTGTCACACGGGTGCGAAGCTCGTACTTGTTGATACCGCCAAGGATTCCTATGAAATGGACTACGACAAGCTCGAGGCGGCAATCAACGAGAGGACAAAAGCAATTATTCCCGTTGATCTTGGCGGTGTTCCTTGCGACTATGACAAAATTTTTGAGATAGTCGAGAAAAAACGCTCCGTTTACAAGCCCGAAAACGATATTCAGAAGGCACTTGGCAGAGTGGCGGTCATGGCTGATACCGCTCACGCATTCGGTGCCGAGCGAAAGGGCAGAATGATCGGCTCTGTGGCTGATTTCTCAAGCTTTTCCTTCCACGCGGTCAAAAATCTGACCACTGCTGAGGGCGGCGCGCTTACTTGGAGAACCATCGACGGTATCTCCGACGATGATATCTATAAAAAGCTTCAGCTTTTGTCTCTCCACGGTCAGTCCAAGGACGCGCTTGCAAAAACTCAGCTTGGCGCGTGGGAATACGATATCGTCGGTCCTTGGTATAAGTGCAATATGACCGATATAATGGCGGCGATGGGTCTTGCGCAGATGCAGAGATACCCCAATATGCTGAAGAGAAGAAAAGAGATCATTGGCGTTTACGACGCGGCTTTCAAGCCTCTCGGAGTTGAGGTGCTTGATCACTATAACGATACTCACACCTCGTCGGGTCATCTCTATCTCACAAGAGTCCCCGGAATTAGCCTTGAAGAGAGAAATGAGATCATTATAAAGATGGCAGAGCGTGGAATCGCCTGCAACGTTCACTATAAGCCCCTGCCTATGCATACGGCTTATAAGAATTTGGGATTTGATATTGCAGATTACCCGAATGCATACGAGAGATTTAAAAATGAGATAACTCTTCCGCTGCATACCTGCCTTACCGATGAAGAAGTGGCTTATGTGGTGGAGAATTACGTTGAGATATTGAGAGATTACATATGAAATTGAAAAAGTGGGAAGACCTGCCGAAAGAAATGCAGACCGAGGCGGTCAGAAAATATTACGACATTCTCAAAAAGAAAAAAGCCAGTTTGTTTTTTAAAAGACTTTTTGATATTATCGTGTCTCTTTTGTTGCTTGTGATTTTAGCACCCGTGTTCTTTGTTCTGGCGATCGCTATCAAGTTGGATAGCAAAGGACCGGTATTTTACCGTCAGCTAAGGCTTACGCAGTATAATAAGCAATTTCGCATCTTCAAGTTCCGTTCCATGGTGCAGGATGCGGACAAGGGTTCACAGGTCACCGTCAGCGGAGATAGCAGGATCACCAAGGTCGGCGGTTTTATCAGAAAGTTCCGCCTTGATGAATTCTGCCAGCTTATCGACGTGCTGAGAGGTACGATGACGTTCGTTGGAACCCGTCCCGAGGTTCCCAAATACACTGAGAAGTATACCCCTGAAATGATGGCAACACTATTGCTCCCCGCGGGAGTGACGAGCCTCGCAAGCATCTATTATAAGGACGAGGCAGAGCTGCTTGATGCTGCGGAGGATACCGATATGGTATATGTTGAAGAGGTGCTTCCTGTCAAGATGTACTATAACCTCAAAGCTATAGAAAATTTCAGCTTTTGGGGTGATATTAAAATTATGTTTATGACCGTTTTTGCCGTTCTCGGTAAAAATTATGAGGGTGATTATATCGCTCCTGAAAAGAAAGAATCGAAAGAAGCTTTTTCTGAAAAAAGGTGATAAATTATGGAAATCAGAGAAATACAGGCAAGTGAAAAAAAAGTTATCTGTGAAGTGGTAAATATCCATCTTGACACATTTACAGGTTTCTTTTTGACGTTTTTGGGACGCGGTTTTTTAAATCAGATGTACCGATCCTACTGTGATCATACTGCATCCGGACTTCTGGTAGCATTTGAGAATGAAAAACCCGTTGGATTTCTTGCATACTCCGAGGATATGAGCGGTTTATACAAATTTATGATTAAAAAGCGGTTGATACCCTTTGCTTGGTATAGCTTGGGAGCTTTCTTCCGCAAGCCCAAGGTGTTCATGCGTCTGATCCGCGCCTTCCTTAAACCGTCGGAAAGTCAGCGAGAGGAGACTTACGTTGAACTGGCATCTATCGGTGTTTCGCCTGATTTCAAATCGCACGGAATCGGCGGCGCGCTAATCGATGAGCTTAAGGCTCGAGTTGACTTTGATAAATTTTCATATATCAGTCTTGAAACCGATGCTGATAATAATGATGGTGCTAATAGGTTTTATCAAAAAAATCAATTCATCTTGACGCGAAAATATAAAACCCATGAGGGTAGAAGTATGAATGAGTATCATTACCGGAAGAATAATGATTAATTATTTTTTACCAATATATCCTTTGCGCCAAGATCGTGAAAAGTATTCAAAAGAAGAGGTAAAATGTTTCGTTCGTAAACAATTTTGGGACATTTTTTATGTGATCATCATTTGGGGCTTTACTAGAAAAGATTTGATTCTTTGCAATTTCTGATGAAAAATTGAAAATAGGAGTTAAATGTACTTTATGAAAATATTATTTTTGGTCAGTTCTTTGAGAGTGCCGAATCCGTCGTGGCATTTGATGAAGGCACTTATGGAAGACGTTCTTGATTCGGGAATAGAAATACACGCAATACAGCGTCACCGTTCTGATGCTACAATGCCTCCTTTTCCTGACAGCATTTTAAATCATGAGAAATTCTCCTATTCCGAATTGCCTTGTAAACCAATTGATAAAAAGAAGTTTGTCAAGCGTTATTTAGAAGGGGCTAATTACTCCTGGAGACTATGCAAGTATATAAGAAAGAACAACGACTACGATGCAATTTTTATGCAGTCGTCATTCAACTCCTTTTTTACCATATGCTATGCCCGTCACTTTGCGAAAAAGCGTCCCATAATCTTCAACAGCCAGGATATGTTCCCGGGAAGCGCAATAGCCAACGGTTCAATGCCTAAAAAGTGGATGCAGAAGATCTTTTACGCTATGCAACGATACGCATATAAAAAGGTCACGATGTTTACCGCAATCTCCGCGGATATGAAGATCAAGCTGATCGAGCAGGGTGTTCCTGCGGAAAAAATCAAGGTGATCGTCAACTGGTACGACGATACCGCCGTCCGTGAGGTGGCGTGGGATGACAACCGATTCGTTAAGCAGGAGAATTTGTCGCGTGACAAGTTCTACGTGCAGTATGCGGGCACTATGGGAACTAACTTTAACCCCGACGTTATTCTTGATGCCGCAGAGCGGTTAAAGGATAAAAAGGACATCGTTTTCCAGATGATCGGAAACGGTGTTCGCCGTGACAAATTTGAGAGGGAAGCGAAGGAAAGAGGACTTGACAATATCGTCTTTCTACCTCTCCAGCCCCAGGATATGGTTGCCGACGTGTATAGCGCGTGCTCTGTGTGTCTCATTCCCTTGAAGCGCGGAGTTATCGGAAATTCCGTGCCCAGTAAAGCGGGACTTCTGATGGCTTGCCGCCGTGTAATTATTAATTCAGTTGATGCGGGAAGCGATTACGGCGATATGTTCGAAAGAGAGAAGATAGGCTTCTCGGCAGATATTGAGGATGGAGAAAAGATCGCCCGCGACATTCTCTATCTTTACGAAAATCCCGACGTGCGCGACGAATATGCAGATAGAGCCAAGGAATACGGCGAAAAAGAGTATTCCAGAACAGTTAATACCAAGAAACACATAGAATTATTTAAAAGTTTTGAAAAACAGGAGAATAAATAAGAATGAAGGCAAAGTATAAGATCGGTATATGGGGTCAGTTTGGCGGCGGCAAGCAGGTTGCCGACGGTCAGGCGGTAAAGACCATAATTTTCGCCGAGGAACTGAGAAACCGCTACGGTACAGACAAGGTCTTCACTGTAGATACCAATAACTGGCGCAAGCACCCCTTCAGACTGTTTTTTAACACACTGAAGATGAACGCAAAGTGCGAAAACGTCTGCATTTTGCCGGCGGATAATGGTTTTAAGGTTTGTGTGCCCCTGCTGAATTTTACAAATACCTTCTTTCGAAAGACATTTTATTACGTGGTGATCGGCGGATTTTTGCCCGCGCTTTTGAAGAAAGAGCCTAAATATTTGAAAATGCTGAAAAAGTATAAGGCACATTTCCCTGAGACCGAGAATCTCAAAAAGGATATGGAAGAAGCGGGACTTGAGCGAGTTCACGTGCTCCACAATTTGAAACGCTTGAATACTCTTTCACCCGAGGATGTGCAGGTCTGCCGCGAAAAGGAAGTAAAGGTGTGTACCTTTGCCCGAATTACCGAAACAAAAGGTGTTGCATATGCGGTTGAAGCCGTTAAAATGGCAAACGAAAAGCTCGGCGGCAACTATATCAAATTGGATATGTACGGCATATGTCCGCCCTCATATCAGCCGACCTTTGACGAGATACTTGCCGAAAACGGTGATTTTGTAACCTATGGCGGAGTGGTGGACTTTGATAAGACTACCGAAACGTTAAAGGACTATTTTGCAATGCTGTTTCCCACCTATTATCACGGTGAAGGCTTCCCGGGAACGGTAATTGATGCCTATAACGCGGCACTTCCCATGATCGCTACCCGTTGGAATTACAACGCAGACGTGATCGAGGACGGAGTGAACGGAATTTTAGTTCCCATCAAGGACGCCGAGGCTATGTGCAACGCTTTGCTAGAGCTTTATAATGACCGTGATCGCGCATATGAGATCGCTATGAATAATCTGAAAACCGCAGAGGAATATAAGCCCGATAAGGTTCTGGCAAAATTCTATGCGTTTTTGGATGAGGAAAAATAAAAAGACCGTGCCCTACATCGCACGGGAGGAGTAAGCGTATGAAAAAAGTGCTTATAGTAATACCATCCTTGGCACAGGGTGGGGGTCAAAAGTTTGTTATGGACCTTGCCAAGGGAATTGATAAAACACAGTATCAAGTCAAGATATTAGTATATTATCCGAAGAACAATTCCATTTTTGACCGTTTTGCAGAAGAAAACCAAATGGATACTATATATCTCGACAAAAAAGTTGGCTTGGATAAGTCCTTTTTCAAAAAGGTGCGAACGGTGGTTAAGGAATACCGTCCCGACGTTATTCATACTCACCTTGACAGTATGCTTTATCTTCTTCCTGTGTATAAAAGAAAACAGGTTAAACTACACACGGTTCATACTCTTGCCGAAAAGGAAACAGTAGGATTGCAGGGTGTTGTACGATTCCTTGCATACAAAATTCGCGGTGTTGTTCCGGTTGGAATCAGTGATACGGTTGCGGACAGTATCTCTCGTGAGCACAAAATCAAGCGTGAGAAGGTTCCCGTAGTTTACAACGGTGTGGATTGTAAGCGTTACGATCTTCCCAAAATTAAATCTGATAAAATCCGTTTTGTTACGGTTGGAAATATTTATAGCGTTAAGAACTATTCTTTTTTGATTGATTGCTTTGCTGAGGTTGCTCGTGAGAACGAAAATATTTCTCTCACGATTGTCGGAGACGGTGTGCTCCGTGGAGAGATCGAGGAGCAGGCGCAACAGTTGGGTGTTGCCGATAAGATACGCATCACCGGAGTTGTTTCCGATGTTGAGAATTATCTTGCGGATGCAGACGTATACGTGGCTTCTTCAGTATTTGAGGGATTGCCTATATCTATGCTTGAGGCTATGTCGGCAGGACTTCCGGTTGTTTCTACGAACGTTGGCGGAGTGCCTGATATTATTAAGAACGGAGAAAACGGTATTCTTGTTGCCTTGGGTGACAAAGAAGGCTACGTTCAAGCTATAAGAGAGCTGATAACCGATGAGGAAAAGAGGAGAGCTTATTCTGAAAGGGCAAAGCTCCTTTCTGCAAAATACGATGAAACTATAACGGTGGAGGGATATGAAAAGCTTTACCAAGGAAGATAAATTTCCAGTTATCTTGTTGGTTGCGCTTATGGCTATAATCATAGCGTACGGCGCGATCTTTAACAGCATAGGTTATTCTGCCGGAGTATTAGGTGTTGCCTTGCTTGTAGCCATATGCTTGCTTGTAAATCTTGAACAATGCTACTTTTTGATAGTATTTTGTTTTCCGTTTGCAAGAATTTTGAAGCTTTCGGTAGCAAGCTTCAGTATAACTCCGATTCTTTGCGCAATTATTATTGTGAAGCTACTTGTACTGAAAAGACAGAAACTAAAGACAGTTCCGCTTATCTGTTTTCTTTTCTTTGCGGTTATGCAGTTTTTGAGCGTCATAATTTATGAGGCTTCGCTTACAGGTATCATATCGTTTTTGTTAAGCACTTTCTTCGTGCTATACAGTGCTTCTTTTTTGTCTTCTGATAATAACTGTAGCAAAACAATGACGAAAAACGCAGGTCTGTTTTTGGCAATAGCCGTTGCGCTCAGTGTAATATTGTGTGATATGTTTCCTAATATTATGAGTCTTATTAGTATTGACAAGTTTGAGGAGCTTGAATATGCGAACAGATTTGGAGCATTGTTTATAGAACCTAATGAATTTAGCCAGATAGTGCTTGTGGCAATAGGCTTTTTGATTGCAACCTTTTCTTCGTATAAGACCTTGGTGGGAAAAATCGTAGTTATTCTGCTTGCACTTTACTTGGGAAGCTGCGGACTCAGATCAAATTCTAAGAGCTACGTTCTTACGTTATTTGGTCTGCTTGGTGTATTGATGGTGATTTATGTTGTAAGGTTTTTCAAGAGAAAGAAAACCCTCGCCTCCGTTCTCGGTTTTTCCGCAATGTTGATCTTGGGTGTATTCGCCGGTTATTATTTGATCTTTAACGTAATTATACCCGTTTTTGAGATGAGAGGTGAAAGCGCAGATCTTCTTACGGGAAGAGACGTTATTTGGGGAATATACATTGATGCGATTTTGCAACGTGCAGACGTTGTAATGATCGGCTGCGGTGCAGGTAATGTTACAGGAGTCTTAAAGCTGGTGAAAATGTACCGAAGCGTAGTTCCGCACAACGTTTATCTTGAATATCTGATACAGTTTGGAATCACTGGTATTACGTTGCTTTTATTAAGCTGGTCGGAGGCATTTCGTAGCATGCGCCACAAGTCTGTTTGGCTCTGGATTCCGGCACTTGCGTTTCTTGTAACCTCCATTGGAATTTCAGCAAACTCAAGTGACTGTATTTTTATTGTTATGGTTCTTTTGTGTATGCCGTTGAAATTATCTTCGAATGTCAAAAGCATAGGATAAATGTGTAAATAAGTATTTTATAAAATGCTAACAATTTTTAAATGAAAGTGATGGATGAAAGAAATGAATAGGGAAGAACTAAGAAATTTTCAAATTGCACAGCTTGATCTACTTGAAATAACTGATGACATTTGTAGGAGGTTGAATCTTAGATATTACATTATCGGAGGAACTTTGTTGGGAGCTGTTAGACACAAAGGTTTTATTCCGTGGGATGCAGATATTGATATTGCAATGCCGCGTTACGATTATGAAATTTTTCTGCAATATTGGAAAGAAAACCCTAATGAAAGGTATTTCTATCAGCATTATACAACTGAAAAAAACCACTTGTCGCCTCATGCAATACTAAAAATAAAAAACACTAAAGTGGTAATGAATGAAAGGGTAAGTAGATATAATCCCAAATGTGAAGGAATATACATGGATGTTTTCCCCTTGGATAATCCGCCAAATTCTTTGAAACAGCAGAAAAAACAGGCAAATAAAATAAAACGTATTAGACGGATTACTGAAATTAAGGCAGGATATAATTATATAAACACGACGTTTTATAAAAAAGTAACTAAAAGAGCTTTACAGATGATGCTAAGTCTGGTTTCCTTTACTTATTTGAATAGAAAATTAGATGATTGCATGAAGAAGTATTCTATAAAAGATGGTGAATATTTAGTAAGCATGGCAAGTCATTATTCATATGTCAAGCAATTAATGCCTAGTGAAATATATGGGGTTCCCACATCGATAAATTTTGAAAACAAGTTGTTTAATGCACCTGCTCAAACTCACGAGTATTTGACTCGCATCTATAAGGATTATATGGAATTACCTTCGCAGGATAATTTATACTCAATTCTTGATAAAATCGAAAGAGTTGACTATAGTATTAACTAAAGAGGATCAATAAATGATTAACAAAAGTTCTCAAAAAATATTTAATAATTCTTTACTATATTCGCTTGGGACAATTTTTTCAAAAGCTGTTGGTTTCTTTTTAGTTCCAATTTATACATATTTTGTTTCAGCAGGTGATTACGGAATTGCTACTACGATTACTGCATTTGTTTCAACATTTGCTGTTGTTGTTACGCTTTCACTTAGGGCGGCAATGATAAGATTTTATAATCAGTATGACGAAAAAGAGAGGAAAGTATTCGTCGGGACAATAGTTAGTTTTGTTGCGATCAATGCAGCTATTATTTGTATACTGCTTTGTATTTTTAGAAATCTATATACATCATTGCTTTTCAAGGATGTCGATTTCTTTCCCATTGTATTTTTGGGGGTTCTTTCTCTGGGGTTTGATGGTGTATATACAATATACCAAAGTTTGCTTCAAGCTAAGCAAGATGGTAAAAACTACTCATTGAACAGTATTGTTTATTTGATTTTTCATGCTGCAACCGTTGTGCTGTTTGTTTGGATTCTTCGAATGGGCGGTTTAGGTGTTATATTGTCAAATTGTGTTACTAATCTATGTTTTTCGATTTACGGTATTTTTAGTATGCGAATTCGAGGATATATGATATTCAAATTTGATAAAGAAATGCTGAAAAAAGCATTGAAATACTCTATTCCAATTTTGCCGCATAATTTATCAACAAATTTGAATACATATGCAACGAAGACTATTATAAACCAATTTCTTAATTACACAATTTCCGGTTTATATACATTAGCATCCCAATTTTCAACTATTTTTGCTTTGGTTCAATCATCGGTGAATCTTGCTTTTAGGCCTTGGTTCATTGAGCAAATGCAAAGTGGAGATGAGGGTAGAAAGCAGATCAAATATATGTCATGTATGATTATGTCTTTGTATTCTTTTTGTGCTGTTGGTATTTCGTTGTTTTCTAAAGAACTTGTTTTTATCTTGGCTGAACGTTCTTATTTGGATGCGTGGAAAATGATTCCCTTCTTTATCTTGACTCAATTGATAGCATTTATTTATTACAGCCATGTTCAAACATTGATGTATAATTTGCAAAAAAGTAAATATACATTTATTTGTTCTTTAAGCAGTGTGATTGTTAATGTTTTAGTGTCGATATGCTTGGTCAAGTATTTAGGTGTTTATGCAATTTTAATTGCTAATTTTGTTTCGCAAACTGTAATGGCTGTATTAGCGGTGATTATGGGAGCGCATGCCGAAAAAGTTGATTTTGGCCTTTCTAAAATGATACTTTTTATTTTTGAATCGTTGATACTTATGGGTGTGGGTATGCTTATTGATTATAGTTGCAGTGCAAATATAAATATTTTGGGCTTGACGGTTAAATTTTTTATACTGTGTGTTGGTTTTATGTTTTTTATTTATCCATACCGAAGAGATTTTAGAGATTTGTTGATAGGTGTAATAAAAAGGAAAGAGAGATAGAATAGTGGAGAAAAAGATAATCGGATATACGACCGGAGTATATGATATGTTTCATATTGGACATCTAAATATACTTAAGCGTGCTAAAGAACAATGTGATTTTTTGATCGTAGGTGTAAGTACCGACGAATTGGTAGAGAAAGAAAAAAACAAGAGACCTGTTATTGCTTTTGAAGAAAGAGTTGAAATAATTAAAGAATTGCGCTGTGTAGATATGGTTGTTGTGCAGAGTGACAAGAATAAATTAGAAGCATGGGAAAAACTCCATTTTGATAAAATGTTTGTTGGTTCAGATTGGAAAGGCACACCTCAATGGAATCAATATGAAAAACAATTTTTTTCATTGGGGGTAGAGATTGTTTATTTACCACATACTGATGGAATCAGTTCAACTATTTTGACTGAGTTTGTAAAAAAACACTTAGATTAGATTTTCTCAAGTTGTTATGAGCATCATATTATAAATAACAAATGTTCAATCGATAGATATATATAAACAAAAGGAATAAAAAACTTATGAAAGCATTAATTCTAAACTCTGGCTTGGGTCGCCGTATGGGTGTGCTTACAAGCGAGCACCCCAAGTGTATGACGGAGATCTCCGCCAAGGATACCATTCTTTCCCGCCAGCTTAAGCTGATCGCGGATGCAGGAATCACCGAGGTAGTAATGACCACGGGATATTTTGACGAGGTGCTTGTAAATTATTGTAACTCGTTGAATCTGCCCCTGCACTATACCTTCGTAAACAACCCCGTTTACGATACAACAAACTACATTTATTCGATCTATTGCGCCAAGGACTGTCTCCGCGACGAGGACGTTGTACTTATGCACGGCGACCTTGTTTTCGAGGGCGAGGTCTTTGATAAGGTGCTTGCAAGTGAAAAAAGCTGTATGACCGTCAGCTCCACTTTGCCTTTGCCCGAAAAGGATTTCAAGGCGGTAATTGGAGAGGGAAGAGTCAAGGCTGTAGGCATTGAGTTCTTTACCGATGCGATGGCGGCTCAGCCCCTTTATAAGCTTTGCAAAAACGATTGGAATGTCTGGCTCGACGAGATTATCGCTTTCTGCGAGAGCGACAATAGAAAGTGCTACGCGGAGAATGCTTTCAATAAGGTTTCAGACAAGTGTCTCATCTATCCTCTCGACGTAGAGAACGCTCTTTGCGGAGAGATCGATACCCCCGAGGATCTTGCTGTAGTCGCATCAAGAATTGCCGAGCTTGAGAGAAGGACAGTTTATATGTGCTTCTCCACCGATATGATCCACGGTGGTCACATCGCTATCATTAAGAAGGCGCAGAAGCTGGGTAAGTTGATCATCGGTGTACTCTCCGACGAGGCTGTAGCTTCATATAAGCGTTTTCCCCTTATGCCTTATGCAGAAAGAAAATCCCTTGTTGAAAACATAAACGGTGTTCACGCAGTGGTCGAGCAGAAGGAACTGAGTTATGCCGAAAACATCCGTGCGCTGAAGCCGACCTACGTGGTTCACGGTGACGACTGGAGAGAGGGATTCCAGAGACCCATCCGCGACGAGGTCGTTGAGCTTTTGGCAGAGTACGGCGGCAAACTTGTGGAGTATCCCTATTCCAAGACCGACACTTATCTTGAAATGGAAAAGCTTTCTCGCGCACAGCTTTCTATGCCCGACGTTCGCCGCGGCAGACTTAAGAAGCTGATCGCTATGAAGGGTCTGGTCACCGCAATGGAGGCTCATAGCGGTATTACCGGTCTTATCGTTGAGCAGACAAAGGTTCTTCAGGACGGCAAGACCTATCAGTTCGACGCTATGTGGGTTTCCTCGCTTTGCGACTCTACCGCAAAGGGTAAGCCCGATATCGAGCTTGTTGATATGACATCCCGTTTCCGCACGATCGACGATATTATGGAAGTAACCACCAAGCCTATCATCTTCGACGGAGACACCGGCGGACTTACCGAGCACTTTGTTTATACCGTCAAGAGCCTTGAGAGAATGGGCGTTTCCATGGTAATTATCGAGGATAAGACCGGTCTTAAGAAGAATTCGCTCTTCGGTACCGAGGTCGAGCAGACTCAGGATAGTATTGAGAACTTCTGTGAGAAGATCAAGGCAGGTAAGAAGGCGCAGAAGACAAAGGAATTTATGATCTGCGCGAGAATCGAGTCGCTTATTCTTGAGCGTGGAATGGAAGATGCTCTTGAGAGAGCATTTGCGTTCTCCGAGGCGGGTGCCGATGCTATTATGATTCACAGCCGCAAGAAGGATCCTGCGGAGATATTTGAGTTCGTCGAAAAGTTCCGCGAGAAGAACAAGGCAACTCCCATCGTCGTTGTTCCTACCTCCTTCAATGCCGTAACCGAGCAGGAGTTCAAGGACAGAGGCGTTAACGTGGTCATCTACGCAAACCAGCTGACCAGAAGCGGATTCCCCGCAATGCAGAAGACCGCAGAGACGATCCTTCAGAATCACAGAGCCAAGGAAGCCGACGATATGTGTATGTCGATCAAGGAGATCATCACTCTCATTCCCGAGGAATAAGAGTAAATTCCGAGGGAAAATATGAAAATTACAACAAAACAGAGAATTATTGAGGGAAAAGCCTCTTACGAAAATATCGGAGCGGTGCTAAATGAGCTTGGAGCCAAAAAGTTCCTCCTCGTTTACACCGAACCGGTAAAATACCTTCCCGTGTGGGATTATGTCAATAATCTTGACGTAAAAGCGGTGCAGTTCTGCGATTTTACCTCCAATCCTAAATACGAGGAAGTAGTGGCGGGAGTTGACCTCTTCAATGCCGAAAAATGTGACGCGATCGTGGCTATCGGCGGCGGCAGTGCCATAGACGTGGCAAAGTGCATCAAGCTTTATTGCAAAATGCCTAAAGGTGAGCTTTATTTGAAGCAGGAATATGCCGATACCTGCGTTCCACTCCTCGCAATGCCCACCACAGCGGGAACGGGAAGTGAATCCACCCCCTTTGCGGTCATATACTACGACGGAGTGAAGCAATCGGTGCATCACGCATCTATTTTACCCAACGTGGCTCTGCTTGATCCCGACGTGCTGATAGGTCTGCCGGTCTATCAGAAAAAATGCACCGTTCTGGATGCACTTTGTCAGGCTATTGAGTCCTGGTGGAGCGTTCATTCCACCGACGAGAGCAAGGAATATGCCAAGATAGCTATTGATAAGATAGTAAAAAATATTTACGAGTACGTGGAGCAGAATACCGATGCGGCAAGAGCGGAAATTATGTCCGCGGCAAATTTCGCAGGTAGAGCGATCTGTATCACCGCAACCACCGCTCCCCACGCTATGAGCTATAAGATCACCTCAAATTACGGTTTTCCCCACGGTCACGCGGTGGCGATCTGCCTCCACAGAGTATGGAAATATATGCTTGAAAACCGCGATAAGTGTGTAGATTTACGCGGATGGGACTACCTTTATGCCACTTTTTGCGATATTGCATCGGCATTGGGTTATACAAATCCCGAGAAAGCAGTCGCAGGCTTTAAAGCGATGCTTGACCGTCTTGAAATTTGTGATCCGAATGAGAGCGACAAAGAAAAAGCCGCTCACGTTCTTGCCGACGCGGTAAATACTCAGAGACTTGGTAATAATCCTGTCTCACTTGACAACGAAGCACTTTACAATATTTATATGGAGATGTTAGAAAATGAAGCTTGATTTTTTGAAGGAATTTGAATTTTTCACGGGAGTGCCCGATTCACAGCTCAAGCCCCTTTGCAATTACCTTATGGCGACTTACGGAATTTCCGACAAGCACGTGATCGCGGCTAACGAGGGAAATGCGGTAGGTCTTGCGGCAGGCTATCATCTTGCAACAGGAAAAGTTCCGGTAGTTTATATGCAGAACAGCGGTCTTGGAAATATTATCAATCCCGTGGCTTCTCTTATGAACGATAAGGTCTACGGTATCCCCTGCGTGTTCATCGTAGGCTGGAGAGGTGAGCCCGGAGTGAAGGACGAGCCCCAGCATATATATCAGGGCGAGGTCACCGTCAAGCTTCTTGAAGATATGGATATAGCCACTTTTATTATCGGCAAGGATACTACCGAGGACGAGCTTAACGCGAAAATGGCAGAGTTCAAAGAGCTGCTGTCTATCGGTAAGCAGGTTGCGTTCGTGGTTCGCAAGGGCGCGCTTGAATTTGACGGAAAGGTCAAATATACAAACGATAATAAGATGATCCGTGAGGAGATAATCGAGCATATTGCCACAGTCAGCGGAGAGGACGTAGTAGTATCCACTACAGGTAAAGCGTCAAGAGAGCTCTTTGAGATCAGAGAGAGAAGAGGTCAGACCCACGGTTCGGATTTCCTGACCGTCGGTTCAATGGGTCATTCTTCATCAATAGCCCTCGCGATCGCAAAGGAAAAGCCAAACCGCAAGATCTGGATAATCGACGGTGACGGCGCAGTGCTTATGCATATGGGTTCTATGGCGCTTCTCGGCGCAAACGCACCTAAAAATGTTGTCCATGTCGTAATAAATAACGGCGCGCACGAGACCGTGGGCGGTATGCCTACCGTTGCGGAGAAGATTGATCTTTGCAAGATAGCAGATGGCTGCGGATATCCTTCGACTGCTTCCGTCAATAGCTTTGAAGCTCTCGACGAGGTGCTTCAAGTAGCAAAGAAAGCCGATCACCTTTCATTTATTGAGGTCAAGTGCTCGATCGGTGCCCGTGATGATCTCGGAAGACCTACAACAACCGCAAAAGAGAACAAAGAAAATTTCATGAAATATCTGGAGGACAAGTAAAATGGGACTCTTTACAGGAAAAACGTTGCTCATAACCGGAGGAACGGGTTCTTTTGGAAATGCTGTGCTTAACCGATTTCTTGAGACCGACATCGGCGAGATCAGAATATTCTCCCGAGACGAAAAGAAGCAGGACGATATGCGTCACTATTTTCAGGTGACCAAGCCCGCAGCAGCCGAAAAGATCAAATTTTATATAGGTGACGTCCGCGATATTGCCAGCGTTCGCAACGCTATGCACGGAGTTGACTACATATTCCACGCGGCGGCGCTCAAGCAGGTGCCTTCTTGTGAATTTTTCCCCATCGAGGCGGTAAAGACCAACGTTCTTGGTACCGAAAACGTACTGACCGCGGCAATCGATGCGGGAGTTAAGAATATCGTATGTCTTTCTACCGACAAGGCGGCTTATCCCGTAAACGCTATGGGAACAAGTAAGGCTATGATGGAGAAGGTCATCGTGGCAAAGTCCAGAACGGTCAGTCCCGAGAAGACAAAAATCTGTTGCACAAGATACGGCAACGTAATGTGTAGCCGCGGATCTGTCATCCCGCTTTGGATCGACCAGATCAGAGCAGGTAATCCCATAACCGTTACCGACCCCACAATGACAAGATTCATTATGTCGCTTGACGAGGCGGTAGACCTGGTGCTCTTTGCGTTTGAGCATGGCGAAAGCGGAGATATTCTCGTTCAGAAGGCGCCCGCTTGTACAATTCAGACTCAGGCAGAGGCTGTTTGCGAGCTCTTTGGTGGCGATAAGAACAATATCAAGGTTATCGGTATCAGACACGGTGAAAAAATGTACGAGACTCTTCTCACAAACGAGGAGTGCGCTAACGCTATCGACCTCGGCAACTTCTACCGTGTGCCCTCCGATAAGCGCGACCTTAATTATGATAAGTATTTCAGTAAGGGTGACACCGAAAGAAATACTCTTTATGAGTTCAATTCTCACAATACCCAGCTCCTTAACGTTGAAGAGACCAAGGCGAAGATTGCGTCTCTTGCCTATATTCAGGAAGAGCTTGCAAAGTCGGGTAAATAATTATGAAAATACTTATAACAGGTGCCGCGGGATTTGTAGGTAAAAATCTTACCGAGGCATTGAAGAACATAAGAGACGGCAAGGATAGAAGATTTCCCGATCTTGCCATTGAAGAAATCTATCTGTACGATATAGATACCGATGATAGCGTCCTTGACGAGGCTTGCAAGGAAGTAGATTTCGTATTCAACCTTGCAGGCGTCAACCGCCCTCAGAATCCCGAGGAGTTTATGCAGGGCAACTTCGGCTTTGCTTCAAAACTGTTGGATACTCTCAAAAAGTACAATAATAAATGCCCCGTGATGATATCGTCCTCGATTCAGGCAACCTGTATCGGTCGTTATGACAGCGATTACGGCAGAAGCAAAAAGGCGGGCGAGGAGCTTCTATTTGCATATGGGGAAGAGACGGGGGCAAAGGTACTTGTTTACCGTTTCCCGAACCTTTTCGGTAAATGGTGCAGACCCAATTACAACAGTGCCGTCGCGACCTTCTGCAACAATATTGCAAACGATCTGCCGATAACCGTAAACGATCCGTCGGTTCAGCTTGAGTTGCTCTATATTGACGATCTGGTTGATGAAATGATCGCCGCACTTCAAGGAAAGGAGCATCGTTGTGAGTTTGACGGTATCAACACCGTGCTCTGCGACGGCGGAAGATATTGCGCCGCGCCCGTGACCCACAAGGTTACACTCGGTGAGATCGTTTCGTGGCTTGAAGCTTTCCGCGATCAGCCTGCGACTCTCGTTATGCCCGAAATTCCCGAAAACAGCTTTGCCAAGAAGCTTTATTCTACCTATTTGTCTTATTTGCCAAAGGAAAAGGTCAGCTTCCCTCTGAAAATGAACGTTGACGCGAGAGGTAGCTTCACCGAGCTTCTGAAGACAGATAAATGCGGTCAGTTTTCGGTAAATATCTCAAAGCCGGGAATTACAAAGGGTCAGCATTGGCATAATACCAAGTGGGAGTTTTTCATTGTGGTAAGCGGAAAGGGACTTATACAGATGCGTAAGATCGGCTCTGACGAGGTCTTAAATTTTGAGGTCTCGGGCGAGAAGATCGAGGCGATACATATGCTCCCCGGATATACTCACAATATTATCAATCTTTCTGATACCGACGATCTTGTTACCGTTATGTGGGCAAACGAGCAGTTCGATCAGAGCAGACCCGATACGTTTTTTGAGATAGTCTGATTTCGTAAAGCAAAATACTCAAATATATATAAAGGACTTGAAGATATGAACATAAAACTCGATTACACCGACGTTTCCTTCAAAAACGACGGCAGACTCAAGCTGCTTATAATCGTGGGCACCCGCCCCGAAATAATCCGTCTTGCGGCGGTAATTAATAAGTGCCGCAAGTATTTTGACTGTGTTTTAGCGCATACCGGACAGAACTATGACTATAATCTCAACGGTGTGTTCTTCAAGGATCTGAAGCTTGAAGCCCCTGAGGTATATATGGATGCCGTTGGCGATGATCTCGGTGCTACGGTAGGTAATATCATCAATTGCTCCTACAAGCTGATGAATACTATCAAGCCCGACGCTCTGCTTATTCTCGGTGACACCAACTCCTGTCTTTCGGCAATTGCTGCTAAGAGACTTCACATCCCGATCTTCCATATGGAAGCGGGCAACCGTTGTAAGGACGAATGCCTTCCCGAGGAGACCAACCGCCGTATAGTCGACATCATTTCCGACGTTAATCTTGCCTACTCCGAGCAGGCGAGAACCTACCTGCACGATTGCGGTCTTCCCAAGGAGAGGACCTACGTTACAGGCTCTCCTATGGCAGAGGTGCTCCATGCAAACCTTGATGAGATCAAGGCAAGCAATATTCACACTCGTCTCGGACTCGAAAAGAAAAAATATATTCTTCTCTCGGCACACAAAGAAGAGAATATCGACACCGAAAAGAACTTTTTGTCGCTCTTTACGGCGATAAATAAGATGGCGGAGAAGTACGATATGCCCGTGCTCTATTCCTGTCATCCCAGAAGCAAAAAGAGACTTGAAGCAAGCGGCTTTAAGCTTGACGAGTGCGTGATCTGTCACGAGCCCCTTGGATTCCACGATTATAACTGTCTGCAGATGAATGCTTTTGCGGTAGTGTCCGACAGCGGCACTCTTCCCGAGGAAAGCTCTTTCTTTACAAGCGTAGGCAATCCTTTCCCGGCGGTCTGCATAAGAACTTCTACCGAGCGTCCCGAGGCTCTTGATAAGGCATGCTTTATCCTTGCGGGAATCGACGAAAACTCGCTTCTGCAAGCGGTAGATACAGCAGTGTCAATGACCCTTGAAGGCGATGACGGTATTCCCGTGCCTACTTATACCGACGAAATTGTTTCCACAAAGGTTATTAAAATCATCCAGTCCTATACCGGTGTGGTAAATAAAATGGTGTGGAGAAAATTCTGATCTACAGAAAGGAGAGCGTAAATGAACGAACTAAACAGTCAGCTTTTCGCGCTTTTGCGCTCGGTTTTATGTGGTGAAGAGCTTGACAAAAGCAGATTTGCTAACGTTGATGAAGGCACTTTCAAAAAGCTGTACGTGCTATCCAAAAAGCATGATCTTGCGCATCTTGTCGGTGCTGCGATTGATAATGCAGGTCTGCTGCTAAATGCTGAAATATCCGAACTGTTTGCAAAACAACAGTTTTTGGCAGTATACAGATATGAAAATATCAAATTTGAGCAGGATCAAGTAAGCAAGACGTTGGACGAAGCAGGAATACCCTATGTACCTCTGAAGGGAGCGGTTATTCGCGAGCTTTATCCCGAGCCTTGGATGAGGACGAGCTGTGATATTGATATTTTAGTAAGAGAAACAGATGTTGATAAAGCTGCTGATATCCTTGTAAAGACCCTTGGTTATGAGCAAGGAGAAAAACGAAGCTTTCATGACATCCCACTTTTTTCGGCGAGCGGTGTGCATATTGAACTTCACTTCAATATAAACGAAACTATTGAGGAAATAGACCGTGTGCTTAAGCGGGTTTGGGATTATGCCTATCCCGTATCCCAAAATACAAGTGAATATAAGCTCACAAATGAATTCTTTATTTATCACTTTATCGCACACGCATCTTACCATTTCGTGAACGGTGGATGCGGCATACGTCCGATTTTCGATCTTTGGCTTATAACGAATGAATGGGAATATGACGAGAATAAGGTCAAAGAGCTCTGCCGCGAAGGAAACCTGGATCGTTTTTATTCGGTTATGAAAGAACTATCTGCGGTTTGGTTTGGAGATCGTGAGCATAATGAAATGACAAGTAAAACCGAAAAGTATATCCTTTCAGGCGGCACTTACGGTACTCAGGAGGCGAAAATTGCCGCGGTGCAAGAGGCAAGGGGCGGCAAAACAGGTTACGTTTTTTCGAGAGTGTTCGTATCCTACGAGCATTTAAAATTTAAGTATCCTTCCTTGAAGTGTAAAGCACTGTCGCCCATATATCAGGTGCGCAGATGGTTTGATGTTTTCAAAGAAAAAAAGGCATCGGTTTATGCTCGGGAGCTTAATACCACTACAAAGTTAAAGCACGAAAAGATAGATGAGATAGGCGCGCTTATGAAAGATCTGAATTTAAATAAGCACATAAAATAAACTGAAAAAGAGCGTTAACGATGAATGTTGACGCTCTTTTTATGTTTTTAAAGCTCAATATCAACCCATACCGTAAGATTGTCTGACAGTGGCATATTTATTCAACAATATCCGGCAATAAATTGATTTCAAATTTTGATTTAACGGCGAGATACACTTTGCGAATCGCCTTCTCGCTGGAGAAGGCTGTTCTATAAATTGCAATTTTTCAGCTTAATGATAAAACAAGGCAGTCGCCGTAGCGACTGCCTATGTAATATTTCAAAAACGAATTATTCCTCGTCCTTATTCTTTCTTGCCTTGTTTACCATAATGTTAGTAAGGATACCGAGAATAAGAGCACCTGCGATAGCAGTGATAGTTACCTTGCCGATAACGAAAGCCATACCGCCGATACCGGAAATAAGAATTACCGATGCGGTGAAGAGGTTAGCGTTCTGCTCAAGGTCAACCTTCTGGATCATCTTAAGACCCGAAACCGCGATGAAGCCGTAAAGGGTAATGCAAACACCACCCATTACGCAACCGGGAATGGAATCAAGGAATGCAACGAAGGGAGAGATAAATGCAACTGCCATAGACATGATAGCGGTGGTGGTGATGGTTACAACGGATGCGTTTCTGGTAATAGCTACGCAGCCTACACTCTCACCGTAGGTAGTGTTGGGGCATCCGCCGAAGAATGCGCCGACGAAGGAGCCTACACCGTCACCGAGAAGGGTGTTGTGAAGACCGGGATCCTCAAGAAGGTCGTGCTCTATGATAGAGGAGAGGTTCTTGTGGTCTGCGATGTGCTCTGCGAATACAACGAACGCAACAGGAATGTATGCGACTGCAACGGTTGCGAGGTAAGCACCGTCAAAGTCCTTGATACCCTCGATAGCGGTAAGGAAGGTGAAGTCGGGAAGAGCAACGAACGTGCTGAGATTTACACCGTCAGCAACAAGTGCCTTGAAGGGAGCGAAATCGATAACCTGAAGCGCGGGGTTTTCGGTAGCGATACCGATAATTGTAAATACGAGACCAACTGCATATCCTGCAAGGATACCAATGATGAAGGGAATAAGCTTAGCCATCTTCTTGCCGTAAACAGAGCAGAGAATAACAACTGCAAGAGTTACGATCGCGCAGATGAAGGAAACCCAAGCGGAGGTGCTCATAACGAAGCCGTTTCCGTTATTGGGACCGTAGGAGAATACGTCGTTTACAGCCGCGCCTGCAAGGGAAAGACCGATGAGTGCAACTGTAGGACCGATAACTACGGGAGGCATAAGAATGCTGATCCACTTAACGCCTGCGAACTTAACGACGAGAGCGATGATCACGTAAACGAGAGCAGCGCAGAGAGCACCGATAAGAAGTCCGAGGTACCCGACCTGCATTGAGATCGCGCCTGCGAATGCCGCACTCATAGAGCCGATAAACGCGAAAGACGAGCCAAGGAATACGGGGCTGCGGAATTTGGTGAAGAGCTGGTAGATGATGGTACCTGCGCCTGCACCGAAGAGAGCCGCGGATGCGGTCATTCCGTTACCAACGATAGCGGGTACCGCGATGGTAGCAGCCATAATAGCGAGGAGCTGCTGGATAGCGAAAACGATCATCTGACCGAATTTTGGCTTATCCTTTACACCGAAGACGAGTTTCATAAAGAAATCCTCCAATTATGAAATTATTTTTTTGTTGAGCTGCCGTTTGACAAAATTCGACTAACTCATACAAAAACATTCTAACATATTATTAAAAAAATGTAAATAGTTTTTTGATGTTTTTATGGTAGAAAATTGCATCTTTTTTCTGTGCAGAATACACAAAAAGCAAAAAGTAGCGCAAAAGATAAATATTTCGATTGACTTTTTATAGAAAAAGGTTTATAATATAAGATGTATCATTTTGCGCAAAAGTATTGACCGAAAGGCAAGGATTTTGATTTGAAAACCGATATTTTAAAGTACATAGAAGAGAATTACACAAAGTTTTCCAAGGGACAAAAGCAGATAGCCACATATCTCAAGGAGCACTACGACAAGGCAGCTTATATGACCGCCGCGAAGCTGGGTCACGAGGTCGGAGTGTCGGAATCTACCGTTGTCCGTTTCGTTATGGAGCTTGGCTTTGAGGGATATCCCACGTTTCAGAAATCTCTCCGTGAGCTTATCCGCGCCAAGCTGACCGCTGTGCAGCGTATTGAGGTTACAAATAACCTTATCGGAGAGGGTAACGTGCTTGAAAAGGTTCTTCTCTCCGACATTGATAAAATAAAAAGAACGCTTGATGGAATTGATAAAAAAAGCTTCGACGATGCCGTTAAGAACATAATCGATGCAAAGACGTTCTATATCCTTGGTATGAGAGCGTCTTCCTATCTTGCAGGATTTTTTAATTACAGCCTACGTATGCTCTCCGACAATGTCCGCTTTATTCAGACCACTTCGGGTAGCGAGACCTTTGAGCAGATGATGAATATCGGAAAAGGTGACGTGCTTTTCGCAATCAGCTTCCCCCGTTATTCGCAGAGTATAATTAAGGGTGTTGAATTTGCTAAACACGCGGGTGCCGACGTTATCGCCCTTACCGATAGCGAAAGCTCACCTATTGCCGAGCATGCCGATCAGCTTCTGGTCGCGCAAAGCGATATGGCATCCTTTGCCGATTCTCTCGTAGCACCGATGTCGGTGATAAACGCGCTTATAGTCGCCGTCACGAGAGAAAGAAGCGAGGAGTTTTCCGCAAGACTTTGCCGTCTTGAGGAGGCTTGGGACGAGTACCACGTTTATAACAAAAATAATGATTGATATGACAGATAATTTAAATAAAAAAAACGTTGCCGTTGTTGGCGGCGGAGCGGCGGGAATGATGGCGGCGATACACGCGGCATATATGGGTGCCGAGGTTTTGATGTTTGAAAAAAACGACCGTCTGGGAAAAAAGCTCCGAATTACGGGCAAGGGAAGATGTAACGTAACAAACGATTGCCCCACAAATGAATTTTTGAATAACGTACCCACCAATCCAAGGTTTCTTTATGCCGCGCTGAACCGTTTTTCGACCTCTGACACCATGGACTTTTTCGAGGGCTGCGGAGTGCCTCTCAAGGTCGAGCGAGGAAAGCGAGTTTTCCCGATTTCCGATAAGGCAGCTGATATAGTCAAGGCACTCTCCGACAGATGCCGCGACGTTGGTGTTCGGACGGTTCACGACAAAATAACGTCTCTTGAAATATCCGACGGTCGTGTTACTGCCGTTTTTGCAGGGGATACAAGATATCCCTGCGACAGCGTTATAGTCTGCACAGGAGGCAAATCTTACCCCGGAACAGGCTCCGACGGCGACGGATACCGATTCGCAAAGCAAGCGGGTCATACCGTTACTGAATTGAGACCGTCTCTCGTTCCTATCGTCTCGGACGGAAATCTTTGCCAGAGAATGCAAGGGCTTTCACTGAAAAACGTCGCATTGAAGATAGTCAGAACAGATAACGGAAAGTGCGTGTACGAGGATTTCGGTGAAATGATGTTCACACATTTCGGTATGACAGGACCAATGATCCTCTCTGCCTCTGCGCATATTCCGGATGTTGAAAAAGGAAAATACGTGGCGATGATCGATCTGAAGCCGGCACTTGACGAGCAGGAGCTCGACGCAAGAATAAGAGCCGATTTCGCCAAATATAATAACAAGGATTTTGTCAATTCTCTCGGCGATCTGCTCCCCTTGAAGGCTATAGAGCCGATAATTGACGTTTGCGGTATCGATCCGAGAAAAAAGGTCAATTCGATCACGAAAGAAGAGAGAAGAAGACTGCTTGAAGCCATAAAATATATGAAAATACCGCTCCTTCGCTTCCGTCCTATCGATGAGGCGATCATTACCAAGGGTGGTGTTGCCGTCAGCGAAATAAATCCCAAAACTATGGAGTCAAAGCTCGTCGCGGGACTCTATTTTGCCGGCGAGGTCCTCGATCTCGACGCATATACCGGCGGCTTCAATCTTCAAATAGCCTTTTCAACCGCCGTCGTCGCAGGTGAGAGCGCGGCAGAGATCTAATGATAAATTGCAATTTATCTGCGAGTGTTGGCGAAGCCTTTTGAAAGTTTTTGCGTCCTTTTTCCCAAAACCCGCCCGCTGACCCAACGCGCGGAGCGTTGCTCGCCTCCGCAGAGGCGAAATCTCTTACACGCGCTTTTCTTTTTGCTAAGCTTTTTCTTTTGCGCTTCTTCTGCCAAAAGAAAAAGCGGGCAAACGATTTGAAAAAGCTTTATGAGATAAGGGGGAACCCCCACTTGTGTGTTCCCCCTCTGCCAAGCCTTCGGCTTGACATTCACCCCTTCGTGGCGCTTTGGAAGGATAGGGGTATTTCGCCCTCTGCGGAGGGCGACCGCCGGTCGCGGCGGCTCCGACGAGCTTTTGGAAAAGCTCGGGCAAAACTTCCATCAGACATCGCCGTGGAGTCCCCCATAAATCAAAATTTGAAAAGCAATAAAAAGGGAAGAGACCGAGGTCTCTTCCCGATTTTGTTAAATTTATTCTGCGCTTGCTTCAAGGCTTGCAAGATACTCCGAGGGATCCTCGCAGACCGCAAGGAACGCGATATCGATATAGGAGTCGGTGGACATTACCTGGTTGAATACGTCGAAGCGAATGAATTTTGCAACGTATTCTCCGTCGGCATTTGTAACATAGGTCTTGCAGGTTTCGGTCTTGCTGGTAACGTCAAGGATGAATACGTGCCACTCACCGTCCTTGATGAGAAGATTCTCGCCAAGTGTAGCGGCAAAGTCGGATTGGTCACCGGGGCCTATGGGTGAATCGTTAATTGTGCTGGTGTAGAACTCAAAGTATCCGTCGTCGGGATTCTCGGGGTTGGTGGTAGGAATACGGTATTTGACTACGAAATACTGTCCGGTCACCTTTTTTCCGTTCTGATAAGCCATAAAGTAGCTCTCACCGCTTTTTCCGTCACCGTAAAGGCTGACGTAGGACTCGTCGTCGGCAAGCTTGATGTTACCGAAGGCACCGACAACAGCCTTTTGGCTGAGCTCGCTTGCAGAGAAGAAGAGATCAAAGTATTTAGCGTCGGGATGCTCGGTCTCTGTTTCGCCGCCTTCGTTTCCGCCTTCAAGAGTAGCGAGATATTCGGAGGGATCCTCGCAAACCGCAAAGAACGCAACGTCCATATAGGAATCAGCAGACATTACCTGACCGTTGAACAGGTCGAGTCTGATGTATTTCGCGATATACTCACCTTGGTCGTTTGCGGTAAAGTTCTTCATAGTGCTCTTGCTTGTTACGTCAAGCACCAGAACGTGCCATTCTCCGTCCTGGATAAGAGCATTGTCGCTGTCACCCAGGGTGTTGGCAAAGTCACCGTCGCCTGTGACTCCCTCTCCGCTTGTTGCAGTAAAGACCTCAATGAAGTTCAAAGCGGGATTCTCGACGTTGGAGGTGGGCAGACGGTATTTAAGCACGAAATACTTGCCCGTAACCTTGCTGCCGCCTGTATAGAGCTCGTTTATGCAGCCCTCTGCCGCACTTCCGTTTCCAAAGAAGCGAACGTAAGACTTATCGTTTGCTATCTCAACGTTGCCGAAGCCGGACTTGTGAGGAGCGGTGAAGAGAGTGTCTGCGGAGAAGAAAAGGTTGAAGTAGTCGGATTCGTTAACACCGCCAAGACCGGCAACAGGGATGCTGTTGCTCATCATCGCGCCCTCAACGAGATCGATATATTCGGCATCCTCGCACATTTCGGCAACCTCTTCCAAGGTCTTGCAGACCGCGACGTACTGAATGTCAACGTAGTCTTCAGGACCCATAATGCTATCGCTGCCGCAGTTGAATACATCGAATCTCAAATGCTTTGTGCTGTAAGTTCCGTCCTCGTTGGCAATGAATTGAGGAATATTGAATGCGGAGAGATCGACGACCATAATGTGCCAGTCATTGTCCTGCTTTGCGGTGTAAATAAGAGCGTAGTTAGGATCGGAAGGCTCGTTTGAGGTAGTGCTGGTGTATACCTGGAAGAGTCCGTGGCTTACCTTGTTGGTAGTGGGGATCCTGTACTTGATCACCATAAGATCACCGGTGGTGGGAGCGGTAACGGGAAGAGTGATGCAAGCCTCAGCGGCCTTGCCGTTACCGTAGATACGAGCAAACTTCTTGCCGTCCTCGGTGATAACCTGACCGGTTTGGGTGTTTACCGATTCAACCAAGGCCTTGCCGTCGTAGTATATATCAGAGGAGGGAATGAAGGGATCGACCTCAGGCCAAGCGGTAAAGTCCTCGGAAGCGTCGACTCTGAAGGTCCGTTCGTCTCTGCCCTTCATCTCAACTACGAAGGAGTAAGAGTAGGTTCCGTCGCCGTCGTAGTGCACCGCGTAGCCGTCGTAAGCGTGAGCGTTACCGTAGGAGTCGGGAGAGTAAGCCGAGGAAACGTCTACAAGCACCCATTCGTCGTAGGTGTTGATCACGTTGCCGAACTCATCAAGCTCTTCTCTGGTAACCTTTTCGTAGAGCTTGGGAGCAGTAAGCTTTTCAAAGCCGTAAGCGCGGAAGGTGGTGTTTCCTTCGCCGCCCGAAAGAGTGAATTCAAGGCTCTTTCCGTTGGTAGTCTTAACCATGGGGAAGAATACGCTGTCGATTGCCTCGGCATCCTTTACGGGAGTGACTTTGAGAGGATCGCGGAGGTTATATTTACGAACTTCGAGAACGTTCTTGTCGGGATTGCGGAGATTGTAGTTGGTTTCCTGAGAGCCCCAAGGCATAACGATCGCGTTGATGGTGAACTTGTCTCCCTTTTTAAGGGTTACTTCCTTAAGGTCAAGAGAAAGACGAACCGTGTAGTTTTGATCGATAATAACGAAACCGGGATTGATCTCTTCGCCGCCGATTATGAACTTGGAGTTGTAGATCATAAAGGAAACGTTTACGTAGTCGTCCTTACCCGCTCCCACGGAAATTTCGAACATATCGAAATAAGGAAGCTCGTCACCAAGCTTATACATGGTCTCCTGACCGTTCTTTCCGGTGTCAACTACCTTGGTGTCGTTGTTCTCGTCAAGATAACCGATATGGTCGTAGTTGCCGCCAAGACCGTGAACCGAATAGAAGGAGAAGTCACGGCTGAAATCGTTGAAGCTGATGTCACCGAGAACCTCGTAGTTCATCTGGTAGTAGGTTCTGTTCTCGTCGGTCTGAGGCATTTCCGTGTGGTTGTAGGTGACCTTGATCTTGCCGTCGTCGGAAAGATAGGTAAGATCGATGTCAGCGTAGGTGGGACCTGCGGAGTTGATAATGTTCACCTTGTCCTCGGTTGCATAGTGGTTACCGCTGATATCGGTATACTGGAGCCAGTAATGGAAACCACCCTGGGTGTGCTGAGGGTCGCTGTCCCAAATGGGAGCGGACATAGCTCTGTGGTCGGGAAGGGTCTGAAGATCCTTGTTGTGTACGTAATAAGAAGCAATACAGTTAGACTCGGAGCAGCCGGTGGAGAGGTGGTAATAGGGAGCAAAGAACTGAATGGAGGAGAGCTGCTTGAGAGGGAACTGACCCCAGTTCTGATAGAGATGCAGAACTGTAAGCTCCTGGCTCTCGCCAGCGTTTACTACCATGGGGAATCTTACCTCGCTGTAGCGGATGTCGCCCCAAGCGTAGATAGGCTCCTCAAATTCGTTGGAGAAGTTCTTGGATACCTCAAGCGGGATAGGAAGCATCATATCGTTCTTGTCGAGAACCGCAGCGCACTCGATGCTGGTAGCGAAGGTGTAGGCAAGAACGTAGATGTTTCTGTTCTTATCGTCGCCCGTGATCTTGAAGGAAACGGGGCAGTGCTTGTTCTGCTGATAGTAATATCCATCACGGAATCCGATATTTTCCGTGACGGTAAAGCAGTAGATGCCTCTGAGAGGATCGTAGCCGTCGTAGGTTGATCCGGGGGATCTTTCCTCGTTGATAACGATGTTTTCGGCAGGAATGGGGTTGATCTCGCACTCTGCCTCGTAAATAAACTTAGCGAAATCGTGAGTATCGTCGGTGTATATTCTCTGACCGAAGTCAAACTCGTTGACCGAGTGGTAGGGATCCATACTGTTACCCACGAATTGGGTGACGACCTTATCCTGATTGGAGGATGCGGGAATGGGAGCAAGCAAGGTGTTATTTTCGGGGACGGTGGTCTGGGTGATCACGTAGTAGCCGTCCTCAAGAGTGACGGTCATCTTGCCGCTGGGAGCGTGATCGGGCATAATGTAACCGAATACACCCGCGTCCTTGACGTCAAAGCCGATATAACGCGCGGTTGCCCAATCCACACCGTCGATGGTGTCGTGAGTGCCGTTTGCGTCCTTGACGATAAGCTTATCCACGGTGTCAGCGGCGATCTTTGTGGTCATACCGATCTCGTCGATATTGGTAACGTCGGAAAGAGCGAAGAGACGGATGACCTGAGTCATCTTGTCGGTATAGGTATGGAAGTTTCTGTCCATACGGATATTGGGAGCGCCGAAGTTGTCAACGTTGACCGCGGTGATCTCGGATATCTCGATGCTCTCGCCTGCGCTTCCGTTGAAGTCAAGGCGGAGACCGGAAAGATAACCGGTGTAATCGGCAATAACGCCGTCGTTAAGCATTATAATATATGTATGATACTGTCCGTCGGGCTTGGTTGTAAAGTCAACTCTCTGCTTCTCGCTGAAGCTTTCCTGCTCACCTGCGATGACGAAAAGGTTTACAGTAGAGGTGGAATCGGTCTTCATAGTGATGCGAAGAGCATTGTACTTTTCAGCGGCAACCTTTGCCTTGACCTTAGACGCTCTGATCTGAGGGTCGTAGGGGGAGGTGATGGTTGCTTTAAGCACACCGTCCTCAACCACTATATCGCTCATATCGGTAACGCTGTCGAAATACTTGAAATCGATCGCCTTTTCAGCGGTGATCTCGGACTTGTTGGTGAAATCCTGATCATAGAAATGAACGTCATAATAGTAGTATCCGTAGCGATAAAGATTGGCTACCGCGTCTCTCTGAGAGCCGGACGCATAGTAGGTATTGCCCTCGGTGGTCTTGATAAAGACGTCCATGGTGTCCTTAACGTATGCATTACCCTTCTTGTTGCTGATAGAAACAAGCTGAGACTTCTTGCCTGTCAGAACGTAGTCGAGATTCATATTATTGTTCTCGACCTTGTAATAGTTTCTGTTGCCGTCAACGAAATAGGAGGTAACACCGTTCTTGAGATAGTCGGCATTCTCAATAAGTCCTGCGTACTCACCTTCAAGAATACTCTGGGATTCCTTTTCGGTTATGAACTGATCAATGGTCTCAACGTACTGCTCGGTTGCTTCGACAGTAGTTTCATCGATCGTTTCGCCGACTGTTGTCTCAACGAGGGTCGTTTCTTCGGTAGCGGCTTCTGTAGAAATGATCTCTTCTGTAGAAATGATCTCTTCGGTAGTTATTTCTTCAGAAGCGGTTTCTTCGGAAGCGGTCACGTCAGAGGTAGTTTCATCGGAAGTTACTTTATCGGAAGTAATTTCTTCGGAGCTTTCAATAGCATCGTTTGATTCGACCGCGGTGTTGGTAGTAGCGTCGGTATCAACGTCTGATTCGGTCTCTTGTGAGGTCTTTCCTTCAGACGTATTGAACGTGTCAATGACCTCGGTGGATTTTGAAGTCTCACCTTCGGTAGTTTCCTTCGAAGGCGCGGACGTGGTCTGCTGGTCGGGACCGCCTGTGCAGGAAGCGAAAAGTCCTGTCATCATTACGATCACAAGTAACAGGGAGATAACGTAAATGATTCTGTTTTTCATAAGCGTTTCCTTTCTTCTTGTGGATAAAAGCGGATTTATTTGTACAAATCCACAAAGCTTCTACCTTATATTATAATATTTATTGCATAATGTGTCAATAACAAATTTCGGAAAAAGTAGCATAATTTTCATATAATGCCCCCTTGACATAAAAATCGGCGTAATATTTTCAAATTTTGATTTATCGGGCAGGATGCGTGCCTCCGGCGGGGATGCGGGTCGCTTTCTTGAAAGAAAGCTTCGCAAAGAACTTGCCCGCATTTTGGGCGCTCTAGTAGTGGCGCAGGATTTTTCGCTCCTGCGGAGCTAAAAAAATCCCTCATGATCCTTTCCCCTTGAAAGGGTGTTAAACCCAGCCAAAGCGTTTATCTTAAAACAAAATTTAACTAAGTTGAAATATGCAAACGCTTCGTCGGCAAAGCCGACAGAGGGGGTGTTTCCAAAGAGGGGGAGATGTTGAGCGAAGCGAAACCTCCTCTTCTTTGGCGGCGTTTCTTTGGTTCGTTTCTTTTCGCCGCAGAAAAGAAATGAACAAAGAATAAACTAACAGATAAATTGCAATTTATAGGCTACTTCTATGACATCACGAAACAAAAAAGGGCTTTCTTTTGTAAGGAGAAAGCCCTAAAGACTGTTTTTGCGTTATTCAACTGTAATGCGGAAGGTTCTGCTGACACCGTCGGTAACAGTAATCACAAAGGAGTAAGAATAGGTTCCGTCGTCGTTGTAATGAATCTGATAGCCGTCGTAATCAACGCCCCTGCCGCTCGCATCGAGGGTGTTGACAGAGGATAGCTCATAAGTCACCCAATTGTCGCCCTCAAGTACCTCTACCTTCGGTCTGGTAAGGGTGTAGAAGCCATCGGCTCTCACAGTGACGTTGACCGCGTCGGGAGCATTGGGATCGATATCGCAACCGCCCGAAACGGTGAAGGTCGCGTCCTTTCCGTTGGTGGTAACAACCTCTGGGAGGAACCAGCTGTCAACTGTAGTACAATTTTCAACCGCCGTTGCTTTGAAGGGATTGAGCATAGTGTTCAGACGAACGTTCTGAACGTTTTTGTCATCGAGAGCGTGATACTGAGTGCCGTCGTCCTGAATGTATCCGCCGCCCCAAGGCATAATTATGCAGTTGATAGTGAATTTATCGCCCGCATTGAGCGTTACCTTGTCAAGATCAAGGGTCAGACGGACAGCGTAATTGTGATCCACGATAGCAAAGCTTGCATCGGTGACCTCCTCGCCGCCAATGATGAACTCGGAGTCGTAAATAAGGAATGAAAGGTTAGCATATTCCTTGAGTCTTGAGCAATAGAAAAGCGAGAAATATGGACACTGGTCGCCTAAAATATACTTTTTAGGCTTCGCTGAGCTTTCGTTGACCTTATTTGCCTGAGGAGTGTTGTTCTTGTCAAGATAGCCGACTCTCTCGTAGTTTAAGAAGCCTGTCATGGTGTAGAATGAGAAATCCTGAAGGAAATCGTCGATAACGACCGTGTCAAGCACCTCGTAGGTCATCTCATAATAGGCTCTGTTCTCGTCGGGCTGAGGCATCTCAACGTGACGGTAGGATATCTTGATCTTTCCGTCATCGGAGAGATAATTCATAGTAATATCAGCATACGTGGGACCGTAGGAGGAGATATAATTGTCAACGTACTCGCTGGATACGTAGATCCCGTCAGCATCTGTGTATTGCAGGAAGTAATGGAGTCCCGCATTAGGAGTTTGAGGCTGATTTCCGTACTGCTTATACATATTCTTAAGATCGCTTGACTTCGGCATAGAAGCGGGACGGTGGTCGGGAAGAGTCCAGAGATTCTTACCTCTGTTGTACCAGGGAGAGATACAGTTGGATTCGGTAACGCCCGTGGAAAGGTGATAGTAGGGCATATAATATCCGATAGAGGATATCTGCTTGAGCGGATAGTTGCCCCAGTTCTGGTAAATGTTCAGCACAGTGTAATACTGCTCGTCATTAGCGTTAAGAACTATGGGGAAGAAGGTCTCGCCGTAGGTAGCGTCGCCGCAGTTGTAGAAGGGCTCCTCCTTTTCGGAGAAGTTCTTGCTGACCTGAAGCGGGATGGGCAGGAGCTGATTGTTTTCATCCATTATCGTAGCGCACTCAAGGGTTCCCGACGAGGTAAAGGTCATCATATAGAGACTTCTGTCGTGGTCATCGCCCTTAATGCTGAAGGATGCGTTGTAATGGAGGTTCTGATTATCGTAGTAGGGATCGTTGAATCCGGCGGCACCCTTGAGAGTGATGTGATAAACACCTCGGATTCCGTCATATCCCTTGAATTTCGCGCCTCTGACAAACTTTTCCGCGTCGATAACTATGTTTTCGCTTGTAAGAGGATTTCTTTCACAGTAAGCCTCTTCAATGAAAGCGGCAAAATCGTGAGTTTCGTCGGTATAGATTCGGCAACCCATACGGTAGTCGTTGACAGTACTGTTGGTTGGAGCGAGAATAGTGCCGTTTTCGGGTGTACCGATCATTTCGATAAGCAGATTTCCGTGCTTCTTGCTTGCTTTGAGTTGATAATCTTCAGCGTCGTAGGGAAGTATGAATCCGATGATTCCAATGTCCTTTACGTCAACGGCAAGATATTCGGCGGTTGCCCAGTCTACGTCCTTAAGCTCATAAACGAGACCGCTTGCATCCTTGGCAACTATCTTTTCCACGGAATCCCAAGGAATTTTGTATTCAACGCCGATCTCATCGATGTTGGTAGTGTTCTTGTAAGCCACAACGTGTATTTCCTGATGGAGCTTGTCGGGGAAGGTGTGGAATACTCTGTCGAGAGAGAGTGGGATACTGTCAACGTTGATCTGCTTGAAAGCAACGTCCTTGATAGCGATCGAAGTATTTACCGCTCCACCGAAGTCAAAGCGTATACCCTTTATTTGTCCTGTGTAACCCTGGATCGTGTCATTGTTCAGCGGAACCGTGTAGGTGTGCCAGCTTCCGTCGCTCGTTACCTCAACCACAAAGCTCTGTTCCTCGTTGTGGCTGGTTTTGTTGCCCGCGATAACGTATACGGTGATCGCGCCAACCGATTTTCCCTTGTAAGAGAACTGCAGATAATTGAATTCAGAGGCTGCGCTGTCCGTGGCAGCGTATATCTGGGGGTCTTCCTGATTGGTTATGGTAGAGGTCAGCTCACCGTTATTGATAACGGGAGTGCTGACGTCCTTGTAGCCGGTGAAAGATTCAATAGGTATGTTAAAGGAATTCTCAACGGTGGTCGAGCTTATGAAATCCTGCTCTAAAATATGTACGTCATAGTAGTAATAACCGAGGCGGTAAATATTGACTCTTGCTTTCTCGATAGAATTGGAGGCATAGTAGGTCTTTCCGCCGGTCGTGGTGACGTATACGTCCATAGTGTCGGCAAGGTAGGCTTGACCTTTGCTGTTTTTTAGCGACTCCAGCATAGGCTTATCACTGCCCGAAAGACGGTAATCAAGAGTTATGTTTTTATTTTCAACGATGTAGTGAGAACGGTCAGCGTTATAATATGACTGAACACCGTTAGCGTAGCTGTGAGCGTTTTCAATGACCTCTGTATGTTCATTCTTCAAAACAGGACCCACAAGCTCTGTTTCCTCGGTTACACCTTGAGTCTCACTTAAGGTTTCACTTTGGGTCTCACCCATAGACTCACTCAGAGCTTCACTTGAAGTCTCGTTTTGCGCTTCACTTGAAGTTTCGCTTTGCGCTTCACTTGAGGTCTCGGACAAGGTCTCGGAGATTTCCGTACTCTCGGACTCATCATGCGAGCTCTCGGGGATATCGGTGTTGTGAGTGACAGTATCGGACTCGGCATCGGTTTCCTCATTTCTTACTTCTGTAAATGCCGTCGATTCGGCAGAAGAGCCGACCGTTTCGCTGCCTTTCTCAACGGTTTCGGTCACGGTTTCACTGCTTTCGCTTGTTTCAGCAGTGTTTTTATCCTCTGACACAGCCTCAGTGGAGCTTTGCTCAGGTGCCTCGGTGGTCTCGGGACCGTTATTACATGCCGAAAGCATACCTATCAGCATGAATAATATCAGCAAAAGAGAGATTGATGATATTTTAGGATTTTTCATCACTAATATCCTCCGATTGTTTAGATTTGCGATCGCTAACAACTAATGATCATATAGACATAATAATTATATCATTTTGTGATAAAATTGTCAACAAACACCGAGCTTTTTTCACAATCGCATATTTAACAAAAAGACAACAGTCGTTTTGTGCATTTCAACAGTAAAAAACAGGCTACCGCCGAAGCGGTAGCCGTTTTATTTGATTATTGAGCTTTGTTTTCAATGGTCTGAGCAGTTCCGTCGAAGAAAATGATATTCTCTACGTCAGAGTCGCTGCCGAGGATCTCGGTATAGTCGTCGCAAATACCAATGTATGCCACGTCGACCTGAGCTTGGGTGTCCGCGGGATCTCTTGCCTTGTCAAAGTTGAAGAAATCAACTCTTAAGTGAGTCGCCGTATACTTTCCTTCGGTCTCGGTAAAGGTGGAGATCAGCTTGGAGAGGTCAACGATGACGATGTGCCACTCGTTGTCGGCAATAAACAGACCGTTGCCTGCGCTGAGATCAACGTTGTTGCTGCCGGAAGGACTCTTGTTCTGGGTGCTGGACCAAAGAGTGATCGAGCCCTGCTGAACGTTTGCGCGGTATTTGATCACAGCGTACTGACCCGTCGCCTTGCCCGAGTCGGAGCTGAAGAAGGTGAAATAGCTTTCCTTGCTGTGGTCGGAGCTTGCGGCGGTGACGTAGTTCTTAAAGGTGGTAAAGCTTCCGTCTCCCGAAAGGATAACGTGATCCTTCCAAAGAGTGTTTTTGCCAACTGTGGTAAGCTTTGTGGGATTGATGTATACGTTGTATCCCGCAACACCCGAATCTGCGTCTTCGATCTCTCCGCTGCCGCCACCGCTTTGCTCGGGAGTGGGAGGAGTGAGAGGATTGCCGGTGGATACGTCTATCGAATTTTCACCGTCGTAGAACCAGGTATGCTCGTCGTGACTTATAGCATCCTCGTAGCTTGAGCTGAAACCAACGTAAGCAACGTCTACAGAATAATCGTCATCCTTTGCGGAGCTGAAATTGAAGAGGTCAAGTCGGATAAACTTTGCGATATACTCGCCTGCGGCATTAGCCGTGAATTGGTCGTTTTTGATGACCTTGGAAAGATCAATTACTACGGTGTGCCACTCATTATCGG
Organism: Eubacteriales bacterium; assembly: GCA_045612105.1. Taxonomy (GTDB): domain Bacteria; phylum Bacillota; class Clostridia; order Oscillospirales; family CAG-272; genus SVTX01. Next base: position 42,883 of record JAZKYL010000075.1, read on the forward strand.
CAACGAACAGATAATTCTTGTCGGCGTTAAGATTGAAATTAAGTCCGGATTTTGCCCCCTCAGCCTCGGTGCTACAGTAAAATTCAATGGATCCCGCCTGCTTTTGCGCGCGGTACTTGAAAATAAGATACTGTCCCGTAGGCTTTCTGTTACCCACAAAGAGCGTGATGTAGCTTTCAAGGCGAGCGTACTGTCTCGCGTAATGTAAGGTGACGTAAGAGTTGTCAGATGCAAGAACGGTATTACCAACGTGACCGTTGTCAGCGCGTGCGGAGTCGGCAATAGAGGAGGGAGAGAGATAGAAGTCAAAGCCCTCAACAGTTGTGCTTGCGTTGTTGTCGGTGGGAGTTTCGATCTCGTTACCCGCCTTGTCGTAGGAGGTAATGCTACCGCCCTTCTTGAATACGTTGATCGAATCTACCTTTTCATATCCGCGGATCTCCTCGAGGCTGTCGGACATGCCGAAGAATTCGATATCGATGCTGTTGCCGTTAGCGTAATACTCGTTGTAAAGGTCGATTCTGACAGAGGTCGCCTTGTATTCACCGCTATCGTTTGCCTTGAAGTTATCGCTGTCCCAAGTGGAGAAGTCGATAACGAGAGTGTGCCATTCGCCGTCGTTGATAAGGGCATTGCTGATTCCGAAGTAGGAGATACTCTTTTCCGTGGTGGTAAATATCTCAAAATAACGGTGCTTTCTGTTGTTCTCGGTAGGCAGACGGTACTTAAGCACGAGATACTGTCCGGTAACAGTCTTTTGTCCGTCGCCGGGCCAGATGGTGAAGTAGGCCTCCTGTGCTTCCTCGTTGGAGGAAAGGGTTACGTAGCTGCCGTCGGGAGACATCAGAATACTTCCGAATGCCTTGCCCGCCTGGCTCTTGGCGGCTGTGAAGATCTCGCTTGAGTCAACGAAGACGTTCATAGGAAGAATGACCTCTTCTTCGTCGATCTCGGGAAGCTTCTTGGGCCATTCCTCGAAGGGGGTGTCTGCGGATACTCTGAATGTTCTGCCGTCAGCATCCTTAAAGTCCATAGGAACGATGAAGGAATAAGAGAAGGTGCCGTCAGCATCGTAGTGAACGCTGTAGCCGTCGTAGTAGTGAGCGTTGCCGAAGCGGTCGGGCTTGTAAGCCGAGCTTGTGTTGTACTCGACCCACTCACCGTCAACTAATTCTTCGATCTTGGGAACGGTGAGCATATGGAAGCCGTAGACTCTTACAGCCACGTTGTTCTGACCGCCCACAAGATTAAAGGTAGCATTCTTTCCGTTAGTGGATTTAACCTTGGGAAGGAATACGCTCTCCATTACCTCGCAGTTTTCGATCGCTGTGGGGGTGAGAGGATTGAGAAGAGTATTTTCTCTTACGTCGCGAACGTTCTGGTCTCCGACTACGTCGTAATCAAGATTTTCGTCGCCCCAAGGCATAACTATTGCATTGATGATAAAGCTGTCGCCCGCTTTAAGGGTGGTCTCGCCAAGGTCAAGGGTAAGGCTTACGCGATTATCCCTGTTAACGATAGCGAAGCGAGCGTCGGACTTTTCACCGCCAATTATAATTTCGGAATTGTAAATAAGGAATGAAAGGTTGGTAAAGCCTTCTGCCGACGTGCTGTCTCTGTCGTAATCGGGCATATTGAAGAAGGAGAAGTAGGGACATTCCGTTCCAAGGGTGTACTTGAAGGATTCCTCCTCCTTCGCCGCGTCAACAATTACGCTCTCGTTTTTCTCGTTAAGATAGCCAACGTTTACGTAGGAGCCCACAGCGTCGTTGTCACCAACGTCGTAGAAGCAGAAATCGTTTGAAAAATCGGTAAAGCTGATATCTCCAAGCACCTCGTACTTCATTTCGTAGTAAGCGCGGTTCTCGTCGGTCTGGGGGAATTCCATATGAGTGTAGCTGACCTTTATCTTGCCGTCGTCGGAAAGGAAATCCATATAAACGTCAGCGTAGACGGGTCCGTAAGAATCGATTGTATCAAGAGTATTTTCACTTGCGGAATAAACTCCGTCAGCGTCGGTGTACATCAGCCAACGGTGGCTACCACCGCTTGTGTGCTGAGGCTGACCTGACCAGAGGTGAGCCGACATAGCTCTGTGGTCGGGAAGAGTTCCGAGACCGCGAGCGTTTTTGCAGGAGTAGTAGGGAACTATACAGTTAGTCTCGGTAACACCGGTTGAAAGGTGATAATAGGGTGCGTAGAACTGGATCCAGGAGACCTGCTTGAGAGGGAACTGACCCCAATTCTGATAGAGATTGAGCATTGTAAATATCAATTTTGAATCGGGCTCTACGAGGACAGGAATGATAGACTCACCGTAGAGATTGTCCTGAATGTTCCAAAGGTTGCGCTCACCGTTTCCTTCGGAGAAGTTCTTGCCCACCTCAACGGGGATGGGAAGCAGCATTCTGTTCTCGTCAAGTATTGCGGCGCACTCAAGGCAGCCGGAGGTAGAGGATGCCATAAAGTAGATGTTACGCTTGTATTCGTCGCCCTTGATCGCAATAGTGAGATCGATATACTTGTTGGGATACTGGAAATAGGGCGCGCCGAAGCTCTCGCTGGGAACGCGGAAAGCGTAGATTCCGCGAAGAGCGTCATAGCCCATATAATAAATGCTGGGGTGCTCAATAGGAGTTATTTTCTCATAGCATGCAGTGCATGGAGAGACGTAATCGGAAAATTCCTCACCGCAGACGGGACATTCGTAGGTGCATTCGTAAGAGGAGTCACGCTTGTTGAGGATGAAATTCTTTTCGGTAAGAGGATTTCTTTCGATATAAGCTTCAAGAATGAAGGCATCGAAATCGTGAGATTCATCGGTGTAGATACGCTGACCCATATAGAAGTCGTTAGCGTTGTCGTCAACCAGAGCGTCATATTTCTTGGTTTCGGCGTTATAAACACCCGAGGGCTGGATAGCTCCGTTTTCGGGGGTGCGTGACTGAATGATAACGTAATCGTTGCCGTCACTTACTACCTCAAGCTTGTCGGTCTTCTCGCCTGCGGGGAGAATGTAACCGAAAATACCCGCATCGATAATGTCAAAGCCCACGTATTCGGCAGAATCCCAATCGACACCGTCAAAGCTGTCGTGACGACCGTTCTTGTCGAAAGCAACTACCTTTGCGACGGTATCCTTGGAAATTCTCGTCTCGACGCCAACCGAAGCGATGTTCTCGGTAGCCACGCTGTCGGTAGCGATCTGGATCATTTGATGAAGCTTGTCGGAATAGATGAAGAAGGAGCGGTTAAGACCAAGCTTTTCGGGAGTGCCCTCAACGTTGCCCTTCATAAGCTTAACTTCCTTGATGTCGTAGGACTCGCCCTTTGAAGAATTCTCGGTGGCGAAGTCAAGACGGAAAGCGTTGACAGTTCCCGTGTACCAGCTTGTACGGAAGAGCGGAACGTTGTAGGTAACGTATTCGTCGGAGGGAGATACCAAAACAGTCGTTGCAGACGACAGAGATTTATCCGCAGTGCCTAAGTATATGGTAATACCTCTGGTGCTCTTCGTATTAGCCTTAAGAGTTATCTGAAGATAGGGATAATCATCAGCGGAGAAGTTCACGTCCTTCAGTTTTATGAAAGGGTCAGTAACCCTGTTTACAAGCACGTTGATAGATCCGTCATCGTTGCTTGTGACCTTAACCTGATTCTTATCAAGCGACGAAAGAGAGAGGGAAATAGCATCCTCCTCTATGGGAGAACCCATAAAATTCTGCTCCTCAAATCTCGACTCATACATATAGTAGCCGAGACGGTAGAGGTTAGCGGTTGCGGGCTTTGTGGAATTTGAAGCATAGAAGACGTTGCCGTTGGTCATCTTAACGAAAACGTCGCAGGTATTCTGAATGTAAGCCTTGCCATTCTTGTTGACGAGAGATGTCACTTGCTGAGCCTTACCTGCTGCAAGAGCGTATTCCAGCGTCATATTCTGATTTTCAAGAACGAAATCGGTACGCTTACCGTCGGTAAAGTAAGTATTTACACCGTTCTTGAGCTCGTTTGCATTTTCGATTATGTGTCCGTTACTTACGTCATCAAGAGAAGGCAGAGTTACCTCAACCTCTTCGGTGGTCTCTTCCAAAGACTCTGTGGTGAAACTGTTAGTTGACTCGGTTTCTGCATTGGTGACGGTTTCAACCTTCGATTCTGCTTCGGGATGGGTGGTGTCGTCGTTAGCAGATTCTGTTTCAGAACCGGAGACCGCATCATCGGTCGATTCGGTTTCCGCGAGCGTTACGTCGGAGGCTTCTTGGGAGCCGCCCTGTGAGGTTTCGCTTTCGGTTACCTCGGGGTCTTTTTCACCTGAAGCGGTTTCATTGTTCGAGGTTTCGGCAGTTTCGTTGTTTGCTGAACTCTCTGAGGTGTCGTTCTTTGCTGAGCTTTCGGTAGCTTCAGTTTCCTTACTCACGGTCGTATCCGCGCTTGTGCCTTGCGTGGTCTCTTCGGGAGTTTTGGTGCAGGAAGCAAAAATGCCAAGAAGCATCATTACCGCCAGAAGTGCCGAAAGGATCGATAAGGTTGACTTTTTCATACGTGTTCCTCTCTTTACGTTTTTTTTCTTTAGCATATATTCTAACACATTAAAATATACAAAATATGACTAAAATGTTTCGATTTTCACCGTTGTTGCTAAAAACAGACTGGTTTTTTTGTCAGTCTGCACATGTTTCTGCGATGTTTTTTGTACACAATGCGCTAATGACAAAAATCGAACATTGAATTTGTATAAAATGCACATAAATATATCGCTTTGTATGATAATTATACCATAATAATTATTAATGCACAATGGAAAATCGAAAAGTTTTTGCAAATGTTTTTTTATCGATTTTAAGGGGATTCGGATTGTCCGTTTTTTGTAAATTGCTTGTCGTAATATGCGATGAATTTCAAATTTTGATTTATCGGTCTGTTGTAAAACTAAATAGTGCATCCTCACCCACCGCATCGCGCGAACCCCCAAAGCTCGTACACTCGCTTCGGGGAACCCCGCCGCGGTCCCCCCTCCCCTGCCTTGGGGAGGGCTTACGCAAAGCGTAATTTGATGCGATTTTGTAGCCGTGACAATGGTTTTTAGGCTACAGTTGAGGATGCGCTGAAGTTAAACCTGAGCCCTCCCCAAGGCAGGGGAG
>JAZKYL010000076.1:0-6758 GCA_045612105.1 Eubacteriales bacterium
CAGAGGGGATCCGCACAAGTGGGGGGATCCCCTTATTACATAAGATTCAATTAAATTCATCATCCGCTTTTTTCTTTGACACCAGAGGCACAAATGAAAACTGCTTCGCTTCGCTCAGCCGGGGGCGCAAGCGCCTTCCCGAGCTTAGCAAAAAAGAAATGCCGAAAAAAGAGTTTCGCCTCTGCGGAGGCGACCAACGCTCCGCGCGTTGGATCAGCGGTCGCTTTTTGGAAAAAGCGACGCAAAAACTTTCAAAAGGCTTCGCCAACACTCGCAGATAAATTGCAATTTATCAAATATAAGACTTTGCTCTTTCGAGGTTTCTCTCTTCAAACTCGATAACGTCGCGGACAAGCTTTAAGGCTCCCTCGGAGACGTTAGTATTTTCGTAGTCACGGAGGAGCTTAATACCGTCGGTAATTCCCATTGTGGAACCCTCGGCGACCATCTGCGCGATATGGCTATCGGTGGAGTCGGTCATAGTGCTCATCGCCATACCGATGCTGGACCAGAGCTTAACCATAACGTTCTCTTCCTTGGCTTCAGCACCCATTTCCTTGAGTCTCGCCTTTGCTTTTGACGCAAAGCTTTCGTAGCCGTTAAGCTGATCGGTAAGGTCGGTCTTGAACTTACTGTCGCTGACCTTATTCAAGAGCTTGATGATCGAATCCGATCCCATTTTTACGTTTTTATATAACTGTTCAAGCATTTCTGCTTCTTTTGTCATAGTTCCCTGCATTTTTATTGATCCTTTCGAAGAATAATTTTCGGTTTCAACCATAGTTTTCACAAAAAATGCGGAATTATACGAAAAAAAGCTCTAATCGCAAAAAAATCGGAGGATCTTTTACTTTCCTCCGATTTTTCAGTTTATTTCTTGAAAATTTTCTTTTCTCTGATATCTGTTCCAATAAAGGGCAGAACGGTATATTCGCCGAAGATACGGCTGGTTATTCTGTCCTGATACTTCTTGCGGAGCTCGTCGCGTGTGAAATTCGTATTGATAATTGTGGCTTTCTTCCTTGTCAATCTCGAATTTATGACGTTGTAGAGACAAGAGGTGCTGAACTGATTGATAAGCTCGGTTCCAAGGTCGTCGATTATAAGCAGGTCACAAGAAAAATACTTGTCCGTAACGCTTGAAGCTTCGCCCGAGCGGTCGTTTCCAAAACGCTCCGATTCAAAATCCGCCAGCATATCAACAGCACCTGTGTAATACACGTCGTTTCCCTTTTTGATTATAACTCCGCCCATGGCACTTGAAAGATGGGTCTTTCCTCGTCCTGTTCCACCCATCATTATAATACTTCCCGAGCTTTCGGGATCAAACCTGTCAGCGTAGGCTTTTGCTATATCGAATATCTTCTTCATTCTATCGCTTGCCTCACCACTATAATAACTGAGGTCAAAGGTTTCGAAGGTCTGAGTCTGTATCAAAGAATACATGCCTGAGGATTTAAGCCCCTCCATAACAAGCTTTTCTTTCATACAAGAACACATACGGTAGTCCACAACCCCCGTGTCACCGCACTTGTCACACTCGTATTTTATTTCTGTATAGTCTGCCGCAAAGCCCTCAGCAATAAGCAATTCTGATCTTTTTTGGATCAATTCGCTATTTTCAGCTTCAATTCTTGAAAGTTCCGCGTTGTCTCCTCTTAAAGATGCCTCAAAAATGCGCATACCGGTTGCCGCCAAAGAAGCATCTATCTTAGCTATCTCGGGAATCCTTGCATGAATCTCTGCACGGCGCAATCTTGCAGCATCCTGCGCCCTAAGATATTTGCCCTCGTATTCCTTCTTTATTTTAACATAATTTTCTCTGTTAAATCCCATATCTATCTCCATTCATTCGCTTTTACACTGTAGTGTAAAATCAAATTTCACCAAGACTGCGCTTTACCGCTGCCTCAAAAAAGCTGTCGGTATTAAAGTTTTCTTCAGAAATCACCTTGCCCTCGCCACTCTTGTAAGAATCATCAATTTCATTAAGAGTGCGGAATCCCGCCGCAAACCATCTTTCAAGAACCGAATTCGCGTATGGGAAGGAGCCCTTTCCCGTGGCATCGGCGGTAACCTCGTATGCTTTCTCTATGATCTCGATGGAATATCCCATATCGTTTATCCATGCCGAGATAAACTTCTTTTCTTTTGTGGTAAACGCTCTCTCGCCTACACCGAAGAGACTTCTTATCTTTCCCTCCGCGTCTGCCGCCGTCTCGCGTCTGCGCAGCTCCTCGGCAAGCATCTCGCCTGTGGTGATGCCCGCATCGTAAAGGGCAAAGGCAAGCTTTTCCGCGTAATGAAGCGTTTTTTTGCCGAGAGATACGCAATAGGTAAGCAACATCATTATGTATTCGAAATCGAGCTCAAGGTAATCAACAAGACCCATAAGCACGTTGATCTCCTTGAGGTTGAACACCTTGCCCATAATTCTCTGACACTCGTCGATAAGCGCGGCGGTATCCTGTCTCGTCTCAAGAATATTGGACAGCTCCTCCGACGTATATTTCGGAAGCTCGTCCGCTCCGCGAAGCTTTTTGGGAGCAACGGTCTCGATGTTCCCCTCAACCTTGACAGCTTTTATCTCGGGAGAGGGCTCTGCCGATTCTGCCGAGGTCTCGGCTACCGACTCGACTGCGGGCTCTTTGCCGTCACTCTGCTCGATAACACCCGCTCCGCGCCAGAAAGACAATGATTCTTTCACACTCTCCTCACTGATGCTAAGCTGTTTGGCAAGCTTTTTTATATCTACGCTACCGCCCGAAGCACAAAGAGATATCAGCACCTTGAGGTCGCTCTCACCCGCGCGAGAGACAATTTCAAGAGCACCTCCGGGAATGGTTGCGACTCTGTTTCCGTAATTTATATTATATTTCATCAGTTCTCACTTTCCTCTTCACCCTCGGGAATGCGCCAGAGAGAGGGCTCGGAGTCGTTACCCGGCTCTATCTCTACGGGAGTTCTTGCATACCCTTCGTTTCTGCAAATACGGCAGTTCATGATCATAAGCGAGTCACCTAAGTGAACGTTCTCGACGATTATTTGGTCGTCGCTGTAATCAAGCTCGACGCCCATATAGTTCCAAAGTCCCTTCATCCCGAGCTTTACACATCTTGCGGCGATATCCTTGACATAGTGCTTGGGACAGGCAATGACCGCAATATCAACGGCATTTTCCGCGCAAAATTCCTCAAGCTGATCGATGGAATACACGGGAACGCCCGCGCAATCCTTGCCTTCCGCCTCGTTATCGGTATCAAAAAGCGCACGAATATCAACACCGCGCTTTTCGAACATTGAAAGGTGGACAAGAGCTCGACCGAGATCACCCGCACCGATAATTACCGCCTTAAAGCCTGCGCTGACACCCAAAATCTCACTTATCTTGGCAAAAAGATAGTTGACGTTATAGCCGTATCCCTGCTGACCGAAGCCGCCGAAGCAGTTAAGATCCTGTCTGATCTGCGAGGCGGTAACGTGCATCATATTAGCCAGCTCACCCGAGCTGATACGTGTCTTTCCCCTTGCGATAAGCTCACAGAGGTAACGATAGTATCTGGGGAGACGGCGAATGACCGCGGGAGAGATGCTCTGTCTTTCAACCGCTTTATTTACGCTTTCGTTGCCAAAATTATTCATAAATACACATCCTTAAATCAAATAAAATTTACAATTTGTTATAACAAAAACCGTTATATTTTAACCCTTAATCAAGAAAAATTTTAAAGTTTTTGAGTTTTCAACACTATAAAATCGGGGCGATTTATCCACAGTTTCCACACCTTTATCCACAGAAATCCTTGACAAATAAAGGAAATTGTTTAAAAATTCACGCATAATTATACAATTTTATCGAATTTTGTCGATAAGATCGTATACTTTTCAACACCTGTGGAAAACTTCTGTTGGAAAGTGGTTCGGAAAATTTAGAACAAAATTTCAATCTCAAAGATCGTCAGAAGCTGACGCGTTGAGTGACGTGTCGGCAAAATTTCCTGCCAAATACTCAAAGCAGCCCGAGACAGCGATCATAGCTCCGTTATCTCCGCAGAGCGATCTGGGAGGCACGACGAATTTGATCTTTTTATTCTCACAAAGCTCCTCAAGGGCTTTTCGCAGGTGGGAATTTGCCGCGACACCGCCCGCTAATACAAGGGTATCAAGTCCTGTTTCATCGATAGCCGCCGAGGTCTGCTTGACGATAGCGTCAACGATCTGTTTCGTATATGAAGCCGCCACGTCGGCGCGATTGATAGGCTCGTCCTTTTGTGCCGCCGAATTGAGATAATTGAGCGCGGCGGTCTTGATTCCGCTGAAGGAGAAATCGAGAGTGTGCGCAAGTGCGGGAGAAGGCAGCTTTATCGCCTTAGGGTCACCCTCATAGGCTAATTTATCAAGTGCCGCGCCGCCGGGATAAGGCAGACCAATAACACGTCCGATCTTGTCAAATGCCTCACCTGCCGCGTCGTCTCTTGTGGTTCCGATCTCGCGGAGCGTAAGGTTATCCTCGCAGACGTAGATCGAGGTATGACCGCCCGAGACCACCAATGCCAAGAACTTGGGCGCAAGCGTTTTATCAGTAAGATATGCCGCCGAGATATGTCCGTGAATATGATTCACCGACACAAGCGGTATATTATTGGCAAATGCCAGAGATTTCGCGAAATTCACACCGACTAAGAGCGCACCGATAAGCCCCGGGTGAGTAGTTACCGCCACGCAGTCAAGATCGGCAAGGCTAATTCCCGCCGTCGCAAGTGCCTCAGTAGTGATAGACGAAACCGCCTCGATGTGCGCGCGGCTTGCTATCTCGGGCACTACGCCGCCGTAAAGTCTATGGGTCTCTATCTGAGATGCCACTATATTCGATTTTATTTCAAACACTCCGTTTGCGTACTCCACCACAGCCGCCGAGGTCTCGTCGCAGGAGCTTTCCATTCCTAATATATACATACTATTTTTATATGCAGGGCTCTGCCCCACACCTCGCTTAAGAAACTTTTGAAAAAAGTTTCTTAAGAATCTTCAAAACCTTTCAAAAAATTGGTTTAATTACACCCATATCGGGTTTGCAAATATTATTATTGAAAGAAAACCTCATGCGGGTTTCTTCTCAATTCTGCACTCTGCATTTATTTAATACGAAGCACCATAACCAGTGCCGCTTCGGTAGGCTTTTTATAAAAATCCTTTCTCTTGCCCTCGACCTTAAAGCCGAGAGAGGAATAGAGATCTATTGCCGCGCGGTTGGACTCTCTTACCTCAAGCGAGATAGAGTCAAGGTTATTATTTTTTGCATACTTTATCAGCGACTCGACCACCGCGCGTCCGTAACCCATACGGCGAAAATCGGGGTGGGTGGCAATATTTGTGATCTGTCCCTCGTCAACCGCCACAAGCATACCGCCGTAAGCGCAGACGATACCGTCCTTGCGGCAGACCATACCGATACCGATGCCATCGTTAGTCAAAAGCTCAAGGCTTTTTGCGCTCCAGGGCTCAGCGAAGCAGAGTTTTTCAAGTTCTGCCGCCCCCGGGATCGACTCGGCGGTCATTCTCTCGGGGTGGATGCGCGGACGCTTCTTTTCTTCAGTAATATTCTTATTCTCTTCCATTTTTTTATCCTTATCAATAGCCGAATTGACCCGAAAGCGAATCGTCGTCCTCGATCCAGCTTGCGACGGGAATAACTCTGTACTCGTCCTTGGTGTCACGGACGATGACGGTCTCAATGCCCGCGTTTATGATCTGACGCTTGCACATCATACAGCTATTTGTACCCGAATAAAGGGAGCCGTCGGCAGGATTTACGCAGACCATATAAAGGGTGGAGCCAAGCATTCTGTCTCTGGGGGCGGCAATGATGGCATTCGCCTCGGCGTGAACCGAACGGCAAAGCTCATATCTCTCACCTCTCGGGATCTTCAGCTGCTCTCTGATGCAGAAATTGATGTCTGTGCAGTTCTTTCTGCCACGGGGCGCGCCATTATATCCCGTGGATACGATAACGTCGTCCTTTACGATTATTGCACCGAAGTGGCGGCGCATACAGGTCGCTCTCTCGGCAACGGTTTGGGCAATATCAAGATAATAGTTGGCTTTTGAAACTCTGTCGCTCATTTTTCCTCCCGGGAATCGCAAAAGTGCGCAATTCCGCATTTTAAGTATATTTATATTCATTATACATTATATATTTCCAAAAATCAAGACCTTTACGAAAATTGGCGAAAAATTAGTTTTTGCGCCCTCTTTTGCGACAATTTGCGACGAAATGAATATACTGTAACGAGGTTGTTTTTTGTTTGAAACATCCTCACTTTCAAAACTTCTGAAAGGAAGTGCCGAATATGTTAAACGATCAAATATATCGCTCATCCTCGCTTTGCACCGCCGTTTTGGGATCGATGACAATGGCACTGAAAGCGCAGAGGACTCTTTCAAAATACGCGATCCGCGCCGAAACGGTGAAAATCAGCCGATCTTCGGCAAATAAGGGTTGCATTTACGGTGTAAGATTCGATTGCGCGCTTACGGGAAACGTCAGAGAAGCCCTTGACGATGCAGGGATCAAAGTCGAGGAGTTTTTGAGATAAATTGCAATTTATCGGGGAGGACGCGGGGGAGACGCGTGTTACTTTTCTTGAAAGAAAAGTAACCAAAAGAACTTCCCTGAAAAAAGGAAATAATTGCTCCCATTTTGCCATTCAAAATCTGTTTGATTTTAATCGAAATATATCTTCTATCGTGTTGCAAGT
>JAZKYL010000077.1:0-5467 GCA_045612105.1 Eubacteriales bacterium
GCTCGGCATTCACCCCTCTGTGGCGCTTTGGAAGGATAAAGGAGTTTCGCCCTCTGCGGAGGGCGACCGCCGGTCGCGGCGGCTCCGACGAGCTTTTGAAAAAGCTCGAGCAAAACTTCTCGGCAAACTCGCCGTGAAGTCTCCGACAAATCGCAATTTATCAATTAAAATTCTCCCCAAATGTGGGATAAGACTTATTTATTGCCTCAAATCGGCTTATTTTCACGGCATTTTCGCAAATCAGCGACGCGACAGCCGCGCTCATAGCGATCCTGTGGTCGTTGTAGGAGTCGACCTCGCCACCGGGAAGCATTTTTTTGCCGTGAATTATCATTCCGTCGTCGGTTGCCGTAATATCCGCGCCGAGGGCAGACAATGTGCGACACACGCTCTCGATTCGGTCGCTTTCCTTCAAACGAAGTCGCTCCGCGTTAAATATCCTCGTCTCACCCTCGGCTGTGGCTGCCGCAATAGCGAGAATGGGAACCAAATCGGGAATATTCGCCGCATCGATCTCCACACCACGCAATTCTGAGGGGAAAACCGTGATTTTGCCGTTCTCGCGAAGGATTTTCGCCCCCATTTTTTCAAGAATTGAAATGATCTCCTTGTCACCTTGACGTGAGCTTTCGTCAAGAGCGCAAAGGGTCACGGAATTTTTGCCAACAGCCCCCGCCACAAGGAAGAAAGCCGCGTTTGACCAGTCGCCGCCGACGATAACCTGCCCGGGAGAGGACAGTCGCCGCTTTCCCTTTATTTTAAATAGATTTTTGTCATCGTCAAAAATAATATCCGCGCCAAACGTTACTAAAGCATCCACCGTCATCCATATATATGGCGCGCTTTCAATCTTGCCGTCAAGAGTCAGCGTGCTTTCCCCCTCCGTAACCGACAGAGCGAAAAGCAGACCGCTTATATATTGCGACGATATATTTGCCGCCACTATGTAGTCGCCCGCGCTGAATTTTCCCTTTATTGTCAAGGGATTTGAGCCTTGCTCCGTAAGACTTACACCGTTATTTTTCAAAATCTCATAAAGCGGCGACAGAGGACGCTCGGAGAGTCTGCCGCGCATCAAAAAGCTGCAATCAGCACCGAGAGATGCCGCCAAGGGAAGCATGAAACGAAGGGTTGAGCCCGATTCGTTGCAGAAAAGCTCCCGATTTTTGCGAATTTCTGCAATCGGTTTGACTAAAAAGCCGTTTTCGGTGCGCAAAATCTCAGCACCCAGAGCGTTGAGACAGCCTGCCGTCGCGTCGATGTCGGCATTTGTGTCGGTGCAAATGACCTCGCATTCACTCTCACCGAGGGCGGCGCAGATCAGATATCTGTGCGCCTCGGATTTGGACGAGATCGCCCTGACCTCGCTCTTTACCGAATTTTGATAAAATGTTTTATCCATATGGATTTTCCTTATAATATATAGGTTTACAGACCCTTGGCGAAGAAAGCCTCAAGATCCTCTACGTTGATTTCAAAAATTTGTGAGTTTCCGATGCCGAAGGGAACTATGAGGTTTATCCTGCCGCCGCTCCGCTTTTTGTCGGAGAGGGCAAATTTCGTCAGCTCCGCCGCGCCGTATGGACACTCTGTGGGCAGACCGTAAGATTTCAGCATAGAAACGATCTCACAGGCGTCACTCTCGGGGCAGTATCCGAAGCCTGCCGCCGCGCGGGCGATCAAAGCCGTGCCCATAGCAACCGCGCTTCCGTGAGAGATCTCAAAATTCGACAGTATCTCAATGGAATGCGCCGCCGTGTGACCGAGATTGAGAAGCTGACGGACACCAACGTCCTTTTCGTCGGCATCCACCACGTCACGCTTGTCCATAACACAGTTCTCAATTATATCCTCGATCTGTTCCTTAATGGGGGATTTCAGCTTTTCAAACAAAGCCTTGTCGCCTATGATACCGTATTTGATCACCTCTGCGCATCCGTCCGCGAAGACGTTTTTGGGCAGAGTATCAAGTGTTTCGTAGTCGCAAAGCACCAAAGAGGGCTGATAGAATGCCCCCACCAAATTCTTTCCCGCAGGGATGTCGATTGCGGTCTTGCCGCCCACCGAGGAGTCCACCATAGCTAAAAGCGTGGTGGGTATCTGAATGAATTTTATGCCGCGCAGATAGGTCGCCGCCGCAAAGCCCGCAAGGTCGCCAACCACACCGCCGCCGAGGGCAAAGATGCAGTCGGATCTTGTGATCTTATGCTCAGCCAAAAAGTTAAGGAAACTTAAATATGACTCTGCCGACTTTGACTCCTCGCCCGCCGCAATGGTGAAGCGAACAGGTGAAAACCCCGATGATATAAGGCTTTTTTCAAGTCTTTCGGCGTATAAGGGAGCCACGTTCCCGTCGGTCAGAATCGCCGCCGCGCATGGCTTTATTACCTTTGCAGACTCCTCGCCCGCCCTGTCAAGTATTCCTTTTTCGATGATCACGTCGTATACGCGCGAAGCGTTCACGGTTACTTTTCTCATAATTTTTACCTTGTTTCAGATTTTTGATGCCGACAAATCAGCCGTCGATCTCTTCCTTGGCAATTCTGCCCTCGCGGAGAATCTCTCGCATTTTGTCGCGGTCGCCCGTCTCCAGCGCGTCGCGGTACTCGGTGAGAGAGCCGATTATACTGTCGATCTCGTAGAGCAGAGGCTCTTTGTTCTCAAAAAACAACTCTGTCCACATAGTCTCGTTGAGCCAGGCGACCCTGGTCATATCCTTGTAGCTGCCGGCAGAGAATCCCTTGTGATTTCTCGCAGTGGGGCTTTTTACGTAAGCATTTGACACCACGTGAGCCAGCTGTGAGGTGAAGGCGATCATTCTGTCGTGCTCTTTTGCGGTGGTAAACGAATATTTACCGAACCCCGCGGGATCAAGCAGTTTTTTTATCTTGTCAAAGAAGGCGATGTCGTCGAATTTGGGCGGCACAATGACCATAGGCGCGCCCTTGAACATAGTCGCCTTGGAATATTTGTAGCCCGAAAAGTGAGTACCCGCCATAGGATGACCGCCCACAAAGGTATAGTTATACTTTTCAGCCAGCGCAAAGCCCGCCGCGCAGATCTGCTGCTTGGTGCCGCAAAGATCCATCACAATGGCATCCTTACTCACAAAGGGCGCGATCTTTTCCATATACTCAATGGTAGAGACGGGGTAGAGACCCACGAAGATCAGGTCGCACTCGCCTATATTGCTCTCGTCAAGATGCCCGTCGAGAGTGCCTTCAAGTATGGCAAAATCAACTATCGCCTGACTTCTGTTGTATCCGTATATCTTGTATTCTGCGCCGCTTTCTTTGGCATATTCTCTGTATGCCTTGGCGATCGAGCCGCCGATCAGACCAAGACCCGTTATTCCAATATTCATAATTGCTCCCGATACCGATATGGGCTTTGCCCCAAACCCCACTTAAAAACTTTTGGAAAAACCTACGTAAACCGCAAGCGGTTTACTCTGTGAGTTTGCTATGCAAACATCAGTTTTTAAGAATTTCAAAACTTTCAAATCAATTATAACAGAAGGGTCGGTATTTTTCAATATATTTGATCTATTTTCTTTGATTTTTCAATAAAACCTGCAACACGACAGCAGAAAACTATGCGCAAACGCTCCCATTAAGAGAAATAAACCGTCTGTAGCTTCTACTATCCTTCGGGAAGTTTTGAGGGTTCCAAGGGAACTTTTTCAAAAGTTCCCTTGGGCGCATCCTCATACCTTAATACGCGCCACGTCCGCCATCACGTCGGCAAACTGCTGGGGGGTGAGAGACTGTGCTCCGTCGCAGAGAGCGGCTTTGGGATTGTTGTGAACCTCGATCATAAGACCGTGGGCGCCGCAAGCGGCGGCAGCCATAGCCATAGGCTTGACAAGTCTTGCCGAGCCGGTCGCGTGGCTGGGGTCAACGATAACGGGCAGGTGGGTCAGTTCTCGAAGAACCGGAATTGCCGCCAAGTCAAGAACGTTTCTTGTGTACTGGGAATCGAATGAACGAATACCTCTCTCGCAGAGGATAATATTCTCGTTGCCGCCCGCCATAATGTATTCGGCGGACATCAGCCACTCCTTGATGGTGGAGGAGAGACCGCGCTTGAGAAGTATGGGCTTATTTGTTCTGCCAAGCTCCTTGAGAAGCTCAAAGTTCTGCATATTGCGCGCGCCCACCTGAATAACGTCAACATCTTCAAAGAGGGGAAGGTGGTTGGCGTTCATTATCTCGGTAACGATGGGAAGTCCGGTTTCCTTTTTCGCTTCAAGTAAAAATTCGATGCCCTCGGCTTTCAGACCCTGAAAATCGTAGGGCGAGGTGCGAGGCTTGAACGCACCGCCGCGAAGCATGGTAGCTCCCGCCGCCTTCACCGCCTTTGCGATCTCAAGCACCTGCTCGCGGCTCTCAACCGAGCAAGGACCTGCCATGACCGCGAAAATGTCGCCGCCGACGCTGGTATTTTCAACCTTAATTATACTGTCGTCGGGGTGAAATTTTCTGTTCGCACTCTTGAATGGCTCGGAAATTCTTTGAACCTTCTCGACGATATCGAGAGAGCGGAGAAGATCCTCGTCAATTCTTGTGGTGTCGCCGATAAGACCCACGATAGTCTGATATTCACCCGTGGAAAGATGCACCGCAAGACCCTGGGCTTCTATCCAATCGGTAAGGCTTTTCAGTTGTTTTTCGCTTGTTCCTTTTCTAAGTACGGCAATCATTTTAAACTCCATTCCGCCGCTTTGCGGCTATAAAAATCAATGAATTTTGCCAAGGCAAAATTCGCGCGTGAAAAAGTTTTATTCACTATTGGATGAAAGTAATTTTCACGCTAAGTCTCCTTTTGGTTGCAATTCGAAAATAAAAAAACGGACCCCGGCAGTGACTTACTGCAGGCGTCCCAATGAAAACGAAAATAAATATTACTCCCGGGGCTTTTTACACAGCACAAATCACTTTTATTACATTACTCCTCGTAATAATAATAAAAGTAAAAGTATGCAAATGCAAAAGTCGAATTGAACATTACTTTTCGTCTCCTTTTTTGATTATGAAAACAGTTTAGCACCGTTTTTCATATTTGTCAAGAGCTTTTTGCGAAAAAATCAGAAAAATCGTAAAAATCCTTATGTTCTATTGCAAATATTTCCAATCACCCCTACCTATAAGTCGTTCAAATTTTGATTTATCGGCCGACGGGGACGCGGTTTCCACCTTTTTTGAAAAAAAGGTGGAGCCAAAAAACTTCCCCGCAAAAAGGATTAAAATGTAGCCATTTCATCTTGTAAAACCGTGAGGATTTTTATCAAAGCCTCACTGCTATCGTGTTTCGAGTTTTTTGCATGCTCTTTTGTTTAAAAGGCTTCAAATAAACTTGCAACACGATAGAAGATATACTTTGATTCAAATCAATATGGTTTTAAAGGACGGCATTGGTGCAATATTAACCTTTTTTGGGGGAAGCTTTTTGGCGCAACCTTTTTCTC
>JAZKYL010000078.1:0-12933 GCA_045612105.1 Eubacteriales bacterium
GTGGCAGCTTGTTGTGTTCGACTACACCGAATATGACCAGATGAGCAAGGAAAACGGCATCGGCTGGGCACGCTTTGATATATTCAATGGTATGATAGTTGAAGGAGAGACTATTGATATCGCGTACGCGGGATTCTTTGATTCTATGGATGACGTTCTCGAATATTATAAGTCTTACCTCGATGCGTATAATATGGAATGCGCGCATAAGTCAGATGGTGTTTGGAAGCCTATCGATAACGAAGGCGAGATCGCTATGAAATGTACAATATGCTTAGAGCAGATCTATAATATGGCGTGCACTCATTCCGATCATTCCAAGCTGTCTGATATAACCGCAAAAGAGACAAACACTGCAACCGCTTACTACACCGCCGATTGTGCGGTCTGCGGAGGCAAGCAGGTGGATATTCCGTCACTTACCCATGAGGGCAATAAGCTTTATTCGGCATCCGAGCTTGAATATCTTGCTAAGCTTCATTCAAATGTCGGGTATGAAAACAGAAATTTTGAAAGATACTCTGCCGAGCTCGTTGAGAATGATTCCGAGGTAGGTAATATGCCTTACGTTCGCTTTACTTCCAGGCTTGATAATCATGAGGGATATTTCATGTTAAACGACGGAACTCAGGCACTTACAGGCATTGATAAGTACTTTGCTGTTCTTTACAGAAAGAACGGTATCGGAGATTCTCTGGCATTCCTTTATAATGCGGCGGGAAACACCATTCCTGATGGACGTAATGTAATTGACTTAAATATCGCCACCGACGGAACCTGGCAGTTAGCTCTGTTTAGACTCTCAGGTAGTAACTACAGCAAAGAAAACGGTTTTGGTTGGACTCGTTTTGACATTCTTGACAGTAATCATGTTTTGGCGGGCGATTGGATCGATATCGCCTATGCCGGCTTCTTTAGCACCGAGGGCGAAGCTTATGAGTATTATGCTGAGTATGTAAAGAGCTATATCGGAACCGATAATTGTCAGAGTCATTACATAACCGAATGGTCTGCTTCAGGAATCGAAGGCTATGGAAAGGGAGTTTGCTCTATATGTAATACAGAGCTCGTTGAAGAAATCTCTTTCATGGTAAACTTTGACTCTGAAAACTGCAAGCTCAACGAAGAGAGAGGTGCGGTAATTTCGGATAGTATCCGCAAAGAAAGTGAGACTATTGTTATTGACGCAAGCCAACTTACGCTTAATGCCGCCGATAGTCTTGCTTTGGGAGGCTGGTGCGTAACACCCGGTGGAATCTCTGCTTATAAGTTCAGAGTTGTCTATGTTGACGGTGTATCGGTTGATGATCCCACTTTGGCGGATTATTTCATAGGACACGATCAGGATGTAACAAAACCGATAGCACAAATGGGTATCGAAAAGGGCTGGTCTAACGATTGCGGAATAGGTGCCGCTTTCCAGGATCCCCAAACTCTCGATCTTTCGGGATATGAGGGCAAGACCGTCAACGTCGAGATAGTTGCGGTAACGACCTACGGTGCAAATATCGTCATCGCACAGATAGATAACGTCACCGTTCCTGCGGCACAATAATTATCCGCATAAAAGATCAAAATTTTACTGCCGCCCGAGCTCGGGCGGCAGATTTTTTGGTGTAAAATTGCCGATTTGTTGTGTAAATACATCAAAATATGCAAGTGCAAGTTCTGTTTTGCGTTTTTTCGCCAAAAAATCATAAAAAAATCATAAAAACCTCTTGATTTATATAGAATTTCGTGCTATACTTAATCTGCAAAATAACTGATTACACGAGGTGTACAAAATGACTAACAACGAGAGAAGAAGCAGCATATTGGCAGAGCTCACTGCCGCTACGTCTGCACTTAACGCAACTAAGCTGGCAGAGATGCACGGTGTTACAAGACAGATCATAGTTGCCGACATCGCGCTCCTTCGCGCCGCAGGCAATAATATTCGCGCCGAGCACAGAGGCTACGTTCTTGATCGTAACCGCGGAGAGGATAAGAGAAAGATAGTTTGCCGTCACGGCAAAGAGGGAACTACCGAGGAGCTTTATGCAATAGTAGACAACGGCGGTAAGGTGCTCGACGTTCAGGTAGAGCATTCGGTTTACGGAATGATCTCGGGAAACCTTGATATAGTATCCAGATACGACGTAGATCAGTTCGTAGAGGCTATAAATAAGACCGGAGCTACCCCGCTTTCCGATCTGACCGACGGCGTACACGTTCACACGCTCTCTGTCAATGACGACGCGACCTTCGAGCGTATCTGCAAGAAGCTCACCGAGCTTGGCATCCTCGTTCAGGATTAATTATATTTGATAATACTAAAAAAACAGAACGCAACGCGTTCGGTTTTTTTAGTATTAGAATTATTCAACAACTTCTTCGATCTTAACGTCGTCAAACCAAACGGTTCCCGTGCCGTTCAGAGTCAGGAAGAAATGGTCGATGCAATTCTGTGTGTTTCCGTCAGCCTTCGTTCTCTGCTGAGCAGTGAAAGTGAAGGTAACGTAGGTCCAATCGGTGGTTCCGGTTATAACCTCGGATTTGTGTACCGTGTTGTCACCCGGCGTCGCGTGTTGATACTGAATATTGGCAATGTATGCCTCACCTACAACGTTTTCGGTCTTGATATAACCCGAAACGCGATAGGTCTTGCCGCGAACGTCGTCGAAGCTGTAGGGGAATCCCCATACGCCCTCGGTGTACCAGGAAGCCTCACCGGAGTTGGTCTTGGAGATCTTAACACTACCTGTGCCCTCGTGACCAACCTCGGCATCCATAGTGCAATCGTAGGTCGACTTCCACCAAGCGTACTGCCAATCGGTGCCGCCAAACTGGGTCTCAAATGTGTTGTCGGTGCTGAAGAGAGGCAGCTGATAGTTGGGAAGATCACGCCAGTCAACCTCAACAGCATCGCCTATAAGTGCCGCATCGTGTTCCGCGTTCGTTGTAGCAAACAGCCAAGACTGAGAAACCGTAAACTCATCACAGTTTCCAAGCATAGGCAC
The DNA here is from genome assembly GCA_045612105.1 of Eubacteriales bacterium. Taxonomy (GTDB): domain Bacteria; phylum Bacillota; class Clostridia; order Oscillospirales; family CAG-272; genus SVTX01. Next base: position 3,000 of record JAZKYL010000078.1, read on the forward strand.
CGAATTCTCGGAGCAGCTGTGCATATCGTACCAAGACCAGCAGATCTCAACGTAGGTGTCACCGGAATCCGAAAGTATGGTTGATTTCCAACCGCCCTCCACAGGGTCGGGATAGTAGACCGACTCACCGGGGCTTAAGAAGAAGCCGTAGAAATATGTTCCGCTGATTGCGGTGCGGGGAACGGGAAGCTTGGGAATTCTCACAAGCTCATTGCCGTTCTCATAGATAACGTAATCGTAAAGGTCTCCGTTCTGATTGTTGTTGTAAACTCTGTCAAGAATGGACATTCTCTCAAGATGGTAGTCGAAGGGCTCAATGCGTCCCTGCGCCGCCCAGCTGGAATTGTTGTGCCAGGATTTGGAGTCAGCGGTCATAGAGCAATTGTAAATATAAGTGAATTCCTGCTTTTCCGCATCCCAGAAGCCTATAAGCTCGTTGACCTGGGTGGTCTTGATGCCCGCCTTCTCGCCCTCAAAGACGATCTTGAAGGCACCGGGAGCCGATATAAGCTCTACGGAGTTGTTTGCGAGTCCCGCAACACCCACCTCCTGATATGCAAAGCCCATGTCGATGGGGTTATGCTCGGTTCCTATCCAATGATCGTTTTCGGGAGTCGAGCGGAATCTCATGTATCTGTTCTGAGCGAAATCAGCGATCATATCCTTGCCGATATATACAGAGCTGCCCGATTTGGTCTCTTTCAGCTTCGCTTTAGGCATATCCTCGGAAAGCTCAGCCTCACAAAGCGTTTTGCCGCCTGCGGTAACGGTAAGCTCGACCTTCGTAACGGTCTTATCGCCCACGTCAAATGTGAAGATAACAAGATCGCTGCCCTGCTTTATGCCGAGGACGTTGATATAGGAGAAAATAGAATAATCGCTATAATGAATAACCGCCTTAAGCTCGGCATCCATAGCCGAAAACTCGTTATTGTAAACAACAGCCGCCGAAAGTGTGGTTCCGTCAAGACTTGCGTAAGAATGATAGAAGCTGTTGTTAGCCTTTTCCTGAATATAAACGGGATAAGACGTAAGAGTCTTCACACCGAATTTTGCTTTAACACGGAGATAATAACCGCCGCCTTCGGGAGTGTATTCAGGGGACGTAGCACCGCTGACAGCGGTGTATGTACCCTTGTAGCTGTAGCTCTTTTCCCATGTAAGCTCGGTGAGATCAGCCACAGTAGCCTTGCCTGTGAAATCGCCGTAAACCGACAGCTTCTCGCCCGCTGCGTTAATGCCTTCGATTCTCAAAAAGCTGACGTCACTTACGGTCTCCTCCTCGGGAATCTGCTCGCCACCGCCGACTACGACCTTGGTGGTAACGACACCCATGTGATCAAGATAAACAGTCTGGTCGTTGCCGCTAACGTGTACTCTCAAAACGAGGGGACCGACTCCTGCAAGGCTACTTGCCGATCTTCCGGCGAATATAGTGGTGCGAACTTGACCGTCCTCAACCACCTCAACGTTGTATCTCAGACTATCCATATTGAAAACGAAACGAACCGTGAACCACTTGTCTCTCGGGAAATCCTTGGTATCAAAGGCAGAAAGACTGCTCTTTGCGTCGGATACGAGGTTACAGTGATGACTGTACTCGCCGTTTATCTGCATTTGAACCGCGTCGCTGCTTTCATCAAGGGCATCGGAGGGAATATAGAGATCAACTCCGACTGTCACCTTGCCGCTTACGGTGTTTTCAAACGCGTTTTTGTTTTTGATGTAGGACTCAGTCTGGCTTTCGCTGTGAACCACGGCAAGAACCAAATTGCCGCTGCCCGCAGGATCGCTCACTATTGAACGGGTGGCGGAGCCTGCCTTATTATAGAGCTCTGACCAAGAGTTGTCCTCAAAATTATAACCGTATACCAATTCAGTGACCTCCTCTGTCGTTTCAGTAGTCTCGACGTTATCATCGGTCTCGGTAGCGTCGGTAACCTTATTCTCGGTAGTGACCTCTGTTTCTTCAGTTGTTTCAGTGTTATCGGTTACGTCGGTTACGTCGGTTACGTCGGTTATGTCGGTTATGTTTGTAGTTTCGTTAGAAAAAGTTGTTTCCTCTGTTGTAACGATAATTTCGGTTTCCGATTCGGTCACGGTTTCCGATTCGGTTTCGGTTGTCGATTCAGCCGCTGTTGCAAACTCTGTCACAAATTCGGTTTCAGTTGCCTTTTGCGTTTCGACATCCGTCTCAGTCTCGACTAAAGTCTCGGGATCGGTTTTCAATTCGGGCAAGGTTTCGGCATCTGTTGAGTCCTCGCCTTGAGTTTCCTCGGTTGCGGAAGATTCGGTTTCGCTTTCCGTGGGGGTAGTTTTTTCCGTAGTAACAACAGGCTGACTTTCGCTTTCTGTGTGTGTCGTTTCGTTGCCTGTGGTTTCAGTTTCGGTTTTGTTTCCGCAGGCGGCAATTGATAAGATCATAGCCGTTGCAATGGCAAGCAACAAGATCCTTACCCATACTTTTTTCATAATAATATCCTCACTTTTCGCGAAAAATTATGTTACATATAAATTATACATAATGAATTGCAATAATTCTATATATTTTTTGTGAACAATCTATATATCTATATAAAGATCGGAGAGCCCGTAAGCTCTCCGATAGAAATTTTACCATCTGTTGAATTCAGATAATTCAAGTCCCTCGTTGTTCTCAAGCGCGAAATTGACTGCCCAACTTCCGGGGAATATAAGTAAGCTGTTGCCTCTTACGTCAACCACACGGCGAGTGTCACCTGAAAGAGTGAGGTTTTTGGGATCGCCTTGACATTTTTCAATGTATCTTATCTGATCGTGGGGAAGATCCATGCGTGAGTATCCAACACCGTACTCGCTCTGCATTCTGAATTTCAGAACGTCAAACTGAAGCATGCCTACAACACCCACAATTACTCGCTCCATACCGCTGTCGGGAAGGAAGAATATCTGAATTGCACCCTCCTCGGCGATCTGCTCCATACCCTTCTGGAATTGCTTTCTCTTCATTGAGTCGATCTGCTCAATGACCGCAAAATGCTCGGGAGCAAATGTGGGAATTCCCTTGAACTGTACTTTAAGAGGCGGTTCGCATATCGTATCACCGATCGAGAAGATACCGGGGTCAAATACACCGATGATATCACCCGCAAAAGCCTCTTCCACAACCTCTCGCTCCTGCGCCATCATCTGCTGGGGCTGGGAGAGCTTGATCATTTTGCCGGGACGGACGTGGAGATATTCCTTGCCCTTCTGGAATCTACCCGAACAAATGCGCATAAATGCGATTCTGTCGCGGTGCGCCTTGTTCATATTCGCCTGGATCTTGAAAACAAATGCCGAGAAATGATCGTCAAATGGGTCGACCTCGCCCGAAACCGTCTGACGGACGAGAGGGGAAGTGGTCATCTTGAGGAAGCTTTCAAGGAAAGGCTCGATTCCGAAGTTATTGAGAGCCGAGCCGAAGAAAACGGGAGAGAGCTTGCCTGAGCGAACCTGCTCAATGTCAAAATCGTTGCCCGCGCCGTCAAGAAGGTCGACCTGCTCACAAAGAGTGTCGGCGAGATCGGAACCAATGGTCTCGTCAAGCTTTTCGCGGTCACTGATGTCGCACTCGATCGCGCGAAGCCTCTCGCGTCCTCCGTGAGAAGTTGAGAAGGTGAGAATCGCCTTTTTCTCGCGGTCGTAAACACCCTTAAATGTCTGTCCGCAGGAGATAGGCCAGTTCATAGGATAGGTGCCTATACCAAACTCGGTCTCAAGCTCGTCGAGAAGGTCGAAGGGGTCTCTCGCCTCACGGTCAAGCTTGTTTATAAAGGTGAATATCGGAATATTTCTTGCCGCGCAAACACGGAAAAGCTTTCTGGTCTGAGGCTCGATACCCTTTGCAGCGTCAATTACCATTACCGCCGAGTCAGCCGCCATAAGAGTACGGTATGTGTCCTCGGAGAAGTCCTGGTGTCCGGGGGTGTCAAGGATGTTTATGCAATATCCCTCATATTCAAACTGCATTACCGAGGAAGTAACCGAGATTCCTCTCTGCTTTTCAAGCTCCATCCAGTCGGAAACAGCGTGCTTGTCGGTCTGTTTGCCCTTGACCGAGCCCGCGGTCTGTATAGCTCCTCCGTAAAGCAAAAACTTTTCGGTCAAAGTAGTTTTACCCGCGTCGGGGTGTGAAATGATCGCAAAAGTGCGTCGACGGTTTATTTCTTGTCTTAAATCTGCCACGGCTTTCTCCATTTTTAATATATTTAGTCTGATTTTTGCCCAATTATAATAATTATACTATAAAATCAGAGATTTTGCAATAGGTTATTCGGGATTTTCGGCGATCTTTTTTTTAAAACAACGCTTGACATCGCGTTAAACCGTGTGGTATACTCTATTCGTAAAGCTTTCGCGTATGGAGGATGACATAATAATGAAAAAATTCACAGGCTTTGAGCGCGGAATGGGCATTGGCGGTTGGCTGACCAATTACAAGCGCTTTCACATGATTCCCGAAAATATGAGAATGCACATCACCGTCGGTGATATGGAGCATTTTGCCGAATACATCACAGAGGACGATATAAAATATATCGCAAGCTTAGGTCTTGACCACGTTCGCCTCGGCTTTGACCAGATCGTGCTTGAAAAAGCGCCCTATGAATACCGCGAGGAGATTCTTTCACTGCTTGACAGCTTCGTTTCTTGGTGCCACGCGTACGGCTTGAATATCGTTCTCAATCTCCACAAGGCAATCGGAAACTATTGCGACATCGGGGAGGAGACAGGACTCCTTGACGACAAGGAGCTGCAAAACCGCTTCGTCGCCCTCTGGCTTGAGCTTGAGCGCAGATACGCGCAGGACAGTACCGTCGCCTTTGAGCTACTCAACGAGGTGGTGGACGTTGATCCCGAAAAGTGGAACAATCTCGCGGAAGGGGCTTTGCGAGAGATTCGCAAGCTGAACAAGACCAGAAAGATTATCATCGGCTGCACCTGCTGGAATTCACCCTCAAAGCTTCCTTTCCTGAGGCTTTACGATGACGAGAACGTTATCTACACCTTCCACACCTACGAGCCCTTTGATTTCACCCATCAGCAGGGCGTTCTTCAAGCGCGGCAGATATACCACAACCGCAAAATGCCCTATCCCTGCGACGATATTCAGCGTTACAGAGAAGTCAAAAGTCAGGATGCTTACCCGGGATTTGACAAGATCGACATCGAATATCTGAAGCACTCGATCTCCCCCGCTATCGCCTTTGTAAAGTCACACCCCGACAAGATCCTTTGGTGCGGCGAGTTTGGCGCAATACGCCACGCGAAGCTTGAATGGCGCGAGAATTGGATGAGGGATATGATAAAGCTTCTCAAGGAATTCGAGATTCCTTATTGTGTTTGGAATTATCTTAGCGCCCCCAACGACGGCAACCGCTTCAGCTTGGTTGACGACGACAATAGAAAGATCCTCAGCGACGAGCTTGCAAAGATCGTTCGCGGAGAAATTTGATATATAAAAGTGCCCTTGACAAACCTCTGTCAAGGGCGCTTATCTATATTGTTATAACCGTCACCTTTTTGCCTATTTCGCGACAATACTCGATGACGCTTTTTGTTCCCCGTGAGCTACCGTCCCAAAAAGCCAGCACCTCGTCGGCATAATTAACGATCTGTTTATTACGGACGTGGGGCGCGCCGCCACGAAAACGGCTGTATTCGGGCAGAAAAACAGTCGTTTTGATGCCTTTTTTGATGGCATACGCTTCGGCATCGGTGTCGATACCCTTTGCGCCGCCCGAGACGATTTCTGTAACACCCTCGGGGAGATATTCTTCAAAGTTTTCCACGTGTAGCTCGCGCGAGCCTATTATTGCTAATTTCATTTTTTCTCCTTTGTTTTGCTTCGACAAATCAAAATTTGAACATTCAACCCAACAACAGCTTTTTAAAAATAAAAAGTGCGACGACCGAAGCCATCGCACAAAAACGCAGACTCCGATAGTCGCCAAACCAATTCAATATTAAATGAGTATAGATATACACACTAATCAGAATAAGAATCTGCATTTTATCAAATTCATTTCTGATTAGTGTATACCGAAAAAAGGTACAGTTATCCCATACTCGGAAAAATATTAAATTGGTTTGGCACTATCATTTTATCATACTTTTTGCGAAAAATCAATAGATTTATGTCAAATATCTCAAAAATCCCGACAGAATTAAAATAACTGTCGGGATCTTGCGCCTTATTTGATAAAAACACCTGAAAAGTGTTATTTCGTATCCATGCAGACGATCGACGCGGTGTATAATCCGTAGTTCATTTCTCCCACCGATATTTTACTCCAACCTGCAAGACTGCCTTCATAAATAATTGCCTTCAGATTATTGCATTCGTAAAATGCCATAGCGGCAATGTTGGTCACACTTGTGGATATTGTGATGCTTGAAGCACCGCTTGCCGCAGGAAAGGCGATCAGCTTGGTCATATCGATAGAGTAGAGAATGCCTCCGACGTCAGTGAATAATCTATTATTTCTGTCAACGGAAATATAAACAAGCTCGGGGCAATCCGCGAAAGCCAATTCACCGATAGTTGCGATAGTGGAGGGGATCTCAATGGCCCTGACGGTCTCGTGACCATAAAAAGCATTGTCCTCAATGGCAATTACGATATCTCCTTCGTGGTTGCGCGAGGGAATAACAATATACGTGTCGGTAACGTTTCCAATTCCGATTACTGCGCAGGTGCCGTTGCCGTAACTTTCATATTCGAGAGCGACCAAGGGCAGAGTAGTCTCCTCTTCGGTCTCTTCTTCCGTCTCGATGATTTCGGGAGGAGCTTCCGTAGTGATAATAGGTGCTTCGGTCTCGATTATCGGAGGCTCGGTTACCTTGACGGTTGTTTCGGTAGGTTCTTCGGTTTCGGTCTCTGTGGTGGTTTCGGTGGGTTCTTTTGTTTCGGTTTCTGTGGTAGTTTCGGTAGGCTCTTCTGTCTCGGCGGTCTCGGTTTCTGTCACCGTAGTTTCCGATATTGCATTGTGTGTCGGCAATTCTATTATTTCCGTTGATGTTGTGAATGCTGTCCCGGTACCCTCGTATTTTGGCGGATTGGTGGCTGCTCGACTGTTGGAGCAAGCTATCACCGTAGAAGTTATGGTGATAAGTATACACATGATGATAATAATGAGATATGGAATGTTTTTCTTCATGCTGATTTCCTTTCTTTTGTTTGTCCTTGAATAATAGATAGTATCGGACACGTCGCTTGCTGCTTTTGAGCTGTGGCGACGCGTCCTGATGAGATGGTGTCTGCAAACCCTGAAAAAATTATACCAACCGCTATTCTTTGTGTCAATTAAAACCGTCCGACAACATATCCCATTATGTGATCTTTTACAAACTAATGGTCGGTTCAAAATCGTTTATTTTTGAAAAATCTACAATTTTTTTGCAAAAAAATCGTTCGACAAGCTTCGATTTATTACTACATTTAACAACGAAATATTTAAAAATAAATATATTGTTTATTTTTCTTTTACTGATCGGTGTCGATCAGTAAAGGCAAAACCGACGGAGATCGGGTAGCTTAAGCTGCCCCTTTGATCCTCTCGGCAAAGTGTCTTGATAAACTTTTGACAAACTATTGACAAGTGAAAAAAAGAGTGGTATAATTAATCATTCAAAAATCTGCACTGAAAGGATGACGTTACATGAAGAGTGTTATCACTATAAGCCGTGAATATGGAAGCGGAGGTAAGGCTATCGGTAAGATGGTTGCCGAAAAGCTTGGTTACAAGTTTTATGATGCCGAAATAATTGAAGAGGTTGTGAAATCCAGCGGTCTTGCCAAGGAAATAGTCGAGAAATACGACGAGTATGCTACTCATAAGAACAGTTTGCTTTACAATATCGCTATCAATGCGGCAGGCAACTATAACGGATTGTCTATCGCCAACCAGGTGCAGATCGCTCAGATGAACGTTATCAAGCAGATCGCCGAAGAGGGAAAATGCGTGATAATCGGGCGCGGTGCGGACTATATTCTTCGTGAAAGAGAGGACTGTCTCCATATTTTTATTCGCGCTGATATGAAGTTCAAAGCGAAGAGAGTGCTTGACATTTACGGTGAGACCGAGCAGAGGATCGAATCGCGTCTTGAGGATATGGACGTTCGCAGGAGAGTCTTTTACCGTTCTTTTGCTATGCGCGAGTGGGGTGTTATTGAGAATTACAATTTGATGCTTGACAGCAGCTCTATCGGGCTTGAAAAATGCGCTGAGATAATTTGCTCGGCGGCGGGTTCGGGTAATTGATGCGAATATATTTCGCGAATAAATGAATTGACGTGATTTAACCGAAAAACTATTAAAATGAGGCTTTTTGCTGATGCGGAAGCTTCATTTTTTGTTTTATTCTTTAACTGTGTTGACATTTGGAAGATTTTGTGTTAAAATGTAAAATGGTAATATATTTACATTTGTAAATTTTATTCTATGATCACAATTAGATTCAGGAGACAGAAATGCAACAAAACGTTTGTAAATCCTGCGGCGGCGAGCTCGACCGCCATGGGAATTATTACGTCTGCCGATATTGCGGAAACAAATGGATGATAGATGCTGCCGAGGACGTTCACGTTGTGGACAGAGCCAACGCTTGGGCGGCGCTTCGCGACTGCGACTTTGAGCGTGCGGCGGAATTGTTTGAAAATATCATTTTCAAGGATAGAGAGAATCACGAGGCTTACTGGGGCCGGGCTTTGGCACTTTCGGGTATTATTTACGTCACCGATTTCCACGAAAACAGACGCGTTCCCACCTGCAACAACATAACCGAAAGCTCTTTTTTAGATAGCCGCGACGTGAAGAAGGCTATTGAGTTAGCACCCAAGGATATTGCCGAAACTTACAGAAAACAAGCTGAGATGATCGAGGCGATCCGCGCGGAATGGGTGAGAAAGGCAAGTAAAGAGCCGCCTTATGACGTGTTTATCTGTTTTAAGGACAGCGACCGTGACAGGGGACTTGAGCGAACCGACGACAGCTACGAGGCGCAGAATCTTTATCATGCCTTGACTCAGGAGGGATACAAGGTATTTTTCAGTCGCGAGAGTCTTAGAGGCAAGGTATCCGAGCACTACGAGCCCTACATATACAACGCGCTGAAAACCGCCAAGGTAATGGTGGTATTTGGCGAAAAGATCGAGTATTTCAGTGCGGTATGGGTAAAGAATGAGTGGATCAGATTCAGAAATATGATTGAGCGCGGTGATAAGCCCGAAAACAGTCTTGTGGTGGCATATAAGGGGATAGACCCTGCCGATCTGCCCACGGGATTGCGTTCGAGACAGTGCATGAATGCCGCCGAGTTCACGTTCCTTGAGGATCTTAAGGCGCATATCGCTAACGTTGTTCGTGAGTTGAAAAAGGGCGCGGCTGGAAAGCGGAGCAAGGCACCTGAGAAGGCAAAGCCTGAGCCGAAGGCTCCCGAGGCAGCGACTGCTACAGCCGTTACTGAGATTGCTGATAAGCCTAAGAGTAACAAGGCAAAGTGGATCGCTTTGATTTCCGCTATCGTTGCCTTGACGATCATTTTCGGTATCGCGGCTCCCAGTCTGTTCGGCGGCATTGAGGAGACTACTACGGATATATCCTCTCAAGCTACCGAGGTAACCGTGGTGACGGAGTCTACGGGTGGAGATGAAAATGGCGGCGACGTGGTATTCAACCCCACCGACGACGGAAGTGGTGGGAAGGTACAAGGTATGTACGTAAACGGCGACGCCGCATATCAGCTCTACGCCTTCAATCAGCAAAACAGTGACAGCTACGTTTCCCTGATCAATAAATTTGCGTCACAGATTGAGGGCAAGGCGACGGTTTACGATATGATCGTTCCTCTCCATTATCAGATAGCACTCTCAAAAGATACCGCAAAGAAGTACGGCGCGTCTGACTGCGAG
>JAZKYL010000079.1:0-2883 GCA_045612105.1 Eubacteriales bacterium
TCATCGTTTGCTCGTCAGAGCTTGCTGAAATTACAGTGTTTATATAAACGCTTAAGGAAAGCCTCGACGTGCGCTAACGAAAGATAGTTTCGAGTACCAATGATTTCATCTAAATTTAATGAAGGAGGGAAGTACAGTGCCGAGAAGAGGTAAGATTTCCAAAAGAGACGTATTGCCGGATCCGCTTTATAATTCCAAGCTCGTAACAAAGCTTGTAAACAACATTATGCTGGACGGCAAGAAGGGCGTTGCCCAGAAGATCGTATACGATGCATTCGCAATCGTAGAGGCAAAGCAGGGTCAGAATGCTCTTGAAACATTTGAAGCTGCTCTTGAAAACATTATGCCCGTACTTGAGGTTAAGGCTCGCCGTGTAGGTGGTTCGACATATCAGGTACCCATGGAGGTAAGAGCAGAGCGCCGTCAGACACTTGGTCTTAGATGGCTCGTAATGTTCTCTAGAAAGCGTGGCGAAAAGACCATGGCTGAGAGACTTGCAGGAGAGATCATCGACGCAAAGAACAGCGCCGGTGGAGCTTTCAAGAAGAAAGAAGAGACACACAGAATGGCAGAGGCAAACAAGGCTTTTGCACATTACAGATATTAATTCAAGGAGACGAGAAATATGCCTAGAGAATATTCGCTCCAGAAAACTCGTAATATCGGTATCATGGCTCACATCGATGCTGGTAAGACGACAACAACAGAGAGAATACTGTTCTACACCGGTAAGACCCACAAGTTGGGTGAAACACACGAGGGTGGAGCAACCATGGACTGGATGGCACAGGAGCAGGAGAGAGGTATTACCATTACTTCTGCTGCGACCACTTGTTACTGGACTCACACAGATTTCCACAACGATCCCAAGGCAGCTGAAGCTAACAAGCACCGTGTAAATATCATAGATACTCCCGGTCACGTTGACTTTACTGTTGAGGTTGAGCGTTCGCTTCGTGTACTTGACGGTTCCGTAACCGTATTCTGTGCCAAGGGAGGCGTTGAGCCTCAGTCTGAAACCGTTTGGAGACAGGCTGATAAGTACAGAGTCCCCCGTATGGCTTATGTAAACAAGATGGATATTATGGGAGCTAACTTCTATCGCGTTGTTCAGATGATGAAGGACAGACTCCATACAAATCCCGTACCGATCCAGCTTCCCATTGGCGCTGAAAGCGAGTTTAAGGGAATTATCGACCTTATGACTATGGAAGCAACGGTATATTATGATGACCTCGGTAAGGACATGCGTGTTGAGGCTATTCCCGCAGACATGCTTGACAAGGCTGAGGAGTACCGCGCAGCAATGGTAGAGGCTATTGCCGAGACCGACGAGGAGCTCTTCGAGAAGTACTGCGCAGAAGAGGAGATCACAATTGCAGAGCTTAAGGCGGCTCTCCGTAAGGCGACCATCGACAACAAGCTCGTTCCCGTAGTTTGTGGTACTTCTTATAAGAACAAGGGCGTTCAGAAGATGCTCGACGCAGTTATAGACTACATGCCCTCTCCCCTTGACATTCCCGCTATTAAGGGTATCAACCCTGATACAGAGGAAGAGGAAGAGAGACCTGCAGGCGACGAGAATCCCTTCTCCGCACTTGCGTTCAAGATCATGACCGACCCCTACGTAGGAAAGCTTTGCTTCTTCCGTGTATACTCCGGTAAGATCGATGCCGGAACGACCGCTTATAACTCTTCCAAGAGACAGAGAGAGCGTTTCGGACGTATTCTTCAGATGCACGCTAACGAGCGTAAGGACATCGAGTGCTGCTACTGCGGTGATATCGCGGCTGTAGTTGGTACAAAGAATACAACAACAGGTGATACTTTCTGCGACGAAAATCACCCTGTTATACTTGAATCTATGGAATTCCCCGAGCCCGTTATCCGCGTAGCTATCGAGCCCAAGACCAAGGCTGGTCAGGAGAAGATGGGTCTGGCGCTTGCGAAGCTCGCAGAGGAAGACCCCACATTCCGTACCTACACTGACGAGGAAACAGGTCAGACAATTATCGCAGGTATGGGTGAGCTCCACCTTGAAATTATCGTTGACAGACTTCTTCGTGAGTTCAAGGTAGAGGCTAACATCGGTAAGCCTCAGGTTGCTTATAAAGAAACGATCCGTAAGGAAGTTGAGCAGGATACTAAGTATGCTCGTCAGTCCGGTGGTAAGGGTCAGTACGGTCACGTTAAGATCAGAGTTACCCCCAACGAGCCCGGCGCAGGATACGAGTTTACCAGCGAGATCTCCGGCGGTGCTATTCCCAAGGAATACATCGAGCCTGTTAACAAGGGTATCCAGGGCGCTATGCGTAACGGTGTACTTGCAGGCTACAACGTTGTTGACGTTAAGGTAGCACTTTACGATGGTTCTTACCACGAAGTCGACTCTTCCGAAATGGCATTCACGATCGCCGGTTCTATGGCGTTCAAGGAAGCTATGAGAAAGGCAGACCCCGTACTCACAGAGCCTATCATGAAGGTCGTAGTTATCACTCCCGATGACTACCTCGGAGACGTTATCGGTGATATCAACTCCCGCCGCGGTCAGATCCAGAGCATGGAAACCGGCAACGGTGTTCAGGAAATCCTTGCAATGGTTCCTCTTGCACAGATGTTCGGTTACGCAACCGACCTCCGTTCCAAGTCTCAGGGCCGTGCAATGTATTCCATGGAGCCCAGCCACTTCGCAGAAGTGCCTAAGAGCATCCAGGAAGAAATCATTAAGTCTCGCTAACTTATAAAAATAGCGAACGAATTAAAAACAAAAATAAAAAATAAAAATAAAATTCATGGAGGATTTTAAAAATGGCAAAGGCTACATTTGAACGTACAAAGCCCCACGTAAACATTGGTACCGTTGGACACGTTGACCACGGTAAG
>JAZKYL010000080.1:0-4509 GCA_045612105.1 Eubacteriales bacterium
GATGGCTCGTCAATAGTTGTGGTCAAGGAATCCTACGGCAATGCTTTCGTTCCCTTCCTGGTTGACTCCTACGAGTACGTTTACGTTATCGACTACCGCCATTGGTCGGGCAATCTTGCCGATTTTGTTACAAGCAAAGAAATTGACGACGTACTTTTTCTCAACGTAGTCAACGTGACATCCACATCTGCAAGACTTAAAGATCTTTCATCAATAATTGAAGATAATTGAATATGGTTAAGGCTGAATGTTAAGTGATTTTAATCGAAGAAACTACGGATACTCTTTGCTAATATAAAGTATTGGGTATCCGTAGTTTATTTATAATTTTGATTGTTAATTGGTTTGGGTCACTATAAAATAATGAATAAAAAACGAATTGATCATACGTTTTTCTGTTTTTTAGGTACAGATTGAGTTTCTTCAATGTCAGTTGTTGTTTTTAAAAAGCTACTGAGGAGCATGGCTACTATGGGACCTATGAAGATTCCCGCGAAGCCGAGGAGCTTTATGCCGACGTAGATTGAGGCGAGGGTAGCGAGGGGATGGAGACCAAGGGTGTTACCGACTATTTTGGGCTCGATCAGCTGACGGACTATGAGGACTATGGCATAGAGGACTAGGAGTCCTATTCCGAGCTTGGGATTTGAGGTGATGAAGGAGAAGATCGCCCATGGGATGAGTATCGTTCCCGTGCCGAGGACGGGGAGGATATCGACGACGGCGATAATTACGCTTAAGAGAAAGGCATATTCTACTTTTAGTATTGTCAGACCGAGGAAGACTTCACAGAAGGTGAGGAGCATTATTGAAAGATAGGCTTTGAGGTAGCCTATGAGGGTTTGGGTCAGCTTTTCCTTGATATGGGGAAGCTTTTTTGCCCATTTTTCGGGGAGGACGCTTACGAGGGCTGATGATATCTTGTCTTTGTCGGCGCAGAAATAGTAGGATGAGAGCAGTAGTACAACGATAAAGAGCAGCATTTCGGGGAGCTTGGTCACAATGCCCACCGCCGCAGAGGGGATGGCACTTGTGAGGCTTGACATAAGCGAGCCGAGTGCTTCGGAGATTACGGTGTCTACGTCGATGCCGAGCTTCTGAAGTGCTTCGGAGCCCGAGACGTGTTTTAAGAATCCGAATTTGTCTCCGATGTTTTGTATTTTTAACACGAGCTTATCAAGGGCTTGACTTGCGGCCTCGGGGTTTTCGGTCAGCTTCTCTATGAGATCACCGACCTCTGAGATCAGGCGGTAGACGGCGAGGGAGAGCAGAGAGGCAATAATGAGAAAAAAGGCTATTACCAGCACTGCCGAGACGGCGCGTGGAGATAGTCTTGTTTTTTTTGCTATCTTTTTTGCGGGGGACGATATTGCGGCGGCGATCATCAGGGCGATAATGAAGGGAACTGCCGCGCCGAGGGCATATTTGAAGAAAAAATAGGCGGCGGTTGCGATCCCTGCGACGATTATCGTTATATTGGCGGCGCGGTTATAATCTGTATCCATTTTTTGCTCCGTTTTCGTGGTTTTTTGAAAAATAAGGCTTTACGGTTAATTTTATGACCTAAAAAGTACAAATATAATCAATATTCTCAAATTGTTCTTGACAACTTCACATTGTGATGATAAAATATTAAAGAATTATTGTTTGAAAGGAAACGAAAATGAAAAAAATTATTAAACTTGTCAGCGTTATTCTGGCACTTTGCACTTTGGCACTCTGTTTTGTCTCTTGCTCGGGCTCTAACGTCGAGGCTGTGGAGACCGGAAAGGGAACCAATATTATCAACTCGATAGTTAAATCGAGAATCGATTCTATGGAGGTTTCGGATTTCAAGGAGGTAAGCGGTAAGAGCGATTACGTGCTTATCAAGGTCAAGGGCTACGGAGAGATCGTAATTGTGCTTCGCGATGACGTTGCTCCTATTTCCGTTGCTAACTTTAAGAAGTTGGTTAACGATAACTTCTATGACGGAATGATTTTCCACAGAGTTATGGAGAATTTTATGATCCAGGGCGGTGGTGGAACCGAAATTAAGGATGGCAAGCTTTCGTCCAAATACACCGATCCTATTAAGGGTGAGTTCTACCTCAACGGTGTGGTCAACAATCTCAAGCATATGAGAGGCGTTGTTTCTATGGCGCGTACTTCAAAGTATGATTCCGCTTCCTCGCAGTTCTTTATTATGCATGCCGACAGCGCGAGTCTTGACGGTGCATACGCGGCATTCGGTTACGTGCTGGCGGGTATGGACGTTGTGGATGCTATTGCTACCTGTAAGGTTGACAAAACCGACAAGAATGCTCCGGTTCCCGTTGAAAAGGTTGTAATCGAGACTATGACCTTTGTTAAACCCAAATGATGAATAAGGGATATTTGGCGGTAGGTCGATCGGGACTTGCCGCCCTTTTCCCCGAGCTGCCCGAACGGGTGAACAAGGGGGATATGGGCAGGGTCCTTTTGATCTGCGGATCTTATGACCCAAGTGGGCTTTCGATGTGCGGCGCGGCTTATTTCGCGGTTAAGGCGGCATACCGGTGCGGCGCGGGAATAGTTGAGATATTCACGCCGAGGGAGAATTATTCGGCTTTGGCGGCTTTAGTTCCCGAGGCGGTATTTTCCCTTTACGGATATGAGGAATCTTGCGAGGCAGTAGTGGCGAGAGTCAAGTCGGCGGTGGCTAAATGTGACGCTGTTGTGCTGGGCTGTGGGCTTGGCAAAAGTGAGACTTCGAGGGCTATCGTCGGGGCGGTTTTGGAGAGTGTTGCTTGCCCTTTGTTGATCGATGCTGACGGGCTCAATATTCTGTCTGAGGATGAAGGTCTTTTGGGGATTTTGTCCGAAAAACAGAGGGAAAGAACGGTGATCACTCCGCATCCCGGTGAGATGGCAAGGCTATGCGGTCTGACGGTGGATGAGATACTGTCGGACACGGTGAGCGTTGCCCGTGATTTTGCCGAGAAAAAGGGTATTGTTTGCCTTTTGAAGGATCATAACACGGTGGTCAGCGACGGCGAGGTTGTATATATTAACCAAAGTGGAAACGCGGGGATGGCGACTGCGGGAATGGGTGACGTTCTTGCGGGTGTCATCGGCGCGCTGATGGCGCGATCTCAAAAGGGTGTAGTTGTTGAGGATAAAGACGATGTTTGGCTTTGCGCGGCGGCGGGGGCTTATCTTCACGGACGTGCGGGAGACCTTGCGGCGGCGAAAATCGGTCAGTATTCGCTTAATTCAAGTGACCTTTTGGCGGAAATTCCGTCTGTTATCGGTGAGATTTTTGGCTAAATATACCAAAAATCAAAAAAATGAAAATTTTTTGAAAAAACTATTGCATTTGTGAAAAAAATGTGATATCATATATGGGTATGCGGCGGTATGGCCCGATGTACCCTCTCAGACGGAGGGCGCGCCGTGCATTATCTAAAAATCTTATATGGAGGTTGAGAAAATGCCGAACATTAAATCCGCAAAGAAGCGTGTAAAAGTTACTCAGAAGAAGACTCTTCAGAACAAGATGTTCAAGTCTGCTATGAAGACCGAGATCAAGAAGTACTACGCTGCAGTTGCATCCGGTGATATGGCAAGCGCACAGGCTGCTTACAAGTCTGCATCCAAGAAGATCGACGTTGCCGCATCCAAGGGCATTATCCACAAGAACGCCGCTGCTCACAAGAAGAGCCAGTTCACTAAGGCGCTCAACGGAATGAGCAAGTAATTCTAAAAGCAAAATCAGGTTTCTGTTCTTAACCCAAACGGGAACTCAAGCATAAATAGAGGTATGTAGGGCACTCACCCCGGCATACCTCTGTTTATTTTTTATGAAAAATTTTATAATAAAAGCTTTTTTTGCTAAAAAGCTCTTGCAAATGAATAAAAAATGTGCTAAAATGAATATGTATATATATGAATTGTTTGATTTTGCAAACGGAAAGAGGTCTTATTATGAAAATGATAACCGCGATAGTAAATTACAAGGATACCAATAGAGTTTGCCAGGCGTTGGCTTCTAAGGGGTTTGAGCATACCCGTCTTGCAACCACGGGTGGATTTTTGCGCGCAGGTAACACTACCGTGCTTATGGGTGTTGAGGATGCCAGACTTGACGAAGCTCTTGAGATAATCCACAGTAACTGTAAGAGAAGAAAAGAGGCGGTTCCCGAAATGCCGCCCGCTGATATGCCCTCGGGTATCTATAATCAGTTTCCCGCTGAGGTAATGGTTGGCGGTGCTATCGTCTTCGTTACCGAGGTTCAGAGGTTTGAGAAGTATTGATTGATAATATTATGCAAAAATCCGCCGATTCGGCGGATTTTTTGTTTGTTGGTAAATTGCGATTTAGCGGGGATGCGGGGGAGACGGTTTTCCACCTTTTTTGAAAAAAAGGTGGAGCCAAAAAACTTTCCTCCCAAAAAAGGAAAGATTTCACCAATGCTGTCATTTGAAACCATATTGATTTGAACCGAAGTTTATCTTCTATCGTGTTGCAAGTTTATTTGAAACCTTTTA
>JAZKYL010000081.1:0-9714 GCA_045612105.1 Eubacteriales bacterium
GCATTATAAACTCTTTATTTACAAGCAATTTGATACTTGCTCGCAACACGATAGCAGTGAGGGTTAGACTGAAATCCTCACGGTTTTATAGCATGAAATGGGTACACTTCCAATTAATTTTTGGGGAAGCTTTTTGGCTCCACCTTTTTCCCGAAAAAGGTGGAAATCGCATCCCCCGCCTCCCCGACAAATCAAAATTTAAAAAAAACAATCAATTATACTATAAGATAATTCTTTCCAACAAGAGTCTCTGCGCTGTCATATGCTATATCATGCGACACCCCGTTGGCATCCGCAACCTTTTGAAGCTGCGCGCCGTAACGCTTTGCCACACTCCAGAGACTGTCCTCGTTTGACGGATAGCAGACCACGAATTCACCCCTTGATCGCTCCAATTTTTCTCCAAAGCCAACTCTTGAAAGCATTTTTTCATTCTTTTCCAAGGACGCTCTTCCGCTAATGCCGATCTCAGCGTCAACACCAACCCTGTCTCCGTCGGCTCTTGCGCGCACCGAGATCACCTCTGCCGCGCATATTGCCCGGTCAAATTCTCCGCTCGCCGCCGTTCGATAATTGAAAGGCAGCTCTATATCAGCCGTTGAATACTCGCCATCCTTATTGAGAAGCAACGAAAATCTTGCTTTGCCTCCGATAGCGCAGCGGTCACCATCGAAAATATATTCTTCGGGGTAAGCAATACCGCACACGTCGATTATACTTGCCCCCACCGGTATTCCCGTCTCATCAAGGGATAAAGAACCGCTAAGTGTAAAATTACCGCAAAAAGCCGTGGCTGATTTAGGGATCAAAACGGCTTTATACGTATTTTCGGTCTTTCTCTCCGTGGAATAGACGTCCTTTACGTACGGCACCGTCTCATCTCCGCAAACCTCGGCTTCAATTACCACCCCAAGCTCGATCCCAATTCTGCCTTCATCCACGGTTATGTTCATATCGGTGACCGTTCCCTTGGCAGTGGCAGTATCACCGCTTGATGCTCCGTCAACAGAAACTGTTCCCGATAAAGGAATCTTTCTCATAACTGTATAAGGCTGGCTTCCGTCGTCGCGGCAAAGCATAAGCTTAAGATAAACGTCACCCCGACATAATACGGCACCGGCAGTAGGCAAGATCTCACCTAAAAGCACTTTCCCCTCACCGTAAATAACGCGAAGATCACCCTCTCTTGTATCGCATATCATCTCATCGGATACACTTATCTGATCACTCATACCATAGGATATCCTTGCCACCTCAGCATTCCCCGACAAGGTCTGAATATCCTCGGTCAGCTCGATCTCACCCGCATCAAGCGGAGCTTCTCCAAACACCTGCGCCCTGGCACGCAAACGGCATTTGATACTTATCTTTCTCGGTGCCGTCACACGTCCGCTTATCATATCGGGTGACACGGTAACCGAGCTCCAAGGCTCGGCAAGATATCCTCCGTCCCCACCGTCAGGCAGCTCCATAGGTACACCGATTTTATAATCCCCCGTCAACGGCGCCAGGTAGAGCGCGTTATCACTGCCCGTATACAGCACGTAATAATCGATGTTTCCCGCAAGCTCGCACTCACGGTCACCGATATATTTTGACGGTGGGAGCACCGACGCATTTACTCGTAAAAGTCTTTTTATCTCGGGCTGATAATCGGGCAGCGTGAAATCCGCAGTGGTCTCGGAAACCGCGGTCCTGTCACATACGGGGAGCTGAATATATCCTCCCTTGAAATTACCGTTATTTTTCATATTTTTTCCTCCGAAGTTTTTTTCACTAAACAGTATGCAACAACATATAAAAATATTACTCATAAACAACTCTGAACGAATAATCGGGACAATTTAATTTTGATCGCATATAATGATAAAAACCGCATTTGGAGGCAAAATAAATTATGATAGTCTATAAGGAATATAATAGGGCTCGCGCCGTAGAATACGCAAGACGCTGGGCACTTTCGCGCAATCCCCTTTTCACCAATTTTGCGGGACGCGGCGGCGACTGCACCAGCTTCGTCTCACAAAGCATCTACGCAGGCAGCTGCCAGATGAATTTCACTCCCGATTTCGGTTGGTATTACATAGATCAGAATAACCGCGCCCCCGCTTGGAGCAGCGTGGAATACTTTTATGATTTTATAACCGGCGCGCCCGCATTCGCGTCAAGAAACAGCAATATAGGCCCATTCGGTATTGTAACCGATGCCGCGGGGGTTTTTGAGGGTGACGTGGTGCAGCTCGCCGACGAAACCGGAGACTTCTATCACACTCTGCTCATAACAGGTTTTTCCGAGGGACAGACCTTGATCAGCGCGCACACCAACGATGCCCTCGATAAACCGCTCTCCGAATACAACTACGCAAGCCTTCGCTACATACATATTGAAGGTGTCCGTATCGAAATCGAGGACGACAACTGCTTCTCCGATCTTATCGAGGGAATTTCGCTGAACATTCCCGACACCACGTCATAATTCGATGAAAATTAACAATTTTAACATTTTTTATTATGAGCGTTAATTGACATCATATATTATATATGTTAAAATAATAAATAGTATTTAATCCTTAAAGAAAGGACAGTAATATAATGGATAAAGACAAACTGAAAAAATATCTATGGGTAGCAGTCCTTGTGCTCTCGGTAATTCTGCTATCTATTACCTACGTTTTCCTGCTCTACCGCGATGCCAGTATAATAAATTGGATATCTAACGTAGCCGATATTCTTACCCCTCTCATCATAGGCGCGGTCATAGCATATATTATGAAATCGACCTGCAATTTCTATGAAAAGTTCATCATCAAAGGATTGCTGAAGTCGGGAAAAAGAGAAAAGAAAAAGGCTGAAAAAACCGCAAATATTATTTCGGTCATATTCGCGTATATAACCTGGTTGGCAATAATAACCCTACTTTTATGGATCGCGGTTCCCCAAATAATTCAAAGCATTACCACCTTCGTCAACGAGATGATCATCAAGATACCCGAGTATCTTGATATGGTTGTAGAATGGGAAAAGAATTTTCTTAAAGACCACGAGATGCTTCGCCCCTACTTCGATCAAATAGTAGAATGGGTCATTGATTGGGTAAATACCGGTCTGCTTCCTCAGCTCCAAACCTTCGTCAGCACCACCCTGCTCCCGGGAATATTCGGTTTGGTCGGTTCTCTTATCGACGTGGCTATCGGTCTCGTCATTTCGGTATTCATCCTTCTTGGCAGAAAGACTCTTGCCAAAAAATCCATGCTTTTGCTCCACTGTCTTTTCAAAAAGGAAAAGACTGTCAAGGTCATTGCAGACGAGTTTAAATATGCCGACAAAATGTTCAGCGGCTTCCTTGAGGGCAAGGTAATAGATTCAACAATAATCGGTACTCTCTATTATATCGTTCTCGAGATAATGGATGTGCCTTATGCCCCTCTCGTTGCGGTTATTTGCGGAGTTACTAATATTATTCCGATCTTCGGTCCCTTTATCGGTGCTATCCCCTCGGGATTTATCATTCTTACCGCCAACCCCATGAAGGTAATTCCCTTCATAATCTTCGTATTTATAGTCCAGTTCATCGACGGATATATTATCGATCCTCATATCGTCGGCGGAAACATCAAGCTTTCCTCCTTCTGCGTGGTCTTTGCCGTTATACTCTTCGGCGGACTGTGGGGCTTTGTAGGTCTGCTTATAGGTGTGCCTACCTTCGCCGTAATCTACGATATCATCAAAAAAATCTGCTCTCACGTGTTGAAAAAACAAGGGAAATACGACCTTCTGCTCCAGTTTTATAACGACGTCGGCAAAAAGAAAAAGAATAATGTCAAAAATGCCGAAGCCGCAGCAATTGCGGTATCCACAGACACAGAGGCTATAGTTGAAGCCGTAGCAGAATCCGTATCCGCTACCGTCGCCGAAACAGTGTCCGCAACTATCGCAGAGACGGTTGCCGAAGCCGTGGCAGAGGCAGTTGCGACCTCCGTAGCCGAGCAGGTCACCGAGGCTGTTACCGAATCGGTTGCCGAACAGGTAAACGAGGCTGTTAACGAAGCTGTCAGTGAGGCAATAACCGAGTCGGTTTCTGTGGTCGAGGAGAAACCCACCGCAACCAATACAACTAAAATTGATAAACAGTAAATAATCCAAGGGGCTGATTCATTTAGTGCAGAACAAAAGCCACTTTTATAAGCAAAAATTAAATACAACTTAAAATATAGTTTTAGTCTTTAATATATCGAAATCCGCCGAAAAATTTCGGCGGATTTCCTCATTTTATGTGGCTTTTTAGCTGCGTTTTGGCTCTCTGGCGTACCCTCGTACGCCGACGAGAACCAAATCACGACTTCTTCATCTATATGACTCAGCCCCTTTTCTCAACCTGTGGTAGAAAAAAATTTTTTATTCCCCAATAATTCTCTTGACAGACAGTAAAAACATATGTTACTATATAATTAATAAACTTGAAAGGAATACAGAAAAATGATGAAGAGAATAATTCTTCTGATCTTGGTGCTTTCAATTCTTTCTCTGACATTTATTTCTTGTGACAGCACCGAAACCGCAGTCGAAACAACAGCTAACAAGGATAGTATCACCGAAACAGCACCGGACAAGCCCGAAACAGAGCCCGAATTCGTTCCTGAGATCGAGAAAAAGGATTACGGCGAAGATTTCTTCCTGTCTATCCAGCCAAACTCCAATCACGTGGACTATTATTGGGTTGAAGACGTGGGAACAGACCCTATGAGCGAGGCGGTCTATTCGCGTCAGCAGAAAATACGCGAGCACATAGGCGTAAATATCATTGGTACTCAGACAAAAGGTCACGACCAATACGGTGAGCCCTTCAAAATCGCAGTCAAAACTGCCGACGGTTCGGTAGATTCCCTGCTGTCCCACTCGTATATGTATCTCTCCCAATTTATTAAAGAGGGCTACCTTACAGATTATAACAATATGCCGATAATCGATCTTGAGGCCGATTATTGGAACAAAGCAGTTATGGAAGAGGTTGCCGTAGGCGATAAGCTCTATCTGGGATACAGTGATTTCAGACTGGTGCACACACACGCTATTGCCTTTAATAAGGTTATGTTAGCACAGGTATCGGGATATCTTGAGGAAACCCCTTATGAAATGGTGGATAATTACCGCTGGACCCTTGATAAAATGCTCTCATTGGCAAGTCTCGTTTCAAAGGATACCACCGGCGACGGAAAGAGCGAAGACGACGTCTTTGGAATCACGGGCAAGCAGTGGGTTCCCTTTATAAACTTCCTTCCCGCGTGCAACATTCCCCTTGTCGCTTCCGACGTTGAGGGTAATTATACCGTAACCGTCTACAATGAAGAAAACAAAGAAAAGACGGTAAATATTGTAAACAAATTATTGGAGCTTTCAAAATCAGATAACGCATGGTTCAAATACAAAGAAGAAAGCACTCCAATGATAAGCATTACCACAGACAGAACCCTTATGTATATATGCGCTACCAACGAGCTCCCCTCCTTCATTAACTATGAGATCGAGTTCGGAGTTCTTCCCTATCCTATGTATGATGAGAATCAGAAATCGGTAGGATACCGTTCTCTTGACTGGGGCGGATGGATCTGCATTCCCTCTTTTATGAAAAATCAAGAGTTAACAGCTGAAACTCTCGAGCTTCTTGCGTATTATAGCGATGAGGTAACCGTTACGTTCTACGAAAAGCTGTTGGGTAAGCAGGTTGCAGACGTTCCCGATGACAGAAGAATGCTCGATGTGATCTGGGACAGCGTATGCTCCGACGTAGGTCTTACCTATTCACATATCGACCTTTCTCTTGATTACAATCTGTATATGCTGCCCACCCTCACCCATGCGAACGCAAGCGAAGGCGTAGCATCCTACGTAGATAGATATCAAAAGACGGCTAACAGACATCTCCGCAAATTTTTCAAGGACATAAACAAATAATTTTAAATAAAAACAGACTCAAGTAAACGCATTGCTTGAGTCTGTTTGTTTTATATTTCATATATCATTTTCAATCACGTAGTGACGGTTTTGTTTTGCAATTATTTTTCTTCCGCCCACAACCATAGCTTTTTGATTGATATTGCAGACGTGCACGGCAAGATTTCCGAGAGTTATCGTTTTACTTGGCGATATAATTTGAATAAAATCGCTGTCTTCGATCCGTCCATTACCGTCCAGCATTGTGCAGACTAAAAGATACTCATCGGGTGTCAGATCCAATTCATATCCAAGATATATTACCTTTTTCGTCTCTTGATCTATCATTAACTTTGATTTTATGCTTCTATCCATACCTTTTCCTTTAAATAACATATGCATTTTTTGAGATTTATAAATGCTCCCGCCAAAGACTCTGAACATTCGCTTGCGGAAAAGCTCATCTATATTCTTTACTCATCTACCGCAAGCCGTCAAAGCTCCGCTTAGGCTTCGCGCTGACGGAGTTCGATGGTGAGGTGGTTAGCAGGACCCGCCGGAGACTCTGAACATTCGCTTGCGGAAAAGCTCATCTATATTCTTTACTCATCTACCGCAAGCCGTCACCGCTCCGCTTAGGCTTCGCGCTGACGGAGTTCGATGGTGAGGTGTGGTTAGCAAAAAAGGTTGCGGGCTTAAGCCCACAACCTTTTTTGGTGACCCGCCGGAGACTCGAACTCCGGACCCCTTGATTAAAAGTCAAGTGCTCTACCATCTGAGCTAGCGGGTCAAATTTTCGCTTACCTGAATATTATACCACAAGTGCGCCACTTTGTCAAGATTTTTTTTGCCTCGCCATATACAAAAAATTCCAAATCAAAGTCACATTTTTGTGCAAAATAACCACTTTTTTTCAAATTCAAAGTAAACGACAATTCTTGATCTTATCCGCAAGCTGCGCGATATTCTCTTCCATAATTGTTGGCAGAGTCATATCCTTCCTCTCGTCGGCATTGTCACCGCCCCCAAGTATCTCGGCTCTCACCGCCTTAACGACGAATTTATTCAATCCCCTGAACCTTGTAGGATCAAGAGAACCGCCAAGACACGAAATATCGATCGCAACCTCTCGCAGCTCCGCCAAAATACACTTTTCGGCATACTCCTCAAAGCAATCCACAAAACCGCAACAGATAAAATACGCTGTTTTGGCATTTTTCAGCGCATCTTTATTAGCTTTTATGTAGTTTTTAGCGTTTTTCAAAGCCCTTCCCATCATTATGGGAAATCCCACTACGACAACGTCAAAATCTCCAATATCAGGCTCATTTTTGCCGATCTCAAAGATCTCGACAGAGTGATTCTTCAATTCATCCGCCAAAAGCGTGGCGCACTCTCTTGTCGTACCGCCCACAGTAGCGTAAACAATCGCAATTCTCAATTTTTCTATTCCTTATCACAAAAAATATCTTACCAATCAATTATATATCAACAAAAGGCTCAAGTCAATAGAAAAATTTGCCCAAAGCGTGAATTTTTCTTGAAAAATCGGCTGAAATATGTTATACTTATATTATATATTTGATTTATACGAAAGCGAGTGGCAAAGATGAGCCAAAAAACCGAAATTTTCGAAAAAATAAATAAACTGCGCGAAGAACTTACCCATCACGCAAAGCTTTATTACGTTTACGACGCACCCGAGATCTCCGACTACGACTATGATATGATGTTCGCCGAGCTGAAGCGACTCGAAGCCGAAAATCCCGAGTTTTTCGACCCCGCAAGCCCCACGCAAAGAGTTGGAGGCAGACCGCTCGACAAATTCAATAAAGTGACCCACACCGCAAGAATGGACTCCCTCGCCGACGTCTTTTCCTTCGACGAGCTTCGCGATTTTATCGACGGTGTGAAAAAGACCGCTCCCGCAGTCATCTGGTCAGTCGAGCCCAAGATCGACGGCTTGTCCGTATCCCTGAAATATGAAAAAGGTGTTTTCGTCCAAGGAGCGACACGCGGCGACGGTGTTACGGGAGAAGATGTCACTCAAAACCTCCGCACGGTCTTTTCTATCCCCATGACCCTCCCCGAGCCCCTTGATCTGACGGTTCGCGGCGAGGTCTATATGCCAAGATCGGTCTTTGAACGCATCAACGCAAAGCGCGAAAGCGAGGGCAAGGCACTTATGGCTAACCCCCGAAACGCGGCGGCAGGCTCGCTCCGTCAGCTCGATCCCGAAGTCACCGCAAAGCGAGGACTTGATATATTCGTATTCAACTTCCAGGAGGGTAATCTTTACCTTGACGGTCACGCACCCGAAAGCCACACAGAGACCCTTGACCGCCTTGCTTCCCTTGGATTTTCTGTTGTTCAAATGAGAGCTCAGACCGACGACACCGAGGCAATAATCGCCCACATCGAGAGTATCGGAAAAGCGAGAGAAAGCCTCCCCTACGACATCGACGGTGTGGTCATCAAAGCCGATCTGCTTGCCGATCGCCGAATTATCGGAGAAGGTACAAGCACCCCCAAGTGGGCGGCGGCATATAAATTCCCCCCCGAGGAAAAGCAGACCAAGCTGGAGGATATCACCATAAACGTAGGACGCACGGGAGTTTTGACCCCCACCGCAGTCCTCTCCCCAGTCCGTTTGGCCGGAACGACAGTCAAGAGCGCAAGCCTTCACAACCTCGATTTCATCCGTCAGCGCGGCATAATGCTTGGCGACGTGGTGACCGTCAGAAAAGCAGGCGACATAATTCCCGAGGTAGTATGCGCGCACCCCGACAAGCGTGACGGCAACGAAAGAATCTTTGAAATGCCCGAATTTTGCCCCTCATGCGGTGAGCCGGTATATTACGATCCCGATGAAGCGGCGGCTACACGGTGCACCAATCTCTCCTGCCCCGCCCAGCTCTCTCGCGGAATTGAGCATTTCGCCTCCAAGGGTGCTATGAACATCGACGGTCTCGGGCCGCAAATAATCGACCTGCTTATCGAAAACGACCTTATCGCAAGCTCCGCAGACCTTTACACTCTCCGCGCCGATGACGTACAAAATCTTGAGAGAATGGGCGAAAAATCTGCTCAAAATCTTATAAGCGCAATAGAAAACTCAAAAAATGCCGGTCTTGAAAGACTTCTCTGTGCCCTCGGCATCCCCAACGTGGGCGAGGTCGCCGCAGAAACTCTTGCCAAGAAATTTCGAACCCTTGACGCTTGTATGTCCGCCACCGTGGACGACCTTGTCGCCATCGACGATTTCGGCGAGATCACCGCACGCAGCGTGGTCAATTTCTTCTCAAATGAAAATAATATCGAGCTCTGCCACAAGCTTCAAGCGGCAGGACTTCTGACCGAAGCGGTCAAGGAAGCCGCATCCGACAAATTCGCAGGACTTACCTTTGTCCTGACAGGCACTCTTCCCACAATGTCACGCGACGAAGCAAGCGAGCTGATCAAAGCGCAGGGCGGCAAGGTGTCGGGCTCGGTCTCCAAAAAAACGAGCTACGTCGTCGCAGGTGAAGCCGCAGGAAGTAAGCTGACAAAAGCGCAAGACCTCGGTGTCACGATCATCGACGAGGAAGAGCTGAAAAGAATGCTTGAGGAATAATTTCAAATTTTGATTTGTCGGGGACGCGGGGACGCGTGCCTCCGGCGGCGAGCTTTTTAGGCAAAAAGCTCGGCAAAAACCTTCCTCGCAAAAAAGATGAAAATGTAGCCATTTCATCTTGTGAAACCGTGAGGATTTTGGACAAAGCCTCACTGCTATCGTGTTTCGAG
>JAZKYL010000082.1:0-3701 GCA_045612105.1 Eubacteriales bacterium
TCTTTTGCGTTTCTGAGGTGAGTAATGGGATAACATCGCAAAGGCGACTTGCGAAGCAAGTCAGCCGGCGATGTTTGCCGTGAGGCAAACTCGATAAGCAAGCCGAAGGCTTGCGAATGGGTTCTGAATCCCATTTTTAGGAGGCTTTAGCCTCCTTTTTGCGTTTCTGAGGTGAGTAATGGGATATTCTCACCCACGAGCGCGAGCAAAGCGAGCAAGCCGGCGCGGATTTGCTTGCAAATACGCGATAAGCAAACGCTTGCGTTTGCGTAGGCGAAGTTTCCTCGCTTGCGAGGGAACTCGGTAAGTAAGCCGCAGGCTTACGGAAGGTTCAAGAATCCCATATGGTTCGGTGGTGCTCGCCCACGGCAGGGTTCAGAATCATACGACAGAAAAATGACGAGGAATTTTTAATTTTCTCGTCATTTTTATACGATCATCAAATATGAACTTAATTCGCTTTTTTTGAAGCAAATCCCGGAAAACAAAGCAAATAGTAGTCACATTCATCGCAGCAACACTCAAATCCTTGCTCTCCGTTGCCAAGACAAAGGGAAGGCTTTCCGGGAGTGAGTTCTATACCGGTAATATCGATACCCTTTTTGGAAATATTCTTGCTCATATATCCTCCTATCTGCAAATAAAAAAGTGCGGCTACCGAAGTAAACCGCACCAAAAACGCAAACTTCGATAGTCGCCAAACCAACTGAGAAGCAAGAACTATCCCTAATTATGCCACACCAGTAGAAATTTGCGTTTTTAACAAATTTATAATTGGTGTGACAACAAAAGGGTATAAGTATCCCATAAGGATAAAAATAGCCCTTGCTGAAATATTCAGTTGGTTTGGCATACTTATTATACCATATACTTTGAGAAAAATCAAGCAGCTTGATAAAAATTTTAAACGTAAAATACCTTGATGCTTGTTATCTACCGAAGAGCCGGTTGATTATTATGAACCGTTTATAATAGTTTTCACCGAAAAAAACGAGGTTGTGCTTGAGGACGGAACGGTGAGGGTAGATACTTGCTGTGTTAAGATGTATTTTACTTGGTTCGGCGGCGAGCTTTCGACGTTGTATGTCAGCGCGGGCTATCAGTATTGATTTTTGGCAGAATTTTATTGAATTACTTAAATTTTGAAGGAGCCTCTCACTCTGTGGGCGGCTCTTTCTCTTATTAACGAAAAATTAAAGAATTGAGGCTCGGTTTTTTGCGAAAACCCTTGATTTATAGGGGCTTTTGTGATACAATTTATCCATCGGATAAATTTATTTTTCGGAGAAAAATTATGTATAGAATTACTGAAAAAAAGGTGCTGAATCCTACTGTTGTTCAGCTTTGGATCGAGGCTCCCCTTGTGGCTAACAAGGCGAAGCCGGGTCAGTTTATCATCCTGCGCGTGGATGAGGAGGGAGAGAGAATTCCTCTGACCGTTGCGGGAGTGAATAAGGATAACGGAACCGTCAAGATCATTTTCCAGGTTGTGGGCGGCACTACCAAAAAGCTCTCTTATAAAGAGGCGGGCGAGTATATTCAGGATTTCGTCGGTCCTCTCGGTGTGGCTACCCACCTTGACGGACTGAAAAAAGTCTGTATCGTCGGAGGCGGTGTGGGTTGCGCTATCGCTATGCCTATCGCCGAGGCTCTTCACGAAATGGGAGCCGAGGTCACAAGCATTATCGGATTCAGAAACAAGGATCTTCTTATCCTTGAGGACGAGTTCAAAGCTTGCTCGAATACACTTCGCATCATGACCGACGACGGCTCTTACGGCGAGCACGGAAACGTTACCGTTCCGCTTAAAGAAATGCTTGAATCGGGCGAAAAATTCGATATGATCATTACAATAGGTCCTCTGATTATGATGAAGTTCGTAGTCGCTACTGCAAAGCCCTTTGGCACACCTGTGACGGTCTCAATGAACCCCATTATGATCGACGGTACGGGAATGTGCGGCGGGTGCCGTCTCACCCTCAACGTTGACGGCAAAAAAGTGACGAAATTTGCCTGCGTGGACGGTCCCGACTTCAACGGCTACGAGGT
Organism: Eubacteriales bacterium; assembly: GCA_045612105.1. Classification (GTDB taxonomy): domain Bacteria; phylum Bacillota; class Clostridia; order Oscillospirales; family CAG-272; genus SVTX01. The sequence goes on from JAZKYL010000082.1 coordinate 2,050, forward strand.
CGACTTTGACGAGGCTATGTCAAGAGGCAGAATGTATGCCGATTTTGAGCGTCACGCTTATGAAGATAGCTGTAATCTTTTCAGAAAGGACGTGAAGTAAAATGGCAAAAGCAAATATGTCCTTAACAAGAAACGCAATGCCTACCCAGGACGCAAAGGTGCGCGCTCACAACTTTGACGAGGTCGCATTGGGCTACACCGAGGAGCAGGCGATCGACGAAGCCAATAGATGTCTTAACTGCAAAAATATGCCTTGCGTTGTCGGTTGCCCCGTTAAAATTCACATCCCCGAGTTCATCAACAAGATAAAGGAAGGCGACTTTGAGGGAGCATATCAGATCATTACAAAATCATCCTCGCTCCCCGCGGTCTGCGGCAGAGTTTGTCCTCAGGAGACTCAGTGCGAGTCAAAATGCGTGCGCGGCATCAAGGGCGAGTCTGTGGGCATCGGTAGACTTGAAAGATTTGTTGCCGACTGGCACAACACATTCTGTCAGGAAGAACCCACACTTCCCGAAAGCAACGGACACAGAGTGGCAATCGTCGGCTCGGGTCCTTCGGGTCTTACCTGCGCGGGCGACCTCGCCAAAAAGGGTTACGACGTAACGGTTTTCGAGGCTCTGCACACCGCGGGCGGCGTGCTTGTTTACGGTATCCCCGAGTTCCGTCTGCCCAAGAAAATTGTGGCAAAAGAGGTCGACACACTGAAGAAATTGGGTGTAAAAATAGAGACCAACGTGGTCATCGGCAAGACCTTGACCGTTGACGAGCTTTTTGAAATGGGATACGAGGCAGTATTTATCGGCTCGGGCGCGGGACTTCCCAACTTTATGGGCATTCCGGGAGAGTCCTTGAAGGGTGTATATTCGGCAAACGAGTTTTTGACGAGAAGCAATTTGATGAAATCCTATCTTGCTAACCCCGAAACGCCTATTATGAAGGGCGGCAGAGTGGCTGTTGTCGGCGGCGGAAACGTTGCTATGGATGCGGCAAGGACCGCGCTCCGACTTGGCGCGGAAAAGGTATATATCGTCTACCGTCGTTCAATGGAGGAGCTTCCCGCGAGACGCGAGGAGGTTGAGCACGCAGAGGAGGAAGGAATCGAATTCCGTCTGCTCTGCAATCCCACCGAAATTCTCGGCTACAACAATCCCGATGACGCGCGAGACCCCAAAAACGGCTTTGTTACGGGTATGAAATGCGTCAGAATGGAGCTTGGTGAGCCCGATGCCAGGGGCAGACGCCGTCCTGTGGAAATTCCCAACAGCGAATTTGAGATCGAGGTGGACACCGTGATTATGTCTATCGGTACGTCGCCAAATCCGCTTATTAAGTCCACAACCGAAGGACTTGAAGTCAACCGTTGGGGCGGTATCGTCGTCAACGAGGACGGTCTTACATCAAGAAACGCGGTTTACGCGGGCGGTGACGCTGTCACGGGTGCGGCAACCGTCATTTCCGCAATGGGCGCGGGTAAGGTTGCGGCTAAGGCAATCGACGAATATCTTTCAAGTAAATAAAAATTTGATCCGCTCACCGATTTGTCGGTGGGCGGATGTTTTATAAATTGCAATTTATTGGTAAGTAGTGGCAAAATATTAAACCGCTTGTAGACTACTCATCCACCGTCGCAGACGGTGGATGAGTAGTCT
>JAZKYL010000083.1:0-3040 GCA_045612105.1 Eubacteriales bacterium
TCATTTGAAACCATATTGATTTGAACCGAAGTTTATCTTCTATCGTGTTGCAAGTTTATTTGAAACCTTTTAAACAAAAGAGCTTGCAAAAAACTCGAAACACGATAGAAGTGAGGCTTTGATCAAAATCCTCACTGTTTCACAAGATGAAATGGCTACACTTCCAGCCTTTTTTGGGGAAGTTTTTGAAGAGCTCGAGAAACTTTTTTCAAAAAGTTTCTCGAACGCGTCCTCCCCCGCGTCCCCGACAAATCAAAATTTGAAACAAACAACTCAAAATTCACTTACAACACGGCAACAGTGAGGTTGAGGCTTTAAGTTTCTCCAACAATTCTCAAACAACTCAAAACTCGTTATTGACAAGCTAACTTTTTTGTGATACAATATAAAATGATGTATTATTGCAAAAAAGCGAAAGGAGTGGTATTAGTGGCGGCAGACACCCTGTTTTTCCCAAACGTCGTCGGCAACGAGGCATTGAAAAAACGTCTTTCGAAGGACGTCGCCGAGAATCACCTCTCCCACGCATACGTGATCGAAGGCGAGCGCGGCAGCGGCAGACATACGGTTGCCCTCAGCGTAGCTGCAGCGATCGAATGCGAGCGCAGAGAAAGCGGAGGCGAGACCGACCTTTTCGGTACGTCTCATCCGCAGACAATTCCCTGCGGCACCTGTCCGTCCTGCGAAAAAATCTTCGGTGGCAAATCCCCCGACGTAATAACGGTAGGACTTGAGGACGACAAGGTCACCATAGGAGTCGAGACGGTGCGAAACGTAAAAAACGATATGTACACCGCCCCCAACGACCTTTCGGTAAAGGTCTATATAATCGAGGATGCCGACTCTATGACGGTCCAGGCGCAAAACGCGTTTCTGCTCTCTCTCGAAGAGCCGCCCGAATACGTTTTGTTCTTCCTGATCTGCGAAAATTCGGGAAATCTTCTTGAGACAGTCCGTTCAAGAGCCCCCACGCTCAGAACCGTCAAAATAGACGACTTCGAGATCGAAAAATACCTTCTCGAAAACGAAAAAAGAGCCGCAGAGCTCCGCGACGAGGACGAAGAGAGCTGGAAAATGCTGATCTTCCTCTCCGACGGCTCTATCGGACGCGCTATCGAGCTTCTCGATACGAAAAAACGTGAAAAGATCCTTGAAAACCGCAAGGATGCCGAATCAATTATCGGACTTCTGGGCGAGAGAAATCGCGCCACGGCTTTTGAGGTGATCGCATCCTTCGGCTCGAGAAGAAACGAAATAATCGGCAAGTTCTCCTATCTGCAATACGCTTTGCGAGACCTGCTGCTTTTAAAAAAAGACGAAAACGCGCCCCTCTGCTTCTTCTTTAACCGAGAAGCGGCACAGGAGCTATCCACACGCTTCACCGCCCCCGCGCTCCTCTCGCTCTACGATGCCACCGTAAGCGCGAGAGACGATCTGGAGGCAAATGCCAACGTCAGGCTCACGCTTATGAATATGCTGCAGAGCGCGACGTTGATCTAATGAAAATATACTGAAAAGGTTGGTTTTATATGAATCAGGAATCAAGACCCAATCAGGGTAACGGCGGCAATCGCCATAGCAAGCACCATAGAAGAAAGCCTTATTACGTAAAGAAAAAGAACGAGGGAGAGCAGAACGATGCCCTTCGAGAAAACGAGGCTGTGACCGCCTCCGAAGAGTTCGAGGCTAAATCAAACAACAACGGTGTCGAAAGTGAAAAAGCTAATCACAGCGGCAACCGTTCAAGACACAACAGAAACCGCAACAGACATAACCGCGACAGACGCAACAAAGAAACTCACGAGCATGAAGCACAGACAGAGGTTCAATCTCCCGAGCATCAGATCGAACCCGAAGTAACGGAGGATATGTTCTCCCCCGCAGCGGTAGAAAACGATACTCCCGAAGTGATCGTTTCTTTTGACGACGAGATCGTAGAGACCGCGGTCGAGGACGACACCCCCAAGGTGCACGTCACGGGTGTCAGATTCAAGCCGGGCGGAAAGGTGTATTACTTTGACCACGGCGATTTGACTATAAAAAACAACTCCTACGTTATCGTCGATACCGCAAGAGGATTGGAGTTTGGCGAGGTAGCATTTGGCGACAAGGAGGTCAAGGAGACCTCTCTTGTTCTCCCTCTCCGTCAGGTAGTCAGAATTGCAACCAAGGACGACATCGATCGCAATGCCGCAAACAAGGAAAAGGAAGAAGAGGCATTTACGATCTGCCTTGAAAAAATACAGAAGCACGGACTTGAAATGAAGCTTATCGAAGCGCAGTATTCCTTTGACAACTCTAAGCTTCTCTTCTATTTCACCTCTGCAAACCGAGTTGACTTCAGAGAGCTGGTCAAGGACCTGGCAAGTGTCTTCAAGACCCGTATCGAGCTGCGCCAGATCGGTATTCGTGACGAAGCAAAGATCATGGGCGGTCTTGGAGCCTGCGGCAGACCTCTCTGCTGCGCATCCTTCCTCTCCGACTTCGTTCAGGTGTCGATCAAGATGGCAAAGGAGCAGAATCTTTCTCTCAATTCGGGCAAAATCTCGGGTTGCTGTGGCAGACTTATGTGCTGCTTGCAGTATGAGTACAAGACCTACCTTGAGGAGGGTGCAAAGACTCCCTCGGTAGATTCCACGGTCAAAACCAAGGACGGTGTCGGTGTGGTCACCGAGTCGAATGCCTTAGCGGGCACGATCAAGGTGCGCCTTAAGGATAAGCCCGACTCGCCTCCCGCGCTCTACAACAGAGACGACGTAACCGTTATCAGCAGAGGCAAGAAGGCCGATGAAGAAGAGTAAGTGCAGAATGCAAAGTTAATGAAGAAAACCGCCGCGGCGGTTTTCTTTTTTGTTAAATTGCAATGTAACTATTCAGCCAAAGCTAAAAATTGCAATTTATCGGGGACGCGGGGGAGACGCGTGTTACTTTTCTTGAAAGAAAAGTAACCAAAAGAACTTCCCTGAAAAAAGGAAATAATTGCTCCCATTTTGCCATTCAAAATCTGTTTGATTTTAATCGAAATATATCTTCTATCGTG
>JAZKYL010000084.1:0-20694 GCA_045612105.1 Eubacteriales bacterium
ACATTTTCAAATCAAAACTGTTCGTCAAATCAAAATTTGAAACCAAAAGATCCGCCGAAAATCGGCGGATCTCAGACTGTCGAAAAAGCTGTTCTACCGCAAGCGGGAAAGCAAAAGAAACGGGATATACAAAAAACAAAAAAAGCATAAAAAATGGATAAGCACAAGGCATTCATCGAGAAAGCCTTGTGCTTGCTTGCTTTTTTCGTTCTTGCACTCTGGCGTACCCTCGTACGCCTACGAATGCAAGAACGAAAAATATACCTACCTTTTTCGAAGTCTCCCAGCGTGTCGAGATTTTCTCGACACGCTGAGATCCGCCGAAAATCGGCGGATCTTTTTATCTGCATCTCAAGACCGATCTTTGATCAGCCTATTGAATTTATTGATTGTTCTGATAGTTATAATTAATGCTAATATTTGTCAAGGTATCGTTTTCGTCACCAATAGATATCTGCCCCCACGACCATTCGTCGCCAACGTAATTAACAACGGTAAGCTCAGGGCAATTCCAAAATGCCGCATAGCCAATACTGCCAACGCCCATTCCGATCGTGATCTCAGAAAGCGAAGAGCTCTGGAAAGCTCCATCTTTTATTTCTCTAACTGTGTTCGCCAGCACAGCACTCTTCAAATTGTTACAACCCCAGAATGCCATATTGCAGATCTCTTCAACACCGCCGTTTATTGTAACGCTTTCAAGATCGTGACATTTCTCAAACGCCTCTTTGCCAATTCTGATAGCTCCGTTATTAATAACGACAGACACTATACCGCCTCTGTAAGCAAACGCGTCATGATATATCTCATAGGTTCCACCGTCGATAAGCTCAGGCAAAACTATCTCCTGAAGGGTTCCAACGTAGCCTAAAAGATAACGGGAGCCGCCGCTTACGTAGGCAACGAAGCCGTCGTCACCAATGGTAATTCCGCTTACGGCATCAGTAGAGGTGAAAACGTCAATGGCATTGTATGCAAGACTGCCATACTCCTCAGAGCCCGCACAAACACCCAGACCCGCAAGGTCATACACCTCGACAAGCTTAACGCAACCGACGAAGGCTTCTTCGCCTATCTCCGCAACACCCTCGGGGATCGTTACGCTGACAAGACCCATATAACCGATAAACGCATAAGGATTGATCTTCGTAATACCCTCGGGAATGATCAGCTTTGTAACGAGCTGACCGTTAACGTAAAACTCACCGATATTGCGTATAGGATTTGCTTCCATCTGATTAAAGGAAATTTCAAGCCAGTGGCTCAGATCATCAACGTATACACGCTCGATGCTATAGCAATTATTAAATGCCTGTAGACCAAAAGCTTTTACTCCGCTTCCGACGGTTACGCTCTCAAGAGAGCTACATGAACCGAAGGCATAACGTCCGACAACACTGACACTGTCGGGAATTACTATCTCTTTGAGATTAGCACAGCCACTGAAGGCATTGGAGCCGATATATCTTGTTGTGGGATCTATCGTACAGGAGGTAATATCGGTATTAACCGCCCTTATCAATACCATATATGGCTCAAGCTCATTACCAAGGTAACAAGCGTTATCAAACACGTTCAATTCCATTAAATCGCAGGAATTGAAAACATCATCCTCAAAATTAACTATACTTGAAGGGATTCTGACGCCTGTGAGCTTAGGACAGCTTGCAAAAGCCGCATATCCAAGGTGCTCAAGACCTTCGTTCAATACAACGCTTCCAAGCTCCGAGCAATTATAAAAAGCCCAACCGCCAACGCTCTTGACCGTGGCAGGAATATCAACGTGGGTTATCTTTGCGTTGTTTTCAAACGCGCTCTTGTAAATGTTATATTCGCAACCGTTTACGTTCTCGGGTAAGGTAAGCTTATCAGAGCTTCCGGAATAAAGCAAAAGGTAATACTGTCCATCTGCGTCGTCAAAGAAAAATCCGTAGTCACCGACAAAAGCGACCTTTGATTCTTCATCTGCGGAGGTATAAACGTGCTTTGCATAGTAACCAACGTAGCCGTTATCATCTCCACCGGCACTGATATTGACGTAAGGGGAAAGGTTCAGCACCTCAACAAGCTTAGTACAAGCGAAAAATGCCTCTCTGTCAATAGTCTGAACGTTCGCTCCTATAACGACTCTCAAAAGCGAGGCGCACTTGTAAAACGCGTATCTTCCGATAGTAGTCACTCTATCGGGGATCTTCACCTCCGAGAGCGAAGAGCAACCGTAAAATGCCTGAATCTTGATCTCAGTCAAGCTTTCGGGGAGAACCAGATTGTTGATGGAAGCGCAATCGTAGAACGCGGATTCATCAATAATTTCAATAGAGCCTGAAAGAATAATGCTCTCAATATAAGCACAGCCTCTGAAAGCATAAATGCCAATATTCATATTGCCGGTTATTTCTACTTCCTTCAAGGTGGCGGGAACTATAGTTGCCATATCCTGATAGCTGCCTGAGCCGAATATATAGCCGAACAGTCTTTCCAAAGACTGACCGCTCTCATTTCCTGAGCCAACAAAGGGCAACACCATACTTTCAAGCGAAGAGCATCCCGTGAATGCGCCAAAGCCTATGCTCTGAACCGACGAGGGAACAACGATGCTCTTCAATGAGCTACAATTAATAAATGCCTCGTGTCCAATAGAGGTAATACTGTCGGGAATCGTAATTCCTTCAATCAAATAGCAGCCTCTGAAAGCATAATCGCCAATGGCAGTAACGGGCAAGCCGTTATATTCTGCGGGAATATCGACAATGCCTGTTGCTGACCAATCAACAGAAATAAGAGTATATGATCCGGGCTCAATCTCGCTGAAGGTAAGAAGCTCCTTTACCACAGGCTCATTGGTTTCTTCGATTGCAGTTTCGCTTTCTGTATCACTTACCGTATCGCTCGCAGTTTCACCTAAAGTCTCGCTATCTGTTTCGGTTGTCAGAACAGCACTTTCATCTGTCGAACCCTCGGTCTGCGAGGTCTCATTTGTATCGCCTGTATGTGTCTCGGTTGTTTGAATAGTACTTTCCTCAACCGTGGGTTCCTCTGTAGCAATGCCCTCCTCTGTATTCGCATCGGAAGCTATCGCGGATTCCTCTGTCTCGACGTTTGATTCAGAAGTAACGTTTTCCGAACCTGTCACGGTAGTCTCAACAATAGAACCATCTCCATTATCTTTTGTACTTTCAACAGAAGCTGTGGTCGTCTGTTCACCGGTTTTCGCTTCGGTACTTTCATCGGTCAATATGCCGCAGGCTGTAAAAACAGAAAAGCATAAGCATACGGCTATGATCAACGACACCATAGAAATCGATCTTTTAGCATTCATAATTCTTCCTTTCTGCCGAAGGTTCAGCAAAAACGCAACGGCTTTAAACGCTCATTCTGCGAAGCGTTCGCAACAAACCTAATTTTATTATATTTATAATAATTTGTCAAGACAAAAATCAAACTTTAAATTTTGAATCAACTAAAATTTAAAGTTCATTTACATTCTTAATAAACTATCTTGACCGTTTTGCGAAGACTCCCCCGAGTCCACGACCAATCAAAGCTTGGACTCTCAACACCGCAAAATACCCCCGCCGAAAATTGGCGGGGGCATTAAATTCACACGAAAATCAATTACTGTGCTGCGTCAACGATAGCCGCGAAAGCTGCGCTCTTGAGGGACGCGCCGCCGATAAGACCGCCGTCAACGTTCTCCTTGGAAAGGAGCTCTGCCGCGTTCTTGTCGTTCATAGAACCGCCGTACTGAACGGTGGTCTCGGATGCGATCTCTGCGCCGAACATCTCGGCAACAGCCGCTCTGACGTAGCCGTTACCCTCGTCTGCCTGGTCAGCGGTAGCGGTAACGCCGGTTCCGATTGCCCAAACGGGCTCGTAAGCGATGATAACGTTCTTCATCTGCTCAGCGGTAACGTTTGTAAGAGCCATCTTGGTCTGGAACTTAAGAAGAGTCTCGGTGTAGCCAAGCTCTCTCTGCTCAAGAGTTTCACCAACGCAAACGATAGCCTTGAGACCTGCGTTAAGAGCAGCCAAGGTGCGGAGGTTAACGGTCTGGTCGGTCTCTGCGAAGTACTGTCTTCTCTCAGAGTGACCGATAACAACGTACTCAACGCCTGCCTCGCAAAGCATCTCCGCGGAGATCTCGCCGGTGTAAGCACCCGATGCCTTGAAGTGAACGTTCTCTGCACCGATCTTTATGTTAGAGCCTGCAGCAGCCTCAACAGCCGCGGGAATGTCGATCGCGGGTACGCAAAGAACAACGTCACAGTTGTCCTTGCCTGCAACCAGGGGCTTCATCTCCACAATCAGTGCCTTTGCGCTGTTGGGAGTCATATTCATCTTCCAGTTTCCTGCAATTACGTATCTTCTCATTTTTATTATTTCCTTTAATTTTTATTTTTCGCGAGGGAAACTTTTTGGAAAAAAGTTTCCCTCTCGCTCCCTTCAAAAACTTTCAAAAATTTTTGAAGAAATCTGAATTGTCAAATCATCGGTAGCCGTGACACAGTGTGCAAGGCTAATTAATTTGATGCAAACGGAAGCCGCAGAATTTTTATTCAAGACAAGGCGCACCGGAAAAAGCAAGGCGAAGGCTTACTTAACGTAAGTCGAGCCGCTTTCGAGGGTGGCGCTTGCGCAGCAAGCCCACATAGCAAACCTTGGTTTGCGTAGGGCAACTGCAGTATTGGATAAAAAATCAAGGCTGAAAAAGATAATTATTTATCCTGAAGTGCCGCAATACCGGGAAGCTCAAGTCCTTCGAGGAATTCGAGGGACGCGCCGCCACCGGTGGAAATGTGAGTGATTCTGTCAGCAAAGCCGAGAGTCTCACAAGCAGCCGCAGAGTCACCGCCGCCTACGATAGAGATGCAATCGCTGTCAGCAAGTGCCTGTGCTACGGAGATAGTTCCCTTTGCGAGAGTGGGGTTCTCAAATACGCCCATAGGACCGTTCCAAACAACGGTCTTAGCAGCCTTAACAGCCTCAGCGTAGAGCTCCATGGTCTTGGGACCGATGTCTGCGCTCTCTCTGTCTGCGGGGATCTTGTCAGCGTCAACAACTACGGTCTCGATGGGAGCGTCGATGGGATTGGGGAACTCCGCAATAGTGGTGCAGTCGATGGGGAGAAGGAGCTTAACGCCGTTCTGTTCTGCCTTAGCCATCATTTCCTTGCAGTAGTCGATCTTCTCGCTGTCGAGGAGAGACTGACCTACGCCGTAGCCCTTAGCTGCGAGGAAGGTGTATGCCATACCACCGCCGATGATAAGGGTGTCAACCTTGGAGAGAAGGTTGTTGATAACGTTGAGCTTGTCGGAAACCTTTGCGCCGCCGAGAATAGCAACGAAGGGTCTTTCGGGATCAGCAAGAGCCTTACCCATAACGCCGATCTCCTTACCGATGAGGTAACCGCAAACTGCGGGGAGATATGCTGCTACGCCTGCGGTGGAAGCGTGTGCTCTGTGAGCGGTACCGAATGCGTCGTTTACGTAGAGACCGTCCTCGCCGCAGAGGTCAGCCAAAGCCTTTGCGAACTCGGGCTTATTCTTCTCTTCGCCTGCGTCGAAACGAACGTTCTCAAGAAGAACGCAAGTGCCGTTCTCCATAGCAGCGATCTTAGCCTTTGCATCGTCGCCAACGATGTCGGATGCAAATGCAACCTTACCGTCGAGGTATTCGTTAAGTCTGTCTGCTACGATCTTGAGGGAGAACTTCTTAACGTCCTTCTTTGCCTTCTCAAGATACTCTTCGGTAGCTGCTGCCTGCTCTGCTTCGGGAAGCTCGGCAACCTTCTTCAGCTCCTTCTTGGTGAGCTTGAAGCCGGGAGTAAATACGTTGTGGGGCTTACCCATGTGGGAAGCGAGGATAACCTTTGCACCCTTAGCCATGAGGTACTTGATGGTGGGGAGTGCTTCTACGATTCTCTTGTCGGAGGTGATAACACCATCCTTGCTGGGTACGTTGAAATCGCAACGAACGAACACCTTTGTGCCGGCATTGATAACAACGTCTTCGATAGACTTCTTGTTGTAGGTCATTTTAATATCCACCTTTCTTATATCTGCGAGGATATGCCTCGCGCAAATTTTTTTACCAAATTATAGTTTACCACATTTTCTCAATTTTATCAAGTGGTAATAAGTAAAAATTTAACAATTTCCGCGTGTTTTTTTGTTACACATTGACCGAAGAGCGTTTTCCAATGAGATTTTGAGCCTCTGCTTCATTCAAAAGTGCGTTTCTTGAGTTTCTCTGGCGGATCAGATGCTTATAGGTCATAATACAACAGACGAGATGAGCAGAAGACGTAATTATCCAGGTCACGGGGTAGGCAATATACAAATATTCTATCTGTCCGGGGAAAAGCACGTTACAAACCACGGCTATCCAAACGATACGAAGGACACAGGAGCCCAAAACCGAGACGACCATCGGAATCAGCGGCTTGCCCATACCTCTCATAAGACCGCTCAATACCTCCATAACTCCGCAGAGGAAGTAGGTGGTGCATATGATCTCAAGTCTTAGCTCTCCCGAGGCAAATACGTCCTCCACAGCAAGACCCGACTGGGTATCGTTTTCATTGATATATATCGAAAGAAGCTGATTGCCGAAAACAAGGCAGACCATACCGATAAGAAGTCCGGTAATAATAACGACGGTTACAGCAATAAATCCAACTCTCTTTACTCTCTCGATCTTCTCCGCTCCCACGTTTTGACCCGCAAAAGTCATAGCAGTCTGATAAAGCGAGTTCATAGCTATGTAGATAAATCCCTCAAGATTTCCCGCCGCCGCGCTTCCAGCTATAACCGCGTCGCCGTAAGAGTTGATGGTTGACTGAATAAGCACGTTGGAGATCGAGAACACAACGCTCTGTATTCCCGCAGGCAGACCGTTTCTGACCACTGCGGCAATATCGGCTTTTTTCATTCTGACCTCTCGCAAATTGACCTTGCAGAGTCCGTCGTAACGGCACATATAGACGAGGATCATAATCGCCGACGCGTACTGCGCCGCGGTGGTAGCGATACCAACACCGACAGCGCCCATATCGAATGCAAGAACGAAAACAAGATTGAGTGCTACGTTCAAAAGTCCTGAAATCGAAAGGAATATCAAGGGTCTCTTGGTGTCTCCCGACGAGCGCAGAGCCGACGCTAAGAAGTTATACACCATCATCGCCGGCATACCGACGAAATATGCTCTCATATAAGGAACTGCTTGCGCGAGCGTTTTGGCAGTGTCGGGATTCTCTCCGCCCATCATCATAAGCAGAAGGGGCTTGCACATAATAAAGCCGAATATTCCCACGAAGATTCCGCATATAAGACCGCCTAAGAGCGAGGTGTGAACAACGTCCTTGACCTCTTTATGCTTCCCGGCTCCGATCCACTGAGCCACGCAGATACCCGTACCGACGGAAAGTCCCATAAAAGCGTTTACCAAAAGATTTATAAGCGGACCACAAGAGCCGACCGCTCCCATAGCTACGCTTCCCGCAGACGAGAAGTTACCTACCACCACCATATCGGAGGCATTATAGAGAACCTGCAAAAGTCCTGTCGCCATAAGCGGCAGGGCATATTTCAACATTTTACCGAGAAGGGGACCTTCGGTCATATTATACTGTTTTTTTGCGGCAGTAGCCATTATTTGTCCTTTCTGCATAAACGCAAACGAAGTAAAAAACCTTTTTGCGGCAAAGCCGCAAGCCTACTCATTATAATTATAACTCTTAAAGGAAAAATGTCAATAGACAAAATCGAAATAAATCTCTTCAATATGAACTTTTTCTTCACTTTTTTCTCGTTGACAAATGCTTTTCTATATGATATACTTAATATACAGTTTGAAATCTACCGAAAGGATATCAGCGTGAAGGTTACTTCCCTCATATAAGAAGTTTACTGCTTCACGCGCGAATTTTGCCAATGGGCAAAATTCATCGATATATTTTTATATTGCCGCAGGGCGGCAGAATGGAGATTAATATGATCTATATGTTTTTAGCAGACGGATTTGAAGAGGTGGAAGCACTCTGTCCGCTTGATATATTGCGCCGCGCGGGGCTTGAGGTCACTACGGTGGGTGTCGGCGGCAAGGATATGATTGCGGGTGCTCACGGCATCAACGTACAAGCCGATATTCCCGATATTATGTACCGCGACTCGGCTCCCGAGATGATAATCCTCCCAGGCGGTATGCCCGGCTCCACCAATCTTGACGAGAGCAAGACCGTGGATGCCGCCCTCCGCGTTGCCGCAAAGAAGGGCGCATATCTTTGCGCTATCTGCGCAGCTCCCCTGGTTCTCGGCAAGAGAGGCTATCTTGAAGGTAAGAATGCCGTTTGCTACCCGGGATTTGAGAAATTTTTGAACGGTGCTACCGTATCGGAGAGCGAGACCGTAGTCAAGGACGGCAACGTCATCACCGCTAAGGGCATGGGTGTAGCGTTTGAGTTTGGTCTCGAGCTTGTACGCGCGCTGAAAGATGACGAAACTGCGGAAAATATTAAAAAATCTGTTTTTGCGAAATAAAATGGCACACAAAATAGAAAAAAGTCAAGTCAGAAGTCCCCGAATCGCTGCAGAACCAAAAAAAGAAGCATTTTTACCTATTCTTTTGGCAACGGTCTGCATGTTTGTGGCTCTTTTGGCGGTAATAATAGATAAGTTCATTTATCGATTCGGTGGAGAAATGCTTTCGCCGATGATAGCACAAATAATCATTCTTTTGATCCCCTCTTATCTTTGTATGCTGCTGATATTTCCCGAAAAGTCTCCGCTATATCAGCTGAAAGCGATAGGCATGGGAAGACTTCGCGCCGAATATATATTCTTTATGATATTTACGTCGATGTTTATGATCACGACCTCCCTTCTGTTGAATATCATCTTCGGAGGCGTATATCCTATATCGGACGGCTTCACTCTGCTTGGAACCTTCACTGCGGGTGTGGGCGAATATACGGTATCTTATACATATTTGATAATAGTTTACGCGGCAGTACCCGCAATAGTCGAAGAGCTGCTTTTCAGAGGCCTTATATACAGTTTACTTTCAAAGATAAGCGAAAGCGTCGCTATCTGTGTCTCATCAATCGTCTCGGCTGCGTTTGCGTTCAGCATTGGCGGTTTTCCCGCGGCACTCTTCTGCGGTCTCACTTACTGCTTTATCAGACACACCACCGGCACGCTTCAGGCGGGTATGGTAGTTCATTTTGTTTTTAATCTGTACGCTGTATTTGCACAGACCAATTTAGCGAAATATTTTGTTTCGTCGCAGAATCTGTTTTTGCTTGTAATAGTAATAATTGCGGCATGGCTTATCAGCGTGGCACTGTTCTGCTCCGAATCCGCAAAAATTTACAGAAACAAATCGGAAAGGATCAAAAGCGGAACCGAGACCTCGTCTCTTCCTTCAATAGACGTCAATAAGATCGTTCAAGAGCTGAAAGGCATTTTAGTATACCGTCCTACGATGATATGCACGATAGTATTGGCGGTATCTTTTATTGCAATAACGGTCATTGGATATTTTGCTTAAAATTACAGACGGATTTTTCAAAAAGCACTTGAAAAATCCGTCTGCTTATGGTATACTGTAAACCGTGTTCAAAAATTGAATATCTACCCGTGGCACAGCTGGATAGCGCGTCAGACTCCGACTCTGAAGGTCAACGGTTCGAATCCGTTCGGGTAGGCCAAAAACACAAAAAGAGGTGGCTTGTCCATCTCTTTTGTGTTTTTAGTATATTCGATCGGTACAGAGAAACGTTACACCACAATCGCTTGCGATTGTGCGTATGGGTTCTGAATCCGTTCGGGTAGGCCAAACAAAGAGCAGGGGGCTTGTCCTCCTGCTCTTTGTTTGCTCTATCCGATCGGTACAGAGAAATGTTACACCACAATCGCTTGCGATTGTGCGTATGGGTTCTGAATCCTACGCAAACCTACGGTTTGCTCACCGAGTTTTGCTCCGCAAAACTTCGCGTTCGGGTAGGCCAAACAAAGGGACCGAGTCAAAAGCTTTTTAGGAAACGAATGGCTCAGCCCCTTTTTGTTATTTTTTAACATCGACCCCCATTGTGATATGGGTTCTTTTTGAATAAACAACGGTGCCGTTATATTCACCGAGGTCAAGTCCGCCGCCACCGTGAAGAGAGGTGCCGTCGTCAAGATCGATATAATTCAACTTATTGCCCTGAGTGACCTCGAACTTTCCTACGTAGGTCTCATAGTCCTTTACGGCGAAGTCGATCCAACCGGGAACTACGAAAAGCACGGCGATAGTCACCGAAAGAGACACAATAATTATTCCGAGGCACACACTTCCGAATATGCTCTTGGCATTTTTCTTTCTTTGGTTTTTCTTCTTGCGCTTCAATCTTTTAAGCCCCTGTGCCGCTCCGGGGTCGTTCTTAGCCTGCTTTCTGAGATTTCGTATGCGGTTTTTACCCTTAACGTCGCTTTTTTTGACGCACGATGCAAGCCAAAAGCCTGCCGCCACTAAAAGTCCCAGCAAAAGGACGCTCATTATTATTGTCTGAGTCAGCAATCTTGTTTCCAGGATCGCGATAGTACATGAAACATTCATCAGATCAACCTCCACATTTATATCATAGTTTTTATGACCGCCAAAAGCGGCTTGATTTCTCAAGCAGTTGCAAAACGACTTTAGATATTAGAACTAACATTTAATGGATACTACATAATTTCACGGTCTTTCTGAATTAATTGTAGCACAAATTTACTATAATGTCAAGATACGGGGGAGAATGGCATTTCTTGCTTGTCCTTTACGGACTTATTTTCTGACTATCGCTTTTTCTTAAAAACACAAAACACTACACTTAAAATTATAACTTGCAATCCTATTACGACAAAATATAAATAAAGATCGAACAGAATTACGTAACATACAGAAACAGCAATCGAAAGAACGATGCCGAAAATAATAACCCACCAAGCCCATTGATCTTTTCTTTTATCAAAAAGCTGAATTATTGTATAAGCTATAAAAACAAAGGCAAGTCCAAACGTCCAAGCCCGTATATCGGGAAGTAAAATCGCAAAAACGATCAGATTTGCGATTAAACAACCGTTGGATAATATATGCAAAAGGCGTTTTAATCTGATTATCGGATTGTTTTGCGGAGATATGTAACGATTATAATTCTTTTTCACAAATTCTCCGCCTTTCCGTGTTAATCGATGCCATAAGCTTTACTATCGATATAGCCTCCAGAACAAAGATCGCCAGATAGTATGCGTTCCATATATAAACGCTGATGCCGAGTCTGCCACCGACGAAGATCACCATGG
Organism: Eubacteriales bacterium; assembly: GCA_045612105.1. Lineage (GTDB taxonomy): Bacteria > Bacillota > Clostridia > Oscillospirales > CAG-272 > SVTX01. Next base: position 11,325 of record JAZKYL010000084.1, read on the forward strand.
GAACAGCTCCTATCAGCAAAAGTGCCAATATTCCGTTGAATACGGGATCGATTTTCTTAAATACTCTTATAATCGAAAGAACTGCGTCGACAAGATAAAAGATAAGGCTAAACATTGCGATCAATATGCCATAAAACCAAAAAGCAAATGAAGGACCAACTCCAAACCCTTCCTCTGTGGGTGGAACGTAGTTGATCATCGCCACCAGGGATGCTATCATAAAGCCAAAGCTTACAAGGCTTATTGCCATTGCAATAATTGCGTGGATCTTTGAGGATATATCCTTCATAACCTCTCCTCCCGTTTGTAAGTCGTTTTGTTTCCAGTTTAATAAATCAGCCGCTATTTCTCTTTGTACTCAAAATACTCGGCAGGGTATGCCATAACGATCTTTCCCGTACTCCTTTTTCTTACCACCGTAAAAAGATCTCCGATCTGCGAGCTTTGGCAGATGGCAGCATCAGACATCGGTCTCTCCTCGCACCAAAGATAATTGTCCTTCGGAACACACCAAACGTCTCGGTTATCAAACGTCATTGTGTAGTTGTTTATTACTTCAACTCCGCTGTACCACTTGTGTCCTTTGCTGACGGTATATCTTTCATGCTCTATATCGGTCAGTATTCCCGTGCTTATCTCGTAATCCTCTATTCGCACGCTTTTCAGCTTGCGCTTCAACTTCACGACCTCGTAAATTGAGAACGTGGGCAAAGCAATAATAAGTAACAGAAAGAACCACAAAACAAACGCGGGATATATTATCTCGATTACAACAAATCCTATTCCAAACAAAATCGCGATTATTTTGATCAAATCGTTATGTTTTTTATTTTTCGGCGAATGAGTAGTCTGCTTTATAGAAGTTTTTATATCCTTCAAAAGCTCCGCCTCTGTAAATCTTTCCTTTTTTGCCAAATGCTTCACCGCCTTTTCTTAATTAATCGTTGCACAAATGCACTTTACACTATAACCTCACTTTTATATTCGAAATACTCAGCGGGATATGCCATAACGATCTCGCCCGTGGTCTTTTTTGTCACAGTCCAGAAAAGATCCCCGTGGCTTGTAGTCTGATATATCGCGCGGTCCGACATAGGGCATTCTCTACTCCAGGTATAGTTGTCCCGAGGTACATTCCACTTCTTTCCGCTTTCAAAATACACGATGAAAACGCGTATCTCACTCATCTTTTCGCGCATACGGCTTATACTGTGGTCAGTAACATATACCTCCTCATTAACGTAAGAAACGGCTTCTTTTTTTATCTCATAACCGTCAAGGGATACTTTTTCTGCACTTTTTCTTTTGAGAAAATAATCGAGCGTCAGATATGCAATAATAAAAACCAATGAAATAGCCAATACAAGCTTATAATAATCCCTGAAAATGATCATTGCAGCAATCAGTACTAATGTAAATATATGAAATGGGATCAAGGACTTACGGTGCTCGGAATGAGACAGATTTGCCGGATGCCTGAGAATATTTTTTATGTCAGATATTATTTTATCGTTTGTCAAAGGTTGTTTTTGGGGCATAAATAATTACCGCCTTTCTGCGTTAATTGTAACACGAAATAACCATAATGTCAAGGGACGGTGGAGAATGGAGGCAATTTTTTCGCTTATCCCGAAATGGATAAGCGAAAAAAGGGATTCTGAACCTTTACACACGCTTCGCGAGGTGCAGGATCAGAATCCTCTGTGCCTAGCCATAAAATACTACGAAAAAGATATTTTTTACGTTTTGCATTAAGATTTCGAACTCAAACCGTTTTTAGGCGATGCCGAATGTGAAATAATTCACTTCGTGAATTGTGAAATATTGCTCCTTCGTCGCAATGTGAAATGAAATTCGCCTCTTCACGCGCGAAGCGCATTTCACATGCGAAGCATATTTCACGCTCCGCAGGAGTATTTCACTCGCCGCAGGCGAATTTCGTTGAAAAAAGCAGATTGCTTTCGCAATCTGCTTTTTTCTTGGCTGGGGCACAGGGATTCAGAACATTTACCTGAATCGCAAGCGATTCAGGCGTCGGACTTCAAATTGACCAATACTCGAGCCAAAAAGAAAGAGCAACACTATCGTGTTGCTCTTTCTTTTTGTGTAATAACTCATTCGTTAATACAATGAACTGCCGAAAGCGAAAATGGTGCATTTTATGGCTCGTTTTACTTGCGCAAAATTTCGAGCATCATCTGCGCTCCAAGCCGAAACGCATACACGAATATTGCCTCTTCCGCAAGACTGGCATACTCGCTCCAACAATCATCAAATCGCTCAAGAATATCCTTCTGCTCGTCGGTTACCGATTTTAATAGGCTTTCGTGATGCCGAGCCATATATTCCATTAGCTCTTTCATTGCGGGAGTGTTATTACGGCTTTCGGTTTGTGGGCAAATATTGCCGTGCCACAGTTCTGCAATCGTATCTTTCATAAACGCACCTCCTTGTAGCACAACACTATACCATAAGAGGGGCGCATAGTCCAGATAACTTTTTGTGAACGAAATTAAGACATTTTTGTGCTTTAGTTTGACATCAAATATTTTTTCATTCCGTTATAATCGGCGTATTGTTTCTCCAAACGCCCATCGTGCGTACAACCTTTTCGTAATAACCTTTTTTGAAGAACAGGCATTTGGAAAGATCCACGCCCATTTTGTCGCCCGTCAGAGTCAGAGCAACCGCACGGCATCCGGCAGCGCAATACTTGAAATAGGGGCAATTTCTGCATTCTTCATTCTTTTCGGAAAGCTCACCAACCGTGGCACAGACCTCCGCGAGATACTTGCCCATTTGAAGTAGCGGTTGAAGTCCATATTCCTTGACATTGCCGAGAATATCATTCCTTGCCTCGTAATAGCCCGACATCTGCATACATGGGAAAACGTTTCCGTTTGCCGATACAGCCACCATACTGCGATTTCCGGGGCATACAGGGCGTGTGGGCTTGTACTCACCATCACAGCACGCAACGGTACGGAGATTGTAGCGCTTGCTCCTTGGGAAAAGCGTTATAAGCTGCCAAATATCGATCACCATTTTATGATCCTCGGAAATATACTCTTTCACGAGGTCGAGCATCTTGTCAAAATATTCGTCAAGATCAAGGGTTGCGCCTTTTGCGTTCTCGTTCCAGCGAGGAACCTCGGTGGTACGGATAATACGCATTTCATAAACACCCATTTCGTCAAGGAGCCGAGCCGTGGGGAGCATAGATTCGATATTTTTTCTATGCACGTTGGTCTGCGCTTTTACACGGAAGCCGTTATCCACGCAGAGCTTGATGGCGCGGAGCGCATCCTCCTCGGCACCCTTGCGGTTGCGTAGCCAATCGTGATGACCGAGACCGTCAAAGGAGATCTTGATAAGAGGATCGCATCCGATCTCTTTCATTCGGTCAAGCAGAGCTTGATTTATATAAAAACCGTTGGTGTTCAGCTCCTCAACAAACATTCCGCGCTTGTAAATGCCTTCAATTATAGGCAAAAAATCCTTGTGGCACATCGGCTCACCGCCGGTAATGGTGAAGGCGTTGATGCCGCACGTTTGCGCCTCGTCAAGCAGCTTTTCGGCTTCCTCAAGGGAAAATTCAGCCATCAAGGGCGAATTATCGGACGCGTTGAAGCAATGCAGACAGTTATAGTTGCACTTCCCCGTGATCATCCAGTTCATTGCGGGAAAATAGCGGTTGTCGCAGTCCATTTTTTGCCACGAAGTAAGGGATTTTTCCCCCTTTTCGCATTTTTCTGCCAAGCCACGTGCAACAAGGCACGACAAAAGCTCGCTATCCTCAAGGTCGTTTTGACCGTCGCATAGCGAGAGCAATTCAAATTCTTCTTTTGTCAACCTCTGCGCATCGCGCCGCCCTTTTACGTAATAGGCGTAAGGCACGCGCCACCACGAACGCAGGGCAATGTTTTTGTTCAGTATAAACGTCATACCCACCTATTATCCGCAATGACTTTTTTGGCGTTTTTCGTCCTTGTCTGCATCAAGATCATGCTTCATCAAGGGCTCACTTAAGATCGCACCGCCCGACACCATATCAAGAAGCTCATCGTCAAGATCAGGCAAATTGATCTGCTCAAAATATTTCCTTGCTTCGTCTTCGGTCATATCGATCCCTTCAGCCTTTGCAAGATCAAGCAGTTCGTGTGCTGTCTTTGCACCTTTGGCTTTTTCAATAATTTCGGTGGTAAAGTTCGCCATATCTTGTACCTTTTTGTTTATAACTAATTTCTACCGCCGGATCTACCGGTCTTGCCACAAACACCCGTACCGCCCTCAAATTCCAAATGGTAACACACTCCGCATCTTCCTCCGGAGCCATAAGCCCATTCTGCCCAAGTCTTTCTTAAGCCTTCGTTGTCAGTACGGCGCAGAGTATAATCACCCGCAGAAGGATTTACGCATACATGTTCAAATTGACCGTTGAAACAAGCGCATCCGGACGAGACAACCATTCTGCCGGAAGAACCTGACTTACAGCCACCGCCTGCAACGGCATCAAGCTCATCATCGTCAAGCTCTCCGCTCTTTGGGGTTAACTGTGCAAAATAGGTCTTTGCCTCGTCAGCGGTCATCTCGATACCGCCTGCCTTTGCAACTTCAAGAAGCTCCTCTGCGGATTTTGCGGCTTTCGCCTTTTCGATCATTTCGGGTGTAAAGTTTTTCATAATCTATCTCCTTTATTTTTGATTTTTCATTTGCATCGCAAGCTTCAGCTTTGAGATGGCATTGTGCTTGATAAATTTCGCGGGTTAAGTTTTCCTTTTGTTGCTTGGGTTCTTTTATCTACGTCAGGTTTTTTCAAGTGTCGCGCTTCCCACGTAAGCGATAATAGAATCACTGCAATTGTGGCAAACAACCGCACCCACGCCAAACGCACCGACAGATTTAACTGTACCAGTATTGCCGCCGCATATCTGGCAGGTTTCACCGCTTGTTACACGAACGTCATCTCCCGCTCTTACGCTGCCACCGCATCCGCCGCCTGCGACGTTGTCGAGGTCGTCGTCAGAGAGCTCGCCCGACTTGGGGTTAAGCTGTGCGAAATATGTAGCTGCCTCGTCAGCGGTCAATTCAACACCGCCTGCCTTTGCAATTTCAAGCAATTCCTCAACGGACTTTGCCTCCTTTGCCTTTTCGATCATTTCAGCATTAAAGTTTTTCATAATTTATTTCCCTTCATTTTCGTATTATTCGTATTATCGGCAGCCTGTTTTCGCCGGTCTTGCAGTGCTTACAGAATTGAACGGGGATTCGAAAACGCCGTCGCTTTGAACGTCATCGTCGATGGGAGCTTGGGACTCATAGCCACCCGCAACACCATCGAGAAGATCGTCGTCAAGCTCACAAGACGTAATCTGCTTATAGTACTCGTTCGCTTCCTCGGCGGTCATTTCAACACCGTTTGCCTTTGCGAGTTCAAGCAGCTCCTCTGCGCTTTTAGCGGTCTTTGCCTTGTCGATCATTTCTGCGTTAAAGTTTTTCATAGTTTTTCTCCTAACTTTGCATTACTCTTTATATTTTAGAAAAAATGAGCCAAAACCTCGTCCGCGCTACCCACGGATTTTATTTTTCAACAATTTCGTGTGATAGCTTCATATTTGCTCCTAACGATCACAATTTTGCCCACCACTTTACTTCGCTTCGAGCTACTTCCCGATCAACCATGTCATTGTTGCAATTCTGACATATCATGCGCTTATTCTCGTAATCTCCTTGATTATGTCCACAATGCCGGCATCCGGTACCGTCCTTAAAATGGTAACCGGGCGTCATAAGGGATGGATTAACAAGCTGCACAAGACCGCCGGCAACGCCGTCCAGCATATCGTCGTCAAGCTCTTGTGCACCGTTTACTTTTTTGATTTCTTCGTTCATATTTTTCATAATTTATACTCTATCTCATCGCAAGCCTTAACTTTGAGATGGCATTGTGCTTGATAAATTTCGCGTTGGTATATGTAATACCCATTTTTATAGCAATGTCCCGAAGGGGGATCTCGTGGTAATAATACAGCACGATAATATCCTGCTCGCGCTCGGTAAGCGATTCAAGAGCGACGGCAAGATTCTCCTTCAGAATCTCGTTTTCAATTTCAGCCACCACGTCGTCGTCTGTGTCGGATAAAGGCGCGTTCTCATCGAGTGGGAGCGCACGTTTCGACTGCTCACGGTAAAAGTTGCATACCGTATTGTGGGTGATGGTATAGATCCACGTGGAAAGAGTGGATTTTTCCTCGTCGAAGGAATCGAGCGAGGAAAGCACCTTGAGAAAGATCTCCGAGGTAAGGTCCTCGGCATCGGTTTCGTTATGAACCTTTCCGCGGACGTAACGAAAGACCTTTTCCTTATATTCAAGATAGATTTTTTCCATTACGTCCGCGTTATTCATCCTCGTCCTCCTTTATGGAGAGAGGATTATTTGGCTCTCCGGCAGCACTGACAAGACCGAGCCACTCATCGTCAAGCTCGGCAGAGTTTATGCCGTATTTCTTTTCTACTCGCGAAATAATGTCGGAGAGGCGTTTATTCGGCAATGTTTTTTGTGAAGACATTGCCTGTATGATTACTTCTCTCATAAAATGCTTGCATCTGCCTTTCTGAGCACAATATTTTCAAAAAATCGCAGAATAATTTTATATGCTTTTAGAGAAGAAGCACCATTAAAGATGCTTCTTCTCGTTGACGTATATAGCTGCTTTAGCAGCTGCTGAATTTCGCAAATCAGAACTTCATCTTTGTGCAAACGTCAGCGCTACGAACCTGTCTGCAGTGTTTGCATGTACCGCAGTGACGGCCATCCTTGGTATTGGAATGAATAGGAGTTGCCGAAGATTCATATTCTCCGCAGAGACATTCATCATTCTTACTAACTTTAACGTAACCTTCCTTGTTTGTTTTGGTGCCACCTGCAACCGCGTCAAGAGCGTCATCGTCAATTTCACCGCTCTCGAGGTTAGTAGCCTTGATCATAGCCATAGCTTCAGCGATATCTTCTTCGGTGGGGTTAATACCCAACTTTGCAGCGACTTCAAGAAGTTCCTCTTTGGTCTTGCAGTCTTCAAATGCAGCGATCTGATCTTCGGTTAACTTGTTAAGAATAGACATAATTTTTCTCCTTTTAAATTATAATAATTTCTTAGTCTTTTCCGGGCTGTGCGATACAAACGATCTTGTTGTTCATAGATCTGCAGTTATCGCAACCGCCGCACTGCATATGTTCTGCCTTGGGCCAAAGCTTGAGATCTGCAGGAGCGGGAACGTACTTGTCGGGAACGGTGCAGGTATCCTTCTTGTCGACCTTCTTGTAGCCCTTCTTGGTGTACTCGTCCTTGCCGCCTGCAACTGCATCGAGAGCGTCGTCGGAAAGCTCGCCGCTTTCTGCATTGATAAGCGCCATTGCCTCGTCAAGCTCTGCTTCGGTGGGCTCAAGACCGAGCTCCTTAGCCTTAGCTGCGAGCTCTTCCTTGGTGGTGCAGTCGTCAAATGCAACGATCTGCTCGGGTGTGAGTTTTGCTAAAATTGACATAATTATATGCCTCCTTTTTTTATTCCCTTTCGGGATATTTAAACTATTATTTTTTACCTACCTTTTCAGTATAGGTGCTATAATGCCGAACCTTATTTACATATTCGGCTATGAAATCATTGTCCGAAAGCGCACGCATTTTACTGTTATTGGTATAAACCGTAAATGTAACTGTTCTGATGCCGCCGGCAACGAGATCGGTATATGTCTGGTAAAGAGGACATAAGAATGCGCCCGGAGGTGAATGCTTTGCCCTTGAAAGTAAGTTAAAAACGGCAGTATCGCCATTGGTATTAATAAAGGAAAATGCAACCGGCACTTCGTTTTTATCAAAAAGGCAGTAGGAATATGGTCCGTCGTATGAAGAGTAAAGCGCGGGATTTGTGTTATAGGCAAATTCCTCGCCCACCATATCGCTTAGAAGATCAACAATTCCCTCTCCGCACTCATCAAAACGCCTAAGAGTGTATCCTCTTTTAAAAATAAAGTCGGATATCCTTTTATATCTGTTTTCACAAAATTTCTCGTGTACCTGAACACATTTTTGAACTTCCGATATATATGTGGATGCTGAAAAATTGTGTTCCAGCTCAAATTTTCTTACGAAAGCAAGCAAAATTTCTTTATGCGGATGATCGTCGTATACGCATATGGAAACAGGATTTCGCGAAAATTCCATCAGTTGTGAAAACAGTTCAGTTGCTATTCCCCTTCCTCTGAAAAGTGGCTTTATGTAGATATACATCAGCTCGGCAACAAATAAGTTCTCCCTTGCCGCCACATATCCGATCGGGTACCCCGTTTCGGTTTCAGCCATGAGCATTACTCCGCATTCCGCGGAAAAGCACATTTCTGCGATTTTGTCAGCCGTCGGCGCAAACGAAGGATATTCATTTTTCTCTATCTTGCGTATTTTAAGTCCCATATTTATCACCTCGTCTATTTATACACAGCAAGCGTCAAAAGGTTAGAAGAAAATACAAAATTATTTTCAATTCTGCATTTTTCTTTTAACGAGCAGATTAGGTATCCAATCTCTGTCTTTCTACCAATTCTGCAAACTTACCGTTCAGAGAGATCAGTTCGTCATAGGTTCCATCCTCAACGATCTTTCCTTTTTCAAGATAGATAATGCGGTCGCATTCCTTGATTGTGGAAAGACGGTGAGCAATGACGATACGGGTGCATTTGAGCTTTTCAAGCGACTCGGAAACGATTCTTTGCGTGATGTTATCAAGGGCACTCGTTGCCTCGTCAAACATCAGAATTCTCGGCTTCGGTGCTATGGCACGGGCAATCATAAGCCTTTGACGCTGACCGCCCGAAATACCGCCCGATCCCTCGGAGATAATCGTGTGCATTCCCATGGGCATTCTGCGAATATCCTCGGCAATGCCCGACATCTCTGCCGCCGCCCAAGCATCGTCCATAGAAAGCTGCGGTGCGGAAATCACGATATTGGAATAAATATCACCTTGGAAGAGCTTGCCGTTCTGCATCACCACGCCGATCTTACGGCGCAGAGATTTGAGGTCGATGCCGGAAAGGTCTTTTCCGTCATAATAAACCGCACCCTTTTGGGGCTTTTCAAATCCGAGCATAATGCGCATCAAGGTGGACTTTCCGCAACCCGTAGAGCCAACGATGGCAACGTACTGACCGGGACGGATCTTTAAGGAAAGATTATCCACAACGTTTGGCATATTCTCGTTATAGCGGAAGGACACGTTGTTCAGCTCAATTCCACCCGAGAGCCGCTCGACCACGAGCTTGCCTTCGGAAACCTCGGGAATTGCATCCATGATCGGCTTTGCCATCTCAATGGTG
>JAZKYL010000085.1:0-18229 GCA_045612105.1 Eubacteriales bacterium
TTATTTGAAACCTTTTAAACAAAAGAGTTTACAATACACTCGAAACACGATAGCAGTGAGGCTTTGATAAAAATCCTCACGGTTTCATAAGATGAAATGGCTACACTTCCAGCCTTTTTTGGGGAAGTTTTTGAAGAGCTCGAGAAACTTTTTTCTAAAAAGTTTCTCGAACGCGTCTCCCCCGCGTCCCCGACAAATCAAAATTTGAAATTTTAAACAAACTCCCTATAAAGCGAGTCCTCGCCGATAACGAAGCTCTCGATTCCCACAACGTCCTCGAGAAGTCCAAGTATCTCAAGACTCTGCTTGTGATGCTTGCTTCCCCACTCGATCTCAGGCAAAACCCTTCTGAGATATGGTGCCAGCACGTTCAATTCGTATGCAAGCGTGGTGTCGATCCGCACGTCGCAACGACCCATATAAGGAAAAATATTTTCTTCCTCGTTGCGTCGCACGCTTCCCCACAATGAAAGTGTAAAATCGGGAGACGCACCTCGGAAGTTGCTGTCGCGCACAAGTCTGCGACAAAGACGAATAAAATCAGGCTCAAATTTCTTGCCGCCGATCTCGATACCGCTCTCGGGACGAACACATAGCACCTTTCCACCGTGATGCTCAATAACCGAAAGTACAGAAGGATAAAGAACCTGTATTCCCTCGAAAAGCAGAACGTCATTATCGTCGAAAGCTATTTCATCCCAACGGCTTCTCGTTCCGCTGACAAAATCAAATATTGGCTTTTTAGCCATTCCTTTCGTAAATATTTCATCAATAAACTGCGCTAACAGCTCTGTATCAAGGGTGTCGGGCGAATCGAAATCAAGCTCCTCCACGCAAGCGTCGGCAAGCATCTCTCTCGAAAAGCAGTCCTTAAAAAAGTCGTCAAGAGAGACGGTAATGACCCGTTTCTCCTCGTCACCAAGGTGACGAAGCAGCTTTTTCGCCGCCGTGGTCTTCCCCGAGCAGGTAGGTCCCGTAAGACCTAAAACTCTGACGTCACCGCCCCCGCAAAGCAAACTTACCGATCTTTCAAGAAGGCGGTCAAACTCCTCGTCGCATTTTTTGATGAAATCCTGATCAATTTTTGCGTGACCCGACAAATAATTGCGCTTTTGAATACTTTCGTTCTCTCTCATAGGCATCCTCCATCAATTTTCTTTCGAAAAACACCCAAAGAAAGCCGAATTTTCAAAATTTCTTACACCAAACCGTGCTTGATATAAAACTCACGAGCCGCCGCCAGCTTTTCCTCAGTCTTATCCTCGGCTAAATATTCGTAAGGATATTTTTGATTGAAAAATCTCTCAATAGTGCGTTTTTCGCCGTTTTTGGGAGCAAAATCAACGAATTTCGACACCGCACCGGCTCCCGCGGCGAATATCGAATGTATCTCCTCCATCATGTAGATGTTGTAGAGTCCCTTTTTACCGTCAAGACAGAAGCCAACGTTTTCGTAGTTACCCACCGTGTTCTTCTGACGGTACATATAATAGGGCTGATAACCCTCGTGCTGAGCCTTGATCTGGGAATAGTCAACGCATTTTCCAACGTCGCCTCCGCGCACCGAATATATGTGACTGAAATTCTTGAGGGCATCACTTGCCTTCTTCACGCTGAAGGTATGTACGGTCACGTTATCGGGACGAAGAGCAATTATCTGATCGTAGGAGCTTGAAAAGCTTGCGAAATTATCACCGGGAAGACCCGCAATAACGTCGGTATTAATGATCGGTATTCCCGAATTTCTCGCCATATCAAAAGCGCGTAAAAAGTCCTCGGAATTGTGTGAACGACCGATAATGCGAAGCACATCGTCGTTAAGGGTCTGGGGATTTACACTGATACGGTTGACTCCGTGAGATACAGCGATCTTCATTTTGCCCTCGGTGATAGTATCGGGTCTGCCGGCTTCAAGAGTGTACTCCTCAACCGTGGAAACGTCGATATTTTCTTCAACCACCGAAAGTAACCAATCAAGCTGTCCCTCGTCGAGAATAGTGGGAGTTCCACCGCCAATATATATGGTCTTGACGTTCAGCCCTAGCTCCTTGATCAGGTCAAAATTCTTCTTTATCTCCCTGCCAAGTGCTATAAGATAATCGGGTATGGTGGCAAGCAGCTTTTTAGAAGTATATGACACAAATGAGCAATATGCGCACCTTGTGGGACAAAAAGGTATAGAAATATAGACGCTACACGCCTTCGGATCAGCCTTCGCCACGAATTCTGCCTCATTGATCGCAACCTCTGTGGCAAGTGCCGCCTTTTTGGGTATAACAAAATAGTCGCTGACAAGAGTTTTCTTAACCCTTGTCTTGCTCATTCCCGCAGAAAACATTTCGGTCGCCACCTTGGAAGGTCGAACACCTACAAGCATTCCCCAGGAAGGCTTGTAGCCTATCACCTCGCCGCAGACCGACAGAACCGCGTCACCGACTGCGATCTTTTTGAGTCTGTCGTAAGTAATATCGTCGCGAGTGGGATATATCTTTTCGCAGGAAGCGAATTTTTCTTCAAGAGTCAGCTCCGCCCTGACCACCACACCGTCCTCGGTCTCTTCAAGGGCCAAGGAAAGCTCGGGTGTGGCTACCTCGGGGTCTTCCACCGCCTCATTGGAGAACTTCTCTCCCGGGAAAAATATCATACAAAGGGTCTGAACATAATAAGAATTTATGTTGCCGCTTATATTTAACTTCATTTGAATCTCCATTCCGCCGCTATGCGGGAACCCCCAAGCTCACCAATTCGCTTCGGGGAACCCCGCGGCGGCACAAATAGTAATCGATGAATTTTGCCGAAAAGGCAAAATTCGCGCGTGAAACAGTTAAATTACCTATACGTAAGAAGCAACTTTCACGCTGTCCGTCCTTAATTCTTAAGCTGTTTAAGCCTTTTTCTTTTTTAAAACTTCGCTATCCATAACGATGGTAACAGGACCGTTGTTGAGGAGCGAGACCTCCATATGCGCGCCAAACACTCCGCAGCCTACGTGACGAAGCTCCTCCGCCATAAGTCCCTTGAAATATTCGTAAAGTCTATTTGCCTCCGCAGGAGGAGCAGACTCAAGATAGTCGGGTCGGTTTCCTTTTTTGTAATTTGCCATAAGAGTAAACTGTGAAATTACCAAAGCCTCGCCGTCAATATCCTTCACCGACAGATTCATCTTGTCGTTCTCATCGGTAAATATTCTCAAATTGCAGATCTTCGTAGCAAGAAGTCTTGCGTCCTCCTCGGTGTCGCCCTGAGCAACACCCAAAAGGATCATAAGTCCCTCGCCGCACTCGCCGACGACCTCTCCGTCAACCTTAACGTTCGCGTTTTTTACTCTCTGTAATACTGCTTTCATTTCTGTGTCCTTGTTTGTATATTTCTTGGGGCTTTGCCCCCCCACCCAAAACTTTTTGAAAAAAGTTTCGGGACTTCAAAAACTTCCACGAAAATTATTGTTGTTTCAGTAAATTTTCAAATATGTGAACTGTCAGCGTTTCCAAACTATCCTTCGGGAAGTTCTTTGGAGGTTGGGAACCTTTCTTTCGGGGAAAGGTTCCAAAAACGCATCTCCACGCGCCTTATGAAAATCCTCGCGCGACGCTCTCCACTCCGTCAAGCGTTTTCAGTCTTGCAACGATAGAATTGTAATGCTCGATATTCTTGCAGCTTATCTTAAGCGAGATAATACCTCTGCCGTTGGTTCTCTTCTGGGAATTGACGTGAAGGATCGAAACCTTCATATCGGCAAGTGCTACCGCAACGTCGGCAAGCATACCCACTCTGTCCTCGGTAAAGAGCTGAAGCAGAGCCTCGTAAACGTTCTTGGGACTTCCCTGCTCGCTTTCTTCCCAATACGCTGGCTTCCACCTCTCGCGGTTATCCTCGTTCTTCATTCCCTCAATTACGTTGGGACAATCCTTCTTGTGGATCGAAATACCGAATCCCTTGGTAACAAAGCCCACAACGTCGTCGCCCGGCAGAGGGTTACAGCACTTCGCAAACTTGACCATGCATCCGCTCTCGCCGTCAACGATAATACCGCTGTTACTCTTGAGATGCTTGGGCTTCTGAGTCGACTGAGCCTTCTGCATAATAGTCTCTTCGGTAACGGGAACAGGCTCGGTTTCCTGAACGTTGATCTTCGATATCTCGTCACGAAGCTTGTTTGCGAACTTGTTAAGCGGCAAACCGCCGTAACCGATAGCGTTGTAAAGGTCGTCGGCACTTGCAAAACCGATCCTCTGCGCCACCGAAGCGACCATCTCAAGTCTCTGCTGTTCGCCGATCTTTATATTGTATTTCTTGAACTCACCGTCAACGATCGAACGTCCAAGAGAAATATTCTCGGCTCTCGATTCCTTCTTGAACCACTGTCTGATCTTCGATCTCGCCTCACTGGTCTTAACTATATTCAGCCAGTCGCGGCTGGGACCTCTTGTGGTCGAAGAGGTAATGACCTCAACGATCTCACCGTTCTGAACCGTGCGGTCGATAGGAACGATCATACCGTTGATCTTCGCGCCGATCATCTTGTTACCTACAGCCGAGTGAATGGCATAAGCAAAGTCGATGACCGTCGCACCCTGAGGAAGCGGAATAATGTCGCCCTTGGGAGTGAAGGCAAAGACCTCGTCGTGGAATATGTCGGTCTTAAGCGCCTGCATAAACTCCTCGGGATCGCGGGTTCCGTCCTCGGTTTCGATAAGACGCGAGATCCACTCAAGCTTCTTGTCCATATCCTCCTTTGAGGATGCGCCCGACTTGTATTTCCAGTGCGCCGCGATACCGTACTCCGCAATATGATGCATCTCTCTCGTTCTGATCTGAACCTCGAAGGGTATTCCCTCGCGTCCTATAACCGTAGTGTGAAGCGAGCGGTACATATTGGGCTTCGGTGTGGAAATATAGTCCTTGAGACGACCGGGGATCGAGTTGAACATCTCGTGAATGATACCCAGTACGCTGTAACACTCAAGCTCGGTCTCAACGATAACTCGAAGCGCGTAAAAATCGTAGATCTCGTCAAAGCTCTTGTTCTGGTTGTACATCTTCTTGTACACACTGTAGACCGTCTTGATTCGACCCTCAAGATAGAAGTTTATCTCATTCTCCGTCAGCTTTTCGGAAATAACAGACCTTATCTGCTCAATAAGATTCAAGCTCTTGCCGTACTTGCTCTCAATGTCGCTTCTTACCTCATTGTAGCCAATGGGGTCAAGGTGCTGAAGACCGAGATTCTCCAGTTCTTGCTTGATCTTTTGCATACCGAGACGGTGAGCGAGCGGCGCGTAAACGTGCATGGTTTCAAGAGCCGTAAGACGTCTTTTGTGCTCAGCCTTCGCGTCAAGGGTACGCATATTGTGAAGTCTGTCGCAAAGCTTGATAAAGATAACGCGCACGTCCTTCGCCATAGCAAGCAGCATCTTACGAAGGTTTTCTATATGCTGTTCTTCCTTGTCCTCGATCTCAAGAGACACAAGCTTGGTAAGACCGTCAACCAAAAGTGCCACGTCACTTCCAAAGAGCTTCTGTATTTCCTTAAGATCGGTCTTGTCGGAGCAGTCCTCCACCGTGTCGTGAAGAAGTGCCGCGCAGATAGAATCGGTATCAAGCTCAAGTCCCGCAACGATCTCCGCCACCGCCAAGGGGTGTGAGATGTAGGGCTCACCGCTTGCGCGGAACTGACCCAAGTGAAGCTCCGCCGCGTAGTCGTATGCCCTCTGAATCTTCTCAAGATCGTATTTTTTACCGGTTATCTTCAGAAGATCGATCAGTCTTTTTGCGGTAAAATCATTGTGATTTACCGCGGAATTAGTAGTGTTGTCCATAAAATTACCCATTCCTCCGTCACTATTGCAACAGAGTAAAAAATTTTGTCCTTTTCTGTAGCTTTAGCAACAGAAAAAATGATTTATCAGTCTCCGCACTGACCGCAAAGACGGCGGTAGGTCTCGGAGCTCTCAATATTTGTCTTTGCCGCGTTTTGATAAATCTCAACCGAAAAGGTATCCGCGCTCTTCTCTCCGACCTCGCAAACTCGAATGTCGTCAAGTATGTTTAACGCAAATCGCAGCTTTATGTAGTTTACGCTTCTGTTGCACACCTCGTGCAGCATCGAGCGAAGCATTCTGTAGGAAAACGATGTGTGACCGCTGAGGTTTTCACGTCGGATAAGCTTGTAGATCTCGGCAATATCGCTTCTGGTGGGAAGAATATCCTCGTCACCCGAAAAAGCCGCTCCGTCACATATCTCCTTGTATCTCGCCTCATCGCTATCGTATTCACTGAGACAGTCTCCCGAAAGCTTTATGTCCTGAACCACAAGCTGAACCGAGGTCTGTCCTCTGTACTCGTTAACGTTTATCTGGCAGAGCAGATCTATCCGCTCACCGGGATAAAACTCAATATTTGAAGCAGGCGTACCAAAGTAAACCGCCTGAAGATTTCTGTCTCCGCTCTCCAAAAGCAGCTTTGAATGCTTTCCAGAGCCCATAGAGATTATCTTGTTGACCGTAAGCCCCTTAACAAGAAATACAGGAGTGGGATTTGCAACACCAAAGGGCTCCAAAGTGCTTATCTCGTTAGCTAACGAAATGTCTATCTCATCAGAAGCAAGCTCGCAATCGGCAACGTATCTTATGCAGGAAAGATCCTCCGTAAGATGCTCCCTCGCGTAATCGTTGATCCTCTTTTTAAACTCATCGATATTGCAACGCATGACCGTAAGTCCGGCAGCCAGCTCGTGTCCGCCGAAACGAACAAGCAGATCCTTGCAATGATCAAGCGCGTCAACAAGATTCATACCCTTGATGCTTCTTCCCGAGCCCTTGCCCATATCGTCAAGACTCGCATATCCCTTGGTCGCTCCGTCAAAAGAGATAAGGATCGAGGGCAGACCGTATTTTTCGGTAATTCTCGATGAAACTATACCGATAATACCCTGCTGCCAGTGGTCGTCGTCGAGAACGATCACTCTGTCGTTTTCAAAGTCGTGAGTCTCCTCAATAGTCTTGTAAGCCGCCTCGGCAATAGCGTTCTCTTCCTTTTGACGGCGAAGATTTATCTCGCAAAGCTCCTGCGCCTTCTCAGAGGCAACGTATGGGTCGGATGAAAGCAAAAGCTCAACCGCCTTTTCGGCGCTGCTTATTCTGCCCGCCGCGTTGATCCTGGGAGCTAATGCAAAACCGATAAATCCCGCGTTTATCTTTCTTTTTCTCGCCCCCGCACTCTCGCTGACCGCCGCTCTCGCGCCCGTCTGAGGATTGCTTGCAGCCTCAATAAGAGCCGCCAGTCCCTCTCTCTCGGTCTCGGAAAGCGAAGCAAGACCGCGTTTAACAATAATTCTATTTTCGTCTATAAGGGGCATAACGTCGGCAACCGTACCGATAGCGGCAAGGTCGGCATATTCGTTGAATACCTTTTCAACGCTCGCCCTGATCGATTCCTTATCACTGCCCACACATTTTTTGCAGCGCATGATCTCATAAGCGCAAACCAACTTGAATACAACGCCAACACCCGCAAGCTCCTTGAAAGGATAAGGGCAGTCGGGTCTGTGAGGGTTAACTATGGCGCAGGCTACGGGAAGCTCACCGTGGCACTCGTGGTGGTCGGTTATGACCATCTCAATACCAAGACCCGCGGCATATTCCGCCTCATCGTTGGCGGTAATACCCGTGTCAACGGTAACAATAAGCTTGGTTCCCTTTTCCTTCAAGGCATCAAGCGACATTTCTGAAAGACCGTAGCCCTCTTTGCTTCTTGACGGAATATAATAATCCACGTCAGCGCCAAGGCTCTTCAGGTAAAGATAGATAAGCGTCACTGCGGTGACTCCGTCCACGTCATAATCTCCGTAAACAGTGATCCTCTCACCCGACTCGATCGCGGCTGAAATTCTCTCTACCGCCTTGTCCATATCCTTCATCAGATAGGGATCGTGAAGACCGATCACAGTGGGATCCAGAAAATTCGCTACCGAACTGCTGTCTGCATACCCTCGGTTGTATATCAGCTTTGCGGACACCTCCGATACGCCCTGCTCACAGGCAATAGCGCGCACTATGTCGTCCGCCTCCCTGTTTCCCGGTGTGTACCTGAGTGACCACACCTTCTTTTTCTCATTAAAACTCATCGTAATCTCCAAATTTATATAACAAATATTTTTTTCAAATTCAATTTTGTATATGCCCCCTCCCCAAGAGAAGGCATATACCGTCAATCCATAGGAGCAAACCGCGAAATAATAGCCAAAGCGGTCTTGACTCCGTCAACAGCGGCACTTGTAATGCCGCCCGCGTACCCCGCGCCCTCACCGCAGGGATAAATGCTTTTTTTACCGAGGGCTGTCATATTCTCACCTCTTAAAATACGAAGAGGCGAGCTTGTTCTTGTCTCCGCGCCCGACAAAAGTGCCGTGTCGGAGGCAAATCCCTTTATCTTTTTGTCAAATGATCCGAGACCGTAACGAAGAGATGAGCAAACGAAATCAGGTAGCACTTCATCCATGCTTGCGGTCTTAAAATTCATTCCGTTCATATAAGTGGGCTGAACCTCTGAGGGCTCCGTTCCACGTCTGTCACTTAAAAAGTCGCCTACCGTCTGCACGGGAACGGCATAGCCACCGCCACCCGCCAAATATGCGGCTCTTTCGATCTTTCTTTGAAATTCAATAGCTCCGAGTGCAAGATTCCCATCAACGGGAGATATATCCTCAATCTTAACCGAGACCGCCACTGCCGAATTGGAATTCTCTCCGTTTCTCGCGTTGTGGCTCATTCCGTTGACCACTACGCCCATGTCTTCGCTTGCCGCCGCCATGACCTCGCCGCCCGGGCACATACAGAAGGTGTAAACTCCCCTCTCGCCGCGCGTGTCGGACAAAGCGTACTCCGCGGCTCCGAGATTGGGGTTCCCTGCGTACTTTCCGTAAAGCGCTTCTTCAATAAAGCTTCTTTTGTGTTCTATTCTAACACCGACCGAGATCGGCTTTGCCATAACCTCAAATTGATTCTCAATCAGAGTCTTGTATGTGTCTCGCGCGCTGTGACCGAGTGCCAATACAACACAAGAAGCGGAAAACTGCCCCTTCGTCGTAACAGCGGTCACCGTTTCGTCGGAGTTTTCACAAATCGAATCAAGTCGGCAACGGTATATAACTTCACCGCCAAGCTTTTCAATTTGAGAAAGTATATTGTCAACCACTTTTCGGAGCACGTCGGTTCCAACGTGAGGCTTCGCCTTGATCTTTATCTCCTCGGGCGCGCCGAAACGGGCAAGAGTTTCCAAAACGTAGGTACATTTAGGATCGTTTATCCTTGTCAACAGCTTTCCGTCCGAAAACGTACCCGCGCCACCCGCGCCAAACTGAACGTTAGACTCGGTATCAAGCACGTGAGTGGTATAAAACTTCTCCAACGCCGCCACCCGGTCATAAACACTGTCGCCTCGGTCAATAATGATCGGTCTGTACCCCTGCTCGGCAAGGATAAGAGCGCAAAACATACCCGCAGGTCCCATTCCAACCACCAGAGGTCTCGCAGACATTTTCTCGCATCCGTAAACGAACTCAAGCTCCTCAGGGCGGATCTCTCTTGCCCCAAGCTTCAGTATCCTCGCCCGCTCCTTTAGGGAGAACTCATCTCCTCCAAAAGCAACCGAATATACTAACTTGATATCATCCTTTTTCCTCGCGTCAACGCTTTTTTTGCAGATATCAAGACCCCTGTCGGCAACCGAAATGCCAATTCCCTTCAACCTTTTCTCAACCGCCCGTAATGCAAGCTCCGAAGACTCATCGGGAGTCAAGGCGATCCCATCAAAAACGAATATATCTTTTTTCATCACTCTTCTTCAAGATCAGGAGTGATCGCCGATATAGTAACAGACAAACCGTCGGCAGAATAGGTCAACGCGTCCTTGGTATCCAATTCTTTATGCATAGCATCATAAAATTTTACGGTAACGTCATTTAGCACCTGACCGTTAAGCAGATTTCCGCCGACCTCTATCACCGCTACACTGATTCTTTCAAGTACGCTCTTCGGACCTTCCACCTTAATCGAAGCTTCAGACGTCTTTGCCGTAAAGTGATCCTTGTTCTCGGCCCCCACAACTACCGCCTCAAGAGGAATATCCTGACTGATCTTCTTATCCGACCAGATAGAAATGTTCTTGGGCTCTGCAGAAACGAATGAAATTGTGGAATTATCGGGTGTTTTAACTACTATATCCAAAACGTGCTCACCCGTAGTACTGATATTGCTGACGTCTACGGTAGCTCTGTACTCCGAATCGGAAAATTCCTTGAGATCGCGGTTTGTTCCCTTAACGGTAACTATAACCGTCTTTTTATTCATACCATAAACCATCATATTGTCCTTGGCACTTAAAGCATCTACTCCCACAAGGTCGATCTTCAAGGTTACGGTATCCGTGGTATCGGTATCGTGAATATTAACGATATATATCCAGATAACGAACGCGATCAAAAGACATATTATGCTCAAACCAATATCAAGCTTTCTTTTTGGGGAATGAGCGACAACTATGGCTTCATCTCCGCTTTTTTCAGGATCTTTTACAAAATCATACTGCTTCATTCGTCTCACTCCTTCCCTTTTTCTGAACTGTCATTGCCCTTCTTGGCTTTTGTCTTAAGCTTTTTCTTCTTCGAAATAATTTCGGGTCTTACCTCAAGGTCGGCGATCGACTTGCCGGTCATCATCTTAAATAGATCGTCACGAAGATTGTTGTTCTTTTCTTCTCCGTCGATATCCTGGTAACCTCTCTTTAAGAGCTTGTTGTTAGCCACTGAAATATGTCCGCTTTCCTCGGATACCACTACTACGATAGCATCGCTGATCTCACAAATTTTATAAGCCGCACGGTGGCGAGTTCCAAGACCGTCAAAACCGGGAATAACCTCGGCAATAGTTTTTGATTTACTCGAAGCCCTGACTATTCTTCCGTCACGGATAATTACCGCACCGTCGTGAAGAGGAGATTTGTTAACGAAAATATTGCAAAGCAACTGACGGCTTACCACAGCATCAATAGGCGTACCCTCCGACATTTGGTTGCGCAATCTTCCGGTTCTCTCGATCACGATAAGCGCGCCCTCTCTCTTGGAAGAAAGATCCTGCACCGCCGCGCAGATCTCCTCGACCATAGCGAGTGTCTTTTCATCGTCGGTGGTGTGACGCTGGGTTATTCTCTTAAGATTCATAGACGTGGTCGTACCGAACTCCTCAAAGAAATCGCGAAGCTCGGGCTGAAAAAGCACCACTATCGCAATAATACCCACGGTGTAAAGATTCTGAAGTATCAAATTTATGGCGACCATATTAAAGATATCACTGATCGCATACAGCACGATAACAAGAACAATACCAATGACCGTCCTTCCCGCGTGTCTGTCTCTGATAAATCTGCATACCATATACAGCAAAAATGCGAGGATCAATATATCGATAACGTTGACCAACTCAATATTGCTGACAGGAAACAGAATGTAATTTTTTATAAATTCGCTGATCTTAAGCCAGATCGAAACGGCAGGTTGAGAATTTTGTGCCATCTTTATATCCTTTCTTATGAGTCGTAGCTCTTGCGAATTCAGCTCTTCTTGTTGGAATTGCTACCCGCCTTAAGCATATTATGCTTGATATCCCAAAGCTTTTCAGAGAGGTCAACGTAATAGTTGTGAGGATTGGTAAATCTTCTCACCTCTTCCCACATTCCTTCGATCTCTCTCTTGTGATGCGCTCTTATCTCCTCAAGTGAGGGAAGCTCGTAAACCTGCTTGCCGTCCTTGAATACCTGAATGAGCAGCTCCTCCGCGGTAAAGTTCTCCATAAGCTTTCTCTTCCATACGTGAATGGGATCGAATATTTCGAGAGGCTTAGTATCATCTATGATCTCGTCGAATACGCAGATAATATCCGCCTCTGCCTTGCCCGTGTCTCTTCCGCGAAGACGGTAAAGCTTCTTAAAGTGAGGTGTGGTGATCTTGCCCACGTTCTCACTGATCTTGATCTTGGGACGAACACTTCCGTCCTCATCCTCAACCGCGCAGAGCTTGTAGACCGCGCCGAACACAGGATGACTCTTTGCGGTGATAAGTCTCTCACCTACACCAAATCCGTCCACCTCGGCACCCTGACGGATCAGCTCACGGATAATGTATTCGTCAAGAGAGTTGGAAACTATTATCTTACAATCCGTCCAACCCGCATTGTCAAGCATCTTTCTGCATTTCTTGGTAAGATAAGTAATATCGCCCGAGTCAATTCTGATACCGCATTTGGTAATTCCCTTTGGCTTGAGAACCTCGTTGAAGACCTTGATAGCGTTGGGAATACCCGACTCTGTCACGTTGTAGGTGTCAACAAGAAGAGTAGCATTGTTAGGATATATCTCGCAATATGTCTTGAAAGCCTCGTACTCGGTATCAAACATCTGCACCCAGGAGTGAGCCATAGTGCCGGTTGCGGGAACGCCGTAGACCTCGTCGGTAATAGTGCAAGCGGTAGCGTCAACGCCACCGATGTAAGCCGCTCTCGCTCCAAGTATCGCCGCGTCGGCACCCTGAGCGCGTCTTGAACCGAACTCACTGATCATTCTTCCCTTTGCCGCTCTCACAAGTCTCGCCGCCTTTGTGGCAATAAGCGACTGGTGATTGATCATCATCAGAATGTAGGTCTCGATGAACTGCGCCTCAATAGCCTTTGCTCTGACGGTCATAAGAGGCTCGCCGGGAAATACCACCGTTCCCTCGGGGATAGCCCAGATATCACCTGTAAATCTGAAATCAGCAAGATAATTTAAAAACTCTTCGTCAAAAATATTTTTTGAACGAAGATAATTGATATCATCCTCGTCAAAATGAAGGTCATTGACGTATTCGACTATCTGCTCAAGTCCCGCAACCACCGCAAATCCGCCGCCGTCGGGATTATCTCTGTAAAACACGTCGAAAAATACCGTCTTGTCCTTGATTCCGCACTTAAAATAGCCGTTGCTCATAGTAAGCTCGTAAAAATCACAAAGCATCGTAAGATTTCTGCTGATGTCCTTCATTTTTGTGTTCCTTTCTTGTAAGGCAATAATTAATTTAGTATAAGCATATAAAAAGCCATTATAATATAGTTTAATATATATTTTAACAGAATATAGCCGAAAAGTCAATAGATTTATCAAATAATATAACGTGTTTCAAACTTTTTTTGAAAAAATTATATGCTCTCATAAATATAAACGAATACACATAAAAAAGACCTCTCCGAAGAAAGGTCTTTTCAAAACAAATTTTCTATCCAAATTTTTAAACCGTCAGCCCTCGCGGCTCTTCAAGATCAGCTTATCCATAAGCTTAGTCAAAGTAAATACGATCACAATGTAGCAAAGCAGACCGAAGATCATTTCAAAAAGGTACTCTGCCGCCATTATTACCCACGTAAGTCCCTTTTCGGGCAGTCCCAAAAGAACCATAGAGTAGATATCGTTGACCACTCTGCCAAAAAGCTTGGAGCAAAGCATTACCAAGGAGCAGAAAAATCCCGCGCGAAGACAGGGATTATTTTTTTCGTAAAATCCGCTGAAGGGATACCATTCCGTACTGCCCCCTGACGTAATTTTTGCGGCAAAATGCTTGATTATCGCCCAAACGATAAGGAGCTGTATCAGCTCAAGCACCGTATAGAAGATCACGTTCACAACGTCCCATAGCCAACTCATGGGTATACTTCCGTTCATAACCCAATCAATTGCCATATTAGATGTATATTTATACAACGTCGCAATAGCAAACACAAGCACACCGAATTTAAAATTTTCTTTGGTAAACCTGAAGGCTCCGCAGATCAAAACGGCATATGCCGCACTTATCGCGGAAATCTCAATAATTCTTCCAAAATAGTAGAGAAAGTCAGGCACAACGGTTCCGTTGAAAGCAATATCATTTCCAATATAAACCAATGCAGGCGATACGGCAAAACAATACAATGTGTAGGCTCCGCCCATAATCAGCGCCATTATCAAATAAAGCTTTTTTCTTAATATCAGATCGTTTCCGATAAGTTTCATCAAGCACCTCTAAAAAGCACGTTTAATTTATTAGTTGTCCGAATAATTATTGATAAATTTTGCATAATTATGCAACAAATCAAATCTCTTTAATAAACTCCTCTATTCTCTTCAGAGCCTCTTTCAAGTGATCTGTCGAATAGCAGTACGAAACTCTGACAAAGCCCTCGCCGCACTCACCGAAAGCACTTCCGGGAACCACAGCCACCTTTTTCGAAAGCAGAAGCTTCTCGCAGAACTCCTCGCTGCTCATCCCTGTCTTTTTGATGGACGGAAAGCAGTAAAATGCCCCCTTGGGCTCAAAGCAATCCATTCCAAGCTTGTTAAATCCGTGTACCACAAGTCTGCGGCGCATATCGTACTCGGCAACCATATGCTCCACGTCATCGTCGCCGTTTCGCAGTGCCTCCACCGCCGCGTACTGCGACGTGGTAGGCGCAGACATAATGGCAAACTGGTGGATCTTAGTCATCTGCGTAATGATGGGAGCGGGAGCGCAGGCATAGCCCATTCTCCAACCGGTCATAGAATAAGACTTGGAAAAGCCGTTGACAAGCACGGTCCTCTCACGCATACCATCAATAGAGGCGATAGAAACGTGACGCTTACCGCCGTAGGTCAGCTCCGAATATATTTCGTCCGAAAGCACGCAAACGTCGGTCTCGCGAAGCACCTCGGCAATGCTTTCAAGGTCTTCCCTCTCCATAATAGCCCCCGTAGGATTGCTGGGAAACGGAAAAACGATCAGCTTAGTTTTGTCAGTAATAGCTTCACGCAATTCCTTTGCTGTCAAGCGAAATTCGTTCTCCGCCTTAAGCTCGACGATGACAGGAACACCTCCCGCGAGACGAACTATAGGCTCGTAGCAAACGAAGCTTGGCTGAGGAATTATGACCTCGTCACCGGGAGCCACCAAAGCGCGTATAGCTCCGTCTATTCCCTCACTGCCGCCAACGGTAACAAGCACCTCGCTCTTCGGGTCGTAGCTCACGTCATAGCGGCGGGAAATATATTTGCAGATCTCCTCTCGAAGCTCAACAAGTCCCGCATTGGAGGTATATCTGGTCTTGCTGTTTTCAAGGGATTTAATTCCCGCGCGGCGGATATGCCAGGGAGTGGGAAAATCAGGCTCGCCAACACCGAGGGAGATTACCCCCTCAATGCTTGCGGCAATATCAAAAAACCTTCTGATTCCCGACGGCTTAATATCGCGCACTACCGTGGGGTTCAGTATTTTTTCATAATCGATCATAAGGAGTATGCACCTCTGTCGTCCTGCTCTTCACCGACAAGCTCAACGTCAAGCTCCTTGTATCGGCGAAGCACAAAATGGGTCGCGGTGCTGGTCACACCGTGCATGGTAGCCAGCTCCTTGGCAACGAACATCGCAACCTCCTGGAAGGTCTTTCCCTTGACAATAACCGTCAAATCGTAAGAGCCCGACATAAGATATACGGTCTCGACCTCGCGATATTTCATCACGGTCTCCGCGATCTTCTCAAAACCGTATTCCTCCTGGGGAATAACCTTAAGCTCAATAAGTGCGCTGACAGAAGCATTATCAAGCTTCTCCCAGTCGATAACAGTCTTATATCCTCTGATAATACCTGCCGACTCAAGCTCACCGATATCCTTTTTCACCTCATCAACGGTAAGCCCCGTCATTGTCGCAATATCCTCGACGGTACAGCGGGCATCATTGGCAAGTATATTCAAAACCTTAGTATTCATAATAAATTCTCCTTCAGGAAAAGCTATTGGGGTGCAAACAGAACTGCTTACACCCCGAATTCTCACGCTTCCGTTATCTGAGCATAGTTAGCCCAAAGAAAGCTATAATATATCAAATTATCAGATATACTTCTTAACGAGATCGCTTGCTTCCTCGGTGGGAATAGAAGAGGTCATAACAACGTTAACGTCAAGCTTAGCGGTAAGCTCGTCAACTTCCTTCAAGAATGCCTCAAATCCTGCGATATCGTTGTTGGAGATCTTGAGAGCTCCGTCTATAAAGAGATCGGTAACGTCGTGGTTGCTTGCAAGAATACCTGCAACAAATCCATAGAGAGCCTCTGCATCGAATACGAGGTATTCGTTGGTGTTGATAAGACGAACGGTAGGCTTGATATCAAAGCGGAGACCTACTCCCTTTTCGATACAAACAACGTTACCGCTGCTCTTTTCAGCTGCTTCGTTTACCATGGAAATGAGAGCCTTGGTCTTGCCTGTGCCCTTGACGCCGATGATAATTTTAACCATAATGTACTCCTTCTGCCGCCTGTTTGCGGCTCTGTATTTTTAAGATTCCTTGCGGATTTTATTGTCTTTATACAATTATAGCATAGTTTACGAATAATTGCAAGTGGTAAAATAAAATTTGTGCAATTTTTTCGCAAAAAATTTCTAAAAAAGCTTACTTCAGCTTTTCTTCCAGCTCTGCGCGCAGCTCCTCATAACCGGGCTTACCGAGAAGCGCAAACATATTCTTCTTGTACGCCTCAACACCGGGCTGATTGAAGGGGTTGACTCCAAGCATATATCCGGAAATAGCGCAAGCAAGCTCGAAGAAATAGAGCAGATAACCGAGCGCAAACTCGCTTCTTTCAGACATTTCGATCAAGATGTTGGGCACACCGCCGTCAACGTGAGCAAGCAGAGTTCCCTGCATAGCGGTCTTCTTAACTGTGTTCAGATCAACACCCGAGAGGAAGTTGAGTCCGTCAATATTGTTGGGATCGTGAGGGATCTTGAACTCGATACCGTTGTTCTCTACGGAAATAACGGTCTCAAAAAGATTTCTGTTACCCTCCTGAATGAACTGACCGAGAGAGTGCAGATCGGTGGAGAAAATGACCGACGCGGGGAAAATACCGCGAAGATCCTTGCCTTCGCTCTCTCCGTAAAGCTGCTTCCACCACTCGTTGAGCATCTTAGCGTAGTTCTCGTAGCCTACGAGAATTTCGGTAACCTTTCCCTTGCGGTAAAGAATATTTCTGATAGCCGCGTACTTGTAAGCGTCATTCTTCTGAATGTCCTCATCCTGATAAGCGAGACGAGCCGCATCAGCACCCTGCATAAGAGCGTCGATATCACAGCCTGCGACCGCGATGGGAAGCAGACCTACTGCGGTGAGAACCGAAAAACGACCTCCAACGTCGTCCGGAACAACAAAGGTCTCGTAGCCCGCCTCAGTGGAAAAGCTCTTCAGCGTTCCTCTTGCCTTGTCGGTGGTTACGAAAATTCTTTCTCTTGCGCCGTCTTTGCCGTACTTCTTCTCAAGCATCTCGCGGAAAACTCTGAATGCAACCGCAGGCTCGGTGGTAGTACCCGACTTGGAAATTACGTTGATGCAAACGTCTCTACCCTCGCAAAGCTCAACGATCTCGGCAAGGGAAACCGCGCTGATATCGCATCCCGCGAAATAGATGTCGGGAGTATCCTTTTTAAGATTGTTATAATTAGCCGACTTCAAAAACTCGATAACCGCTCTTGCTCCGAGATAAGAGCCACCGATACCGATGACTACGAAAACGTCGCAATTCTTCTGAATCTTAGCGGAAGCCGCCTTTATTCTTGCGAATTCTTCCTTGTCATAGTTCTCGGGAAGGTCTACCCAACCTAAAAAGTCGTTGCCCGCACCGCTCTTCTCACGAAGAAGCTTGTGAGATGCGCTGACAGCACTCTGAATATTTGCATATTCGTGCTCGGCGATAAAACCCGATAAATACTTGTCCGAAAGCTTGATTGCCATATTTTAACCTCCAAAAAGCTGAAAAGCCAATTAATAATTACTTTATTTGAGATTTTAGTATACCATATTTTTGCTCTCTTTTCAAGAGTATTTTCAAGAAATTTCAGATAAATTTTATTTTCACGAAATAATGCTTCAAATTTTGATTTGTCGGGGACGCGGGGGAGGACGCGTTCGAGAAACTTTTTGAAAAAAGTTTCTCGAGCTCTTCAAAAACTTCCCCGCAAAAAGGATTAAAATGTAGCCATTTCGTTTTATAAAACCGTGAGAATTTTAATCTAAGCCTTTCTGCTATCGTGTTGCAAGTTTAGTTGGAAACTCTTTAATCAAAAGAGTTTCCTATACACCAACGAGGGCACTTGTGCCCGAAGTAACAACACTGATAGAAGATAAACTTCGGTT
>JAZKYL010000086.1:0-15666 GCA_045612105.1 Eubacteriales bacterium
CTTTGATAAAAATCCTCACGATTTCATAAGATGAAATGGCTACACTTCCAACCATTTTTTGGGGAAGTTTTTGAAGAGCTCGAGAAACTTTTTTCAAAAAGTTTCTCGAACGCGCCTCCCCCGCGTCCCCGACAAATCAAAATTTGAAGAACAAAGAAAGGCATTAATATGAGTATTAAATTTCAGTTTTTAGGAACCTGTGCGGCGGATTTTTCGCCCAGACTTAAGACCGATTGCGCTGACCGTTTCGACATGAATGCGAGACGCTCGTCTGCGGCTCTTATTAACGGTAGATATCTTATTGACTGCGGTGTACATACCATTGATTCGCTTCGAATTGCGGGTGTTGCTTTTGACAGCATAACCGACGTGTTTTTCACACATCTTCACGGTGACCATTTCCAGGCGGCAAATCTATCCAAGATCGCTGAAGCGAAGAGCGAGCCTCTGCGAGTATGGGTAGCCAACAGCGCAAAGCTTCCCAAAATTGAAAATACAGTGGTCATCAGGATGCCCAAGCATGCAAAGGTTGACGTTGATGACGGTGTTTTTGTAACCGGTCTTTATGCAAACCATGATGAAAACGCGGCACCCCAGCACCTGCTCTTTGAGATCGACGGAAAGAGGATTTTGTACGCAACCGATGGCGGTTGGGTGATCAATGCAAGCTATAATTTCCTTCGTCAGCAGACCCCCACTCTCGATATGCTGGTTCTTGACTGCACCTGCGGAGACTACGAGGGTGAATGGAGAATTGGCGAGCATAACAGCATTCCTATGATACGTCTTATGCTGCCGTCATTCCGAAAGGTCAAGATCATTGATGAGGATACGAAGATATATCTTACTCACCTGGCACCGTCTCTTCACAAACCTCACGATGAGACTGTAGAGATAGTAAAGCCTATGGGAGCTTTGGTTGCTTATGACGGTCTTGAAGTCGAGATCTGACCTTGATTTTTGACTCAAAAACGTATTTTTTGAAAAAATGCTTGTTTTTAGGGCAAAAATGATGTAAAGAGGACTTGACATAGAGCGAAATTTATTTTATAATTATCATAGGTGAGTTTTGGTCTTGCCTATCGCGGTTTTCAGATTTACAAACCGCAATTTCAGCAAAAATGAGGTAGAAAAATGTATCGTATAGGTATTGATTTGGGTGGCACCAATATTGCTGCCGCAATAGTAAATAATGAATTTAAAATCGTAAAGAAAATGAGCGTGCCCACGGGTGCGGAGAGAGACGCAAGCTTTATTATGGACGATATGGCGGCTCTTTGCAGAAGCGTTTGCACAGAGGCAGGCATCGACTTTTCCGAGATCGAGGCTATTGGTATCGCTTCTCCCGGTGTTGCGGATCATGACAAGGGGGTCGTTGTATATTCCTGCAATCTTCCTTTCCGCAGATTCCCAATATGCGCGGAGCTTGGAAAGAGACTTGGAATCGATAATATCCACGTTGAAAATGATGCTAATGCTGCGGCTTGGGGTGAGGCAGTTGCAGGCGCGGCAAGAGGAACTCAGAATTCTGTTATGATCACTCTCGGAACCGGTGTTGGTGGCGGTGTTATTATTGACGGAAAGGTTTTCTCTGGCTTCAACTATGCCGGAACCGAGCTTGGTCACATTGTTATCGAGGTTGGCGGCAGACAGTGCGGCTGCGGCAGAAAAGGTTGTTGGGAGGCTTACAGCTCGGCGACCGGTCTTATCAATATGACCAAAGAAAAGATAGCAGAGTGTGAAAAGAGCGGCAGAGAGACTGCTATGGTAGCTATTGCGGAAAAGTACGGAAAGGTCAATGGCAGAGTTGCCTTTGACGGTTACAGAGCAGGTGACGCGGCGGCGCGCGAGGTGGTTGATATGTACATCGAGTATCTCTCCAGCGGTCTTGCCAGTATGATCAATATTTTCCAGCCTGAAGTGCTTTCTATCGGAGGCGGAATTTCGGGAGAGGGTCAGTTCCTGCTCGATCTTGTCTATCCCTTGGTTGACAATGAGAGATACGGCGGGGATTTCGTGGAAAAGAAGACCGAGCTTCGTATTGCTGAGCTTGGTAACGATGCCGGCATCGTCGGAGCGGCATTCCTTGGTATTTGATGTACGACTTATAACTTGATAAATAACAAGGCTTTGTTGAGTATACACAAAGCCTTGTTGGCTTTTTTGTGGAAATTGCGGAATTTATGAGCGAAAATTTACGTTGTCTTGATTTTTTTTCTACGGTGTGTTATAATTATCGAAAAGAAGGATTTGCGTTTAAACGTATTTGAATAAAAAGTGAAAAGTGAGGCAGGATATGGTATCTGTTGTAAAAAAGGATACGGGCAGTTTCGTATATATGCGAGTGTTGAAGCATAATTGCCCGATTTGCGATAAGAAGATGAAGGTTGTGAGAATGACTAAAATTGTCAGATCAAAGACCAATGAATTAAAAGGCTTCAATTTTGTCGCGCGTAATATGTCGCACGGTGAGAAGGTTAAGCTTATCTGGTATGAATTTGAATGCAAGGCTTGCAAGAAGACATACGGAGAGGATGAGCTTAGAATACTTGAAAAAAAGAAGAAAAAGGAATTGAAGGCAACGGCAAAGGCTGAGAAGAAGGCAGAGAAGGCTGCCGAAAAGCAGGCTCTTAAGGATGTTAAGAAGGAAGCCGAGAAGGCTGAAGAAGCACCTGCGGAATAATTCCTTTATGAATCAAAATACGTCGTGGAAGTGCTCCACGGCGTTTTTTTAGGCGATATTGTTGCAAAAAGAGGCAAAAACTCACAAAACGCGTCTTGCAAGGCAATGTTTTGGCAAAACCGACTTGACAAGCTCCACGGCGGTGTGGTATAAATAAAATTAAAATAAGGAGCTTTGGCTTATGAATAAAAAAATAAGATCAATTCCTACATTGAAGATCAGGCTCGGCGATCTTGAAATATTCACCGCGCCGGATATGGGCTTTGTGGGGTCTTTTTCCGTGACTCCTAAGATACATTCTCATCCGTACTATGAAATTATCGTGGTTATTGAAGGAAAGCTTCGCATAGGGCTTCTGGACGATGAGGATATAGAATTGGAAAAGGGAAGTCTTTGCGTTATACCTCCTAAATGCTATCATTCGACCTACGCCGAGGGAGAGCTTACCCAAATGCTGGCGATACGGTTTTCTTACGGCAGGGTCAGCGGTGACGGAAAGATATACGACGGCTTTTGCAGAGCAATTGAGCGTATTTTAGAGCCGACTTGTTTTGATACCCCTGAAAATCTGCCGAGCGTTTTGCTTGATCTGCGTCGTGAGATGATGGAAAAGTCTCTTGGTTGGGATTTTATGTGTCGCTCGCTTTTGGAGAGGCTCTATATAGAGTTTTTTCGCTTGTTATCAAAGGATTCTGTCGCCGGAATGAGTTGCGTTGCCGATGATAGCAGACATTCAAGGTATTACCGTATAGAGATGTGGTTTGCCGATAATTATTCGAAGCAGATCACCGAGGATGATCTGGCGCGTGAGGTAGCGATCTCAAAAAGGCATCTTAGCAGAGTTTTTGCAGATATTTACGGTATGAGCTTTAGAGAAAAGCTTATCGAGGTCAGGCTTCACCGTGCGGCTCAGCTTTTGGAGCAGACCAAGATGAATATTGATGAGATCTCTTCTGCGGTAGGATATAAGAGCTTTTCGGGATTTCACCGCGCATTTGTAAGATACTTTGATTGCACACCGTATGAATACAGAAAACATAATAATTAAGAGGTGTAAATATGGAAATTAAAAAACTATATGGAATTATGCCCGCGCTTATGACGGCGTTTGATGATGATGGCGTTGATACTGCCCGTGTGGGTGAGCTTGTAAAAAAGCAGGCGAATGACGGCATTCACGGCTTTTACGTGGGCGGCTCTAGTGGCGAGATGGTGCTTTGCTCGATAGACGAGCGAAAAAAGGTGCTTGAGACGGTGATGGAGAATAAGGGCGACCTTGCGGTCATCGCTCACGTTGGTTGCCTTTCCACCAAGGATAGTGTGGAGCTTTCGAAGCACGCAAAATCTTGCGGTGCCGATGCCGTTTCGTCGGTCACTCCTCTTTATTATAAGTACAGCTTCGCCGAGGTCAAGAATTATTACAGACGGATAGCCGAGGCAAGTGAGTTGCCCGTGATCATCTACAATATCCCCGGACTTACCGGCACGGCATACGGTTACGATCAGCTCTGCGAGCTTCTTGAGATCGAGGGGGTGCAGGGAATGAAGTTTACCTCGTCGGACTTTTATCTGCTTAACAGGTTGGTGAACACCTACCCCGCGAAGGTCTTTTATAACGGCTCGGATGAGATGCTTCTCTCGGGTCTTGCTGCGGGAGCGCAGGGTGGTATCGGCACCACCTACAACTTTATGCCTGACCTTATGGTTAAGATATATTCTTTGGCGCAGGAAGGTAAATTTGACGAGGCAAGAGAAGTACAGAGCGTTGCCAATAATGCGATATCCGCTATTCTTCGTAACGGCGTGTTGCCTGCGTGCAAGCATCTGATTTCTTTGTACGGTGTGCCCTACGGGGAGTGCAGAGAGCCCTTCTTGCCCCTTGACGATAAGGCGAAGGGCGATCTTTACGAGAATGCTTGGAAGGTTGTTGAGGAGTTCAGAAAGAACGGGCAAATTGCAATTTATCGGGGTGTTGTCCATTGAAAAGGTGCATCCTCACCCACCGCGCGGCGGTCCCCCCTCCCCTGCCTTGGGGAGGGCTTACGCAAAGCGTAACCGATAGCAATTTTGTAGCCGTGAAAAGGCTTTTCGGCTACAGTTGAGGGTGCGCCGCAGTTAAACCTAAGCCCTCCCCAAGGCAGGGGAGTGGGGACCGCCGCGCGGTGGGTGAGGATGCACCTTTCAGATTTACAACAGACCGCTAAATCAAAATTTGAAATAATCTGTTATTAAACCAACTTATAACAAAAAGAGGAAACCGAGCGGTTTCCTCTTTTTAAGTTTTATACTATTTCAATGCCTTCGAATGCCGCCAGCTTGGGACCGAGATATCTGCCCGATTGGGTGCTTTCATTTGAAAGCCTGATCGAATTCAGGACGTCGGAGAGCTTGCCTGAGATCGAGATCCCGGTTACGGGGATCTTTTTCTCACCGTCGAAGTAGTAAGCAAGGCGAACCTCACCGCCGATATAGTCATTGTAGATGTCAAGCTGAAGTCCCGACATGGAAACGCACTCGAAATAGGGCTTTTCATTCAGTTCCTCGTCGGTAAGTGTGCCACATTCGACAGAGTAGCAGGAGAGCATACCCGTAGCCTTTTTGCCGAGGTACTGTGCGAAGCGATCGCCGCCGAAATATGAGACCGCCACACCGTTTTCGATGACTTTTGTGTCGATGAGAGTAGTTCCGTCGCCATCGAAGAGGGCAGAGGCGGTGCAACCCTTAAGCTGACCTTTCATTGTGACGGTTATTTTGTCTCCGGCGGGGGCTTTTTGTATCTTATCGCCCTCGGAGAAGGGATTCTGGTGGGTGTAGACCGCGGAATAGTCGAGAGCATAAGCCAACTCGCCAAAGAGTTGGGAAAGCTCCTCTGCGGGGAGGACAACGGGACAAGAAAGCTTATTTTCGGGGGCTTTAGCACGTCCTCTGTCTCTTACTTCGCGCATTTTTGCTTCGATCTCGCTCTTTATCTTGTCGTAATCGAACTCGGAGGTGCGGATAGCCTCGTAAAGCTCGACGCTCTCGCCCTCGTTCCAGGTGGGGATGGCTTCGATCATCACGCTGTACTTGACCTCGCGCTTGTCGATGCCGCGGCTGTTCTTGACCGTGACGGTGTACTTGTTGATAAAGATCTCAAGGGCATTCATCGAGCCCATATCGAGCATATCCGAGGAGAAGACCGCATCTGCTATGCGCGCGGCAACCTCCTTGGGTTCATAATCAGAAATATTGGTGGTAATAGTGCCGTCTATAATCTCGTTTGCGGGCAATTCGTAATACTCGTTGGAGATAAGCGCCGCCTTTTTCTTGGCACTCGCTATCTTTTCTTCAGCCTCGCTTTCTGTGGTGGAGGCATAGATCTTGAAGGAGGCCTGACCCTTCTTGCCGTCGTGGTCGCAATAAACAGTTACAGTAACGGCATCGGTGTCGGTGGCTCTTACGGTCTCCAGCTTGCTGTGGACGAAAAAGAGCTCGTAGGTTTCGGTTTTGGTTCCGTTTATCTTCCATGCATCAAGGAAAGAGTTATTTAAAAGTTTTTCGATGTTAATCATAGTTTTCTCCTCCTCTATCAAGCCAATTTGCAACGAAGCTTCAGTGCTGGGCCACCGTCGGAAACGCGGACCCATTCTTTATATCCCTTGCCACAGCCGCCGCTACCAATTACCTTGAAATCGTCGGAGACCATAGAGATCGACTTCAGCACGTCGGGGACGTAGCCGCTCATAACTACGGGAGCGACGTAATTGTCGGTCAGCTTGCCGTCGATGATTTCGATTCCGTACTCTGCGGTGCATTGTATCTGCCAGTTCTTGGGGTCTTCCATACCGTTATTGGTCTGGAAGAGCATATAGCCGTGCTTGACGGAGGCTATCATATCTTCAAGTTTATCATTGCCTGCCTCGAAGAAGGTATTGGTCATACGGGAGTATGCCTTTCTCTTGTAGCTTTCGCGTCTGCCGTTGCCGGTGGGCTCGGTGCCAAGCACTGATGCCGAAACTAAGTCGGAGATGCCCGAAACAAGGATGCCGTCCTTGATGATCTGTGTGTCGTGAGCAAGCACTCCGTCGTCGTCGAAGAAATAGGATGCGGTGGAGAGGGCTGATGCCGCTCCGTCACGCATATTGCAGATGGGAGAAGCCACGTATTTGCCTACGTAGTCCTTCGCTAAGGCTCTGTCCTTGACGAACTGGTCCATCTCAACTCCGTGACCGAATGCCTCGTGGGCGATAAGACCGCTGATGGAGGGGTCGGTAATTACGTCGTAAACGCCGGGGGTGATGGGCTTTGCCTTTGCAAGCTTGCCGACTTTTTCGACGAGAGAATCGATGACGGCGGGGAAATCAGCCATAGCTATCGACCAGAGGTGACCGTAAGAGCCGCCGTAGGTCTCCGCCATCTTTTCTCCGTCCTTGAGGATGAGATAAGAGGTGATATTTACCCAGGAATATTTTTGGTCAAGCTCGCGGTTCTTGGTGATAAAGAGCTTGGAGACCGTGAAAGAGGAAGCCGAGACCACGCAGTTGACGAGTCTTTCATCCTTCGCAAGAGCCTTGTCTCTCATTTCGGTACAGAATGCGAGGATCTCCTCGTCGGAAAGCTGACCGTCGTCGCTCTCGCGGGAGAATGATTTTGTCATAGGCTCATCTGCGGGGCAGGGAACTTTTACGGTGTTATTCTCGAGGCTTTCATCGATATTAAGGCTTGCGATGATCTTTTCGGCAAGCGCCTTCTTATCTCCCGAGATATCGTCGAGAGAATATTCGTAAAATGCCTTACCGTCGTGCATTTTAATTACAAATCCGCACTCCGAAAGGTTACCCTCACCAATGTTAGACGATCTTCTGTTTACGCTGATCGCCGTGCTTTTTACGTTGCTTCCAAGGATGCTGACGTACTCAAATTTGTCGGACAAAGCCGCAACAAGCTCTCGGCAATCCGCCCTTTTTGAATTTAAAAATTCCATATTGCTTCCTTTCTTTATATAAGTGGGGGAAGGGAGGAACTTCTTGGAAGAAGTTTCTCCCTTCCCCCACCCCCCTAACCCTTTTCAAGAACTCCCGAAAAGAGGAGGGAATACGAATGTTTTTTAGTTTAAGAGAATCTGATTATTTTTGGTTTTCTTCGATGAATTTTTTGATCGCCTCAAAGCTTTTTTCGCTGATATGATGCTCGATCTTGCAGGCATCGTCCGCGGCGGTCTCCTCATCAACACCGAGGCGCATAAGAAGGCTTGTGAGCAGGGTATGACGCTCGTACATCCTATTGGCAACCTCAAGTCCGCTTTCGGTCAAGGTTATAAATCCGTGCTTATCTACTTCTATATATCCTGCGTTTTTCAAAATTCCCATAGCTCTGCTGACGCTTGGCTTACTGTATCCCATATACTCGCATACGTCGATGGAGCGCACGGCTCCGCTCTTTTTAGTCAGCACGTGTATCGTTTCAAGATACATCTCGCCAGATTCCTGAATGTGCATTTGTTACCTCCCTTAGATTTCTATACATATTTATATTTAGTATAACACATATTTGGGGCAAATGCAAGAGTTTTTTTGCTTATTGGAAGATTTGACGGCATGAGGTTGACAAATATGGTGCGTTGTGATATAATTGTGGATAGATTTACGGAGGATGGGAAAATGAAAGGCAATTTGAGGGGCTTTTTGCCGCAGATTAGACTGAAAAATTGCATATTTTTGATCCTCGGAAGCGCGATATTGGCTTTCGGGCTTTTTAACGTACATTCCTTTTCGGGGGTGACCGAGGGAGGCACCTTGGGGCTGACGCTACTGCTTGATCATTGGATTCATATCTCGCCCGCGGTCTCGTCGTTGATTCTCAATGGAATCTGTTATTTTATAGGTTGGAGAACGCTTGGAAAGGACTTTATTGCCTACAGTGCGGTTTGCTGTTTATCGTTTTCGCTTTTTTATTGGATATTTGAACTGATCGGTCCAATTTATGAGGGAATTGCCGATCACAGACTTGTCGCCGCGCTCCTTGGAGCTGTATTTGTCGGTATTGGTGTGGGACTTTGCGTAAGATTTGGAGGCGCGCCCTGCGGTGACGATGCTCTTGCTATGAGCATTTCAAGTAAAACGCGGCTTGGTATCAGGTGGGTGTATTTAATATCCGATCTTTTGGTTCTCGCGCTTTCGCTTACTTATATTCCTTTTCTTGAGATAATTTATTCGCTCCTAACTGTTGTTCTTTCGGGGCAGATCATTGGATTTATCGAGGGGATAGGGAAGAAAAAATAACCGCTTGCGAATTGCAAACGGTTATTTTTGTTTTAGAAATTATCGAAATTGATCTTCTCGGATGAGCCCTTATAGCTTCCGTCGTCTTCGTCCTTCTTCTTATTGTTCTTAACGGCTTTGACGATGAGAACTATTGCCGCGACTATCAAGCCTATTGAGATAATGACTACAACGATATCCATAACGTCGATGGTTTTGGGGAATACGTCCTCAATGTCCTCAACCACTACCACTACGGGAATTCCGGTTTTGGCGGTGAATTCTTCGAGAGCGGTGTTGACTGTGGATTCGGTCAGGTCGATCGAGGTTCTGTTTGTCAGATGAGATTTGTATTCGTTGCCCGCGTTTTTGCAGGTGTAGCTTGAGTCAAGTCCAAGCCCTTCCACGTGACCTTGCATGGTATTCATGACCGAGGCTATGCCCGAGTCGAGCGAATACTTATAAGTCGTGCTATTGATAGCGGATGATTCGATAGCTCTGCCGAACTTGGTCTGATTGCTGCCGAACATATCGTTTATTCTGGGGTGTACGTGGTCACCTACCCAAGCGATAAAGGTATAGTCGTAGTATTCTTCGTCCTCGACAAGGAATACGATGAGCAGATTATCCTCGTAGTCTTTGGTTGAGCCGAATTCAGCCGCGTACTGTTGGTCGGCATAGTCCTGAAGCTTATACTCGTCGTAGGTTGACACACCGCCGCGAGTTACGTTTGAAAAGGCAGAGCCAACCGTTGAGAATATCATAATTCCCGCAAAAAAGATAAGGAAAATGGGAAGAATGAGCATAGCCATAAAACCGCCCAAGCAACCGCTTCCACCACCGTAATAATATCCTCTTCTATAGGGGCGGTGATAATATCCGCCGTGAAAATGAGGTCCGCGTGGTCCTCCGCCAAAGCCTCCGCGAGAGCCTCCTCCGAAGCTGCCGCCTCCGCCGCCGAATCCTCCTCTTGATCCTCCGCCTCCGCGGGATCCTCCTCCGGGTCCTGGCATATCGTTGTCCTCCTTATGATTGAGATTTGATGTATATATATTTTATCATTATTTTCGCAAAATTTCAATACTGTTTTAAAAAAAATCGCGAGATTAGAGATTTTTATTTTTTTGCTATTGACATTTATATCTCGGTGTGGTATAATATGTGAGTGTTGATGGGCACGAGTCTTGAAAACCGTTGCGAATAAATACAATTTAATATTTTTACTCGGAGGCATATCGAAGTGGGGACGTTGCCGAGCACTGCCTGTGGCAGAAGAAGCGAGGCAAAAGGAGTGGCAGCGGT
Organism: Eubacteriales bacterium; assembly: GCA_045612105.1. Lineage (GTDB taxonomy): Bacteria > Bacillota > Clostridia > Oscillospirales > CAG-272 > SVTX01. The sequence goes on from JAZKYL010000086.1 coordinate 10,225, forward strand.
CGAAATTTTGTGAGCTTTGCGAACAGAAAATTTCGGGCACCGCAACAGGACATAACGGGGCGAAGCCGAGACAATTAAATATTATTTATTATTTGAGCTTTAAAATTAAATATACTCGGAGGCATATCGAAGTGGTCATAACGAGGCGGTCTTGAAAACCGTTTGGGGGCAACCCCACGGGGGTTCGAATCCCTCTGCCTCCGCCAAAGCAAAGAACGGGACGCGAAGCGTTCCGTTTTTTGCTTTGCAGGTGCAGAAGGTCAAGAGAAGTCCTACTCCAAATTCGCCTGCGAATTTGTGAAAAGGTTCAGAATCCCTACGCAATGCTGATCGAGTTTTGCTACACAAAAAATCGCACGGGACGCGACGCGTTCCGTTTTTTTTGCGCTTAACTTACTAATTTCGCAAAAACCCTTTACAAATTTACATAAATGTGTTAAAATGTGTATAATTACATTTGGAGGATTTAAATATGTTTCTTGGTGAGGAAAAAAGATCGGATTTTCTTGATTGGTCAAGAGCGATCTTTATCGTTTTGATAGTTATCGGCAACATGATGCCCACGGGTTGTTGGCCGAAAACTCTGGCGCACGCTATACATATTCCACTTTTGGCGGTGATCGGCGGTGCTACGCTTGTTGCTCCAAAGAGTTGGAGAGAGTTTGGTCGAAGATGCTTTGATACGTTCAAGTATTTTGTCGCGCCTTACATCGTTTGGTTTGCTATATCGGTCTCATTCTACTGGAAGACCGAAGAGACTATGCCCGAGCAGGTGAAGGGCTTGGCGACTACCGATTTCGTTGAGATATTAAAGCAATTTGTATTTTATGAGAATCAAAGCTCGTGGAATCAGGCTTTGTGGTTCGTTCCTTGCTTGATAGTTCTTGCTTACGTTTTCATCTGCTTTACTGCTTTGACTCGTGGCAGCAGAATTGCATCGCTTTGTCTGTCCGTGGCATCCTTTACTGCTGCCATAGTACTTGAAAAGAAAGAGATCACACTGGATATTGGTGAAGTTCAGAACGCTTTTGGATTTAAGAATTATCTGGTCTTCCTCGGCTTTATTGCTCTCGGATATTCCGCGAGGTTTATATTCGATCTCTGTCTTGGTCTTACTCAAAAGACTTGGAAGAATCCCGTACTTTACGCATCTGCCGCTATATGCATTGTGCTTTGTGTTCTTTGTCTGTCGAAAAACACGGTGGAAATAACAAAAAGCGCGCCTGCGGGATACTTTGGTATCAGTCTCTATTCGGGAAGATATAACGATATGCTTACGTACGTGCTTTTTGCTGCGGCGATCTCTATCACTATGATGATAGCCGTGATGGTTCTTCCCAGATGCGAAACCGTGCATCTGCTTTCGAACAATACTATGCTTGTGTTGTCCGCTCATTTCTTCTTCTACTTCGAGGACACTTTCCGCACAGTTACTACCTCAAAAAAGGGTATTTGGGCACCTATGTTTAAGAAGTTGGGATATGAGGCATGGGAGATAGATATGATGTATGCTTACAGAGATACGGCATTTATTATACTCGTATTTATCGGAATTGCTTGGGCATTCTACGCGCTATTCAAGAAATACCCCAAGCTTCGCAATATATTTGCGTTTGTCGGTATTCAATAACGGGTTTGCTAGAAAGGGAAAATATAATGTTACTTGGTGAAAAAAAGAGACTAGATTACATAGACTGGGTAAAGGCTGTATCGATATTGTTTATCGTTATCGGTCATTTTCTGCCCAGCAACTGTTGGCCAAAGGTGTTGCTATATTCCTTCCACGTGCCGATCTTCGTTATTATCGGAGGTGTGCTGTTTACGGCGCCAAAGACATGGAGAGAATACGGTAAAAAATGTTTTGGCTTGGTAAAGAGACTGCTGATACCGTTTATTATCGTTTTTGTGCTTTGCTGTCTTGTTTATTGGCTCCCTGAGGAGATGCTTCCCAAATACGGTATCGATGACGTTACCAGGGATATAGTGACTTTGCTTGAGTATGCGGTTTGTTACAGAAGAAAAACCGTTTGGAACCAGGCTTTATGGTTCATTCCTTGCTATCTGGTCATCTCCCTGATAATGCTGATATTTACAAAGCTTACCAAAGGAAACAGACTTGCTTCTCTGGGGCTTTCCGCGCTTTCGTTTATTACTCTTCTTGAGCTTGAAAAAAGGGAGATAACCATTGATATCGGTGAAGTCAAGGACGTTTTCGGAATGAAGAACTACTTTTTGATGTTAGGCTTTTTCGCCTTGGGATATGCTCTTCGTCCGATGCTTGACATGTGCCTTAATATGACCGAAAACCCCAGAAAGAACCCTCTGCTTTATGCTTCGGGATGCTCATTTGTTATGCTTGCGGTTATGTGTCTTAAGTGCAACGTATCGGAAAAGGACGCGGCGGGATACAACCACATCAGTCTTTATTCGGGATACTATAACGATATGAAGCTCTTTATATTCTTCGGTATTATGCTTTCGGTAACACTGATCATTGCTCTGATGCTTCTTCCCGGATGCAAGCTATCCAATCTGCTTTCCAGAAATTCCTTGTTCATAATGATGACCCATATGGTCTTTCTGCTTCATAACTCCTTTGTTACTCTCACTCCCGTTAAGACGATGTGGGAGGTCGATATGAAGGTCTCGATACGTGACGGATTCTTCGTATTTATGATATTTGTGGTATTTTTGTGGATCCTTGATGCTTTGGTTCTTCAGAGATTCCCGAAGGTTCGCAAGGTTTTAGGATTTATCGGTATACAATAAAGATCACAGACCCGTTAAAGCTTTTGTTAAGACGGGTCTGATTTTTTAGAAAGCTGGGATAACTAATGATAGAATCTAAAGACGAAAAGAAGATCGCTCTGTTTTTGGAGCAGAAAAGGACGCTTGATATATTTCTTGCCAACGGTGCGATCACCGAGGCGCAGTATAACAAAAGCTACGGCGACCTTGTTAAGCTGATGGGTATGGAAGATGTTGCCAAGCAAATTGAAAGTGAGGAAAAGCGATGAACTTTAGCGAAATTGCAATCAATAGACAATCTTGTAGAAAATACAATGGCGAGAGGGTAGTGGAACAGGAGAAGCTTGACTCGGTACTTGAGTCGGCAAGGCTTTCGCCCTCTGCCTGCAACGGTCAGCCTTATCACATCACAGTCTGTCGCGGTGAAAAGGCAAGCGAGGTTGCGAAGGCGGTTATGGGCATGGGAATGAACAAGTTTGCGGCGGATGCTCCCGTGCTTTTGGTGATTTCCGAGGAGGATTACGTTGCATCTGCGGCATTCGGTGCCAAGGTGAAGGGAAATGATTACCGTTCCATTGACATCGGTATTCTTGCCGCTTACATTACGTCAGAGGCGACATCTCAGGGGCTTTCCACTTGTATTCTCGGTTGGTTTGACGATAAAAAGATTCGTGATATTTGCGGTCTTGACAAGCCTGTGAGGTTGGTGATCACGTTGGGGTATGCCGCAGACGGCGACAAGCTTCGTGAGAAGAAAAGAAAGCCCATGGGTGAGCTTGTGAGCGAGGCTTGAAATGAAAAAGGTTAGAATTACAGTGGTTTGCCGCACCGAATACCCAGAATTGATGGCTAAATATGAGAATCCGCTTGAAAATCCCTGCGAGATGACGGTGGGTGACGTTTTTATATCGATCGATGCTCAAAAGCCAGAAGGAATGTGCTCGGTGGCTTGGGGATGTATGTATGAGTTTGTTAAAACTCTTGCTGAGGGCGGGGGCAACTTCTTTGACGGTTGGATGAAAGATCCTTACTCGGCAATGGTGTCTTGTAATGACGGCTTTCGCCCCGTTACCTATTATCTGGAAGCGATTGAGTGATAAATTGCAATTTAGCGGGGTATGTCTATTTAAAAGGTGCATCCTCATCCACCACTTCGTGGTCCCCCTTCCCCTGCCTTGGGGAAGGCTTAGGTTTAACTGAGACTCATACTCAACTGTAGCCTTGAAACCTTTATCACGGCTACAAAATCGCTTCACTTTCCGCTTTGCGTTAGCCCTCCCCAAGGCAGGGGAGGGGGGACCGCGAAGCGGTGGGTGAGGATGCCCTATTTAGTTTTACAACAGACCGATAAATCAAAATTTGAAATATAAAAAATGGAGCTTTTTGATGAAGGCTCCATTTTTTTGCAAGGTATTAAATTAGGAATGTTTTATAGTCCTCGTAATTGCGTTTGAGGAGGTTAGGCGTATCGAGGCCGAAGGGGCATTTTTTACGGCATTGACCGCATTCGAGGCAATTTTCGATCTTTTTCATCATTGCTTGGCTCTTTTCGGTCAGATGACCCTCGGTGGGGGAGCGGCGAAGAAGAAGAGACATACGGGCGCAGGTATTGATTTCGATACCTGCGGGGCAGGGCATACAATATCCGCAGCCACGACAGAATTCGCCTGCCAGTTCGGCTCTTTCTTTGTCAATAAAGGCTTTCATTTCTTTGGTGAGGGTGGGAGGATTGTCGTTGTATGACAAGAATTCGTCAAGCTCGCTCTCCCTCTGTATTCCCCAGATGGGGGCGACGGGATATTGCGCCAAGAATGCGTAGGCGACGTCACTTTTTGTGATCAGACCGCCCGCAAGGGCTTTCATACAAATGAATCCCACATCGTGCTTCTCACAGAGACGGACAAGTGCCTCCTCTTTTTCACCCGCAAGGTAGGAAAAGGGGAATTGCAGAGTTTCATAGAGTCCGGAAAGCACCGCTTCCTCGGCAACGGCGAGACGGTGGTTAGTAATTCCGATGTGGCGTATCAAGCCTTTTTCTTTTGCCTCAAGCATAGCTTCATACAGTCCCGAGCCGTCGCCCGGCTTGGGGCAGAATGCGATATTATGGAACTGATATATATCTACGTAGTCGGTTTTCAGCAGACGAAGACTGGTTTCAAGGTCAGACCAAAATCCCTCGACAGTAGTAGCCATGGTTTTAGTGGAGATGATTATATTTTCGCGGACGTCAGAGAGTGCAAGTCCTATCTTTTCTTCGCTGTCGGTATAGAAGCGTGCGGTGTCAAAATAGTTGATTCCGCCATCATATGCCTTGCGGAGAATTTTGATAGCCCCCGCCATGTCTACTCTTTGGACAGGGAGCGCACCGAAGCCGTTTTTAGTGACGGTAAGGTTTGTTTTACCAAGACGTAAGGTTGCCATATTTGCCTCCGTATTTGTTGATATATTTTATTATACCATTTTACGGTTGCCGTGGCAATACATTTTTTTAAATTTGTCTATAAATTGCAATTTATCGGGGAGAACGCGGTGCCTCCGGCGGCACACTTTTTTGAAAAAAAGTGTGTCAAAAAACTTCCCTGAAAAAGGATAAAATTTCACCAATAAAGTCTTTTGAAACCGTGGATATTTTAATCAGAGTTTATCTTCTATCGTGTTTCTAGTGCATTATAAACTATTTATTTACAAGCAATT
>JAZKYL010000087.1:0-17475 GCA_045612105.1 Eubacteriales bacterium
TCACCCTCGGTAGTAACTTCTGTAGGCTTACTCTCAGTAGTTATGGGAGTTTCCTTGGTTTCAGTGGTCTCGGGCTCTTTTGCCTCGGTTGTTTCCGCAGGCTTCTTCTCGGTGGTCTCTTCCTTCTGAGCCGTTGTGGTCTCTTCGGGATTACCGCACGCAAAAAGCGAAAGTGCCATTACCACAGAAAGTGCGATGAGTACAAATCTCATCCATCTTGTGATTTTCATAGCAAAAATCCTCCATTTAATAGATTATTCAGGCATATCAAACATCTGAATATACCTTAATACTGTTATTATATCACTGCAAAAGCAAAAAAGCAAGTTAAAACACCTCCAAAAATCAAATTCGCCAATTTAACTCATTTTGTACCACCAATTTTGTGCAATTTAACAATATTCTTTTAACCTGTACTCTGTTTTCTACAAACAAAAAAGCCTCCCGAAAAGCTCAGGAGGCAAATTTCTTTAATTAGAAGCCTCAGGGACTCGAACACCCTGAATCTCAATAATAGGAATATATCTGTCGTTGCTTTCCTCGGGAATACCCGCAGGAATAACCGCATAAATAACGTTGACAGTCTGACCCGCATACGCGCTGACGTCAGCGGTGATATTGAATCTTCTGCCCACGGGAGCGATACCGTGACCCATATCAAGCACCGAATCGGTAACAGCTTGCTTCTCAACCGAATAATTGGCATCTACGTCGGTCCAGTTTTGAAGAATGTTGCCCTCCTCATCAACGATCATATAAGCCGCTCCCAACGCGGTCTTATCCTCAACGCCAAGGAGATCGCCATTAACACCTACCCAACCGTTGGCAGTAACGGTTCCTTCTGCCGAAGGAGTGACGTAACCCGCCTCGGGATAAGCTCTGCCGCCCACAGTCCAGACTCCGGTAACGCAATTCTCGATCTTAAAAAGAGCTACGGTGGATTTGATATGTCCGTCGGCATCAATCGTCTCAAGAGCAGTGCCAAATGCCGCGTGTCTTATAAGATCCGTCTGTCCGCAAATGAGACAGTCGAATTTTTCAATAGCAAGCAAGGTATTCTCATCATTATCGCTTACGTAAGAAACGTTCTCAACGGAAGTATGCTTGCATATCTGCGCTCCGCCGTTGAAATAATTTTGATAATAAGACTTCAAAACCTCAGCCGCCTGCGCTTCGGTATCAAACGTACCGATAAAAGCAATATCAACAGACTCGCCCACGGTTCTGTCACCGTTGAAAAAGTCGAATCTTAAAGAAGAGATACCAAGCGCGGGATCGTAATAAGCTTCCTTATCGGGATGGTTAAGTCCCGAAATATCTACCAGCTTAAGCTGCCAGGTGCCATCGGCAACAGTTTTAATATTAGCCTTGGAGGAGTCCTTGTGAGCTCCCGTAATATTCGAGCTGACAAAGATATCAAAGGTATCGGCAGTAGCAGTTCTTCTGTAAAGAACACCGAGATAATTACCCGAATTCTTTATCATATTGGCGGTATCTGCCCAAAGGAAGGTCTTCTGCTCGCCGGTGTTGGCATTGGACAGAAGCTCAACGTAAGGCATACCGTTGTTTGTCTCATCTTTCTTCACAGTAGCAATGCTTTCGTTTCCAACCTTGATAGCAATAAATTCGGGATCAAAGAAGGGATTATCGGTCAAAGCATTCAAAGGCTCGGCAACGGCATAACCTCCAAGCAGTTTTTGAACGAAAACGTATTCTCCAACCTTCTCTACGTCGAAAAGCTCTTGAACGTTATCCGCAAAAGCAATGTAAGCCACGTCAACGCTCTCGATAGTTCTGCTGCCCATATCGAAAACGTCCCACTTAAAATAGTCCGCACAGTACTTTCCGACGTTCTCGCCCTCGGTTTCGGCATTGAACTTCCCCGCCTTCACCGTTGCGAGATCAATAACGGTAACTCTCCATTCGCCGTCAGCAACAAATCCCGCCATAGCGTTATTTTCAAGCGGCTTAAGGTAGAAGCTGTCACCCTTGGAGGGCTCGTCGTTTCCGTTATTCGCGCCTACCCACAGCTGCTGAGCGATCGTAGAGCTCGTTCTGTATTTAATAAGAATATACTGTCCGGTAACTCTGCCATCACCCAGATAAGCGGTGAAACAGCTCTCGTCTTTAACACCGGGAGTGTTGTACAAAGTAACGTAAGTACCGTCTGCGGACATTTCGGGAATTATTCTCTCACCGTTAGCCTTCGCCATAAGTGCCAGAGCGTCAGCGGTAATTATCAGCTCGGGAGCTTCGCTTCCAAGCTGCATTGCATATTCATAAAGAGGCTCTCCGCAGTTAGCGCACTTGATAGTATACGTACGTACAAAATCATCACCATCCACATATTCTTCGGCATGCTCGGGATGCACCCCTGCAGCAAGTATCTCGCCGCAATCGTCGCAGACCTCATCGCATTCAGCATTAGACGAGGTATTGGCATGAATACAGTCTGTGGTTTCCTCCACGGTGGTTTCAATAGCTTCGGTTTGGGTTGGGGGTTGGGTTTCGGTATCGGTCTCGGTCGTAGTCTCAATCACAGTCTCAGAGTTGGATTCAGTTCCCGTCTCGGTGCCCGTCTCGGTGCCCGTCTCGGTGCCTGTCTCGGTATAAGTCTCAGTATCGGTCTCGGTACAAGTCTCAGTATCGGTCTCGGTACAGGTTTCAGTATCGATCTCGGTAGCACCCTGAGTGGTTAATTCACCTTCGGTGGTAACAATTTCAGAGTCACCCTCAGTGGTAACGTCATCGGGATCACTCTCGGTAGTAACTTCTGTAGGCTTACTCTCAGTAGTTATGGGAGTTTCCTTGGTTTCAGCAGTCTCGGGCTCTTTTACCTCGGTTGTTTCCGCAGGCTTCTTCTCGGTGGTCTCTTCCTTTCGAGCCGTTGTGGTCTCTTCGGGATTACCGCACGCGAAAAGCAAAAGTGCCATTACCACAGAAAGTGCGATGAGTACTATTCTCATCCATCTTGTGATTTTCATAGCAAAAATCCTCCATATTTAATGTGTTATGGTGCGAAAACTGTCCGACCGCACTTTAACACAATTATTATATCACTCGCAAATTCAAAAATCAAGGCAAAAATATCACCAAAAACATTTTCGCCGTTTTGTCGCATTTAGGCACCCCAAAATTGTGTATTTTCCCTATTATATGATCCCTTAAAAAACAATTTTCACAAAAAGCAAAGAAGCCTACCGCAATAGCAGTAGACTTCTTTATTATTTAATTCAAAAAGAATTATTCCCGAGAATTAAGCGTTCTCAACAGTGGTCTCAACAGTTTCCTCGGTAGCAACCTCGGTGGTCTCGGTAGCGGGAGCCTCAGTGGTCTCGGTAGCGGGAGCCTCGGTGGTCTCGGTAGCGGGAGCCTCAGTGGTCTCGGTAGCGGGAGCCTCAGTGGTCTCGGTCTCAGAACCGGTCTCGGTAGCAGTCTCAGAACCGGTCTCGGTCTCAGTAGCGGTCTCAGTCTCGGAACCGGTCTCAGTAGAAGTCTCGGTCTCGGAACCGGTCTCGGTCTCAGTAGCGGTCTCGGTCTCAGTAGCGGTCTCGGTCTCGGTAGTAACCACGGTAGTAGCCTCTTCGGTAGTTACAACTTCCTCGGTGGTCTCAACCTTCTCAGCGGTAGTAGCCTCAGTGGTCTCTGCGGGCTTCTTCTCAGTAGTAGCCCCAGTGGTCTCTGCGGGCTTCTTCTCAGTGGTCTCTGCGGGCTTCTTCTCAGTGGTCTCCTGCTTAGCAGCAGTGGTGGTCTCCTCGTTGTTGCCGCAAGCAAAGAGAGCAAGCATCATAACAACGGAAAGAGCGATGAGTACAATTCTCATGATTTTCATTTTGGATTTCCTCCTAAAAAATAAGTATTTATTTAGTGTGAAGTGCACAAATCCTCGCTTATAATTTGGTGTATATTTCACAAGAACCGTGCCAACCACCTTACAGTTCGATATTATAGCACACAACTCGACCCGAGTCAATGAATAATTTGTTAACAATCTTCATTTTTCGTCATTTTCCACATCTTTGTTGAACTAGTTTGTTTTTCACAATTTCGTCACTCGTTTTTGTGGATATTGCACATTTTTTCATCCAATTATTTACACTTAAGCAAGTTCGCACCCGTCGTTTTACCTTTATTTTCCATTTTTCGCTGTTAATATTTACTTCTATTGGTTAAAATGCATATACACATCTTGACACACGGGCGGCATCAACACGTCAAGCAAGCGCATCCGCGAACCCGGTTGCAAGCTTATCGCACCTCTCGTTATATGGATGACCGTTGTGTCCCCTGACCCAAACAAACTCAACCGAGTGTCTGGCTAAAAGCAAGTCAAGCTCGCACCAAAGATCCACGTTGAGAACCGCACTCTTGTCGCTTTTCCTCCAACCGTTTTTCTTCCAGGATTCTAGCCATCCCTTTTCTATGGCATTGACGACGTATTGAGAATCGGTAGTCAGAGTAACCTTACAAGGCTCTTTGAGAGCGGATAGTGCCGCAATGACCGCCGACAGCTCCATTCTGTTGTTTGTCGTCTCTCTGTCACCGCCCGAAAGCTCCTTTTCCCTGCCTTCGTAGACCAAGATCGCCCCCCAGCCACCGCGACCGGGATTTCCACGGCACGCGCCGTCGGTATATATGTTAACGTGTTTCATAATAATCTCCATTCCGCCGCCCTCGGAATCACCAAAACGCACTTCGTTCGCTTTGCCCCCACTCGTCGGCACAAATAATAATAGATGAAATTTGACTTCGGCAAAATTCACGCGTGAAAAAGTTTATTTCACTTGCATTATATAACAGTATAACATCTCTTGTGAAAAAAATCAAGCAAAAACAAAAAACTTCATTATTTATTATATTAAGTTTCGACAAAAAATTCCAAAATAAAAGTTTTTTCATATTTCTATTGACATTTGTTCATAAACAGTATATAATGTTAATGTACAGTTATAAAAAACCAAATAATAAGGATTTAAAATTATGAGTGAAATAACGAATATTGAAACAGAAAAGACGACGATTGCCGAACAATCAGAGGCAAATAATGCCAATATTAATAATAATGAAGGAAAAATTCCGCCAAAGAAGAAAAGAAAGCGTCGTTTAGGCGACAGGCGAGAGGGCAGACGGCTTCGCACCCTCGACGGGTTGCACGTGGCTACACCGTTCATTATGGAAACAAGGGCAGATGCTTGCAATATGTTCTCCGAGGAGTTGAACATTACAAAAGCCGATGAATTTGTCAGCGAGCAGCTGATCAGTGGCAAAGAGGGCTTTTCGATGCTCCACGTAATCCTTGCCGCTTACGTGCGCGCCGTTGCTCAATACCCCTATCTGAACAGATTTGTCAGCGGTCAGAGAATATATCACCGTCATGATATCGAGGTCATAATGATGGTCAAAAGATCGATGTCGCTTGACGCTCCCGAAACTGCCGTGAAGGTCAAATTTGATCCTTCCGATACAATTTTCGACGTATACGACAAGTTCTTCGCCGCAGTTTCATTTGTTAACGACGGCGACGGATCCGAGACGGGAACCGATAAAGTCAGCGGATTTTTCCGCAAATTCCCGCGTCTGCTTTTCCGTTGGACTGTAAGGCTTATAAGCGCGCTTGACTATTGGGGAATGTGTCCCAAGGCACTCATGGACGCTCTTCCCTTCTGGGGCTCAATGATCATTACAAGCATGGGTTCTCTCGGAATTAAGCCTATTTATCACCACCTTTACAACTTCGGAAATCTGCCTGTTTTCGTGTCCTACGGAACCAAGAGAAGAGTCAATGAAATCGACCGAAAAGGCAACGTTACCACCAAAAAAGTTATTGATATGAAGGTGGTTACAGACGAGAGAATATGTGACGGATTTGAGTATGCTACCGCCTTCAAATACTGGAGAAAGATGATCGAAAATCCTCAGCTTCTTACCGTTCCTCCCGAGGCAGTTAACGAGGACATCGACTAAAATACGGCAAATACATAGGTTTCAAAACGTTAAAAAAAGCGTTAAAAACCTCAAAACAAGCTATCAATTTGAGTTGATAGCTTGTTTTTTGCGCGCAAAACTAAATTTTAAGTTTATTTTTAAATTTTTTGTTGGTATTTCGGTGCTTTTAAAAAAACGAGGCTCTTTCGAAGGAAAGAACCTCATTTTTGTGTGACGCGTCCACGGTCTCGCATCAGTATAATTTTATGAGCATCGCGCCATAATCGCTGACGTTGAGAACAAGTCTCTTCTTTGTTCCCGACAGCGGGATGGAATCGGCGAGGGTCATATTTTTGACACCGTCCAGCATATAGACGTCGGCGGTATAGAGGTCGTCGGGGATGCCGTCAAGTCGGACGTCCACCGTGCCGCATCCGCAGAATGATGCTATCATAAGATACCCTTCTCCGAAATCGGAGAGTGCCGCTGACGCATATGTTCCTGTGTGGGCAAATCCATCAAACTGCTCGCTTTCGCAGAGGACGGCTTTTCTTGCGCGGTACAGATCCCCATAAGCCTTGAACGCATAATAAGGCTTTTGCGGGTCGCCATATCTATCCGTTATCGAGCAAAACGGCGACACCATCGGTTGAGCATCAAAGTGACAGGCTGCGGATATCATCTGAACAGCATTTAATCGGAGCATCAGAGCCGCCGCAAAAGCCGCGCCCCTGACCGAGCACTGCGACGCGAACATCTGCTTTTTCAGCTCGGCATTTTTTTCACCGCTTCCCGACACAGTCTTTGAAAATTCCGATCCGCCGAGAACGTCGAGGTCGATATACGACCATTTTCCGATCATTATCTCAAGATCGTTCATTCCTGAATTTCTCACAAACGACGAGAATTTTTCGGCATTTTTTCCGATCTCTTCAACGTCGCCGTCAAAAACGTCTACCGTTATAAAATCAACGGGGGTACGTGTTCTGTTACAAAAGCGCAAAAACTCACGCGCGCCGTCAAATCCGTCAAAGGAAATGCCGCCGACCTTTATATTTTCGTCATACAATTTTATCGCATTCGCTAAACGGCGGTAGGTCTCGAAATCGGCTTCTCTTTCTTTCCCCGTGCTTTCGGGAGCAAGATTCCAGAGTTCAAAATACTCGATTCCGTAGGAATAACCGCTTGCCCAACGGTCATTATAGTGCTTAATTATATTGACGCAGACTTTTATCAAATCGTCGGAGGCAAGGCGGCATTTCGCGCGGTCATTTCGGAGCATATCGCAGCTCTCGCCAAGGCGGAAAATAACCTTTGCGCCCGACAGAAGTGCTGCTTCGACGTACTTATCCGTGGTTGAAAAATCATAACTTTCTTCGTCCGCGGGATCGGCATACGGATTCTTAAATATCCTTGAAATATCCACGGCGCAGGCAGACATGGCGGTATCGGTACAGTCAAATCTGACGTATGGCACTCCGATCTCGCGGAATGCGTTGGTTATATCCGATCCGTAAGAAACAGGGCCGTTACACATTCCGTGGAGGGGCTTTATCTCTCCTGTGGGAATCGAAAAATCCACCTTTACCAATGCCTTTTGGGGCTTTGGAAGTGTTTTTTTCTCCTTTTTGGGCATTTCGACGCTTAAAACCGTTTTTTCCGTCACACCCTCGAGGTCAATCGAATTATTCTGATCGGCGGAGGCATTCTCGTCCATGAAGCGCATCCTTTTTTGCTTTTCTTGCTGTTCTGCCTCATAGAGCTTTGCTCTCTCGCCCGCAGACAGAGTGTTTTTCGGTTTTGGCTTTCTTGGCATAGTTTGCCTCCTTTCTTTTGTAAATTGCGATTTAGAGGTGGGACGCGGGGGAGACGCGTGTTACTTTTCTTGAAAGAAAAGTAACCAAAAGAACTTCCCCCACAAAAGGGTAAAATTGCACCAATATTGTCATTTGAAACCGTGGGGATTTTAATCGGAATATATCTTCTATCGTGTTTCGAGTGTATAGCAAACTCTTTTGTTATAAAGGTTACAAGCAGAACTTGCAACACGATAGCAGTGAGGCTTCGAATAGAATCCTCACGGTTTTATTAAGACTTAACGGCTACAACTCCAAACCTTTTTGGGGGAAGTTCTTTGGAGAGCTCGAGAACCTTTCTTTCAAGAAAGGTTCTCGAACGCGTCTCCTCCGCATCCTCAGAACGCCCAGAGGCCGTTTTCGAAGATAACGAATTCGCTGCCGTCACGCTTGATACCGATTATTGACATATCGGCGGTGCCGACCATAAAGTCTACGTGAAGGGCGGAATCGTTAACGCCCATTTCGTGCATTTCTTCGTTGGTATAGTTCTGATAATTCTTGACTGTATTGGTAAATCCTCTGCCTACGGCGAAGTGGCAAGCGGCATTCTCATCAAAGAGGGTCTCGTAAAACATAATTCCGCTCTCACGAATGGGTGAGTTATAGGGCACGAACGCGCACTCGCCCAGCATTGCCGCACCTTCGTCCATATTGACCATAGTGCGAAGCAGCTCTTCATTCTTCTCCGCCTTGACCTCGACGACCTTACCGCCTTCAAACTTCATGCTGAAATTGTCAATGATCTCGCCTCTCCAGGACAGGGGCATAGAGGAATAAACGATACCCTCGGCAACACCTGCCTTGGGAGTAGTAAACACCTCCTCGGTGGGGATATTGGGATTGAAATATTCACCGCCGAGAGTATGCTCTCCGCCGCCCATAAAGCTTCCCTCGTCCATAAGACCAACCTTCAGGTCGGTTCCGTTAGCCGACTTATAGCGAAGCTCGACAAGATCTGCATTGTTGAGTATCTCACAGCGCTTGTTGAAGCTTTCGTTGTGCTTATCCCACTCGGCAACCGCATCAAGAAGGTTGCCCTCCTTGTCGATAACACGGGAGGTGAAAAGAATCGCATTCCAAAGCTTTTCAATAGCCACAGATGCTCTCACCCCGGGGAATATCTTCTTCGCCCAACCCTCACCGGGAACCGCGGCGATGCACCACTTGTACTTATTATCCATCTGATCTCTGTAGGGCTTGATCACCTTCTGCTTTGCGATCATCGCCTCTGCCATCTTCTTCTGATTGATGCCCTTGAGACCGTCGGGATCCTCACTTGCAAGATAGAGCATTGCGGGGTTCTTTTCAAGGCGGTACTTCAGCTTCTCCTCTTCAAAAGCCTCAACGGTGCCGAGATTCTTGACGCTCATATTATTTACGTTGAGCTTGGTGAGAGGCTGATAAGACCACTCCACAAGAACTCTTGCTGCTTTTTGGCGGTAGCATTCCTCAACTACCATTTTTACAAACTCGGGCTGATCGAGTCCTGCGTTTACTATAACTATATCGCCTTTTTTTACTGCAATTCCACTCTTTACGAGTAGCTTTGCGTATTCTCTCAGTACTGTTTTCTTCATATTTGATACCTCTTTTGTTTTTTGGGGAAAAATTCCCATATTCTCATATAATTATAGCACATTTTTCGGAATTTGTCATCTGTTTGCGAGAAATTATTGAAAATTTAACATAATAGTGGTATAATCATATTAAAGTTACTTCGAAGGAGGTAAAATATGCTTTACAAGCTTGATCTTACACGCATGATAGCGGGGGCGCGCGACACGCTTCTGCTCGAAAACAAGCCTAAATCGGTGCCGCTTGAATTATTGATCTTTCTGTTGGTTTCTATGATCGCTTCGGTTCCTCAAAGTATTATTTCGGGAATATGCACGATGATCATTATGTTCAACGACCCCAAATATTTCGATCTGATCCTGTCGGGCTCTGTGGACAGCGACGCAATAAACGAATACGTATTCGAGCTCATTGCTAATCTGCCCGGTTGGTATTATGCCGCTATATTGTTTTCATCCGGATTTATGATACTTGCCGCTCTAATCTACTGCAAGAAATTCGAGAAAAGAAAGGCTTACACTCTCGGATTTTGTAAAAAGGGATTTTTGACCGAATATCTTATGGGTGCCGTTATCGGTCTTGTAATGATCGTTCTTCCTGTTCTTGCTTGTGTGGCTACGGGAAGCGTGACCTTGACTCTTTCCGAAAGCATTGATCCCTTGATGATACTGTTATTCTTTGCGGCATTCCTTTTCCAGGGCATGGGCGAGGAGGCTCTTTTCCGCGGCTATCTGATGACCACTTTGTCAAGGCGAACCGGACTTTGGGGCGCGGTGCTTATCAACTCGCTTATGTTCTCGCTTTTCCACATAGGCAACGCAAGCTTCAACATTATCGCTTTTATCAACATCTTCCTTTTCGGCATTTTCGCAAGTGTGTTTATGCTCAAGCGCGGCAGTATCTGGGCTGTGGGAGCTATACATGCCATCTGGAATTTCGTTCAGGGCAATATTTTCGGCTTTAACGTCAGTGGAAACCCCAGATTCGACACGGTCTTTACCGCTACGGGCAACAATTTCGGCGCGATCCTTTCGGGCGGCGATTTCGGTCCCGAGGGAGGGCTTGGCGTGACCGTAGTTTTAATGGTCGCTATACTGTTTGCTCTCATTCTGCCTACTAAAAAGAGTGAGTTCATTGAGGAGAAAAAGGACGATTTTGACGAAACTGAGTTCGTTTGAGCTTACAAACAAAATCGGAGGTCGGCTTGCCGACCTCCTTTTTTAGTCTATCTCAAATTATCTTGCGGAACCGTTCTGAAGAGAGTTCTCGTAGGATTCGATCATCTTCTTGACCATCTGACCGCCGATAGAGCCTGCCTGACGAGCGGTGAGGTCACCGTTGTAGCCCTGGTTAAGATTTACGCCTACTTCGCTTGCTGCCTGCATCTTGAACTGCTCAAGTGCCTTCTTAGCATTCTTGTTTGCCATAATATTTCTCCTTGCAGTTTCCTTTTCGGAAACCATAATTCTATATTGAATCTATTATAAATCGAGCCGTGCCGCAAGCCTTGTGACCTTTCAAAAAGCTTGCGGCGCGGGATTTTCATTATCCCGTAACCGTTCTCAAGCAATTTGCAAAATCAACTTGCTTCGCGTCTCTGATATTATTTTGCTCGATTGTATTTTTTATATGAATGGAAAAATGAGGTTTTTATCTATAAAAAACGAGCTCTGCTATAAAACAAAGCTCGTTTTATTATAAATTTTAATTTGCCGCTATGACAGCACTCAGATGATCCTTTGCTTTTTTGATGTCTGCAGAAGGATCTTCACCCACCTCGCGCTCGATGGTAAGGAATCCGCGGTATCCCACCTCTTCAAGGGCTTTAAGATACTTGGTGAAATCGACACTTCCCTCGCCAAGGGGCACCTCCTTGAAGAATCTGATGCCCTGGATATCTTCGGGTTTGGGAGTAACTCCATAAATATACTCGGGATTGGTACGCTCAAGCATAATTCCGTCCTTTGCGTGGGTATGGACGATATAATCCTTGAGGTTATGAACTGCCTCAACGGGGTCGTCGCCAACTACCATAGCGAGATTTGCGGGGTCAAGGTTGACCGCAACTCCGGTTGAACCCAGCTCATCGAGGAAGTTTTTAAGCACGATAGAGGGCTCGGGACCTGTTTCGATAGCGAAGTGGGAGCCTATGCTGTCGGCATAGTTTGCAAGCTCGAAGCAAGCCTCTTGCATGATCTTGTATCTTTCAATACTCTTATCCCCGGGAACGACTCCGATATGGGTGGTTACGATGTCGGTCTCAAGCTCCTTTGCAAGATCGAGTATTCTCTTGGAGCGTTCGATGAGCTCGGGATTCAGCTCCTTGTGATGAAAGCCCTTTCCCAGGTCTCCGCAAAGGGCGGAAAACTTCATTCCGTGACTCTTTACGCGGTCAAGCAGCTCGCGCTTTCTCTCCGCAGTCATATTCTCGGGGGCGTTTACACCTTCAGCGACGTATAGCTGTATTCCGTCCGCTCCCAGCTCCGCCGCCTTTGTGATACCTGTGAACGTACCTGCGCGGAAGGAATCTACTATTACACCTATTGGAAACTTATACATATCTTTCTCCTCTCAATAAATATTCAATAATTACGGATGATTCAACTGAAGGCTTATGCTTCTGAAATGCTGACGGTGCCACCAGCTCTGCTCCTTCTCTTTGTAAGGAAGCAGCTCCCAAGAAAGCTCCTCTATCTCGTCAACCTTGCCGTCGAGATAATCAAGAAGTCTCTTTCTCTGATGTTTTGCTCTTTCCTCAAGTCCGCCCAGCATAACCGTCCAATATTCAAAACCGAAGGGCTTATTCTCTGCCATCCACTGCTTTTCGTGAGCCTTGCGGAAGTCTCTGTAAAGTCCGGGAAGTCTCGCCATATCATCCTCGGCAAGACGGCGAAGCTCTTCCTTATCTCCCGCTTTATATGCTTCTCTCAGCTTAAGACCCAGCTCGTACTTGACCTCCATAAGCGCGCAAAGCTTTGCGCCGAGATCGAAAATGTATCCGTATTTTCTGGTCTTCTTCGCGGTCGCCTCAAGATCAGCTCTTACCTCGGTAAAGGTCGCAGAGCCACCCTTTTTGACTGTATAGTCAAGGAAGCCCTTGAAGGGGTCGGCATAGATCATATAATCGGAGCAGTTGCGGCAGTGATCAACGTATTTCCAGTTGTCGGTAATAAAGTTAACGTGGTCAAGTCGGCAGAATTCGTCATAACCGATGCCGAACATCTTTTCAAACTTTGCCTTGATGTCAGCCTCGTCCTTATTTCCGCGAGCGTACTCGGCAAGGTAGAAGACGGAGGGCAGATTTGCGTAATATGAGCTCTCACCGCCGCACCAGAAGGTCATAAACACGTTTCTGATGCCGTGGTTTTTGCAAGCATCAAGTGCGGGAAGCATGCTCTTGACGGTGTAATAGTTATTGGGCATATGACCTATCCAGTTCCAGATGCCGCCCGCAAACCAGGTTCGGTTGCTCATCTGCTGATGCATCTCGATCATATCGCCGTAGTCGCTTTCCTTCATATGATAATAATCCCAGAATACGGGGATAACGTTCTCGGGGAGCGCGTTCTTATATTCTTCGGGCACGGTCTGCTTTGGAACTACGTAGATACCGTTGTTCCAGCCGTAGAAAAGCATATCAGACCAGATCATAGGATTCTCATATCCGTGCTTTTTACAAAGCTCGTTGACCTTGGCGAGATGTCGGGTCATTATAGATATTTTAGTCTCGTAGCCGTGCTGCTTCAGGTGGTTGCCGAGACCTAAGTGATGCGCCTCATCCATACCGATATGTATCTTATCGGTCTTGAAGCACTCGCGGCAGGTGATCAGAAGTCGCTCTATATAGGTGTAGGTTCTGTCATCGTCCACAAGAAGAACGTCCTGAGCGTCCATCTTGAAATGTCCGCCCCAGAGGGCAAGTCCCGACAGGTGCGCGAGAGTCTGCACGCAGGGAATAAGCTCGATACCGATAGAGTCGGCATAAGCGTCCATCTCCTTCAATTCGTCCTTTGAGTATCTTCCTCTCATATATCCGTGATAAGGCTCGTCGAGAACCTCCATTTTATCCTCGGTATAAAGAAAGACTTGATTATATCCCATTTTACGGATAATTCTGAAAAAATTCTTCATGCTTTCAATGCTCATAGACGCTTTATACGCCACGGGGAGCATTATGCCAAAATTGTCAAAATCCTTCATTTTTTTCATAGCGGCAGATCCCCCTATAATATTATTTGATTTTTGCGTGTGCGGTTTTGCGCACCCTTTCACAATAATTATATCACACTTTTTGCTTTTTAATATAATATATTAACTAAAAAATATCAAAAATTTACGATATTTATGTTGTTGTGCAAAATTCACAATAAAACAGGCTGTAATCGTGTTTAAAAAATCAAAGTTACATATTTTATTTGTGTGTTATGAAGTTTATCGGGCGGTTTTATGTGAATTTTTGCTTCATTAATTATTGTTCTGAAAGCAAACACCGTAAAAATGTGATATTTTTCAGTTAATATGTTATATCGTCGGCGGCAGGGTGTGTGCTATAATAATAATGTAATAATCCGCCAATGCGGAATTTTTCGGAGGTATGATATGTCCTACAATAATTATATTGAAGCCAATCAAGAGTGGATCAACTCTACTTTTAATAAGCTTGACAAAAAGCTTTCAAAGGTTGCACTGCGCAGCCGCGACAAGCTTCCCTACACGGCAAATGCCGAGGGTGTTCACGACGATCATAAAAACAACGTTCAGCTTTGGACCAACGGCTTTTGGGGCGGTCTTATGTGGCTGATGTATGAGGCTACTCAAAATGAGGACTATATGCTGACCGCAAAGCGTTCCGAGGAGCTGCTTGATCCCGCGCTTTTTGACATTGATCAGGTGCATCACGACGTTGGCTTTATGTGGCATCTGACCTCCGCCGCGAGCTACCGTCTTACCGGCGACAAGGCATCAAAAAACAGAGCTTTGATCTGCGCTATGAGTCTGGCTTCTCGCTATAAGATGAACGGCGGCTACATTCGCGCCTGGAACGGTCTTGACGGCGTTGGTAACAACACCGACGGTTGGACCATCATCGACACTATGATGAATCTTCCTCTTCTCTACTTCGCAAGCCGCGAGATCGGCGACGACCGCTTCAAGCAGATCGCTATCTCTCACGCAAATAAGGCGATGCAGGATCACGTCCGTCCCGACGGAAGCATAAATCACATAGTTCCCCACGACCTTGAGACCGGAGAGATGCTGGGTTCCTTCGGCGGTCAGGGATACGCAAGAGGCTCTTGCTGGTCAAGAGGCGAATCCTGGGCTTTGTACGGATATGTGCTTTCCTACATTCACACGGGTGACACAAGATATCTTGACACCGCAAAGAAGGTGGCGCACTACTCTATTGCAAATCTTGCGATGAGCGATTGGATCCCCCTCGTTGACTTCCGCGCGCCCGAGACTCCCGTATATTACGACGCTACAGCAGGTGCTATCATGGCTTGCGGTCTTATCGAGATCGCGAAGGCAGTTCCCGAGCACGAGCAGAAGCTTTATATCGATGCCGCTGTCAAGATCCTCAAGGCTCTTGACGAGAGGGCTTGCGACTGGGATGAGAACAGAGATGCTCTGCTTCTTATGTGCAGTGAGGCTTACGTCAGCAAATGCGCTCCCGATCACAACATCATTTACGGCGACTTCTACTTCGCCGAGGCTATACTTAAGCTGAAGGGGTCTTCCTTCCTTGTCTGGTAATACAAAAATCTGAATAATGGAGATAAAAATGAAAAAATTTACGTCTTATTTATCTTTTATGCTCGTCCTTCTTATGATCGTATCGGCACTTGCTTCTTGCGGCAATCCGCCAAACGAAAGCACCGTCGCCACGACCGAGATGAGCGAAGAGCAGCAAACCGAATCGACAACAAAGGTTTCGTCCGATACAGTGACGGAAGGCACATCAAATAACGGGACACTTACCGAAGAAACTACCGAGTACGTATCAAAATCCGAAACCGAGAGCGTTTCGGATGCTCTTGAAAACGTATCCGATGAGTCGGACGACGTCTCTTCGGAGATCTCCGATACAGACTTGACCGAAGAGCTCTCCGATAGTTTTACCGAAGAGGCTTCGGAAAAGGAAACGGAGGATATTTCGGAGATCACCACTGAGGTGACTTCTGAAGCGATTACCGCGGAGAGCACTGAAATCACATCCGAACAGACCACGGAAGAAACAGATAACGGTGTTGAGCAAACCACCGAGAGCGAAGATATTCCCCTGCTCAGCGGTGAAAACTCCGTGGTGATCGAAAACGCGGAAAAGCTGGCAAACGGTGTAAATGCGTATTACACCGATGGAAACAGGCTTGGCTTCGTTACAGAAAATCAGAATATGAAGCTGACCTATTCCACCGACATACTGGCGGAGCGCAAGGTCACCTCTCTGACCGATAAGTCGGGCAACAAATATATCGAAAACACCATGGACGTTTTCGTTAAGATGCAGAACGGCGGCACCTATTACGCTTCAAAGACTCTGAATTCGGCAAAGGTCTCCCAGTTTGCGGGACTTAACATATTCCGTTTCGGATACTACTATTACGACGTTCGCATCGAGGATCAGAATTTTGTAAACGAAATAAAGGTTATTGATGAAAAGTCTCTGAATATAAAAAGCATCGAAAATGAGGAAGGCGTTAAAGCAAAATACGGCTCGAACGGTCTCCATTGCGAATTTACCGGGGACAGTGTTGACCCGCAGGTAGTTTTCTCAAACATCAGCTTTAACACCGCCGATTACAACTATTTAGCGATCACTATGAAGAGCGATCTGCCCGCGACAAATGAAGCGGACTGTCAGTTCTTCATCAAGACAGATGCCAACGGAAGCTACAAAAACGTCAGCTTCGACACGGTAAACGACGGCGAATACCACACCTATTACGTCTATCTCGGCAACGTTTCGGGATATAGCGGAAAGCTGGAAAAGCTCCGTCTCGACTTCTCCATGAGCTATGCCACAAGCGGCGGAACTATTGATATCAGTGAGATCAAGGCGATAAACGCCGACGTGAACGGCGCGCCCCAGGACCTCGGCTTGGCGAGAGTCTTCCACACCTATTCCGATAAGCTTCACGGCGAAATTCAGTTCGCGGCAAAGAACACCGTATCGGGCATCGAGGAGGTGGGTATGATCACCAATATCTCCGCAGATACGGTCGATGCTCTGGTAGTCAAGGACGCAAAGGGCCTTCACTACTCTCTCGGAGAGGTCGATTGGGCAACCGCAGAATACGTGGGATTTGACATCAAGAACGTCGGTATTTTCGGCTACATACTTCCCGTTGGCTACACCGACAAGCTGTCTGTCACCCTGGATGGCGGCATCTACACCATAATCCAAACCGCGACTCCCGAAGGAGGAACTATCAATAAGTCCGAAAGCGGCACAAACAACGCAAACGACTTCCATATGGGTCAGCGCATCTACACCGACTCAAATCACAGCTTCGATGCCTTCATTTTAGAGGCAACTATTGAAAGAGAGCCCCTTGAAGCCAGAAAATTCAACGTCTACGACGATTCCACCTCTGCTGAATTTTTAGGCTACGATCCTCTTCGCGGTTGCTACACCTTCGCCCTTGCGGGTACTACCTTCAGCCCCGCCTATTTCGATTATCCCAACAGACATTTCAAGCTTCGCTTTGCTGTCAAGGGAGATGATTACGACAGAACTATTTATATCATGTCAACCACCCGTCCCGACGGTCACCTTGAGGGCGCGGTGCTTTTGAACGAGAACGGACTGAATATACCCGTTCCCCTTCAGGTCTCCAAGAACTTCCTTGGCGACGGTGAAGCTAACCTTTACAATATCGACGACGAGGCTTACGGCGAAACCATTATGCCTCTCTTCCTCGCGGCAGATGAAAAACAGAGCTACACCATTCTGAATCTTTATCAAAACTGGGGTAAATATCCGCTGAAGCAGCTCTCCTCGGTACAGTATTTCGTTCCCTACTACCACCTTTCAACAGGTGTTACCGAGACCAACTGTCTGAAGCCCTGGTATTACACCAGTTTAGCCCGTGACCACTGGAATCTTCCCGACCAC
>JAZKYL010000088.1:0-43970 GCA_045612105.1 Eubacteriales bacterium
AAAAAGTGTGTCAAAAAACTTCCCTGAAAAAGGATAAAATTTCACCAATAAAGTCTTTTGAAACCGTGGATATTTTAATCAGAGTTTATCTTCTATCGTGTTTCTAGTGCATTATAAACTATTTATTTACAAGCAATTTGATACTTGCTCGCAACACGATAGCAGTAAGGCTCTGCC
This sequence comes from Eubacteriales bacterium, assembly GCA_045612105.1. Lineage (GTDB taxonomy): Bacteria > Bacillota > Clostridia > Oscillospirales > CAG-272 > SVTX01. The sequence continues at coordinate 178 of JAZKYL010000088.1, forward strand.
TAAAATCCTCACGGTTTTACAAAATAAAATGGCTACACTTCCGATTAATTTGCGGGGAAGTTTTTTGGCTCCACCTTTTTTTCAAAAAAGGTGGAACGCGTCTCCCCCGCCTCCCCGACAAATCAAAATTTGAAAAAATATATCCTTTAACAAATATCTTGCGACAGCGATTGACAAAAGACGTATTTTGTGATAGAATTAAAATAGATAATTATGTGCCGAGGTGGAATTATGGCGAATTTTGATCCCGTAAAGCTCTCGCCCACTTTCAAGGACTATATTTGGGGCGGTGTCAGACTTAAAAGCGAATTCAATAAAAAAAGCGACCTTGTCCCATTGGCTGAAAGCTGGGAGCTGTCGGCTCATAAGGACGGTCAAAGCACTGTTTCGGGCGGTGAATTTGACGGATCATATCTCACCGATTATATCGCAAAGCTCGGTAGAGAGGCGCTGGGCTCAAACAGCGCGAAATACGATTATTTTCCACTGCTTATAAAGCTTATCGATGCCAAAGGCGACCTGTCTGTGCAGGTTCACCCCTCCGACGAATATGCTTTGGAAAACGAAGGCGAGTATGGAAAGACCGAAATGTGGTATATTCTCGACTGCGACGAAAATGCCTGCCTTTACTATGGCTTTTCCCGCGATGTCAGCAGAGAAGAGTATGCAAACGCAATAAAGGACGGAAAGCTTTGCGATCTTCTCAACCGTGTGTCCGTAAAGAAGGGCGACGTGTTTTTCATTCCCGCGGGAACCGTTCACGCCATAGGTTCGGGAATTTTGATCTGTGAGATTCAGCAGAATTCAAATACCACCTATCGTGTTTTCGACTATAACCGCCGCGATAAAAACGGCAACCTTCGTCCTTTGCATATAGAAAAGGCACTTGAGGTCTCTTGCCTTGAAAAATCCCCCGAGCTGCCCGATATCGGCGACGGAGACGACGTTTTGCTTGCCGAGTGTAGCTATTTCTCGGTCAGACGCAAAAGAATAGAGGGCAACTGCGAGATCGTGGTCGATGAAACCAGCTTCCTTTCTTTGATAGTCACTGACGGTGAGGGTGTTTTGAAATATGACGGTGGTGAAATTACCCTTATAAAAGGCGACAGTATTTTCATCCCCGCGCAAAATAAAACCTTTGCGGTCTCGGGCAAATGCGAGCTGATACTTTCAAAAGTTAATTAAGGAGAATAAAAATGTACATAGGAATCGATCTTGGCGGTACCAATATCGCCGCAGGTTTAGTTGACGAAAAGGGAAATATCCTTTATAAAGCAAGCGTTCCCACCCATAAGGAAAGACACTGGTCGGAGATAGTCCGCGATATGGCGGCTATTGCCGAGAGAGTGGTGAAAGAAAGCAACCATACTATGGATGAAGTCAAGGCAGTGGGGATCGGATGTCCCGGAAGCGTGGATAAAGAGCGCGGAGTGGTGGTCTACTCCAATAATATCGTGATGCATAACGTGCCTATGGCGGAGGAGTTCAGAAAGCACCTCGATCTGCCGGTCTATCTTGAAAACGATGCAAACGCGGCGGCACTCGGTGAGTACGCGGTATGTGAGGACGGGCTTGACAGCTTTGTCTTTATGACACTCGGTACGGGTGTCGGCGGTGGAATCATCCTTGACGGAAAGGTATGGTCGGGCTTTAACGGCGCGGGCGCGGAGATAGGACATCAATCTCTTGTCTTTGGCGGTGAGCCTTGTACCTGTGGCAAACGCGGTTGTCTTGAGGCATACGCTTCGGTGACCGCGCTGATAAATCAGACCAAGGCGGCTATGGCGGCACATCCCGAATCAAAAATGAACGAATGGGCAGAGAAGAAGGGCAAGGTCAGCGGAAGAACTGCCTTTGAGTGCGCAAAGCTTGGTGACCTTGCCGCGATCGAAGTGCGTGACAGATATATTGAGTACGTTGCGGAGGGTATTTGCAGCATCGTTAACGTGCTCCAACCCAGAGTGCTGGCTATCGGAGGCGGTATCAGCCGCGAAGGCGACGCACTCCTTGAGCCGATCAAAGCGTATTTTAACGAGAACGATTACAACAAATATATGCCCAAGACCGACATACGCATAGCCAAGCTTTTCGGTGACGCGGGTATCGTCGGCGCGGCTATGAGCTGTGTTGTTTGATGAAAAAATAACGTTGCGACCCACTAAAAATAAAGGATTTTTGAAATGAGTAAATTTTATGACGAGTGGCAGGAAAGCTACAATAGCGCGAGAGCCTGTATCATCGAGAGCGACGAAACGCTTCACGATTATGAGAGCACCGAGCTGCTTGAGATGGTGGAGGGCGTGGAAGCCGAGATCGACAGACTTGAAAAGCTTCGCGCGAGACTTGGAAGAATTCTTGACTACAACAGCTTGAAGAAAAAGGGGTTTACCCGAGAAGAAATAAGCGCCTTTGAGCGTGAGGACTCGGAGTATATCGCCAAGGTTGATAAGTATTATTCCAACAACCTTAAGAAGAGAAAATATATGTTCGGCTACCCCGCCAATATGGAGGATTATTCTTATACCACAAGCTATTTGCGCCATCTTGAAAGCAAGATGTACCTGATGAACAACTGCGGCGACCCGTATCAAAAGGGAAATTACGGAATGGATAGCAAATCCACCGAGAAGAAGATAATCTCCCTTGTCGCCGAGAATTTCGGTATCGCCCAGGGTGAATACTGGGGTTACATAACCTCGGGCGGCACCGAGAGCAATTTCTGGGGCATCCGCGAGGGTTTCAACCGTTTTCCAAAGGGTAAATTGTATTTTTCCGAGGATACACATTACAGCGTTGAAAAGTATGTTTTTGACGGTGAAAACAGCGAAAGATATCCGTATGAAAAGATCGCAGTGGATGAATACGGAAGAATTTCAGTAGAAAAACTGCTCGAAGTGGCAAAAAAAGACCGAGAAAATGGCACAAATGGTGCAATAGTGGTGCTTACGTGGGGAACCACCTGCCGCGGTGCGGTGGACGAGGTGAAAAGGATCACCGAAGGATTGAGATCGCTTGGAATAGAGTATTACTGCCATCTTGACGCGGCGCACTTCGGCGGTATTGCCAAAAACCAGGAGAATGCGCCGAAGGTCGAGAGCCTTTCAGATCTTGGAGTCGATTCCGTCGCTGTAAGTATGCATAAATTTATGGGTACGGCAAGAGTTAACGGCGTGTTGCTTGCGCTTAATAGACGCGACCGCCCGATCATAGATTATATTGGTCAGGAGGATTCAACGCTTCTGGGCTCACGTGATTATCTGCCTTTTTCAACCTATCAGAGAGCGAGAGAAATGCTTCTTCGCCGCGAGAGCGGTCATTATTCCGAAAACGTTCTCTATTTTGAGAATGGTCTTCGCAGAAATGGGCTTTCTTTTGAGAGATTTGAGAATTCGAATACCTTCGTGATTCCCAAGCCCGAAGAAGAGATATGCAAAAAATATCAGCTCGCAACGTTTGTCGATTACGACGGACAGGAAAAGGCGCATATCATAATTTTCCCTTTCCATGAAAAGGAAATTATGGATGAATTGCTGGAGGATCTAAAGAATTAAGAATACGTATACATAACACAAAAGATCCACCAAATCGGTGGATCTTTTATGCTTTTTTAAATTTCTCGATGAGATAAAAATTACGAGTGGCAGAGAATTAACTGATATATTATATCTTTACAGTGAGGATGGGATTCAGAACCTTTACCTGACCTGAGGTCAGGTGATCAAGTCCGAGCCATCGGGGGTGAGTACCACCTCGTCCCTCTACGTACCTTCTTCTACCAAATTTTTGCCCATTTTCGCCCCATTTTCCCGATCTTCTATCAAAATCGCCGCAAAAATGATAGAAAAGTGATAGAAAATGATGTTTGGTCGTACTAAAATACATTGAATTTTTTGAAAAAATATGATATAATATCCTTACATATTTTGACAACCGTGAGGGATTTAGCAATGAACAATGTAACAATACGTTTAGAAACCGAAAAAGATTATAGAGCAGTTGAGGAGCTTACACGCGAGGCGTTTTGGAATGTCTACGTCCCCGGTGCAAGTGAGCATTATTACGTTCACATGATGCGTAATCACCCCGACTTTATCCCCGAACTTGCATTCGTACTTGAAAAAGACGGCAAGATCATAGGAAACATTATGTATACAAAGGCATGGCTTGAGGACGAGAACGGAAAGCGCAAGGAGATCCTTTCCTTCGGACCGCTTTGCGTCGCACCCGAATATCAGAGACAGCGACTAGGCAAGCTTTTAATTGAACATTCCTTTGAAGTTGCACGCAAGATGGGCTACGACGTGAACATCAACTTTGGCAACCCCGGAAACTACGTAAGCCGCGGATTTGTGAGCTGCAAGAAAAAGAACGTAAGTTTTGTCGTGGACGGTAACTTTCCGACCGCCTTGCTCGTTGCAGAGCTTGTTCCGGGTGCGCTTGACGGTAAAAAGTGGATGTACATCGCCTCCACCGCCGCCGATTGCTGTGAAGACACCGCTGCTGTCGAGGCGTTCGATTCCACCTTTCCACCGAAAGAAAAGAAGTGGATGCCGAGCCAAGAGGAGTTCTATATCTATAGACATTCTTCGGTAGTCAGATAAACGTAAATAGGCCGCTGAGGAATCGTTTGATTCCTCAGCGGTTGTTTTGCCTTTGATTTCTCTTATGAAATTTTTGAGGTCTGACGATTCATTTTCGTCGGACCTCACTTTGTATAATCCCCCAAAAATTGGAATTTGATTATAAAACCTCTTGCCCTTTTGCAATAAAATAAACTTCTTGCATTGCCGCAATAGTTGCAAGTACACATATTGTCGCAACGCTATAAATGGTTTCAAGAAAAGTCAGCGTGGGCGGCAAAAGGAACAAAGCAAATCCCGTTGTTTTATTTAACACGCTATGTATTGATATTAGTTTTTTCTTGCGAATAAAGACGAGCGTAATATTAAATATCTTAATCAACGCAACAATGATAATCCATACCCACAGCCATACGGGTATGTGCATTAGGGGTAGTATCTTTACCCAGCATACGAATATAAATACAAAGTCAGAGGCAGTATCAAGTCTTGCTCCAAATTTACTAACCGCTCCCGTCTTTCTCGCTATCGCTCCGTCAATCATATCGGTAAACCCGCAAAAAAGATAGAGTATGTAAAACCATGCCGATGATAGAGGAATGAACAGAAGAGGCAAACTTAATACAATTCTGCTTCCGGTAATGATGTTTGCAATATATTTATTCATAAATTGGAATTTGTCAGTATCTATTGCCGTATAGCAATTTTGCTTGTTCGGTATATTTCTTCACGAACTCCGTTTTAGCATTTGTATAAGCATCTCGGTTATGTTCGTATTCTTTCCATAACGAAAGTTTTAATTTCTCATATTCTTTTGCTATATCGGGAAACTCGTTAAGATAATCCCTGAAATACAATTCGTAATTATCACCTGTATATCTTAAATGCAAATGGAACACTCTCTCGGCAAAGCCGTTCTCTGTGTACCCTTTGTTAAAGGACAGTCCTTTTTCGCTTTCCGACATACAAATATAGCCGCTATGGGCAATCAAATCTTTATAAACAAACAAGTTGCTTTCCTTGGGAACTTCCACGAGAATATCAATAATGGGCTTTGCCCAAATGGAAGAAATCGCCGTACTTCCTATATGACTTATCCTTTCAAGTTGTGGAAGAACTTTCTTCAACAGGGTTTCTTCTTCCAAATACCATTCTTCCCAACACTCCTGATGTGCTGTTAAAATGATAGGAAACAACTGCCACAGTTCATCTAAAGTCATTTCTGATAATTTCTTTCCCATTATTTACACCTGCAAAATATTATTTATCGGTTAGTTTATTGTATCACAAAAACACGAATACTTCAAGAGGAAAAGGGCTGAAATCTTTCGATTTCAGCCCTGAATGGCGGAGAGAGAGGGATTCGCTCTCGCCTGCGGGCTCGGTCAGGGTCGGCTCTGGCTGCCACCGGCAGCCATTCACTACCGACCCGTTCGAATCCCTTTCAGATATAAAAACACCGAGCGGCTTTGCCACTCGGTGTTTTTATGGCGGAGAGAGAGGGATTCGAACCCTCGTGTGCTTGGGCACAAACTGGTTTCGAGTCAGCCCCCTTATGACCACTTCGATATCTCTCCTTAATTATGATGCAACAGCGTGCATCATAATTAAGGAGCTTGATTAGATGAGGCTCGGCGAGCTTTGCTCGTCGAATCCACTGCGTATACCCCACCCGAAGATCGACAAGCTCGTTTGTCAGGCGCAGGGTGTGGGTATCTTCGCCTAAGGCGAAATATCTCTCCGTGATGCATACTGTACATATTTAGTTTAGAATTCGACGGAAAACCGCTCGACCAAAGTATTATACCACACTTTTTTTGAAATTGCAATACCTAATTTAAAAATATTTCAAAATTTTGAGATGTTTTTCTTCGCTTTTGATTAAAGTCTTTTCTTATAAGTAAATCGCTTTCAGTTTATGCTCCTGTTTTCTCGCATATCCACAAAAAGACTTGTTTTGTACATTAAAAGATAAAAATCCGATAGATTTATTGACATTTTTTAGCGTTTAGTTTATAATTAAAGTACAGATAACAACCGAAAACAGAATTCGGAGGACAGAAAAATGCTTTATAAGAAAAATTTGCAAAAACAGCTTTCCGACGATCTCTTCCGCTCGCCAACAAGCGAGTACAGAGGCACACCGTTTTGGTCGTGGAACTGCAAGATGACTCCCGAAATGCTCTCAAAACAGATAGATTATCTCAAGGAAATGGGATTCGGCGGCTTCCATATGCATTCGCGCCACGGTATGGATCACGAATATTTGAGCGACGAGTTTATGTCTCTCGTCCGCGCCTGTACCGATAAGGCTAAGGCTGAGGATATGCTCGCCTGGCTCTATGACGAGGACAAGTGGCCCTCGGGCTTTGCGGGCGGTCTTGTGACGCGCGAGCCGAAATACAGGCAGAGACAGCTTGTTATCGTGCCTCCCGAAATGGTGCGACAGAAGGCTGAATATGACGAGGGCGCGCCCGATGCGGAGAATCATCTTGACCTCTCCGACGAGCTTTCTCCTAAGGAAGCCTACGAGCAGGGCAAGCCATACTATCTTGCTACATTTGATCTGATCTTTGACAAGAACGGATATCTTGTCAGCTATAATAAAATCGGAAGAAAGAGCCGCGCCACAGGCATCAAGCGTCACGTATTTTGCCGATGCGAGCCCTGCACCGATTGGTTCAACGGCTACACCTACGTGGACACGCTGTCGAAGAAGGCAACAGAAAAATTTATTGAGATCACCCACGAGACCTACAAAAAGTGGGTTGGCGATGAGTTTGACAAGGCGGTTCCCGCAATGTTTACCGACGAGCCGCAGCATACCTTTGTTAATACTTTGATCTCTCACGACGCAAAGCACGTGCTTACCGCTCCTTGGACCTTTGATCTGCCAAAGAGTTATAAAAAGGCTTATGGAGATGATATTATTGCTACTTTGCCCGAGATCTTCTGGGATCTTCAGGGCAACAAGCCTTCTTTGGCGCGTTACCGCTATCACGACCACGTCTGTCAGCGAATGAGCGACGCTTTTATGGCGCTCACAGGCAGGTGGTGCGAGAAAAACGGCATCAAGCTGACAGGTCACCTTATGGGCGAGGACACACTTTATATGCAGACCTGGACTGTGGGCGAGGTTATGCGAAATTACAAGCATTTGGGCTACGTGGGCATCGACCTGCTTCGTAATAAGATAGAATTGACCACAGCCAAGCAGGCGCAGTCGGTGACGAGACAGTACGGCAAGGAAGCCATTATTTCCGAGATGTACGGTATCACCAACTGGGATTTCGATTTCCGTGATCACAAATTCCAGGGCGACTGGCAGGCGGCTTTAGGCGTTACTGTCCGTGTACCCCACCTCTCTTGGGTATCTATGAAGGGAAATGCCAAGCGCGACTATCCTGCGTCGATCAATTATCAGTCGCCTTGGTACAAGCAGTATAATTACATAGAAGATCACTATGCACGCATACATACGGCTATGACAAGAGGTAAGCCCCGCTGTTCTGTGGCTATGATCCACCCAATTGAAAGCTATTGGCTCTATTGGGGCACTCGCGAGACCTCCTGGGATAAGCGCGAGAGATACGGCGCGTATTTTGAGGATCTCATCAAGTGGATGCTCTACGGTCAGATTGACTTCGACTATATCAGCGAAGCCCTTTTCCCCGAGCAGACAAAATCGGCAGCAAATCCCTTGAAGGTCGGCAAAATGAGCTATAAAACGGTAATAGTACCTCCTATGGTCACTATGCGCCGCACTACCTTTGAGAGACTTCGTGATTTCCACGCGGCAGGCGGTAGGCTTATTTTCGTCGGCGAGCCTCCGAAGTATATCGACGTCGTCGAGAGTGACGAGCTTATAGCTCTTTACAATGACAGCGAAAAGATTCCCTTTGAAAAATATTCGCTCCTCGACGCGTTACATGACGAAAGAGAATTGGAAATAAGACTTACCGATCACTCTCTTGCTCCCAACTATATCTATCAGATGCGCGACGACGGACAGAGAAGATGGCTCTTTGTAGCGAATGCCATCTATCAGAAGGTGACCGATTACGCACATGCCAAGAATCTGCATTTCAGAGTGGAGGGTTATTTTGATCCCAAGCTTTACAATACCGTAACCGGAGCTATCAGCGAGGTAGGTTGCCGCTACGAAGACGGCTGTACCTATTTCTCGGTTCCCGCGTATCCCCACGATTCCTTCCTCTTCGCGCTTGACAAGGGAAAGAGAAAGCCGAAAGAATCGACCGCGGCACCTCTGCCGCCTTACAGACTCGTAAAGAGCTACGACTTTAAGGGCGCGGTGCCTTACAAGACCGAGGAGCCCAACGTAATGCTACTCGATTTGGCGGAATTTACTTGGGACAACAATCCCGAATTCCAGCCTCTTGAGGAGATCCGCCGCATCGATGCCCGTGTGCGTCAGCTTGCAAATATCCCGCCCAAGAGCGGAAAGCAGCCCTGGACGCTTTCCGATGAAGCGTTTGAGCCCCATACCACTACGTTGAAGTTCACGTTTAGGAGTGAGGTAGAGGTTGCAGACGCGCATCTTGCCCTTGAGGATGCCGACGTAAGCCAAGTTACACTCGACGGAATCGACGTGGATATGACTGTGGACGGCTACTTCACCGATGAGTCGATCGAGACGGTCAAGCTGCCTCACATCGGTGTGGGTGAGCATATTCTTACAGTAAAATTGCCCCTTTCCCCCAGAAGCTATACCGAGGCGTATTACCTTCTCGGCGACTTCAACGTCAGACTTGAGGGCTGCGATAAGACTCTGATAGCGCCTGCAAGAAAGATCGGCTTCGGCTCGATCGGTGACCAAGGTCTGCCTTTCTATTGCGGCAATATTACCTACGTTTGCGAATTTGACGTAGACGAGGACGATTCTACGGTTCAGTTCCACGCAAACTACTACCGCGGCGCGCTTATCTCGGTGAAGCTTGACGGTGCCGACGTAGGAAAGATAGTGACCTCGCCCTACAACCTCAATGCAACGGGTGTGAAGGCAGGGCATCACGTAGCCGAATTTACCTTGTACGGCAACAGATATAACTGCTTTGCGGCACTGCACAACACCAATACGAATACCGATCAGACACACCCCTCGCTTTGGTTCTCTCGCGACGATGCTTTCTCGTATAACTATCAGCTGAAGCCTATGGGAATTATGACAAGCCCCAAGATATTGATCTTTAAAAGATAATTGATCAACAAATGGCGAAAGCCAATAATTTATTAATGAAAAACGTCTTTTTTATCCTTGCTTTTAGGGTAAAAAAGGCGTTTTTTATCAAAAAACATCAATTCACAGAAAATTGCCGTTTTTTTAATATTTGGTTTACAAAATGGCTTCACGGTGTTTATAGTAGTAATATATAATGTTTATACATATTGTATAATGAGGAAAGTATTGGAATTTTGACTGTTTAAGTCAATATTCCATCAAGCCTACTGTCAAAAAATCAGAAAGCTTGACAATTCAGAAAGGATTGGATCAAAATGAATCTTTTTGACCTTCAATGCAGAACCTGTAAAGGTGAATTGGAAGCGGTAGAGGGTGCTACAAGAGTTGCGAAGTGTATATTCTGCGGAAGAAAGCAGAGTATCCCGATACTGACCGACGAGCGTCGCGCGAATCAGTTCAAGCGCGCTGAACAGCTGAGGATTAATAACGACTATGATAAGGCAATCGCTGTTTATGAGAAGCTGATTGAAGAGGATCCCACCGACCCCGAGGCATATTGGTCGATGGTGCTTTGCCGTTACGGAATAGAATACGTAAATGATCCTGCTACGGGTGAAAGAAAGCCTACGGTCAACAGAACACAGTATACCTCTATTCTTGCGGACGAAGACTATAGATCTGCGATAAAGCTCTCCAATAAAGACCAGAAGGTGCTTTATGAGGCTGAGGCGCGTGAGATAAACGATATACAAAAGGGGATTCTTGAGATCGCAAGCAAAGAAGATCCTTTTGATATCTTCATCTGCTACAAGGAGACCGACGAAAAGGGAAAGAGAACTAAGGACAGTATCCTGGCTCAGGAGCTCTACCACGAGCTGGAGCGCGACGGATATAAGGTCTTTTTCGCTCGCGTAACTCTCGATGATAAATTGGGAAGTGCATACGAGCCCTATATATTCTCGGCTCTCAACAGCGCAAAGGTAATGGTGGTGTTGGGTACCTGCCCCGAGTATTTTAACGCGGTTTGGGTAAGAAACGAGTGGAGCAGATTCCTGGGTCTTATAAAGAACGGTGAGAAAAAGATGCTCATCCCGGCATATAAGGATATGGATGCTTATGACCTGCCCGACGAGTTTGCTCATCTTCAGGCTCTAAATATGGATAAGCTGGGCTTTATGGCGGACCTTGTTATGGGTATCGAAAAAATGCTTGCTTTTTATCGCAAGGATGAGAAAAAAGCAGAGCCTAAGCCCGAGCCTAAGCCTGAACCGATTCCTCAGCCAAAAACACAGTCGGTTCCTCAGTCATCGAGAGTTGTGATCGAGCCCACAAAGTCCACGGCTCCTGCTCAGGCTCCCGAAAAGAAGAATAAAACAGCTCTTGTAGCTGTAGTAGCGGTTTTGGTTGTCGCGGCAATCATTTTGAGTGCCATTGTTATTTCCGATATTTCAAAGAATCCGACTGTTGATCCGGAAGAGACCAATAAGCCTTCCGGTGGTGTTAACAACGGAGATATTTTTGAAATATTGACCGATAAGGAGCCGGAAAAGGAAACCGAGAAGAAGCCGGGATACAGCTTTGTTGTAATTCCGTCCGAGACCGAACCGGAGGAAGACAAGGATGAGAATATGAACGGCATCCCCGATAAGGACGAAAACGGAGAGGAAGCACCCAGCGGTGATCTCAATAATCCCGAAACTCCTGAAAATCCGGAGGATCCCGATCAAAACGAAGATAGCGCATACGATTATTTGATATTCACGCTCAGCACCGATAAAACCTATTATTCGGTTACCGGTGGAGATTATCCTCACCCTTCCCGTGTGGTTATCCCCGAGTATTATAACGATCTGCCTGTAACGGCTATAGACAGCAATGCCTTTTCTTATTGGGAGGAGCTGGAAAGCGTGTCTCTGCCGTCTACGATCAGAACTATCGGTAATAGTGCGTTCGCATATTGCACCAAGCTGACCGAGATCACTCTGCCCTCATCACTGGAGCGTATAGAAGCAAATGCGTTTGTTAATTGCAGTGCTTTAGAGGAGATCACTATCCCCACCCGACTCAAATATTGCGGATATACTTCCTTTGAACGCTGCGGCTCGCTTAAGACCGTATACGTTAACGACCTTGCCGCTTGGTTCAAGATCCGCTTTGAGGATGCTTCAGCAAATCCCGCATCGATAGCGGGAGGAATAATCGTGGACGGTGTGAAGCTGGAAGAACTTGTCGTTCCCGAGGGTGTAAGTTCTATCGGTGCCTATGCGCTCTATGGTTTCACCAACCTTAAAAGCTTAAAAATACATAAAGGTGTTACAGAATTGGGAGAATGTGCCCTCTATAATTTACATCTTACAAGCCTGACTATTCCGGCAGGCCTTATGTCTTGGGTTGACACAACGTCTGTGCAGAAGATGGAGCTTGTGGGAAGCACACCCATTGAAAGTAACGCTTTCAGTAACTGTAACAGCCTTACCGAGTTGATCATCTCGGGAGATTTAACAAGTATTGCGACGTATGCCTTTGAGGGATGTAATTCGTTAAGATATATTACCTTTCACGGAAGCAGATCCGATTGGAACGCTCTCTCAAACGTTGAAGGAAACGGTGTGCTGAGGAAGGTGATGATAAGCTGTGACACAGAAGATATTGACTTCGGATATGAAACCTGTGTAGACGAGCAGGGTGTTATCTATGCTCTCGGATCAACAAAGAAGTACTATTTCGTTTACGGCTTCAATGAAGGCTATACAACAAACGTGACCATCCTGTCCGAGCTCAACGGTCTTCCCGTTACCTATATTGGTGATCAGGCATTCTGGGGTAAAAAGAACCTTGTCAGAATCGTTATTCCCGAGGGAATAACAAGCATTGGCGTGGCGGCATTCAGCGGATGCTTGAAGCTTGCCGAGGTAGACCTTCCCTCAACTCTGACCGAAATGTCGGATTATGCGTTCGATGGCTGTAACAGTATTTCAAACGTCATTTTCCAAGGACCGGAGGACTTTTGGTACAACGTACATGTTGGTACAGGAAACGGATGCCTGACCGAAGCGAAAAGAGAATACGGCGGACATTGTCCTCACAAGGAGACCTATAAGGGCTCAAACTGTGACGTTATCTGCGAATATTGCCGCGTAACCGTTGCAACTGCGCAGCATGCCGAAGGTTATATAGATACCTACGATAATTGCAATAAAAAATGTAAAGATTGTGGCTACGTCCTCGCCGAAGCACAGCATGGCGGAGAGACCTATATCGATGAATACGATAACTGTAACAAGAAGTGTTCGGATTGCGGGGCTGTGCTTGAAGAAAAACAGCACGATGCCGGAAGTATTGACATTGAAGATCGTTGTAATAAGAAGTGTACTCACTGCGGAACCGTTTTGGCGGAAGAGCAGCATCAGAACGTTACTACGACTGTCAACAGCACGGGATTAAAAACCACCGGATGTCTGGACTGCGGAACGGTTCTCGAAACAACTGAAAGTAATATCAGGATTGATGATTACGTCACAAGCTTCGAGACGGGAGCCGCCTACTTTGGCGTACTGGCTCACCATAATCTTGAAAAGCTGGTCTACCTCGACGGTAAGGTTGATCCCGAAAAGCCTTATTATCTTAGCGAGACCGATGATGCTTCCATGGCTGCGCTCGTCTATTTTGAGCAAGCTCCGGAAGGTAATTATTATATGTACTTCCTGTCGAATACGACCAAGACCTACGTCAACGTCGCTTACGATGGAACACACTATTCCATAGTTCTTGAAACCACTCCCACCAGCACGTGGTATTATGACGATTATTACGGTTGCCCGATAACGGTATCCTCTGAAAATGATCAAATGTTCCTCGGAACCAGTAACGAGGGTGTTTATGAGAATGTTTGTATCAAGAGAATCGAAGAGGGAATAGAGTTCTTTAAGGTTCAGTTTGTAAAAGTGGACGTGGAATTGTCAATATATGTCAATTCCGACGGAGTTGAATATGTTTTAAGCGAAGACGGCTCATATCATGTCACCGGTTTGGTTGCGGGAGCCGATAATCAAATAAGCATTCTCGAAGAGATCAACGGAATTGCGGTTACAAAAATAGAGAATTATGCATTTGATAATTGCACAGAGCTTATAAGCGTATCTATTCCAAGCAGTGTCATAAGTATCGGAGACAATGCGTTTGAAAATTGCTCAAGCCTTGAGACCGTAAATCTTACCGACAGTGTTGAAACTATTGGCTACGGCGCGTTCAATAACTGCACAAATCTTACCAACGTGTATTTTGACGGCACAGCTTCACAATGGGAAAAGGTTGAGATCGGATCTGAAAACGAGCATCTGCTTGTGTTGCATATAATTTGCTTGCAGGAAGAGCTCGAATCCGGAAAATGAGATCGCTTGATGTCTTCTGTTGGATTTGTGAGATCAAACTTGGATTTTTAAGATTGCGAAGATCAATAAGTATTAATCCGCCATTTGTTGGTATAGACTAAAATCAATATTTTGGAATCATAACCCCCTTACGGTATGCAAACGCATATCGTAGGGGAGTTGTTTTTTATTTGAATTTTGCTTTTCCTTCTTGACTTGACCGCCAGGCTATGTTATACTAAAAGTATAAAATTATTAGGAAGTAAAATATGAACGTCAAGTCAATAATAAATATCATAAAAGAGACCGACTCGATCTTTTTCAATGACTCTTTTCGCCTCGACGTGCGAAAAAAGGGCGATAGTGATTTTGTAACACGCGCCGACGTCGAGGTCTCGGAATATCTCCGTAAACGACTTCGTGAGACCTTTCCGAAGGTGGGATTTATCTCCGAGGAGGATGAGTGGCAGGGAAGACAGGAGGGCGACTTCTGGATCCTTGATCCTATCGATGGAACCACCAATTTTATGCACGCTCTGCCATTCTGTTGCATCTCCTTGGCTCTCCTTGAGGGCGGCGAGATCACAGTGGGGGTTATCTATTCGCCGTATACGAATGAGATTTTCTCTGCGGAAAAAGGAAAAGGCGCATATCTTAACGGCAAAAAAATAACCGTTTCGGAAAATGCCACTCTAAAAGATAGCGTCGGACTTTTCGAGTTCAACGCATATTATAAAAACGAGACCGATCAAGCACTTGCGCACGCGAGAAAAATATACTCAGCTTGTCAGGATATACGTACCTTTGGCTCAGCGGCACTTGAATTTGCTTATATTGCCTGCGGACGCGCCGACGTTTATCTTGGCAGATATCTGAAGCCCTGGGATTTCGCCGCGGGAATGTTGCTTGTGACTGAGGCAGGCGGTAAAGTCGGCGGTCTTGGTAAAGAGATAGACCTTTTTGAGCATCATCAACACGTAATTTCGGCTAATTCTAAAGTGTTTGATGAATTTGAAGCACTTTTGATGGAATAAAATTTGTTGATAAATTGCAATTTATCGGGTACGCGAGGGATGCGCGGATGCCTCCGGCGGCGAGCTTTTTGAAAAAAGCTCGGCAAAAACTTCCCCCCAAAAAAGGGAATGATTTCACCAATGATGTCATTTGAAACCATATTGATTTGAACCGAAGTTTATCTTCTATCGTGTTGCAAGTTTATTTGCAACCTTTTAAACAAAAGAGTTTGCAAAAAAACTCGAAACACGATAGCAGTGGAGCTTTGATCAAAATTCTCACGGTTTCACAAGATGAAATGGCTACATTTTAATCCTTTTTGCGGGGAAGTTTTTTGGCTCCACCTTTTTTTCAAAAAAGGTGGAAACCGCGTCCCCGTCGGCCGACAAATCAAAATTTGAAACAAAAACATTAAATATATTTTTGGAGGAACCCAAATGGCACAATTTGTAAATATTGACTTTTCAAAGCTTAAAAGTCTTCGTGAGATTGACGAGCGTCTTGTCTCCTATAACGTAGAGATGACCGAGGTTACGGGCGGTACATTCTGGACGCGCTATACCGACGCGCAGGTTGACGGCACCGAAGAGTTTCCGATGATCTCCGACTGGCGAGATATGGGCAAGCTTCAGATGTGGTACGAGCCCATCGATCTCTATAACCCCCGTCTCCGCAAGCTTGCCAAGGATCTTGGCGCGGCTTGGGTAAGAGTTTCGGGTACTTGGGCGAATAAGACCTACTACGACCTTGAAAACAAGTACAACGGCAAGGCTCCCGAGGGCTATCAGAACATTCTGTCGAGAGAGCAGTGGATCGGAGTTCTTGACTTCGTAAAGGCGATCGGCGCAAAGCTTCTCGTTTCTATGACCAACTGCCCCGGAGTCCACACCGCAGACGAGCCCTATCCTCTCTCCCTTGCGGAAAAGCTCTTCTCCTTCTCCAAGGAATACGGCGTGCCGATCGACGCGGCAGAGTTCACTAACGAGCCTAATATGATGGTCATGTCGGGTCTCCCTCACGGCTATACCGCCGCTGACCATGCCCGTGACCACGATATTTTCGGCGCGTGGCTCCGTGAAAATTACCCCGAGTGCCTCTTCGTCGGTCCTTGCACCGTAGGTGATATCGACATCAATATGGGCGGCAGCGACAACGTAGGCGGCGGCATCGCATCGGCGCTTCAGATGGTCACCACCGAGGAGCTGCTCGGCGATCAGCAGGTCAAGATGGACGTATTCAGCTACCACTACTATAACGGCATTTCCGAGCGCGGAGCGGCAATGGGCGGTCATTGGCCAGTAGAAAAGTGCCTCAGCGAGGAGTATCTTGCCGTTGCCGCTGATTGCGCGAGACAGTATGTCGCGAGACGAGACAAATACGTTCCCGGTGGACAGATGTGGGTAACCGAGTCTGGTGACGCGGGCTGCGGCGGTAATACCTGGGCACCCACCTATCTCGATGTGCCCAGAACCCTTAACGAGCTTGGAGAATTCGCCACCGTTACCGACGGTGTCATCTTCCACAACACCCTCGCTTCCTCGGCTTACGGATTCCTTGAGCATGAGGTGTTCACCCCCCGTCCCAACTATTTCGCGGTGCTTCTCTGGAATAGACTTATGGGTCAGACGGTTTACGCTACGGGCGAGGAGATCCGCGAGGGCGCGCACGTCTATTGCCATTCCCGTAAGGACGGCAAGGAGGGCTACGTTTACCTCATCATTAACAACAGCGAAGAGACCACTACCGTAAATCTCCCCGCAGATTGCGAAAAGTACGTGCTTTCGGGCGAAGGAAAGCTCAGAAGCCGTGTTATGTGCCTCAACGGCAGACCTCTCACCCTCGGCGAGAACGACGAGCTGCCCTGCCTTTGCGGCGAGAAGCAGAGTAAGGGCGAATTTGCTCTTGAGGCAGGATGTTGCGCGTTCCTGGTATTCTAAAATTGATTCTTAATCTCATTTTTCATAAAAAGGAGTCAAAATTATGCTTTTATCATCATCTCATTCTCAATTTGTAAGAAAAATGCCCACTGAGGATGCCATCACACTTATGGCAGACGCGGGCTTTGATGCTATTGACTTTTCCTTCCACTTAAAGCCCGAATACTACGATGAGAGCACCGACGGCGAGCTTGGTAAGGAAAAATTTCTTAGGTGGAAGGCATTAGCCGACTCAAAGGGGATCGTTTTCAATCAGGCGCATGCGCCCGAGGGCTCAAGCTATCGTGATATGGAGAAAACCGTCCGTCGATTCCACGATATAAGACGCGCCATCCGAAACGCCTCCTACTTGGGCATTCCAAACGTTGTCGTTCATCCCGTTCAGCACCTCCAATATTGCGAACCCGGAGTTCCCGAGCAGCTTTTTGAATGGAATATGCAATTTTACAACGCGCTGAAGCCCTATTGCGAGGAGTACGGTGTGAGGGTTTGTGTTGAGAATATGTGGCAGCAGCCGGGTGGACTTAAGATCGACCATTCCACCTGCTCGCGCCCCGAGGAGTTTGTCCGCTACGTTGACACGCTGAACAGCGAGTGGTTTGTGGCTTGTCTTGATATCGGTCACGCACCCCTTGTAGGCGTTGACCCTTGCGACCTTATCCGCGCTCTCGGCAAGGACAGACTCAAAGCTCTTCACGTTCACGACGTTGACGGCAAGGATGACCTCCACACTCTGCCTTATTTCTCCAAGATAAATTGGGATAAGGTATGCGCGGCGCTCCGCGAGATAGGCTATGAGGGTGACCTGACCTTTGAGGCGGGCAACTTCGTAAATCCTCTCCCCACAGAGCTTTGTCGCCCTGCCGCAGATATGATGGTTGCGGTTGGCAGACACCTGATAAACAAGATCAAAAATTAATCAAAAGGGGACGGATATGAAACAGGTTCTTTACGACTACGATATTTATCCAAAGGTCTTCCTTGTGGGGGCGAATAAGCAGATAACGATTCAGCCTCTTGGCGATCACGCGGCATTTGAGCGCGACAGAGAGTACGTTTTGAGGGTCTATAAGGTCGACGAGGGACTCCCCCATATCTATCCCGAGCGCGGCGGCAGATTTGAGCGTCGCGCCAAGCCCGACTCGGACGGTTGCCTTCGTTTTTCGGGCGACTTTGAGGGAGAAGGCGAGTATTTCGTAAATATCCACGCAGATGCTGCCTCCAACCACTTCTGCACCCTATCTCTCTACACTCTTGAGGATGATATGAAGGGAAGGATTCCCCTGCGCGGCGACCTACATATGCATACTCGCCGTAGCGACGGACACGAAGCCCCCACCACGGTTGCGGCAAATTACAGAGGCCACGGCTACGATTTTACCGTTATCTCCGATCACTCGAGATACTATCCCTCCCTTGAAGCCATTGGCTTTTACGGAGACCTTACCGATCTCGCCATTATCCCCGGCGAGGAGGTGCATCTGCCCTTGAATGACGTACATTACGTCAATTTCGGCGGTAGCTACAGTATAAACGCTCTTGTCAAGCCGTCACTTAACGACGAGCAGGGTGACGACCTCTCCCACAGAAGTCTCGACGGCAACGCTCCCGAGACGATGACGAGAGACGAGTTTGAGGCGATGATACGCGAGAGAGCGAAGAGTGTGGAGAGAGAAAACGAGAGCGAAAGGCTCAGCTTCGCCGTAATGGAGTGGATCTACGAGCATATGCAGAAAAACGGTGGACTCGGCATCTTCCCCCACCCCTATTGGCTTTGCCAGATGATGCATCTTCCCGAGGAATATACGCGATTTATCTATGAAAAAGCCCCCTTCGACGCCTTTGAGGTGCTTGGAGGAGAGAATTACTATCAGCATAATGGCTTCCAGACCGGATTTTACTACGAAATGCGCGCGAAGGGCATCGACCACCCCGTGGTGGGCAGTACCGACAGCCACGGCTCAACCGAGCATAATCGCAACGCGCTGATCTGCTCCACAATCGTTTTCGCCAAGGCAAACACGCGTGAGGAGCTTGTCTCTGCCATCAAGGAGAAGTATTCGATCGCTGTCGATACCATAAGTCGGGAGTACCGCCTTGTAGGTGACTTCAGACTTATGAAATACGCAAGCTTCCTTATGGAAAACTATTTTCCGTTGCATGACCGTGCTTGCGCCACCGAGGGCTACTATATGAACCGCTATATCGCGGGAGACGAGCGCGCCGAAGCCATTCTTAAAGCAATGAAAGGACAGATTCCCGAAATGCAGAAAAAGTATTTCGAGGTTTGACTAAACAAGGCACCCTGTCGCTTGACAGAGTGCCTTGTTTTGTAATCAAATTTTGATGTAACTATTCAGTCACGCTTCAAATTTTGATTTATCGGTGGGATGTATTTCGCGGTTAGGTGTAGGGGAGGGGTCTCCTCCCGACTTAACGAATATTTTAAAATCAATGTCCGCGGGACGCTTTAGGCCGACGAAATGGCTACACGGCTCATCTGAACGATAAATCGCGATTTATCAAAAAAGAAAACCGCCGTGGCGGTTTTCTTCAATATCTCTGTATTCTGCATTTACACTCTGCATTCTACATTTTGCATTTATTTATTCCTTCCTATGATTGCGAATATTCCATACGCGACGATATCTACCGCGGCAATAGTCGCTCCCACGGGAGCTTCAAGCAAAATCGACAGCAAAACACCGAAAATTGCGCAAACCACGGCGATAACAGCCGCCGCAACCATGGTCAGCTTAAAGCTCTTACATACCTTCATCGCCGCCATAGCGGGGAAGACGATGAGCGCCGACATAAGAAGCGCTCCCGCAAGCTTCATTCCGATCACTATTACCACAGCGGTAATTATGGCGATTCCCAGATTGTAAGCCTCTGTCCTCGTTCCCGTAGCCTTGGCAAACCGCTCATCGAAGCTGATCGAGAAGATTTTATAGTAAAAAACTACCGTCAAAGCCACTAAAATAGCGGTGGTAACAGCCGTAAATATCAGCTCGCCCGTATCAATGGCGAGAATTGCCGACGACCCGAAAAGAGCCGTGCAAACGTCGCCGCCGAGATTAGACGCGCCGCCTCCCGCGTCGAGAATCAGATATCCTACGGCAAGGGATGCGGCGGAAATTATGGCGATCATTGCGTCGCCCATGATCCTGCGTTTTTCGCTTGTGTTCAGTATCAAAATCGCGGCAAGGATAGTCACGGGAAGGGTCAGGCTGAAATCAAATATTCCGAGAGTTGCCGCCACCGTCGCAGCTCCAAAGGCAACGTGAGAAAGCCCGTCACCGATAAGCGAAAACCGTCTCAGCACCAGCACTACACCAAGAAGCGCGGCGCATAAAGCTATCAATACGGCAACGATAAGCGCGTTCCTGACAAAAGAATATTTGGCGAAATATTCGGGGATCTTGGCAAACCTTTCCCAAAGACTTGAGGAAGAGCTTAACGCAAAACTTGACAAGATCATTTTTCACCGCCCGAATATCTGAAACCGCCCTCGCCGTAAGGCTTGTCGCGGTCAACATCGTCGTCCTCACCGAGAAGATAGACCTGTGCCTCGGGCAGCTTTTTGTACTTTTCAACGTCAAGGAAAATGTAGGAATCCTTGTTCAGACGAAGTATTTTCGTGGCATATTTCAGAGCCGCGCGAACGTCATGGGTAACCGTCACGATAGTCATACCGCCGCGGTTCAGATCGTCAATAAGAGCGTAAACGTCGGCGGTGGCGGTACGGTCAAGTCCCGTAACAGGCTCATCCATAATAAGCATTTTGTCTGCGGCGCACAGCGCGCGGGCGATCATTACCCTCTGTCTCTGACCGCCCGAAAGCTCTCTAAAGGAGCGGTCGGCAAGAGAGGTGATGCCAAGCTTTTCCATAGCGGAAAAGGCGATCTGCTTAGAGTCCTTGGCAAGGAAAATGCCCTTGTTTGCTCGCGCCAGGCATCCTGCAAGCACCACCTCGCTGACCGTTGCGGGGAAGTCGGCTTCAAGAGGCGAGAGCTGGGGAAGCACACCGATCTGATTGCGTGTGAGATGATGAAATTTAATCTTTCCCGAAGTAGGCTTTACAAGACCCAAAATCGCGTTCATAAGCGAGGTCTTTCCCGAGCCGTTTTCGCCGATAACACAGATATAGTCGCCCTCGCGTATCTCAAGAGTCAGATCGTGCAGAACCGCCCTGCCTTCAAAGGAAAGCGCGAGATCATCGATAGAGATCTGCACCGGACGCTCGCCGTTTGCGCCGTCAAAATCGGCAGAAGCGGCATTTTTTACACCCTGCTTCTTGTTGTAGTGACCGAACGCGCCGACGGGCGGTATTTTTGCGCCGTGCTCGGGCGCGTTTTTGCTTTTTTTCGAAAAGAAGGACATTTTTTTCTCCGATTTTTGCGAATTTTGTGAATAACCACATAGATAATTCATTTTATCATATTTTTGCGCGTTTGTCAAATATTTTTTCTGTTTGCGGATGATGATTTGCGTGAAAAAGAAGCGAGACACTTGAAAAAATATTCAAAAACCTATTGCAACCAAAGTGAAAAAGTGATATACTAATTAAGATAATATCCCTTTATACGAAAGGTACAAATATGAAGACAAGAATTGGAATTTTTGGTTACGGAAATTTGGGTCGCGGCGTTGAGAATGCCATCCGTCAGAATGATGATATGACCCTTGTTGCGGTTTTTACGAGACGTGACCCTGCAAGTCTTAAAATCGGCACGGAAGGAGCTGAGGTGGTTTCCGCGTCCGAGGTTGAAAATTATAAAGACAAGATCGACGTTATGGTGATCTGCGGCGGCAGCGCAACCGATCTGCCCGAGCAGACCCCCGCCCTTGCCAAGCATTTTACGGTAATAGACAGCTTTGATACCCACGCAAAGATCCCGGAGCACTTCGCTCGTGTTGACGCGGCTGCTAAAGAGGGCGGCAATATTGCAATGATCTCGGTGGGCTGGGATCCCGGTATGTTCTCCTTAAACCGTCTTATGGCGGGAGCGATTTTGCCTGACGGAAAAGACTACACCTTCTGGGGCAAGGGCGTCAGCCAGGGTCACTCCGACGCTATCCGCAGAATTGATGGCGTGGTTGATGCAAAACAGTACACTATTCCCGTGGAAGATGCGCTTGAAGCGGTGAGATGCGGCAAAAATCCCGACCTCAGTACAAGAGAAAAGCACACAAGAGAGTGCTTTGTGGTTGCCGAGGAGGGAGCGAATAAGGCGAGGATCGAGAAGGAGATCTGCGAGATGCCAAACTACTTCGCCGATTACGACACTACGGTTCACTTCATCACTTTGGAGGAACTGAAAAGAGACCACGGCGGCATCCCTCACGGTGGATTTGTGATCAGAAGCGGCAGAACCGGAGCCGAGCTTCAGCATAATCATATTATAGAGTACAGTCTGAAGCTTGATTCCAACCCCGAGTTTACCGCGTCGGTCATCGTAGCGTACGCGAGAGCGGCGGCAAGAATGGCAAAAGAGGGAATGAGCGGATGCAAGACCGTATTCGACGTGCCGCCTGCCTATCTGTCGGCGAGGTCTTATGAGGAGATAATTGCGGGTTTGCTTTGATAAATTGCAATTTATCGGAATGTTGTCTATTTAAAAGAGGCATCCTCACCCACCACTTCGTGGTCCCCCCTCCCCTGCCTTGGGGAGGGCTCAGGTTTAACTGCGGCGTATCTTTATCTGAAGCCGAAAAGTCTTTTCACTGCTACAAAATTGCTTCAAATTACGCTTTGCGTTAGCCCTCCCCAAGGCAGGGGAGGGGGGACCGCGAAGCGGTGGGTGAGGATGCCCCATTTAGTTTTACAACAGACCGACAAATCAAAATTTGAAATTCAATCAAGGAGAATGGATAATGGAAAAAGGATATTTGCCCCTTGAGCATCATTACAGATTGATCAAAGATCACAAGCCCGAAATGCGTTGGGATGGAAAAGAGGATTTTTGCGAGTGGAAGGCGCGCGCAAAAGACAAGCTATCCGAGCTGCTTGGTCTCCACGAGATCGAAAAATACGCTTGTCCCGTGGAAATTGAGGTCGAATACGACAGAATTGCCGAGGACCTGGGAGCCAGAGAGATCCGCTTTTATTTCAGAAGTGAAGAGAACGTGACAATTCCTTGTCACCTTTGTATTCCCCTTGCGGCAGAAGGGAAAAAGCTGCCTTTGATGATCACTCTGCAGGGTCACAGCACGGGCATGCACATCTCACTCTCAAGACCTATATATCCCGGTGACGAGCAGACCTGCAAGGGCGGCGACCGTGATTTCGTTGCCCGCGCTATCAAGGAGGGCTTTTGCGGACTTGCCCTTGAGCAGAGAGGTTTTGGTGAAAACGGCGGTCACCCCGCAAGCGGAAATCCCCGTTGCACAGAGGTGGCAAAGAGAGCTATGCTGCTGGGCAGAACCCTTATTGGCGAGCGAGTTTGGGACGTTTCCAGGTGCATCGACGCCCTTGAAAGCAACTTCTCTGATCTCGTCGATCTGGACAAAATTATGCTGATGGGCAACTCGGGCGGCGGTACTGCCACCACATATACGGCGATCTTTGAGGACAGAATTAAGCTTGCCGTCCCCTCCTGCGCGGTGTGCGATTGGGAGGACAGTATTGCCATTATGTCGCACTGCGCTTGTAACCACGTTCCTTATATCGCAAAGTATTTCGATATGGGTGACCTTGTGGCTATGACTGCTCCCAAGCGTGAGATCGTGGTCTCGGGAGCCGAGGATAACGGATTTTTGATCGACGGCGCGAAGAATAGCGTGGCTGTCGGTCGCCGCGCGTACGAAGCTCTCGGCGCAAGTGATAATCTTGTTCACGTTATCGCGGGTGCAGGTCACCGATTCTACGCTGATGACAGCTATCCTCACATTCACAGATTTGCGGATGAGCTTTAATATTTAAATCCCCTTGTCGGTCATAGGATATATGAATACGGTAAGGGGTATTTTTATTGTTGAGATCGAGTAAAAAACGATTGTTTAAGGGAGGAAACGGTATGAAAAAGGATTACATAAATAATGAAGCAGACAAAAAATATCTTGCTTTGGCGAAGGATCTGTCTCTCTTGCCCTTTGCGTTTACCTACGGCGGCAGAGACTATTTCGGGTTTTCCTCGGAATTTTTCTCGGTAAAGGAGAGAAACGTAACAAAAAGCGGCGAGAGGGAGGACGTTGTCTTTCGTTTGGGCTTTGACGGGATTATTGAGATAAAAGTGTTGCTGACCCATTATTTTTCTCACGGAGTAACCGAGTGGACGGTTTATTTTGAAAATATTTCGGACCTTGACAGCGAGATCATTGAAAATGCCCGTGTCGTTATGGATTTTGCGGGGGAGTCTCCCACTCTTAAAGGCATTTTAGGCGATCACGTCAATCAGTACCGTCCATACAGTGTTGATCTTTGCCAAGAAAACGCTTCTTTTACCTCGGATTACGGCAGGGCGACCCACGTTAATTTCCCATATTTCAATCTTGAATGCGGAGACGGCGGTGTTATGCTTGCCATTGGCTGGGCGGGTACGTGGCGCGCCGATTTTTCCTTTGACGGGGAGAAAACCACTTATACCGCAAGCTCTGTCAACGGTCTTAGCACCCGACTTTTGAGCGGTGAGAGGATAAGGACCGCGCTGTACGTGATCGCACCATACACTGTGCGTGACGAGAGCTATGCCGCGAATTTCTGGCGCAGTTGGTTTATGCATTACAATCTCCCGAAGGCTGACGCTACGGGCGCGGATATGACTCCTTTTTCCACCTGCTGTCTCTCTAACGACACGGGTCTGCCCAATTCCGACGGAAGCATTTCCGAGCGGTACGACACCTGGCGACCCTCCCTTGAAAAGATGATAGAGGAGGACACGAAGGTTGATTTTCGTTGGTTTGACGCGGGCTGGTATATCCGCCCCGATCTGACGGGCGCAAAGCCCCACGTTGTGGGTCAAGACTGGTGGGATTCGGTGGGCACTTGGGTGCTTGATCCCGAAAAGTGGCCTGAGGGAAGCTTCCGTGAGTCCACGGATTTCGCCCGAGAGCACGGTATGAAAACTCTCGTCTGGTTTGAGCCCGAAAGGGTTACAGACCCTGAAAATCTTGCCAAAAACTTTGGCTATAACGTGGATTGGGCGATCAGAGTGCCGGGCGAGAGCACTATTTCCAACAATATCGGTGACCCCGAGTGCTTTAAGTGGACGGTGGAGCGGATATGCAAAATGCTCCGTGAAAACCGAGTTGAAATGTACCGAGAGGACAACAACTGCAGCGCGGCACCTCTTTGGAAGCATCTTGACTCTATTGAGGGCGAGGGCAGAGAGGGAATTACCGAGTGCAAATTTATTATGGGTCACTACGATATGTGGGACAGAATTATTGAATGTACTCTATCTTACGGGGGCTGCGGATTCGTCGATTCCTGCGCCTCGGGAGGGGGCAGAAACGACCTTGAGTCTATGCGTCGCGGAGTGCCGCTTCTCCGCAGTGACAGTGACAGAACAAGCGCGGCTCTGCGTTTGTCTATGTCCTGGGGCTTTAACAAGTGGATCCCTTTTTGCGGCGCGAACACCAAGGAAAAGCTGTCGCAGTTAGCGCTCACGGGTGAGAGCGACCCTTACATCTGGCGCGCTTCATATCTTCCCGTTCTCAACGTGGATTCGCAGTTTGTGCAGGATCCCGATCAGGATTTCGGAATACTGCGCTTCGGTCTCAAGGAATGGAGACGGGTTTCCCCTTATCTCCTAAAGGATTTTTACACCTTGACACCCTGGCACTCCGAGCAGGAAAGGGACGGCTTTTGCGCTTTCCTGTACTTTGATCCCGAGGCGGAAAGGGGTATTTTGTTAGCCTTCTGTCAGGAGGAATGCGAGGGACGAGAGCTTACCCTTGAACTGCCTTTCGAGGGCGAATATCTTTTCACCGATGAGGACAGCGGCGAGAAGATCGGCGCGGAAAAGAGCTTGACGGTTCGCTTTAGTCAGTCCCGCGAGGCGAGACTTTTGTGGATCGAGCGCAAATAAACGGGAGGTGCTAACGTAAAATGAAATATTGGGAAAATTATCTTGAGCCCGTGAAATACGTGGACGGGTTCTATCACATAGGCTCACGCAACGGCCCCTGCTGGCTGCTTGAGAGCGACGACGGTTTGATACTTATCGACACGGGAATGCCCAAGGATCTTTACGGCATAATCTACAATATGACGACCCTTGGCTACAACGTCAAGGATATTCGTCATATTATCCACTCCCACGGTCACATCGATCACATCGGCGGCACTCGCGCGCTGGTGGCTATGACGGGGGCAAAGACCTATATCAGCGGCGCCGATGCCGATATGGTAATGGGAAAGAATCAGCTTCAGTGGACAAACGAATTCAAGATCCCTTTTGAGGAGCCGTTTACACCCGACGTTCTGCTGAACGACGGTGATATTATCGAGATCGGCAACCGCCACTTTGAGTTTTACACCTGCCCCGGTCACACGGCGGGAACCTTGACTATGTTTTTTAACGTGACCGAGCAGAGCAGAGAGCTGCGCGCGGGAATGTTCGGCGGTGCGGGGCTTAACACGATGTCGAAGGCTTATATGGACAGATACGGTCTGCCCTATTCGCTCCGCGAGGAGTTTATTTTGTCGATCGACAGAATGATGGAGCGGATCCCCGAGGTCCACGTGGGAAATCATCTTGGTGACAACGCCCATTTCGCTAAATTGGAGAAGAGCAAGAACGGTTGCGAACGTAATCCCTTTGTGGACGGTAATACCTGGCAGCAGTTTTTGTCCACCCGTCGCCGCGAGGCGGTGGAAGTGTTTGAGAAGGATCCTGTGTGAAATCTGTAAAAACTTCCTCGGCGGAAGAATGTGTAGGTTTTGCGAGAGATTAGATATTGCATAATTTTTCGCTTTCGTGTATAATTTGTTTCGGTGGATGATGTTCAAATTTTGATTTGTCGGGGACGGGGGGGAGGCGCGTTCGAGAAACTTTTTGAAAAAAGTTTCTCGAGCTCTTCAAAAACTTCCCCCAAAAAGGCTGGAAGTGTAGCCATTTCATCTTATGAAACCGTGAGGATTTTTATCAAAGCCTCACTGCTATCGTGTTTCGAGTGTATTGTAAACTCTTTTGTTTAAAAGGTTTCAAATAAACTTGCAACACGATAGAAGATAAACTTCGGTAAAAATCAATACGGTTTCCAAATACTATATTGGTGAAATTTTTATCCTTTTTAGGGAAGTTTTTTGGCTCCACCTCGACGTTTTCGAAGAAAACTCGCAACAGCAGATTGTTTACAATCTGCGTAGGTTTTTCTCAAAAAAGGTGGAAAACCGCGTCCCCACGTCCACGCTAAATTGCAATTTAACAACCAATTTAAGATAAAAAGAGAAAAAACAATGAAGAAAATGAAGGATTTTGACAATTTCGGCATAATGCTGCCGATTTCGTACAAGTCGTCTCTCAGCGTTGAGACAATAAAGAGATTTTTCAAGACCATAGCGTCAATGGGCTACAATCAGGTCTTTCTTTACACCGAGGACAAGATCGAGGTCGACAACGAGCCCTACCACGGCTATATGCGCGGCAGGTACACTCAATCCGAGCTTATAGAGCTTGACGAATACGCCGCAAGCGTTGGCATCGAGCTTGTTCCTTGCGTTCAGACCTTAGCGCATCTGTCGGGTCTCTCGCTTTGGGGCGATCAATACAAGATGGACGCGCGCGACGTGCTGCTTGTTGACGACGATCGCACCTATACTTATATCGAAAACCTTTTTGCTACCTGCAGAAAGTGCTTTAAAACAGACAAGATCCACGTTGGTATGGACGAGGCTATGTGGATGGGTCTTGGCAGACACCTGAAGGAGCACGGATACGAGGAAAAGTCTTCGATGCTGAAGCGGCATTTGGCGAAAGTCAACGAGATAGCGGCGAAATACGGATATATGGAGCCTATGATCTGGTCGGATATGCTCTTTTACGGCTGGAACAACGGTGTTTACGTGGTGCCGAAGCAAGAGGTGCTGCAGGAGTACAAGGAGATAGTGCCCGAGAACGTGATACCTGTTTTCTGGGACTATTATCACGACAGGGAGATCGAATACAGCGATATGCTTGAAATGCACAAGCAGATCTCCGATAAGGTCTGGTTTGCGGGCGGCATCTGGAACTGGATAGGCTTTATGCCCAACAATTATTACACAGTGAAGTCGATGAAGCCTGCCCTTGACGCTTGCCGCAAGAACGGCATCCGCGACGTTATGATGACCTTATGGTGCGGTGGTGGCGACTGCTCTTACTTCGCAAATCTTGCCAGTATGTTCTATCTTGCAGAGTACGCGAGAGGCAATAACGACGAAAATGACATCAAGGTGAAATTTGAGCGAAAATTCGGTGTCGGATACGATGAATTTTGCCGTCTTGATTACGTTAATTTCATTACCGACAACTGGAAATACGTAACTCACCCCAGAAACTGCTCGGATTATATGGTCTATGCCGATCCGTTCCGCGGATTTCTTGATTACACCGTAAAAAAGGGCGGTTCTGCCACCTTCCGTGAGGTTGGAGCAGATCTTCGCGAGACGGCGAAGAAGACCAGGACTTATGGCTACATTTTTGAGGTTGGGGCGCG
Organism: Eubacteriales bacterium; assembly: GCA_045612105.1. Lineage (GTDB taxonomy): Bacteria > Bacillota > Clostridia > Oscillospirales > CAG-272 > SVTX01. The sequence continues at coordinate 28,922 of JAZKYL010000088.1, forward strand.
GCTTTGCGAGCTGATGGAGGTCAAATACGAGCTTGGCGTCAAGCTGAGAGAGGCTTATCGGGCGGGCGACAGAGAAGAGCTGCGCCGTCTTGCCGACGAGGACCTTGCAAGGCTTCCGTCTCTTGTCCGTGCTTTTGGAAAGGCATTTAAGAAGCAGTGGGACAGAGAAAACAAGTCCTACTGCTACGAATATTGGGCGCATATGTTCGGCGGTCTTGAGGAGCGGGCGAAATATCAGCACAAGCGTCTGCTTGACTACCTGGACGGCAAGGTGAAGTCTATCGACGAGCTTTCCTGGGAGCTTTTGCCCTACAAGCAGAAGGGCGAGAGCTGGTGGTACAGAAATCATGCCGCAAGCATTGACCTTTGCGCGCATTATTAAGGATGCGGGGGATGCGATGCTCCAGCGGATGCGAGGATGCGATGGACGCGATGCCTCCGGTTAGCATTGCGCTACGCGCAAGCTGGCAAGCTTTTTCAGGGAACTGCAAACTCGCAATGCGAGATTTGCGCGAGTTTGCCTCACGACAAACATCGCAGGTGGAGCCAAAAAGCTTTCCCGAAAAATGGTTGAAGCGCAGCCATATTGTTTATTATAGCCGTGAGGTTTAAACGTAGCCTCACGGCTCTCTGTTGTTAGTGGGAATTGAAAATTCAGATTTTGATTTGTCGGCAGTCTTGTTCACCACAGGTTCATAAAAAACGGCTTTTTTTAACTATTTTACAAAACTTTAAATTTTAGACAAAAGTCGTTCAAACTCTTGAATTGTGTCGAAAAATAGTATAAAATAGTTTCATAAGTATTATTGTTTTGGTTGCGCAAAAGGGTTTTGGTGCTACCAATTTCTGCAATCTAAGAAAGGACTTGATTTCTATGAAATACTGTATTCTTTACAACCCTCTTTCGGGTAATGGCGGCTCAAAGGCGAGAGCCGAGGAGCTTTTGAACGTCTTTGGCGACGGCACTGTTGCTGTTGATATGACCAAGATCGAGAGCTATAATGAGCTTCTCTCCGACTATGGCGAGGGGGACGCGTTGGTCATTTGCGGAGGCGACGGAACTCTCAACCGTTTTGCCAACGACGTATCCAAGCTTGACGTAAAATGCGACGTGCTTTATGCCGCAACCGGCACGGGCAACGATTTTCTCAAGGATCTCGGCAAGGAGACGGGTGAGGCTCCGTTCTCGGTTAAAAAATACATAACAGATCTGCCCTCTGTCACTGTCAAGGGGAAAAAATATCACTTTATGAACGGAATCGGCTTCGGTATCGACGGATATTGCTGCGAGGTTGGTGACAAAATGAAGGCGGAGGATCCGGAGAGACCCGTTAACTACACAGGCATCGCAATAAAAGGTCTGCTTGGCAAATTCAAGCCCGCAAACGGTAAGGTGACCGTTGACGGAGTTGAGAAGAGCTACAAGAAGATCTGGATCGCGGCGACTATGCACGGACGCTACTACGGCGGCGGTATGATGTGCGCTCCCGACCAGGACAGACTTGCCGAGGACCGTCAGAACACTCTCGTTGTTTGGCACGGCTCGGGCAAGCTTGCCACTCTTATGGCGTTCCCCTCGATCTTCAAGGGCGAGCATATCAACAAGACCAAGATGATCGACGTTATGAAGGGTCACGAGATCAGCGTTGAGTTTGATCACCCCTGCGCGCTTCAGATCGACGGCGAGACCGTTCTTGGTGTCACTTCTTACACCGTAAAGAGCGAGGCGTATATTAAAGAGACGGCTGAGGTTTGATAATTACAAAAACAAAGTAGGGGCTAACAGTGTTAGCTTCTACTTTTTGTTATTTATATCTTGACAAACTCATTAGGGTATGATACAATAAATTTAATATTCAGTTAACATTGTGTATTCGCTTATAATGAGCAGATACAGGAGGAATTTTAGATTTATGAAGATCAAAAAGGGTCTTACCTTAGAGCAGGTTCTTGCGAAGCCTGAGAAAAAAGCGAAAAAGCCCGCGCGCCCCAGCTTTTTCTTCCGAACCTTGATTCGCGTGGTGTCTTTGCCCGACCTTTGGGCAACCAAGTTCAAATTCAAGAAGATCGGTATGGAAAAGCTTTCGAGAAAAGAGCCCTGCCTGATTCTGATGAATCACTCCAGTTTTATCGATCTGAAGATCGCCAACCGTATTCTTTATCCGAGAAAGTACAATATCGTCTGCACCGGCGACGGTTTTATCGGCAAGAATTGGCTGATGAGGCAGATCGGTTGCATACCTACGAAGAAATTTGTCACCGAGGTCAGCCTCGTTCACGATATGGGTTATGCTATCAAACGCTACAAGTCGTCGATACTTATGTATCCCGAGGCGAGCTACAGCTTTGACGGAACTGCCACGCCTCTGCCCGAGAGTCTTGGCAGGTGCATCAAGATGCTGGGGCTTCCTGTGGTGGTGATCATGACCGAGGGTGCTTTTACCCGCGATCCTCTTTACAACAATCTTCAGTTGCGCAAGGTTCAGGTCTCGGCTACCTGCGAATATCTGCTTTCTCCCGATGAAATAAAGGAGAAATCGCCCCGCGAGATCAACGAGCTTTTGAAGTCGAAGTTCTCCTTTGACAATTTCCGCTGGCAGAAGGAAAACGGTATTGAGATAGATGAGCCTTTCCGCGCCGATCATCTCAATCGCGTGCTTTACAAGTGTCCTCACTGTCTTGCGGAGGGTCAGACCGAGGGCAAGGGGACCGAACTTGTCTGTCACGCTTGCGGCAAGAAATATGAGCTTTGTCTTGACGGCTCGATGAAAGCGACAGAGGGCGAGACCGAGTTTTCGCACATTCCCGATTGGTACAGGTGGGAGAGGGAGTGCGTTCACAATGAGATCGTGGACGGCACCTACAAGCTTGACGTTGCGGTTGACGTTTTTGCCATGGTGGACACCGATTGCATCTATTCGGTGGGCGAGGGCAGGCTCGTTCACGACCTCGACGGCTTCCGCCTCACGGGTTGCGACGGTCAGCTTGACTACGTTCACAAGCCTTTGGCATCCTACAGCCTTTATGCCGATTATTATTGGTATAAGCTGGGCGATATGATCTGTATCGGTGACAAAAAGGTGCTTTACTATTGCTTCCCTAAGAATTGCGGCGACGTGGTTGCCAAGACCAGACTTGCCGCCGAGGAGCTTTACAAAATTGTCAGAGCAGAAAAGCGAACTGTGAAAAAAGAAGAATAATTAAATCAAATGGCGGTCATCAGACCGCCATTTTGTGTTTCAAATTTTGATTTGTCGGGGACGCGGGGGAGGCGCGTTCGAGAAACTTTTTGAAAAAAGTTTCTCGAGCTCTTCAAAAACTTCCTCCAAAAAGGCTGGAAGTGTAGCCATTTCCTCTTATGAAACCGTGAGGATTTTTATCAAAGCCTCACTGCTATCGTGTTTCGAGTGTATTGTAAACTCTTTTGTTTAAAAGGTTTCATATAAACTTGCAACACGATAGAAGATAAACTTCGGTTCAACTCAATATGGTTTCAAATGACAGCATTAGCGCAATCTTTCCTTTTTTTTTGAGGGAAGTTTTTTGGCGCAACCTTTTTTACAAAAAAGGTTGCACGCGTCCCCCGCGTCCCCGTTAAATTGCAATTTATCGATGTTTTTGCAGATCATTTTGAAAAAACATTGTTTTTTCGTAAAACTATTGAAATTTAATTGATTTTTTGTTATAATAAAATGAGAAAATATTGACTTGCTATTGTTTAGCGAGCTTCAGGAGTAAAAAATGACAAAAATAAAATTATGGCTCAAAAGGGAGAGGGAGGAGACCGAGGTCTTGCTCAGGTGCATTCCCGTGACGGTGGTGACCTTATTCGTGGTCAGCGTCATCTGCATGAATCTTCTTGCAAACAAGACTCTGCTTCAGCTTGACTGGATAGCCCTTGACGGAGGTATTTTGGTGTCGTGGCTCTCGTTTATGTGCATGGACATAATCACCAAGCACTTGGGGCCGAGGGCGTCAAACCGCATTACGATTTTGGCGGCGGGGATCAACCTTCTTACCTGTTTTATCTTCTTTGTGGCGGCATCGATTCCGTCAAATGCGGGGGATTACAGCGTCTTTGACGGCATCTTCGGCGGCACCTGGTTTATTCTGCTTGGCTCTACGGTGGCATTCCTTTGCTCGGGTGTGATAAACAACCTTCTCAACTTCGCTATCGGCAGTATGTTCAAGAAGAATCCCGACGGCAAAATGGCTTACGCGATGCGCACCTACGTGTCAACCTTTATTGGTCAGTTTCTGGACAATTTTATCTTTTCTGTTATTGTGTTTGTGTGCTTTGCACCTATATTCTGGAACGGTTTTTGCTGGACACCTCTTCAGTGTGCCATGTGCGCTCTGACGGGTGCGGTTGCCGAGCTTATTATGGAGATCATTTTCTCTCCTTTCGGCTATCGTATAACTAAAAAATGGCGAGAAAAGGACGTTGGCAGAGAGTATCTCGATCTTATTGAGGGAGGTACAGCGTGAAAGTTACTTCCTTCTTGTAGTGAAACGATCTTTTTCACGCGCGAATTTTGCTTAAGCAAAATTCATCGATTATTATTTGTGCCACTGCGGGATTCCCTGAAGCGAATTAGTTGAGCATTGGGGGCTCGTAGCGGCGGAATGGAGATTAACAATGAGGATTTTGATCACGGGAACATCGCAAGGAATAGGCAGAGCTATTGCCGAGCTTTTTCTTCTGCGCGGGCACGAGGTTTTTGGAATAGACAGGCAAAATTCCTCCGTTGAGCACGAAAATTACAGACATTTTGTGTGTGACGTGCGCGACAAGGATAATCTGCCTAATATGGACAAAATTGATATTTTAATAAACAATGCGGGGACGCAGAATGAGGACGATATTGATATAAATCTGAAGGCTCTTATCAGTGTAACCGAGAAATACGGAGTCAGAGAGGGAATTCGCTCGGTGCTGAATATCGGTTCGGCAAGCGCGCACACGGGCTCGGAATTTCCCGAATACTGCGCCAGCAAGGGCGGTGTCCTTGCTTACACCAAGAACGTGGCGATACGAATTGCAAAATTCGGCGCGACCTGCAACAGCCTTGACCCCGGCGGAGTTCTTACCCCTCTTAACGAGTGCGTGATGAACGATCCCGAGCTTTGGGCGGAAATAATGGACGAGACACCTCTAAAAAAGTGGGCGACCCCCGAGGAGATCGCCGAATGGGCGTATTTTCTGACGGTGACTAACACCTTCTGTACGGGACAGAACATCCTCGTGGACGGCGGCGAGTCGATCAATTACCATTTTGTGTGGAAGGAATAATAAAAGGGCGGAGAGATCCGCCCTTTTGTGTTTCAAATTTTGATTTGTAGGTTAGCCTTCTCCGGCGTGAGAAGGAGATTCGCACACCGCTAATTTGCAAATTACAAACAAAACAGGACGTTGCCGTCCTGTTTTTTGCGTTTTTAGAAGGTCACTCCATAGAGGAGGAGATTATAGCCTTCCGCTATGACGCGGAGGGTTACTTTTTCTACCTTTCTGCCGCTGTCGGTGGGCAGGGAATAGAGATTTGCCACGAAATGCTCTCTGTCCATATCGTTGATGAACTTTATGGCTCTGGGTGCTTCACTCGCCACGGGATTGATGCGGGAGGGGCCGTACCAGGCGCAGGCGGTGGTGATCTCATAGCCGTTGCGAAGGCTTGTTACGGTCTCGCTACCATCGGCATATTTTGTTACGATCTCGCCCATCTTTTCGCCGAAAACGCCGTCGATGGGGTAGGCTTTGGGCATACTCGTCATACCGATGAGGTGAATTTTGTCGGTTTCAGAGTCAATTTTGATCTCAAATTCGCTGCCGCAAGGAACTACAACCGGCTTTCTTGAGAGAAGGACGGGGAGCTGCCCCAGCGCGCGAATATCCTCGGGAAGAGTGGGTCCTGCTTTCATATGTCGCACATTGCGGCACTCGAAATGGAATCGCGGGATAGGCTCAGCCGACTTTTTCATCATCTCGACAAAAAACTTTTGCTGATCTTCGGTTTTTACTGCCACCGAGAGATCGACGGTGGTGTAATTTTCTTTCTCCGCAAGGAATTTTTCCACTGTGAGGAAGTAGGGAACCGTTTGCTTGACATGAAGCTTGGCGAACTCCTCACGGAAGACTTCGTAGCCTACGTTGGGATTGCGGAAACGATCGACTAACCCTTCGCACTGAAGTCCGTCGTAGCAGGCAGGTGCGGCGCGGTTGATCTCGTACATCTCCGAGAAGCACCAGAAGGATGCACCCGTGACTACCTCGTCTTTCTCGTCATTTTGCCAGAGGCGAACCACCTCGGTGATGAATTGCTTCATATGGAAGGGGCTGTTGAACACGGGGTGACCGCCCCACTCGGTGAAAACAAGGGGCATATCGGTCAATTCCTTGGCGCATTGTGTCATTCTCCAAGGGTCGGTGTGATAGGGGTGCATAGTGTAGAAGTCGAAGCCACATTCCTTGAAATACTGCTTGGTCATCTCGATGCTCATGCAGTTAGCTCCCGAAACCATGCGGTAAGGGTCCACTTCGCGGCAGACACGCGCCGATTCCTTGATGAATTCGGGGGTGAAGATGCATTCGTTAAAGGATAGCCAGAAGGCTACGCTGACGTGATTTCTGTCGCGGACCACGGTGCGGCGCAAGACCTCGAGGCTGGCGTCAACGATTGTTTCATCCTTCATATCCGACCACCAGAGTCCCGGCTCTTCGGAAACAAATAGTCCTATTTCATCGGCGATCTCAAGGGTCTTTTTTCTATGGGGATAGTGGACGAGACGGCAGTAGTTACAGCCGAGATTTTTGATCATCAAAAGGTCTTGTCTTATTTCGTCGTCGGTCAGCATATGACCCTTTTCGCCCCAGATCTCATGTCGGCAAACACCGAGAAGGAAGAAGGGATTTCCGTTAAGATAAAAGCGTTTTTCGCGAGTTTCGAGACGCTTGAAGCCGACCTTGTGAGAGTAGATGTCGACTACCTCACCGCCCCTTGTGATCTCGATTTCAAGAGTGTAAAGGGTGGGGCAATCGGGCGACCAGAGAATGGGATTTTCAAGAGTCCACGTGATATCGGTCTTGTCGCTTTCAAGTGCGACGGTATCAGAATATGCTATTCTGCCGCCCTTGTCGCGAAGGGTGACGTTGGCAGAGAGAGAGTCGGTGTAGCCGTCGAGCTTCAGCTCTGCGACGCAGTCTGCCGCGGTCATTTCCTCGTTGACGGTGTTGTGAAAAAAGACGGTTTCGACGCGGACGTCGTTTGTGTATTCAACGTAGACGTCGCGGGTGATGCCGCTGTAATTTTCCCAGCCCTCGCCTGCGCCAAAGACAATCTCGGTGTCGCGGATAATGACCGAAAGGCGGTTGTTTTCAGCCTTCAGAATGTCGGTGATCTCGTAGCGGTACTCGCAATAGGGAAGCATCGTTCCGAGAAGTCTGCCGTTAAGCGTAACCTCTGCTGAATAGGTGATGCCCTCGAGAACGAGAAAGGCGCGCTTGCCGAATCCCTCGGCATATGCATCGAAATCGAGACGGCACTCGGCAAAGCCTACGGGGGGATCGGAGTAGGGAATCTGCTTTTTTATGAATCTTCCGTCGGCTATGCGGTAGTCCCACCAGCCGTTTAAGAGTTGAGTTGTTCTTGTTGACATAGTTGCTCCTTTATTTATATTTGGAGAATGCGTCGGGGCATATCTCCGCAAGTTTTCAAATGTTATTCTGTCGGTTTCCGTCGCGCCACTCCTTGGGGGTGACTCCCACGTAGCGCTTGAAGGTGCGAATAAAGTAACTGATATTGTTGAAGCCGCAATCGAGCGCCGTTTCGGTGACGCTCTTATTCTCAAGAAGCTTTTTGGCAAGAGAGATGCGACAGCGGTTGATATATTCGGTGGGAGTTTGTCCTGTACTTTTTTTGAAAAGCCTTATGATGTAAGAGCTACTGAAATGAGATATTTCACTTAGGGTGTCAAGGGTGATGCTCTCGCGGAGATTTTGGTGGATGTATTCGAATAGCGCCGCCTCGGCTTGATTTTGGGGCTTTTCATCATTTGTGTTCTGCTCAAAATCGCCGCTTTCCACAAGAGTGGCGAAGATGTTGCAAAAATAAGATCTCAGCAGAATTTCGTATCCCACCTGTCGCGCGAAATAGCAATCCTTTACTTTCCGCAAAAGGCTTGTGATTTCCCGACCGACGGGCGTGTCTCCTCTAAAAAGGCTTGTAAAGCTAAATTTTTCAAATAAATTGCTCCCCTCTCCGCCAAAGAAGGAGGGGTGGACTACGATGGCGGTGACGCTTTTGCCCACGCCCAAGGAAAGCGAGTGGAGCTCGCCGCCCTTTATCATTATCGAGTCGCCGAGGTTGAGAGAGATTTGTCTGCCTCCTACAAAGCAGATAGTTTCGTCCTGCTCGGCAAGTAAAAATTCATATTCATCGTGATAGTGGTATTTAACGTAGTTGGAGTCGTAAATCCTCAGCGGCAGTCCTCCGCTTCTGTGTACCACGGATTCTCTGTAAAGCGTATTTTCCTTCATGATCCCCGTCTCTTCAATATTGTGTTATTTTTGTCTTCTTTTGTGATAGAAATCAGCTTATTTGTATGATATAATTGTATCATAATAAAATTCTTATGTCAACGAACAGGAGAAAAATTCATGAAAATCATGGTGGATATCAGAGATTTTGGCGCAGAGGAGTGCGAAATATTTCAGACCGAAAGGATACAGCGCGCCATCGACCACGTTTTCTCGCTTGGCGGCGGTGAGGTGCAGATACCTCGCGGTACATTTGTCACGGGCGGCATTCGTCTGCGCTCAAACGTGACGCTTCATCTGCTTGAAGGCGCAATTTTGAAGGGAAGTCAGAATCCGGAGGATTATTATTCCTGCTACACCGAGGACAAGATCGAGCCCTTGGAGGAGGGAAGGATCACGGACGCGCCATACGTTCATTTGGGCGGCATCAAGGGCGAGACCGAGTATAAGGAATACGACGAAAATTATCGATTCCGCCGTCTGCCGGGTAGCCGTTGGAACAATGCGCTTATCCGCGCCATCGATGCCGAAAACGTGGCGATTATCGGTGACAAGGACTCCTTGATCGACGGAGCCAACTGCTTCGACGAGATCGGCGAGGAATATTACCGCGGCCCACACGCCATCACGTTTTTTAATTGCAAAAATATCAAATTTTCGGGTTACAGCATAATCAATAGCGCAAATTGGGCTCACAATATGCTTTTCTGCGAGAATATCTCGATGGAGCGTGTCAAGGTCAATGGTGGACACGACGGCTTTGACGCATTCTCCTCGAAAAATATCACCATAAAAAATTGCGAATTTTACACGGGAGACGATTGCGTTGCCGGCTTTGGCAATGTCAACGTGCTTGTGTCAGATTGCGTTTTGAATTCCTCCTGCAGCGCTATGCGATTCGGTGGAACAAATGCTCTCATCCGCAATTGTAAAATGTACGGCCCCGGTGAATATTTCTTCCGCGGCAGAATGACTCCCGAGGAGAAAAGAGAATGCGCTCCCTCGCCGAGGCCCGGCAGAAATATGCTTTCGGCATTTACCTATTATGCCGATTTCTCGATGCCTATTGAGGAGGTGCCGGGGAATATAATTATCAAAAATTGCAGCTTTGAGAACGTAGACCGCTTCCTTCATTACAATTTCTCGGGTAACGAGACCTGGCAGAGATACTATCCCATGAGTGACATTACCTTTGAAGGGATCGATGCCAAGGGAGTAAAAATGGCTCTTAACGTCTTCGGCAGAGCCGATCTTCCTCTTGAATTGACTATGCGCCTGGTCAATATTGCCTTTGACGAGAGCTCTGATGCCACCGAGATTATCAAGGCGGCAAATTGCAAGAGGATCGTGCTTGACGGAGTCAAGATCGAGAATTTCGGTGGCGATTGCCTTGTAAGAGAGCTGAACGAGAGCGAAATTGTTTTTTCCGACGTTGAGTGTGAGCTTGAAATGAGCGAATTCGTTAAAAAGACCGACGAGATATTCCGGATCAAAACAGTTTGAACTTATACGCTACCCCCGACGGATGTCGGGGGTGCTTTTTATATTTAAGGGGAGAATCAGAAAAGCCTTCCTTCGCCTGCCATATATTTCTTTACGGTTTCGTATTTTTCGAGAATTGCAACTGAGAGCTTCGAGCCTTCGGGGAGACCGCAGATCTCGTCGAGAATTTCGGCGGGGGTCTTGATATCCTTTATCTCCTGCCAAGATTTGTCGCTTTCGTGCTCGTAGAGGAGAGCCGCGGCGGCGGTGAGAAGGAGGGGTTCGGTGTCCTCGCCGTGCTCATCGAGAAGGCAGAGGGGACCCATAATTCGCTCGGCAGCCTGGAGCTTTCTTTGGGGCTCGCGAGCGTTACGGGATACGGTATCGGCGATGGTTCTGTCGGTAAACTTTGCTTTGGAAAGAGCGGCGAACTCGGATTGATCTTGTTCTTCATAGCCGTAGACCTTGCAGAGCACCTTGTTGGTCGCCGCGTAGTTGCGGTCCAGTAATTCGAGGATCTCGGGGTCGTTTGCCGCCGCGCCGTAGTCGTCGTAGCCCTTGGCAAAGCCGAGATACGCGATAACACAGCTTGCCGCGTTGTAGGTGTAGAGCTTTCTTGTGAGAAAGTTTTCAAAGCCCGAAATGGGGCGGACGGTGGAGATATTGGGGTCGAAGCCAGCAAGGGGCGCGGCATCGCACTGAAGATAGGGGTAGTTTTCGCTGGCGATGTCAAGCTTGCCGCCGTTTTTGTCCTCAATGGTGGTGCAGAAAACAGTGGATTCGCTGACGGTGATGTTGGGAAGTCCGATGGCATCGGCAAGCTTCTTCGCAGGCTTGGAGGCGTTTTCGCCAACGATTATGTGACGGATTTTGCCGTCGTTTATCAGCTTTTTAAGCTCCGCGCCGACGTCGGGGAGATTCATTCCGCCAACAGAGACGAGAATAATCTCGACGTCGGAGAGGTCTGCATTTTCCCACGTGGTGGCGGTGAAATTGTCGACGGTGAAATCCTCTCTGACACCGCCGAAAAAGCTTATTTTGAAAGACTTTTCCTCGTTGAGTGCATTGACGAGAGTTTCGTCCTTGTCTATGAAATATATTTCTTTTTTGTCCTCTGCGAGAAGACGGCCGATGAAGCCTCGACCGGTCTTTCCCGCGCCTATCATAGCAATTTTCATTCCTTTATCCAACCTTTATTTTTAAGTAATTCGATCTTTTCCTTGATAAGCTTACCGAGAGTTCCGTCGGGATCAAGTTTACAAACGTCGCGGATGACGGCGTCAACACCCTGATTTTCACGGATGTCACGGAGCTTATGAGCAAACTCGTCGGTCTCGTTGAAATAGTAGATCGCCGCGGCGATAGCGGTACAAAGATTTTCGGGCATGATGCCGTATTCAAGCACCAGGCGAGCCGAGCCGACAAGTCTGTCGTCGGGGCCGAGCTTTCTAATGGGGTCTCTCGCGTTTCTCTCGATAAAGTCGACGATGGTGTAGTCCTGAAGCTTTGCCTTGGAGGTGCGAGTAAATGCCATCTGCTCGTCGAAGGGGAAGTTGTGCTTCTTGGAGAGCGCGGTTGCGGTCTCCACGTAAACACCCTCAAGAATTTCAAGAATTCTCTCGTCGTGTGCCGCGTCGGCGATTTTTTCGTGACCGAGAAGCGCGCCCAGGAAGCTTGTTGTGCCGTTTGCGGCATTGTAGGTGTAGAATTTTCTCTCGAGAAAGCCTGTGAATTCGGGGATCAGCTTCAGTCCCTTGATTGGAGGCAGCTCACCCTTGAGGCGAGAGGCATCAACGGGCAGCTCCCAGAAGTTCTGCACGTTGACAACGAGAGGGTCTTTTTCAAGCATTTCCTTATCGCTTTCGATTGCCGAACGCATAATTACTGCCTCGGTCAGTCCCACGTTTTCGTCGAAATAAGCCTTTTCATCCTCTGTGAGGGTAGGGATGATCAGGTCACGGAGAATATCTGCGGGCTTCTTCCAGTTCTCACAGGTGACCACGTTCAATTTGCCGCCAACCTTGGCTTTTGCCTTGATTCCAAGGGCGATGAGGGGAGCGATGTCACCGAGATTTTTGCCGCCCACAGCGGTGAAAACGGCATCGGATGCGGCGATCTGAAGGGCGATCGCCTCCTCGTCGGTGAATTTCAATGCTTTTGCACCCGTAACGGTGCAAGATTCCTCGGCATTTCCGAGGATGTTGACGAAATATTGCTTTCTTTCGTTGATGAGGTCGACAAGTCCGTCGAATTTCTCAACGAAGGTGAATTCTATGCCGCTGAGGTACAAGAGGTGTCCGATAAATCCGCGAGCGATCTTGCCCGCACCGAAAATTGTACAGTTCATTGTTTTTCTCCTTATTTTGCCGTTGGTTTTATGTTTTGTGTTGCGTTAAATTATAACTTATTAAATTGCTCCTTCAGAGCAGGGTAGAGACCCTTATATATCTCAAACCTCTCGCGAAGTCTGTTGCCTAATTCTTCGTCGGGCAGAGCGGCGGGATTTTTGCGGCAGAGCCTTGCCACCGCTTCGCCAAGCTCGCTTTCGTCGAGGTCGCCCACGCCGATTGACGCCAAAATCATAGCTCCGTATGCCGAAGAGTCGGTCTCTTCGGGCACGTAGACGGGGCAATTAAAGAGCGAAGCCTTCATTTTGTTCATCAGGGCATCCTTTGCCGCGCCGCCCGAGACGGTAAGACTGTTCATTTTTGGCTTGCCCATGGTCTCGTAGACGTGGTAGATGCTGAAGCAGACCCCTTCCATTACCGAGTACGCAAGAGTCTCCTTGTCACAGCCCTCGCCGATGCCGAAAAAGACTCCGCGAGCGTCCTTATCCCATATTGGAGCGCGCTCGCCGCAAAGATACGGGAGGAAGACAGGTGGGGAATTGCGCAGGCATTTTTCTGCGTCGACCGAGTCGAGATCATGAAGACTCATAGCGAAATCAAGGCTCTTTCCGCTTGATTGGGTCACACCGTAGTGAGCGTTGTGGGCAAAGTAAGGACCGCAAACAAGGGTATCGTCCTCGTCGGGAATATTGGCTGTAAGAATGCCGAGATGCTCGCTGGTGCCGGTAATATCGAAGGCGTCCCCCTCGTTTATGATGCCCATGCCGAGAAGCCCCGCGAAAAAGTCGTTGCAACCGACGAAGCACTTTACACCCGTGGGTATGCCGCTTATTTCACTACCTCTGCCCGATATCTCGAAGCAGGCATCAAGGCTTTCGCAAGGATCGGGAATTTTGAATTCTTCAAGACCGAATTTTTTTAACAGTTTGTGGCTGTAGCCCTCGCCGCCGAGGTTGGCAAGTCCGCGCCAAGAGAATTTGTCGGTGAGATACCTGCCGCCAAGGACATAGCAGAGCCAATCCTTTGGCTGACAGACGTATTCTGCCTTTGGGAAATGCCTTTTGATATAAAGCAAACGGGGCAGGGGGTAGCTTATGATCTTCGGGTGGGGCATGCTGATCTCGTCGATGAATTCCTCACGTGATACATTGTTAAGTATCTCGTCAAGCTCGTCCTTTCCTTCGGGGTCGTTCCAGCAGATCACATCCTTTAAGTCGACAAGGTACGTGCCGACCTGAGAGGAGAGACCAACGGCGCGGAGATTTTTGAGATCAAGCTGTGCGGTGCATTTTTTGATGGCGGCAAGCCACCCACGGGGTGATATTTCTTCGTATTTTTCTTTGACCTTGTGTACCGATTTTCCGTCATCGTATATCATTTTGACCGAAGACGTGCCAAGGTCGATGCCGAGTATGTTGTTCATAAATCAAAATTTGAAAATCGCCTTAACAAATCCCACGGGGCGGGTGCGAGCCATATGGATGGCTTTCTCAAAGTCCTCGAGGGGCATGATTTCGCTGACCATAGGGGAGAGGTCGATGACACCGTCGGCGATATAGGTTAGTGCTTTTTTATGCTGGTTCCAGTTGTTGCCCGCTCCGACGACCTGAAGATTGTTGATGTGGATGTCGTCGATGCGTATGTTCATTATTTTGCCGCGTCCGTAGCCCGCGAGAGCGACCACCCCGCCCTTTTTGCAGATCTTCAGCGAGGTCTGAATACATTCCTCAATGCCCGTGCAGTCGATGATCACGTCACTTCCTTCGGGGTGAAGCTTTTTCAATTCTTCAAAAATGTCCTGCTCGCTTGTGGCGATGGTGGCATATGCTCCCATTTCTTTGGCGACTGCAAGGCGGCGGGAGGAGGCGGCAACCACTACGATCTTTCTCATTCCCATAGCCTTTGCCGCCACAAGCATACAAAGCCCGATGGAGCCTGCGCCGTAGATGACGAGGGTCTGACCGAACTCGGCTCTTGCCTTTTCAAGAGTGCCGAGAGCCACCCCTAAGGGCTCGCAGAGAGCGGCGACCTCAAAGGGAACCTGCTCGGGCTTTTCGCAAAGACCGTAGGCGGGGACGATTATGTACTCGGCATATCCGCCGTTTCGACGGAATCCGATCTCTTCAAAATCCTTGCAATATCTCCAGTTCCCGCTGCGGCATGCCTCACAGTGGAGGCAGACTACGTCATTACTTCCGATGACCGCCTTGCCCACCCAGCCTTCGTCCTCGGGAGAGCCTACCGCATCTACGATACCGCTCCATTCGTGACCGGGGATGAGGGGGTAGTTTGCGGGGATGTTGCCGTCGATGACCTCAAGGTCTGTGGCGCAGACCGCCGCGGCGATTACCTTGACTCTCGCAAAGCCTGCGGGAGGGGTGGGAATGGGAGCGTCGATAAGGGCGATCTCGCCCGGTTTTTTGATCTGTACTGCTTTCATATTTGCTTTCCTTCTTTAATTTATGTTATGTGTTTCAAATTTTGATTTGTCGGGGACGCGGGGATGCGATTTCCACCTTTTTCGGGAAAAAGGTGGAGCCAAAAAGCTTCCCCGAAAAATGGTTGGAAGTGTAGCCGGATTGTCTTAATAAAACTGTGAGGATTTTGGTCAAAGTCTCACTGCTATCGTGTTGCAAGTTTAGTTGGAAACTCTTTAATCAAAAGAGTTTCCTATACACCCGAAACC
>JAZKYL010000089.1:0-1631 GCA_045612105.1 Eubacteriales bacterium
TGCCCCCCACGGGCGGCATGGGCATCGGCATCGACCGCGCAGTCATGCTGTTCACCAATTCCGACTCCATCCGTGAGGTCATCCTGTTCCCCACCATGGAGCCCCTCGATTGAGAAACCCTCGAAAAACCGCCTAAAACCCCTATTTTTGGGCGTTTTTGAGGAGGCGCTGGGCTTCGATTGACCAATTTACCAATTATTTACCCAAAAGCCCCAGAAAGTGCCGTCAAACGATGGCACTTTCTTTTTTCTATTAACTTGAAAACTATCAAGATAAAGAGTATAATTTAAGTCGATAAACTGGAATTTGACGAATAGGTCCTCAAAATTTCGTTTGAAATTTTAGCGTTTTTATTGTAAAATACAAGTGTACAGAACAATTATGTTTATATTCTGTGCCATCGCATAGCATATCCGCCAAAGGTATTGACGGCAGCCGATACCCTTTTACACGGTGATAGCTTGCGTGCAGTTTTGGCCAAATCGATTCTGCCGTAATGTATTGAGCCGTGAGGAGGTGTATATATGAAACGAGTACAAGCAGCATGTATTCTGCAAACCTTAGTGTTTATGCAGAAGGAAGATTGTGGTCTGAGCAAAAATTCCATCACCGAAGCTAATCGTCGAGAATTCGAGAGTTATAAGCAGAAGATGGAGAAAGCTCATACCCGCTACCAGATTGTCAGCCTGGAAGAGCAAGAAGATGGGTCTCTTGTTGTTCGTGTCCGTAAGCAGTACAATGATAAGGCAGATGTCAGCGAATACTTCCAGTAAGCACGCAGCCGCCCATCAAGGGCGGCTGTTTCTTGTCAAAACATAGATTTGTGCAAAATGTCCATTTGAAATTCAAAAGCAACTTTTGATATAATTTTAATACTTTATCTATGTGAAAATGGGGGAAGTCTGCATGAAAGAATACGAAATTGTAGCAAAGTTTTGCAATGCCTGTGCTGGTAATTCCAGGCCGCAGACATTTTTTGAAGAAGCCGAAGTGGAAAATACGGATGATTTTGTTCGTATGAAGCACAGCAAGGATTTTGATAAGTTTTCCAAGGAAGTCTTGCCTACTGGACAGATTATCTATAAATATGATAATGGTAGTGTTATGTATTCTTATGAATTCACGGAGCTTTAACTGGGGTAAAAGATGTTTAAGGTAAATGATGTTGTTGTCTATGGCTCGCAAGGTGTTTGTGAGATTATAAGTATTGAAGACCAGAATATTGGCGGAGAAACAAAAAAGTATTTCGTTCTTAAACCTAAGAATGACAAGGGTGCAACCTTTTATGTGCCTACATGGAACGAAAAGGCGTGGGGCAAAATGAGAAAGGTAATGACCAAAAAAGATGTAGATGCCTTAATTGATTCTATGCCAAATAAGACGCCGACTTGGATAGCGAACGAGAACGAGCGTAAAGAAACCTACAAGCGGATTCTTGCAAGCGGAGACCAAGCTGCTATTATATCAATGGTACAAGCACTTTTCCATCACAAAAAGGAACGGGAAGCTGAGGGAAAACGGCTGCATATGTCCGACGAGCATTTTATGAAAGATGCTGAGCAGATTTTGTACAATGAGTGGCAGTATGTACTGAGTGTGGATAAGGCTGGATTGATGGCATATATTTTTGA
>JAZKYL010000090.1:0-32795 GCA_045612105.1 Eubacteriales bacterium
ATTTCAATAGATTTTATAAAAATGATTTTGTAATTGCAGCCGACTTTCGATGTAATGCGGCAAAAATTACTTTACCATTAATTATTATAGCAAATATATTGCGAAATTGCAAGAGGTTTGATTAAATTAGGTGCAAAATAGTATACGAATTTAGGGGGTGGTTTTTTTGCAAATTTTATAAAAAAATGCCACTGACAAAAAAATAACTCTTTATTGTGATAAATAATTAACATTTACAACCTAATAAATGGTAATATTTACAATAATTCCAATTTATGACAAAAATCCACATTGATAAAAAATTATCGAAATTCCCTTGAAAAAACAAAGGATTTACAGCACTATTCACATCTTTAAGAAAATTTTAAATACCTATTGTAATATACTTGAAAATTTGGTATAATAAATATGTATGGCTATAAAATAGGAGGCGATGCCGATGAAAATCTTGTATAAAAACGCGTATATTTATTCGGAATTGAATACCGGTGATCGACGGTTTATACATGGCTGGCTTCTTACTGACGGTGAGCTTATTTTTGCTGTCGGTTTTGGCGAGTTTGACGGTGATTTTGGCGAAATTGACAAAACCGTCGACCTCGGCGGCAAAATGATCGCACCCGGGCTTATCGACGTACATACACACGGACGCGCAGGCGGCGATTTTAACTCCGCCGATGCATCTCTTATGGCGAAAATGTCCCGCTCCTATCTTGAAAGCGGAGTGACGAGCGTTATGCCTACGCTTGCATCGGATACCCTTGATGGACTTTATCGCTCGATCGAAAATATCGGCATAGCGAAAACACAGGGAGCCGAAAATTTCATCGGTGTGCATCTTGAGGGCAGATATCTTAATAAAAAGAGAAGAGGAGCGCACGCGGAGAGCCTTTTAGCCCCTCTTTTGGCGGATGAGATAGAGAAGCTTATAATAAAAATGAAAAAAGTCGGCGCGGCTCATGTCAGCGCGGCATTGGAGCTTGACGAGAGCGGTGAATTTACAAGAACCGCTATTCAAAATGGCGCAACTCTGGGTCTTGCCCACACCGATGCCACCTATGCCGAGGCAAACAAGGCTTTCGAGAACGGCGCGGTGTCGCTGACTCACACCTATAACGCTATGTCGCCCTTCCATCACAGAGACGGCGGCGCGGTGGGCGCGGGTCTGATTAACGGAGATGTATATTGCGAGCTTATCTGCGACGGATTTCATGTTTCTCCCGAGGCGGTGAGCCTTGCGTATAAAATGAAGAAGGATAAGCTTGTTCTTATCACCGATTCGATGGAGGCGACGGGTATGCCCGACGGTGAATACAGTATCGCGGGTCTTCCTGTAACAGTTAAAGACGGAAAGGCGAGAACACACGAGGGTGCTATCGCGGGAAGCACGCTTTCACTTATCGACGGTGTTAAAAATCTTGCGGCTTTTGCGGGGATCACTTTTAATGAGGCTCTGTATAATGCCACCGCCGCTCCCGCGAAAATGCTTGGCGTATTTGATTCCGTCGGCTCGCTTGAGGTCGGCAAGATTGCAAATATGCTTGTGCTTGACAATGAATTAAATGTCCGCGAAGTCATCTTCAAGGGCAACAGCGTGAAGGTTACTACCTTTTGACAGGTAAATAAACTGCTTCACGCGCGAATTTTGCCTTGTCGGCAAAATTCATATACTATATTTGTGCCGCCGCAAGCGGCGTAATAGAGATTGAAAAAATATAAGAAAGGCATACTGCCCATTCGCAGTATGTAAAGGTAATTACAATGGAAAAGTATTACATCACAACGGCGATAGCCTACGCATCAAAGAAGCCCCACTTCGGTAACACCTACGAGGCGATAATGACCGACGCTATGGCGCGATACAAGAGACAGATGGGCTTTGACGTATTTATGTGCACAGGTACCGACGAGCACGGTCAGAAGATCGAGGATCTTGCAAAAGAGGCTGGCATCACTCCCAAGGCTTACGTTGACGGCGTAGCGGGCGAGATCAAGACCCTTTGGGATAATATGAACGTAAATTACGATCACTTCATCCGCACCACCGACGATTATCACGAGGCGGCTGTTCAGAAGA
The DNA here is from genome assembly GCA_045612105.1 of Eubacteriales bacterium. Taxonomy (GTDB): domain Bacteria; phylum Bacillota; class Clostridia; order Oscillospirales; family CAG-272; genus SVTX01. The sequence goes on from JAZKYL010000090.1 coordinate 2,078, forward strand.
TATTTAAGAAGTTCTATGACAAGGGCGATATATATAAAGGTAAGTATGAGGGCTGGTACTGTACTCCCTGCGAGTCCTTCTTTACCGAAACTCAGGCGGAGGGCGGCAAGTGTCCCGACTGCGGCAGACCCGTGCAAAAGGCGGAGGAGGAGGCTTACTTCTTCAAGATGAGCAAATATGCCGATAAGCTTATGGAGCATATCGACACTCATCCCGAGTTCATTCAGCCCGAGTCGAGAAAGAAGGAAATGGTAAATAACTTCCTTAAGGTCGAGGGTGGATTGCAGGATCTCTGCGTTTCCCGTACCTCCTTCAGCTGGGGCGTTCCCGTTGATTTCGACACAAGACACGTCACATACGTTTGGCTCGATGCGCTGACCAACTATATCACCGCTATCGGCTTTGATCCCGATAAGTCTTATGAGGAGCAGAGTGAGAAGTTCAGAAAATACTGGCCTGCGGACGTTCACGTTATCGGTAAGGATATTCTCAGATTCCACACCATCTACTGGCCTATCTTCCTTATGGCGCTTGATATGCCTCTGCCCAAGCAGATCTTCGGTCATCCCTGGTTCAATTTCGGCGCGGACAAGATGTCCAAGTCTCGCGGTAACGTTATCTATGCCGACGAGCTTGCGGCAAGATTCGGAGTTGACGGCGTAAGATACTACGCGCTCTCGGAAATGCCCTTTGCAAATGACGGAAGTATTACCTATGAAACGGTTATCAAGAGATTCAACACCGACCTTGTAAATAACCTCGGAAACCTTGTAAAGCGTACACTTGATATGCAGAAGAAGTATTTCGATAAGGCGGTTCAGGCACCCTCTGAGGCAGAGGAGCTTGACGGCGAGCTGAAGGAGGCTTGCGTTAAGGCATTTGAAGGACTCGTTAAGAATATGGATGCCTTCAAGGTTGCCGATGCTCTTGAGTGCATATTCGAGATGCTCTCCCGTGCTAATAAGTATATTGATGAGACCACTCCTTGGACACTTGCCAAGGACGAAAGCAAGAAGGCTCGTCTTGGCACCGTCCTCTATAACCTCCTTGAGGCTATCCGTTGGGGTGCCGTAATGCTCCTGCCCTTCATTCCCGAGACCGCCGAAAGCATCCTTGCTATGCTTGCAACCGACAAGACCGCTTATACCACCGTCGGCACCGCAGATAAGTTCGGTGCGATCGTTGCAGGAAGCGTAGTTGGCGACTCCAAGGTTCTCTTTGCGAGAATTGACGAAGCGAAGATGCTTGCCGAGCTCGAAGCCGAGATGGCAGCAAAGAAAGCGGCTGCCGAGGCTGCGGCAAAGGCAGAGGAGAGACCCGAGAAGCCCGAGGGATGCGCGCTCATCGGAATTGAGGACTTTATGGGAGTTGAGCTTCGCACCGCAAAGATACTTGAGTGCGAAAAGGTTCCGAAGGCAAAGAAGCTTCTCAAGCTCCAGATCGACCTGGGCTATGAGAAGAGACAGGTAGTTTCGGGCATTGCTAAATGGTATCAGCCCGAGGATCTGATCGGAAAGAAGATCATCGTTGTGGCTAACCTTAAGCCCGCAACCCTTTGCGGAATCGAGTCAAACGGTATGATCCTCGCGTCGGGCGAGGAGACCGTAAGAGTAGTGTTCCTCGATAAGGATACTCCTCTTGGAGAAAGAGTAAGATAATTGAAAAAATAAATCTTTTGTGTATGATCAGATATGATCGTATAGAGTTTTATTGTGAATTGTTTGCATAAAATGTGTAATAAATATTTGCCAACAAAATCAATCATTGGGAGGACTTTATGAACATTTTAAAAACCATTTTTCAAAAAATGAAGAAAAAAGATAAAAAAGAGGACGAGTGCTGGTACAACAACGCTCATGAAAAGAAGAGAAAACGCTGGAATACGCCAAATGACGGCGGTTACTACAACGGTGCGCTTTTTGATATGGCACAGGCTAACAAGGCTGCAAGAAGAAAATAAAAATTCCGCGTATAGTGCTTCGGTGCTATGCGCGGTTTTGTTTTGATTTTAAAGACAAAATTCACACAAAATTCACTTGACTTTTTTAAAAACCGTGATATAATTAAGTGGTTAATCATTAACGCATTAACTATTTTGTCGAAACTTAGTAAGAAAGGAGCTTTTTACCTTGACAGAGGAGAAAAACGACGTTATAATAAACGACTCCGAGAGTCACGCCGCGATAATACAAAAAACCATACATTCCTTTATCTGCGCAGACATTCTGCACCGCCGAGTTATCGAGCAGTGGGCGTGTGACGCGGGAATGCATCGTTCTCAACACAGAATGCTGATGCATCTGACGAAATGCGAAAGTACACCGTCGCAAAAGGATCTTGCAAAGCATTTTGACATAAGTCCCGCCGCGGTTGCGGTTACTCTCAAAAAGCTTGAAAGTGACGGATACATCGAGAGAGGAAAGTGCTCTGAACGGTCCGATTCCCGATTTAATGAGATCAAGATCACCGAGCGGGGAAGAGATGCAGCTATGCAGAGCCGCAAATACTTCCAGCACGTAGATCAGGAGGCATTCAAGGGCTTTTCAGACGAGGAGCTTGAGACCTTCACGTCTCTGCTTGTAAGAATGCAGGAAAATCTGAAAAATATCGCTCCCTTGGAGAGCGAAAACGCAAATACCCCAAGAAAGGAAACCAAAGAATGAAAAGATGGATGAAGTACGTAAAGCCGTATATGCTTTACTTCATTTTAGGACCTCTCTGTATGATAATCGAGGTCATAGGCGAGGTTCTTATGCCTATGTATCTTGCCGAGGTCATTACGGGAGCCGTAAACAAGACCCTTACCGATAGCGATAGCCTGTGGGTAATGATTAAAATGATAGGAACCGCCGTTCTTATGATGATAGGCGGTGTGGGAGGCTCGTATTTCGGCGCGAAAGCGTCGGTAAACTTTGCCGCAGACCTCCGCGCCGACCTTTTCCGAAAGGTGCAGGGCTACAGCTTTGCAAATATTGATAAATTCTCCACGGGATCTCTTGTAACCAGACTTACAAACGACGTAACACAGATACAGCAATTTATCAATATGATGCTCCGTATGATGCTCCGCTCACCCGGAATGCTTATCGGTGGCGTTATTATGGCGATAAGACTCAGCCCCTCGCTTTCCGTGGTTATGGCGGTGACCATACCGCTTCTTCTGGCGGCTATGGCGTTTATAATCGCCCGCGGTATGCCGAGGTTCTCAAAAATGCAGACCAAGATAGATGCCCTCAACTCCACCGTTCAGGAGAATATCACCAACGTGCGCGTTGTAAAATCCTTCGTAAGAGAGGATTTTGAGAGCGAAAAGTTTGAGTCGGCAAATAAAAACCTCAAGGGCGCGGGAATGTCGGCTATGAAGAATATGATCTTCATGCAGCCCGTTCAGACCTTCTTTATGTATATCACCACGGGACTCGTTATCTGGTTCGGCTCTCAGCTGGTTATAAATAACTTCGACGCGGGCATCACCGCCTTCGGAGTTGGCGAGCTGTCGGCATTTATCAACTACGTGACGCAGATACTCTTCTCGCTTATGATGGTGACCTTTATGCTCATGTTCTCTTCGAGAGCACTTGCTTCGGCTAAGAGAATCAAAGAAGTGCTTGACGAGGAGCTTGACATCACCGACCTTGAGAGCGCCGACAAGAGCGCAACCGTTGAGCGCGGTGAGATCGAGTTCAGAAACGTAACCTATCGCTATTACAAGAACAGCGAGGAGCCTGTCCTGTCGAATATCGACCTTAAGATCGAGGCGGGAAGCACCGTGGGAATCATCGGCTCCACGGGCTGCGGTAAGACCACTCTCGTTTCTCTCATTCCTCGTCTTTACGACACCGACGAGGGCGAGGTTCTTGTTGACGGCAGAAGCGTCAAGGACTACACCCTTTACAATCTCCGTGAGGGCGTCGGAATGGTGCTTCAGAAGAACGTGCTTTTCTCGGGTACTATTGAAGAAAACCTCCGTTGGGGCGATGAACACGCCACCGACGAAGCTATGTTTGCCGCCGCCGAGAGTGCACAGGCAGACAAATTCGTCAAGAATTTTACTAACGGATATCAGACCGAGCTCGGTCAGGGCGGTGTAAACGTTTCGGGCGGACAGAAGCAGAGGCTTTGTATCGCAAGAGCCCTCCTGAAGAACCCAAAGATCATCATTCTCGACGACTCCACCAGCGCCGTCGACACCGCAACCGAGGCGCAGATACGTCGCGCCTTCCGCGAGGAGCTTGCGGCATCCACAAAGATCATTATCGCGCAGAGAATCTCTTCGGTAAAGGATGCCGATATGATCGTGGTTATGGACGACGGCAGAATAACAGGAATCGGAAAGCACGACGAATTGTTGCAGAATAATATCGAGTATCAGGAGATATTCAACTCCCAGATCTCGGGAAAGGACGGTAACTGATAATGGCAAGAAGCTTAAGTGAACTTCAGAAGCAATATCATAGCTCGTCCAAGCCCGGGCAGAGAGGTCCCGGCGGTCCGGGTCCTCGCGGCAGAGGTCCCGGCGGCCCCGGCGGTCCCGGCGGCAAGCCCAAGAACACCAAGAAGACCATCGGACGCCTCCTCGGTTACGTGGGCAAATATAAGGCGCTTTTCTTCGTAGTGCTCTTCTTTATGATGCTCAACACAGTACTCTCGCTGATAGGCGGTTATATGACCAGACCTATTATCAACCGTCTTTCTGAATACGTTGGTCTTGAAGTTGATGCTGAGACCCTTAACAGCCCCATATATCAGGCGCTTGACTCGGTTATTGAAACCGTCAAGAATGGAGCCACGGGCTTTATTGCATCGATAGTCGGAGACGGCTACAACGACACGGCGGCATCGGTAATGTTCTACATTTTAGCCACCATAATGATCCTCGTTTGCATCTATCTTTTCACCATAGTGACAAATTACCTGCAGGCGAGAGTTATGCTGACTATCTCGCAGAACTCCATTGAAAAGATCAGAAACGACCTTTTCGTAAAGCTCCAGAAGCTTCCCGTCAGATATTTTGACACCCACCCTACGGGTGAGGTAATGTCGAGATTTACCAATGACGTTGACAATATCGACGTTATGCTCAACAACTCTCTCACAAGCATCGTTTCGGGAGTAATTACCCTTATAGGAACTCTTGTGTTTATGATCACCACAAATCCCTGGCTGACGCTGATCACCGTGGTTTTCGTGCCGCTCTTCATACTCTTCAGCTCGAAAATAGCGAAGAGCTCGCGAAAGTATTATTCGGGTCAGCAGGCGGCTCTCGGCGCGGCAAACGGCTACGTTGAGGAGACCGTTACGGGACAGAAGGTGGTCAAGGTGTTCAACCACGAGGAGACCTGCTGCGAGGAGTTTGAGATCCTCAACGAGGATCTTCGCGACAAGCAGATGAAGGCTCAGTTCTTCGGCGGTATTATGGGTCCTATCATGCACAATACAAGTATGATAAGCTATTCCATAACCATTGGTGTGGGCGGATTCCTTATGGTAAGAGGAATGCTTGACCCCGGCGCGCTTCAGCTCTTCGCCCAGTATTCCAAGCAGTTCAGTATGCCGATAAATAACATCTCCCAGCAGACCGCGTCGATCTTCTCGGCTCTTGCGGGTGCTGAGCGTGTGTTTGCGGTTATGGACGAGACCCCCGAAGTGCCCGACAGGGAAGAGGCCCTTGATATGCCCGACATGAAGGGCGACGTGACCTTTGAGAACGTGACCTTCGGCTACAATCCCGATAAGGTCATTCTCAAGAACATTTCACTCTACGCGCACCCCGGACAGAAGATCGCTTTTGTTGGTTCTACGGGCGCGGGCAAGACTACGGTTACCAATCTTCTTTCCCGCTTCTACGATATAGATTCGGGTAAGATCACCATCGACGGAGTTGATATTCACGACATCAAGCGCGATTCGCTCCGCTCCAATATCGCGATGGTTCTTCAGGATACCCATCTCTTTACGGGAACAGTTATGGAGAACATCCGCTACGGCAGACCCGATGCCACCGACGACGAGGTCATTCAGGCGGCAAAGACTGCTTCGGCGCATAGCTTCATCATGCGTCTTGAAAAGGGCTACGAAACTATGCTTGAGGGCGACGGCGCAAACCTCTCCCAGGGTCAGCGTCAGCTTCTTAATATCGCAAGAGCCGCAATATCCAAAGCTCCTATCCTCGTTCTCGATGAGGCGACAAGCTCGGTCGATACCAGAACCGAGCGGCATATCGAGCACGGTCTGGCAAGACTTATGGCAACCAGAACTACCTTCGTTATCGCTCACCGACTCTCTACCGTCCGTAACTCTAACGCTATTATGGTGCTTGAGCAGGGCGAGATCATCGAGCGCGGTACCCACGATCAGCTCCTCGAAATGAAAGGACGCTACTACGAACTCTACACCGGCAAACGCGAATTGGATTGATATAATACGCAGGGGGAGGACGGAAACCTTTTTGAGAAAAAGGGTTTCCGCCCTCCCCCTGCCCCCCCTCCCACCTTCCAAAAACTTTTTGGGAAATGGACTTGCTTTGGGCGTTAGTTCAATTACGGACGTGAAATATTATTAAGTTTTTTGCTCATAATCGATTTAGTAAACCTCCACGGGGAAAAGTTCAGCTAAAAATAAAAATCCTCCTCTTTCCCAAAAAGTTTTTGGAAAGAGGGGAGGGTACAGGGAGGGGAGAGAACCTTTTTTCTAAAAAGGTTCTCTCCCCTCCCTGCAATCATTAAACTCCTAAATCAAAGGACATGCGGTAAAGTCTTTCCATTTTAGCCTGGCGGTAAGCGCAAGCGGACTTCATCTCGGCGATAGCGTCGGGACTGAAGTTATCCAAGTCACCCTCCTGGAGCTTACCCTTATACATTCTGTCGAGCATAAGAGCGTAGTTAATATCAACGCTGGTGATCTTACCGTGCTGAACGCACATAACCACGTTACTCTTGCCTTCAAGGAGACAGCTGACTGCGTTAGCTCCCATCTGGGTAGCGGTAAGGCGGTCACGAAGAGCGGGCGAACCGCCGCGGACGATATGACCGAGGCGAGCGAACTTGGTCTCGATGCCGGTCTGCGCTTCAAGCTTTTCAACAAACTCCTCACTGTACTTATGGTCGAGGTTGAGAGACATACCCTCGGCAAATACACCGATCATACCTCTCTTGCCGGACTCTCTTGCGTGACGGAATCTTTCTATAGCGCGAGCTTCGTCGAATTCAACTTCGGGAATAGCTATAACCACGGCACCCGAGGAAATGCCTGCATAAAGAGCGATCATACCGCAGTTTCTTCCCATAACCTCGATAATATTGCATCTTGCGTGAGATTCGCAGGTCTCGCGGAGCGCGCCCACCATGTCGAGAACGGTGTTCATAGCTGTATCGAAGCCGATTGTATATTCGGTTGCGGTAATGTCGTTGTCGATGGTGCAGGGGATACCGATAGAGGGGATTCCGTGATTGGTAAGGTCGGTAGCTCCTCGGAAGGTACCGTCACCGCCGAGAGCAACGATTGCGTCGATCTGATTCTCCTCGCAGGTCTTTATAGCCTTTGCCATACCCTCTTCAGTCTTGAATTCGGGGCAACGGGAGCTGTAAAGCATAGTGCCGCCGGTGGTAATAATGTTGGAGACCGAGCGGCTGTCAAGAGGCTTAACGTTGCCGTTGATAAGTCCGCTGTAGCCCTCGTAAATGCCGACTACCTCAATTCCCTCGGAGAGAGCCTTTCGGGTGATTGCTCTGATAGCCGCGTTCATGCCGGGAGCATCGCCGCCCGACGTAAGTATACCTATTTTTCTGAATTTTGCCATTTTATATGATCCTTTCGGGTAAAATATTCTCGCATCTCACAAAAAACACTCGTTTTTTTGTCGCACCTTATATTTTAATATATTTTTCGCTATAAATCAAGAGTTTATCAAAAAATTATCTGCTTTTTTCGGATATTTTTTCAAAAAAAGGCTATTTTTTCTTTAATGATTGCCTTTACTGCCGCAAATGCGGTGCCGAAGCGTATATCGTTTCGGGTGCAATCCTCAAAGCTCAGGCGGTAAACCACAGTTCTTCCCTTGGTGGATACTCCGAGATAGACCGTGCCGACGGGGTCGCTTTCGGTGCCGCCCGTGGGGCCTGCAAAGCCCGTTGCCGAGACGCCGATGTCGGTCTCAAAATACTCTCTTGCTCTTAGTGCCATCTCTGCGGCACACTCGAAGCTGACCTCGGTGTGCTGCTCGATGGTCTCGGCAGATACGCCGAGCTTGTTTATTTTTATGTGATTGGTGTAGGTTATCATACCTCCCAAAAAGACGGCGGATGACCCCGACACGTCGGTGAAGAGCTTGCCCATAAGACCGCCCGTGCAGCTCTCTGCCGTCGAGATCGTCAAGCCCTTTTGGCTCAGCTCTCCCACCAATTTTGCATAAACCCCCTTCGTCTCCGACTCGTGGGCTTTTTTGGCGGTGATACAAATTTTCTCGAATTCCATAAAGCACCTCTGAATTGCGTTATTTTTTTAAGATGTAGGGCAGGAAGCCGTCATCTGATGGCAGATAGATGTGCTTGAAGCCCAGGTCGTAGAGGTAATCTGCCGTCTCTTCAAATACTCCGTCAAGGGTATCGATTGCGTGGCTGTCAGAGGAAAGGATCAGCTTTGCATCCTGCTTTTTCAAGATTTGAAGGAGATGGTAGCTTGGGGATGGCGTAGTACGAAGCCCCCTTGTAATTGCCCCCGTATTGACCTCAAAAAGGCATTCGCTCTCTGTCGCCTTAAGTATGTATTTTTCAGCAACAGAAAGGTATTTGGGATTTTCCAAAAACAAAGATCTATCAAGCTCGTCAAACTTGGTTATAAGGTCGAAATGACCAATGATGTCGGGCTTTCTACTTGCAATATAGTCGCAAAAGCTACCGTAGTAGACTTCAGCCATTCTTACGACATCATATTCAAAAACTTCGAGACAGTTTTTGAAATAGTCGTAGCTCGAGTCGATGGGATAATACTTACCGCCAACGCAGTAATAGTGAGATGAGCCTATGATATAGTCGAATCTTGTGCGGTCTACGGGAGCAAATGCGTCTTCCTCAATGCCGAGAAGAATCTTTATTTTACTCTTGTATTTGATCTTGAGCCTTTCTATTTCGGCAATATAGCCCTCGGTGTCCTTCATACAGTAGCGAAGGTCAAAGGGAGTGTATCCGTGCCCCGAAAAGCCTATGGACGAAAAGCCTTTGTCGATCGCCGCCCGCACTATCTCCTCGGGGGTATTTCTGCCGTCGCAGAAGGTTGAGTGTGTGTGAAGATTGGAAAGAATGATTTTCATGAATCTTGCTTAGTGGAAGCAACCCCTCGCGGTCACGAGAAGTCTGTCGACCACTCTTTCTCCTTCCGTAAGATAAATGCGATCGTGGAGATTGACGGTAGAACAGCAGTGGGCAGGGATAAGCATTATTTTGTCACCAACCGAAAGCTTTACCGAGGGATTGTGGAGCTGAAGGTGCTCCTCACTGTCAACTATATGCGATACGGTAAAGCCTACGGGCATAGGCATGCCCTGATCCACACCGCAGGATTTTACACCCGCGTCGACTACGACCAGGTCATCGTTTACACTTACCACGGTAGTGAGGATAAAGAGTGAATTTTCAAAGGGAAGACCAAGAGTGCGGTAGGTGGAGTCCATAAAGAGATAGCTACCTGCCTGAAGCTCGGTGTAGAGCCCTTCCTCGGCTTTTATAAGAGAGGTGCCCGTGCTACCGCCCGAAAGAACTCTTGCGTGGAGATCCTTCTCGTCGAGATAAGCTAAAAGCTCCTTTATTTTAGCGGTGTTAGCTTGCGTTTTGGAAAGTCTTTCGCTCTCGGAAACCGTGTGAGAAAGGTGTCCGGCATAAGCTTGAATTCCGTCGTAAACCAAGTGAGGGCAGGCATTGATATGCTCAGCGAGAGCGGCAACCTCCTCACAGGTCTTGACACCGCAACGTTGCATTCCTATCTCAAATTCGATGAGGCAATAGACTGTAGAGTCCGCCAGTGCCGCGGCGCGCTCAAGGTTGGAGATGTTTTCCTTATCGTCAACGCAGACCGTAAGACGGCAGGCGTTAGCAAGGTGTGCGAGACGCGAAATTTTCTGTTTGTCGGTGATCTGATTGGCGATAAGAATGTTCTCGATTCCGCTGTCGCAGAGGTCGATCGCCTCGTCGAGCTTGGCGCAGGTCATACCGATAGCACCGTCCTCGATCTGTTTGTGAGCGATAGCGGCGCACTTGTGGGATTTGTAATGAGGTCTCAGCGAGAGCGAGCTGCTCGACAAAAGCTCGGACATTTTCTTTGCGTTTCTGTCAAATATCGCCTTGTCGACGATCAACGCAGGGGTGGGAATATTATTGATGTTCATAAAAACTCTCCGTTTTGCTTAATTACTACCAATTATAGCATAACGGAGAGCCTATGTCAATTAAATTTTAATTTTAATAAAATCCACCTGATTTTCGGTCTGGGGGAGAGTGAATTCGATCACGCCGTCGGCATTTGCGGTGATATTAAAGCAAGACAGTTTTGGCTTGGATGCCTCCTTCAGCACCGCGGTTTCCTCTCTCGTGGGGGTGTCGGTGAGACCCATGTCGAGATATGCGTTATAAACGTCGCCCATTTTATAGCCTACGGTCTCGACGGAGAGCTCATAGGTTTTGTTTGCCTCGAAGCCCGAAAGGCTAACGGTGACATCCTCGAGCTTCTCAGAGGGCAGCGGACGGGTGAAAAATTCGGAGTTGGGCGCGTCCTGCCTGAGGATCACAGAGTTCCAGAAAAGCACCTCGACCTCGTTATCCTTGCGGCAGACGTATGCGCTTCTGTCGTCGCAGGCAAGCTCGTCGTCACCAAGTTCTGTAAGCATTCTGAAGGAGTGGAAAGCGGGCTTTTTGAGTGATTGAGTGTTAATAAGACCGAAGCCGCCGTGGAATGGGGTCTGACCGATGCCCACCTCTTCGAAAATGTCGGTGTATACCCAATACGAGAGCATATCGGCATTGCCCTCGCATCTCTTGATGATCTCAAGAATAAAGGGGGCGGAAAAATAGCTGTCGTGCACAGGGTCGCGTGAGGAATAGGAGGCAGACCACTCAGTCATATAGAGGGGATAGCCCTCGGAATGGCACTGTTTGCCGGTCTTGTTTATCATTCCCGAGAGATAGTTGTGATCGTTCATAACGAGGCGCACCTTGCCGTCGGCATCGAAATCGCCCTTGAGGCAATAATAGTGACCCGAAATAAAGTCGAGAGGAACGCTTTTTTCACGGCAAAAGGCGATAAATTCGGGGATCCAGCGAAGTCCTGCCGTTGCGGGGCCGCCTACCTTGTAGTCGCCGTCAACTCTCTTTACGGCGCGTGCCGAGCTTTCATATATCTTGAAATAGTCGTTCATTCTGTCATCGGAGCGGAAGAAGCTGTCAAGATCGGGCTCGTTCCAGACCTCGAAGAACCATTTATCTATCTCGGCCTTGCCGTATCTTGCCGTTACGTGACGGACGAGAGCCTCGACCACCTGACCCCACTCCTCAATATCCTTGGGGGGAGTGTTGTACATCTTCCACCAAAATACGGTGTTGTCTCCGCTGCGGAGCTCTCCGGGCATAAGACCAAGCTCGACTACGGGGCGGATGCCGATGTCAAGCAGGGAATCGAAGAGAATGTCGATATATTGGAAATTAAAGAAAAGTTTGCCGTCGGGACGGCGGTTTACAAGACCCATCTCGTCGTGGAAAAGACCGTGAAAGCGAATGTATTCAAAGGGACACTCCTCTTGAACCGTGCGAAGCTGCTTGTATGCCTCGTGCCGCATCACCTCGGCAGCGCGTCCCGCACCGATGCACTTTGAAAAATAGCGGTTAAGAAGTCCTTTTTTAGCGTTTATGTCTGCTTTTATATATCTCATATCCGATGTCCCCTTTCAGTATGTCAAATTCGGTATGCTTTAGCATTGATTTGATTTTATCACAGTTTTTGAGGGAAATCAAGACATTTTATAGATGTTTTGTAGCCAAAATTTGTGATTTCTATTGACTTTTTTGATTTATAATGATATATTTATTTTAAAGATATAGCCGTTGGTTGAACAATTACCGAAAAATAGTATTATTTCTCAAGAAATAATTTATATACTTTGTTTTTCGGCAATGCTATAATTAAAACGGAGAAATTACGAAAGGAGAGCCGACGTGGAGTGTAATATCTGCCCCCGTGGGTGCGGTGTCGACCGTTCATCGGGCAAGCTTGGCTTTTGTCGCGCTCCCGAGGACTTTTTGGTAGCGAAAACAATGATTCATAAATGGGAGGAGCCCTGTATTGCCGGCGAGAGCGGTGCGGGAACTATCTTCTTCTCGGGCTGTAATCTCCGTTGCGTTTTTTGTCAGAACTGTGAGATCAGCCGCGGAGATAAGGGCGAGATAATGACCGACGGCGAGCTTGAAAAGACGATATTTGCTCTTGTGGAGCAGGGCGCCGAGTGCATTGAATTTGTCACACCCACCCATTATACCGAAAGTCTTGCCGCGCTTTTGCGAAGAATAAAGCCGAAATTGACCCTTCCAGTGGTCTGGAACAGCGGAGGCTACGAAAAGGTCGACAGCTTAAAAATGCTGGACGGTCTCGTTGATGTTTACCTGCCCGATTTCAAATATTTTGACGGTGAGATCGCCAAATCCTACTCGTCCGCGCCCGATTATTTCGAGGTCGCTACCGCCGCCCTTTCCGAGATGCTCCGTCAGACGGGAAAGCCGACTTTTGACGAAAAAGGGAAGCTTATAGGCGGAACTCTTGTCCGCCATCTCGTTCTGCCGAGCCACAGAGCCGATTCGATTGCCGTTTTGAAGCATATAGCGGATAATTTTGGCGCGGATTCGCTTATTTTGAGCCTTATGAGTCAATATACCCCCGATTTTTACGTGGATGGGGGCAATTGCAAGTATAAAAACCTCTGCCGCAGAGTGACGAAATTCGAATATGACAGCGTGATGAAGGTCGCCGATTCTCTTGGCTTTGAGGGCTATTTCCAAGGAGTTGATTCGGCGAGCAAAAAATATACACCTGATTTTTGATGACGGAAATTCACGATTTATAGGTGAGGCGATTGCTAAAGAAAGCCTCCCTCCGCGAGGGAGGTGGCACGCGTAGCGTGACGGAAGGAGCCCGCGGGACAATGAAGTGAAAATTATTTCACCGCAACGCATTCTCCCTCAGTCGCTAACGCGCCAGCTCCCTCCCAGAGGGAGCCTTACCGCGTAAATCTGCGCCATTAAACCAGCCGATAAATCAAAATTTAAACACCCCCTTTCTTGAAAGGAGAAAAAATGGAAAAACTACCTTATAACGAAAGCTTCATCCGCCCCGAGCGCATAGAAATAAAGGCAAAGGGAGTTAAGAGGAATTACCGCTTTTTGCATATATCCGATGCGCACGTAGCCGTAGCAAGCGAGAATGCATCCGATGCCGAAAGAGCTTTGGCGGAACAACAGGCAAAACGCTGGTCGCTTGGCGTGCTTACGTCCACGGAATCTTTTGTAGAAATGCTGAAATATGTCAGATACGTTCATCCCGATGCTCTGCTTATAGCAGGTGATGCGGTGGACTATCAAGATGAAGCGACCGCCGATTGGCTGGGAGGCAGACTTACTGCCTTGAAAAACGATGGAATCGATACTCTGTACGCTTTTGGAAACCACGAGGGCGCAAGCTACGTAGAAAGCATTCCCGATTACAGAGCTTATTACTATCTTTATACCGACATGATGGGGGGAGATCCCTCTTTTCAGGTGATGGATCTCGGAGATCTTCTCGTTGTCGCGGTGGAGAACTCAACGAGAGATATTACCGAGAGTCAGCTTGAAAGAATGAAAAAAGCTTGCGCGGAGGCTAAGGAAAGGGAAATATCGATCATTCTTCTGATGCATATCCCGATCTGCGCCGAGGAGCTTGCCCCGAGAGTGCTGAAGATATGGGGACCATCGTTTATGATAGGAAGTCTTGCGGAGGATAGTCCCACGGTACACGAATTTTGCAATTTAATTAAGTCAGAGGACAGCCCTATTGCCGCCGTTTTAGCGGGACATATCCACTATTCTCAAAAAGGCTTTGTTTCGCCTGGCAGAATGCAGTACGTCTCAGCTCCCGCCTTTGAGGGATTTGTATACGATTTAACCGTTAAGGGCGAAGAATAACAAATATTAAAGGAGATTGACAATGAAAAATACCTACATTGAAATAATGGACAGAGCGTTTCAGTCCTACACAAAAGAGCAGATAGCCGACTACTATGAGAGAGTCAAGAAAGAGGGGCTTACCGAGCACGGCTTTCCCCGTCTTGCGTCCAACCTCGGCATTCTGATCTGCCACGGCAGACACGAAGATCTTTTGCCTCTTTTCATCGATCTTATGGATCTTTGCTGCCTTCAGATGCCCAAGGTTCACGCGGCAAACGATTTCTCGGTCAGAGAGGTTGTCACCTGCCTGCTTGCCGTCGAGAAGGTGGGAATCGTCGGCGAAGAGAAGCTTGGCGAGTGGAAGTCTGCCATCGCGGGACTTGACCCCTGGAAATGCTACGATTGTATAGCGCAAAAGCCCGATCAGCTTATCGGTAACTGGACGCTTTTCAATGCGGTTAGCGAGTATGCCCGTGTTTGGGGCGGCTTTGTAAAGCAAGAGGACGTTGAGGAATATATGGACATTCAGATCGCCACCCAGATCCTTCATTTCGACGAGTGCGGAATGTACAGAGACCCTCACCACCACCAGCCCGCATATAAGGAGTACGTTTATCCCATACTTTACGACTACGTACCGAGACTTCTTTTCGCCTTCCTTATAAACTTTGGCTACGAGGGCAGACACCGCGAGGCTATAATTGAAGCTCTTGAAAAATCGGCAGACCTGACTCTGAAGATGCAATCGGTCACGGGAGAGATTCCCTTTGGCGGCAGAAGCGCGCAGTTTATGCACAACGAATGCACCGAGGCGGCGCTGCTTGAATTTTACGCCACCTATTTTGCCAAGAAGGGCGATATGAAGAAAGCGGGACAGTTCAAGAGAGCGGCGCGCTTGGCGGCAGAAAACGTCCTTTATTGGTTGGATGCCGCACCTATGAAGCACGTCAAGAACCGCTATTCAATCGAGAGCAAGATCGGCTGTGAGCCTTACGCTTATTTCGATAAATATATGATAACCGCCGCTTCTATGGCTTACGTTGCCTATCTTTACGCCGATGATTCGGTAGAGGAAGCCGAGACCTGCCCCGCAATCGAGGGCGGCTTTGTGGCGCAGACAAGCGATCAGTTCCACAAGTATTTTCTCAATAAGAGCGGCTATTTCGTCGAGATCGAGACCGACTCCGACAAGCATTACGAGGGCTCGGGCGTGGGCAGAGTTCAGAAGCTCGGCGCACCTCCGCAGATATGCCTTTCCTCGGGATTTGGCGATCACCCCAGCTATGTCACAGAGGTCAAGAACTGGCACAGCCTCTCGCTTTGCTCCTCCTGCCTTATTGGTGAGACCGTACACCTTGGCTCTCACGGTGTCTACACCGTCGACGAATTTGAAGCGAGAGACAAGGAGTGCTATGCATCTCTCACCTGTCGCATAGGTGACGTATCGACAAATGAGACTGTCACAGTGTCCGAAAAGGGAGTTACGATTACCGCCAGAGCCGATGCCGACAAGGTAGGCATCGAGATCCCCGCATTTGCCTTTGACGGCGTTGAAAAGAGCCATATTCGGGTTGCGGGCTCGGTTATGACCGTTGAATACAAGGGCTTTGCCTGCACATACCAAACAAACGGACAGATATTTGACGTAAAAGAGGATATCTGCAACCGTAACGGTAAATATCACCGCTTCAGAGCCGTTGGCGAGGGCGAGGTCAGCGTTAGCATTACTATCGAAAAGCTATGACGGAAAAGAGAGAAGCCATAGACCTCTGTTTGACCTTTGCGGGTGCATATGAGGACTATCCCTTTGACGAGGGTGTGTGGGCGGCTATGAGGCACAAGGGAAACCGCAAGGTTTTTGCCTTCGTCCTTGAGAGAGACGGAAAATATTTTATCAACGTCAAGCACACCCCCGAGGACGGCATTATATGGCGCGAGCTTTATCCGGCAATAACCCCTGCCTATCATATGAATAAGGTCCATTGGTCGAGCGTTCTGCTTGACGGAAGCCTGAAGGATTCAACGATTTTGAAGTTGCTTGAGGACAGCTACAATCTGACAAAGCCCAAGCAAAAGAAGATTCAATACTAAGGTTAAGGAGAGCAGATATGCAAAAATACGATATCGCCGCATATATCTGGCCTGCGTACACGGGAAGGGATATGAGATCGAGAATATTCTGGCCTGAGGGCATCGGAGAATGGCAGACGGTGCGTGATTGCGTAGTTGACACCCCCGAATATAAGTGGGACCGAAAACCGCTCTGGGGCTATCAGGACGAAGCCGACCCCTCCGTTATGGAATTCCAGATCGAGGAGGCAACGAAGCACGGAGTAAACGTATTTATCTACGATTGGTACTGGTACGATCACCGCCCCTATCTTGAAAATTGCCTTAACGAGGGCTTTCTCGGCGCGAAGAACAACGAAAAAATGAAATTCTTCTTAATGTGGGCGAATCACGACGTAAACTATACCTGGGACAAGCGGCTTTCCGACACGGTCTGGACGAACCCCGTCAACGTTTGGGAGGGGGCTCAGGACAGAACAGAATTTGATAAAGTCGTTCACAGAGTTATCGATAAGTATTTCTCGCGCCCCAATTACTACAAGATCGACGGCGAGCCCGTGTTTATGATCTATGACGTGGCAAATCTGGTCAAAGGTCTTGGCGGTATGGAAAAGACCTTGGAGGCACTTGAGTATTTTCGCGCCGAAACAGTCAAGGCGGGGCACAAGGGGCTTCATCTTCAGCTGACAGGCTGGGGAGAGAGGATCACAAACGTCAGCGGCGTGGATTCAGAGTGTACACTGTCCACCAAGGATATCGTTCCCGCCCTTGGCTTTGACAGCGTGACTAACTATCAATTCGTCCATATTTGCGTAATGAACCGCCATTACAAGGAGATTCTCGAGATAATGAGAAACGAGTATGCGAGAATGGACAGAGATTATACCGTGCCTTACTATCCTCACGTCTCCATCGGTTGGGATAACAACCCCAGATTTAAGACCTACGTTGACGTGGTCTGCAAGGGAAATACCCCCGAGATGTTTGAGGAGGGCTTGCGTATGGCGAAGGAGTACGTGGATACCCACCCGAACCTGAAAGCTCCCCTTATTACCGTCAATAGCTGGAACGAGTGGACCGAGACAAGCTACCTTATCCCCGATAACGTTTACGGCTATGGGTATCTTGAAGCCATCAAACGCGTTTTTCTCGAGGAATAACCAATATTAATATGCAAAAAAACGAAATTTTGCAAAATTTCGGTTTTTTTGACAAAAAGTTTTTGTTGACAATCATCCACTTTTATAGTATACTATTGAAGGCAAAAAATAAAGAAATTGAGGAAATAAAAATGACATTTATCGAAGCTTATGAAAAGATCAAGGCGGCAATGGAAAAGTCCAATCCCGCCGAGGTTCAGGGTCACCTTGCAATTCAGGTGAACCTCAACGATGAGGATGCAAACGGCATTATGTATATCGAGGTCAAGGACGGTCAGCTTTACGTTGAGCCCTACGATTACGTAGACCACGATGCTACCCTTACCGCATCCTGCAAGGATATCGTACGCGTTATGGGCGGTAGACTCGGATACGACAAGGCAGTTGAAAACGGCATTTTCGCCATCGAGGGCGACCTTGAAAAGGCATCAGAGCTGAAGAAGCTTGTTGTTAAGGCAACAAGAAAGCCCTGCGCGAAGAAGGCAGAGTGCGAGGCAGAAGAAAAGCCCGTCAAGAAGACACGTTGCAAGAAAAATGCTTAATTAATCAAACAAAAATGCTCGGTTCGTTTGAACCGAGCATTTTTATATTAGAACTGCGGAATCTCAATAGGCATACCGCCCTTGACTGCGCTTTCGTGAGCAAGGATTCCGGGAAGAGACATATTGATTCCGAAATCCACGTCAAGAATAGGCTTGCGATTTTCCGCCACGCAGGATATAAAGTCGGCAAGCATCTTCTTGTCGGCTCCGCCGTGACCCGCGCTTGCGTCCTCACCCTCGTATACCGTGGTGACGGGGATGTCTATCTTCTTATAGAAGGAGTCGGGCACGCTGTGAAGGGTAGCCAGAGAGTGAGCGCGGTTTACGTCCACCTTGAGGTCGGTGTATATGTTGCCGCGAGTGCCGGTAAGACGGAAGTTGTGGTCGTAATGAACATACGCGCCAAAGCAGATAAAGATGCGGATAACCGCGCCTTTTGCCGTTTTGATAAGCGCAACTCCGTTTTCCTTTCTTTCGGGGAAGTAGGGGTTGTAAAGCACATCCGGCTCAAAGCAGGTAACGCTGACGCAGCGGTCGTCCATTATGTAGAGCAGAGGGCCTAATTCGTGGGTGATGTACTTGATTGCGGGGTTAAATCCTCTCCAATGATTGCGGGGATAGTTGTCGGGGGAGAAGGTCTCGGGCGCGCGGGCGTGAAGATACTCAGCCTCGGCGTAAACTATCTCGCCAAAATCGCCCTGCTCGCGCATCTTTTTCCAGGTTTCGATAAAAGCCCAATAACAACAGTTTTCGCCTGCCATATAGATGAGATCAGGATGAGAAGAAACGATCTTCTTCAGCTCGCGAGCTTCCTCAAGAGTATTGATGGATGGTATCTCGCTGAGCACGTGCTTGCCCGCCTCCATAGCCTTTTTAACGATCGGAACGTGATATATCGCCTCAGTGGCTACGATGACCGCGTCGATGTCGCTTTTCAGCATCTCGTCGTAGTCGGAATAGTAGACACAGTCGGTAAGTCCTAAGTCTTCGAATTTCTTTTTTGCTTTTTCAAGTATTTCGGGATTATAATCGCAGGCGGCGCAGAGCTTCGCGCCCTCCATTCCGATGCCTTCTGCGGCAACGTCGGCGCCTCTGCCAAGTCCAACTACACCGTATTTTACGATTTTTTTGTCCATTTTCATATTCCTTTCGTGTCGTGAATTCATTTTGTGATCCCAGGTGTCGGTCGGGAGAGCTGCGTTTGTCGTCAGGCTCTGCTTGCTCCGACTCTTTTATTTTACTATTTCCTCAACGAAGAAATATTCGTAACCGTTTCTGTGTACTATCTCTGCCGCCTTGAGTATCTTGTCGGCGGTGTCGGGCTGGTACGCAAAATAGTCGGGATAGAAGTATTCCTCGTGTGTTCCGTAACCGAAATATTCCGAGCCTATGCCTTTTTCGGCAAACTCCTTTTCAAGCTCGTCAAGCGTAGAAAGATTGAGACAGGGACCAATGCTGAATTTTTTAAAGCCAATGCCTATCTCTTTATCCGTTATATATTTGAAATTGTCTTTCGTTTGCTCAAGCTCATCTTCGGTAATGTGATTATAGGCGCAGATCGACGAGGTGATAGCAACGTCACGGGTGCGCCTGGTATAAAGCTCGGTTTCGGGCTGCCTGTTGTGAAGCAGTCTGAAAGCGTGACCGTAAGGAAGGATAGAAGGGTCTCCGTTATATGGTCTCCTTTCGCCGATAGTAACGCTTACTATCTTGATGCCTCCGTCGTAAAGGGCGCGGCATCCATCTTTGCTGATAGGCATCCAGTGCGGTACGGTTGCGTATGCAAACGAATTCTTTCCCGCAAAGCGCATTACCTCGGCTTTCGTTTCGTCAAGATTTGCCTTGACATCACCGTAGGTCGCGTTAACGTAAGGATAGTCAGGGAATTCCTGTTTTGAATGGAAGCCGAATTTCAGCCAATCCGATGCGGAATCGAATTCGTCCTTATAGCAGTCGGGCATTTCCGAAAGCTTGAATTCATCGTTGCCGTAGTAAAAATCGGTGCGAAGAAAGACGTTGAGCTGTACCTTCATACCATAGCGGTCGTGCGCTTCCTTAAGTACCTTCAAAAATGAATTGTCGTAAATCGATTTTGGTCGCTGTCTTGCCAGATCGCGAAAGAGCCAGATAACGTCGTCAATATAAAAAAACGCTTTTTTCACTCGTTTTCCCCCCTTGTATCAAATGAATTTGTTACCTTAATATATTACGTCGATTAAATTGTAGCACAAGGCAGATGGTTTGTAAATGGAATTTTTACGCAAATTTAAGGAAAAAACCCCAAAGTCCTTGATTTTTTTCGCGAAATGTTGTAATATTATATATAAAGTTCAAAAAGAAAAGAGGTGGGTAGCGTGAGTGAGAGCATTTGCAGGTTTATTCCTGCCAAGGATTATACCGATGATCTGAAGACCGTGCATTTTGTCTATGAGACCGAGCATCACACTCTGCCGCAACCCTTTTTGCGCCCGATTTACTATCTGTTTTTGCTGACAGACGGCGAAGCGGTACTGAAAATGGCGGGAGGGGAGCATAGCATACAGGTCGGAGACCTTTTTTTCGGATATCCCGGTTGCCCCTACGATCTTGAAAGCGAAAAGCCTATAAGATATATGTACATTAGTTTTTTCGGCTCCTGTGTTCCCAAAATGTTTGAAAGACTTGGTATCAGTATCAAGAAGCCGGTGTTCCGAGGATTTGATAAGGTGTCGGAATTTTGGTTCTCTGCAATTTCTCGCTTTAACGCGACAAATGCGGATTTTCTTTCGGAATCCGTCTTACTTTATACTCTCTCTTTTATTGGCGGTGAAGCGGAGACATCTGAGTTGAAGCAAAACGGCAACACGATGTTTGAAATGGTCTGTCAGTACGTGGACAATCACTACAGAGAGCCGTCATTGACTTTAGGTTCCGTCGCATCGATATTTTCATATACCGAAAAGTATCTGTCCTCACTTTTCAAAAAGAATATGGGACTTGGCTTCAATCAGTACGTTAACCGTCAAAGAATATCCTATTCCTTGAGGCTTATCGAGGATGGATGGGACTCGGTGCGTGATATCGCTGCCGCAAGCGGATTTTCCGATGCCTTGTATTTTTCCAAAGTCTTTAAGAAAAAAGTGGGAGTTACTCCCACGGAAAAGATCAAACAACGCTGATTTCAAATTTTGATTTATCATCATCAAAAACAGAGACCGATGCGGTTTTGCATCGGTCTCTAACTTGTTATTTTGCGTGATAAAGCTTTTTAACCTGATATTTAGGTTCGCAGGTAACGTTGATTCCCAGCTTTTTAAACGTGCGACTGTCGGTCATAGAGAGAATGACAGAGGAATGAGCCTCACAGTCCCTCAGCTTGTCCAGTTGATCCATAGCAAGTGCCGCCTGAGGGGAGGTTACCGCGCTGATAGAAAGAGCAATAAGTACCTCGTCGATATGAAGACGGGGATTGCGGTTACCCAAGTGATCGACCTTCAAGTGCTGAACAGGCTCGATTATCGAGGGAGAGATCAGCTGTGCCTCGTCGTCAATTCCCGCAAGATATTTGAGAGCATTAAGAATGAGTGCTGCGCTGGCACCGAGAAGTGATGAGGTCTTACCCGTCAGTATTGTGCCGTCGGGCATCTCCATAGCCGCCGCGGGTGCTCCTGTAGCTTCAGCTTTAGCGTTTGCCGCTGCCACCACGTGACGGTCGTGTACCGTGATGTTGGCTTGTTGCATAAGCAGATCAAGTTTTCCTACCACGTCGGTTCCGGAGGTGTTCATATTCTCTTTTTGTTCGCAGAGAGCGGCATAATAACGACGAATTATTTCCTGCTTGGATGCCGCACGGCAGGCTTCGTCGTCGAAAATGCAATTTCCAACCATATTTACACCCATATCTGTGGGAGACTTGTAGGGTGAGGTGCCGTATATCTTCTTAAAGGTTGCTTCAAGAACGGGGAAGGTCTCAACGTCGCGGTTGTAGTTAACGGTAGTTGCTCCGTAAGCTTCAAGATGGAAGGGGTCGATCATATTTACGTCGTTAAGGTCTGCGGTCGCCGCCTCGTAAGCGAGATTTACGGGGTGCTTGAGGGGAATATTCCAGATGGGGAAGGTCTCAAATTTTGCATATCCTGCCTTGACTCCGCGAAGGTTCTCGTGGTAAAGCTGTGAGAGACATACTGCCAGCTTTCCGCTTCCGGGACCGGGGGCGGTGACGATGACAAGCTTTCTTTCGGTCTCAATATACTCGTTTCTACCGTAGCCCTGCTCGCTGACGATGCCCTCAACGTTATAGGGGTATCCGGGGATAGAGTAGTGATGATAGACCTTGACACCGAGGCTCTCAAGCTTGTTTGCAAATATCTGAGCCGAGGGCTGGGATTCGTATCTTGTAAGCACTACGCTTCCAACGTAGAGTCCAACGCTTCTGAATGCGTCGATAAGGCGCAAAACGTCCAGGTCGTAGGTGATACCGAGGTCGCCTCTTACCTTGTTTTTCTCAATATCAGCCGCATTGATGACGATGACAACCTCGGCATCATCCTTCAGCTGAAGCAGCATCTGTAGCTTCGAGTCGGGAGCAAAGCCGGGTAGAACACGCGACGCGTGAAAGTCGTCAAAAAGCTTGCCGCCAAACTCAAGATAGAGCTTGCCGCCGAATTTAGCAATTCTCTCTCGGATATGCTTGGATTGCAATTCAAGATATTTGTCGTTATCAAAGCCGATCTTACACATAGGAGACACCTCGATTCCTCTACAACAATACAAATTTAATTATATCACAATTATTTGGTTTTTTCAACACAATTTTAAACTTTTTGCGAAAAATTTTATTATATCGAATTTGTGAAAAATAAACAAAAAAGTTGTTTTCGAGGAAAATCATTTCTATAAATCCGATATTGACAAGACACACAAATAATATTATAATTAACTAAAGCGTTGATGAGGAGCGATACCCCGAAAACCCTTGCAGAGAGCCGTCGGACGGTGCGAGACGGCAGGGCAGGCGGTATTAAATCACCTCGGAGCCCGTCGCCCAAAGCGTAAGCGAGTAGACCGACGCGTAGTTTCTGCGTTAAAGAAAGACGTATTATAAGGTACGGTTTTAGTGAAAGAGTGGTATAGCGAAACCATAGTTATTTGGGCTTCGTCTCTTTGGGAGACGGGCTTTTTTATTTTTTCGAAGCGGAAGCTTCGAAAAAAGTGAAATGTTTGGCGGAGCCAAACGTGAAATGCTCTGTTTTGCAGAGCGTGAAATATTCGCTTCGCGAATGTGAAATGCCTCGCGAGCGAGGCGTGATATGGAGGAAAAAAGTATGTTAACACTGGATAAGATCTACCATGCGGCGTACGTGCTTCGTGACGTAGTAAGAGAAACGTCTTTGATAAAATCGAAAATAAATCCCGAGTGCGAGATGTATCTGAAGGCGGAAAACCTGCAGGTGACGGGATCATTTAAGGTGCGCGGTGCGGGATATATGATCTCTCAGCTCAGCGAGGAAGAAAAGGCTAAGGGAGTAATTGCCTGCTCGGCGGGCAACCACGCTCAGGGAGTCGCTCTTGCGGCGCAGAAATACGGCATCAAGGCGGTTATCTGTCTGCCCGACGGTGCTCCTATCTCCAAAGTCGAGGCGACCAAGAGCTACGGAGCCGAGGTGGTGATGGTCAAGGGCGTTTACGACGATGCCTACAATCGCGCTCTTGAGCTTCGCGACGAGATGGGATATACCTTCGTCCACCCCTTCGACGACGAAAACGTCATAGCGGGACAGGGAACTATCGGTATTGAAATACTTAATGAAATAAAGGATCTGGACGCTATCGTCGTTCCTGTGGGCGGCGGCGGACTTATCTCGGGAATTGCTTATGCGGCAAAGCACCTGAAGCCCGATATCAAGGTTTATGGAGTTCAGGCGGCGGGCGCGCCCAGTATGCACAATTCGGTGAAGAGCGGTAAGAGGGAACGACTTGACGGAGTTTCCACCATCGCTGACGGAATTGCCGTCAAGGAGCCGGGTGTAAATACCTTCAAGTTCTGCTCCGAGTACGTGGACGAGATCGTCACCGTCACCGAGGGCGAGATAAGCTCTGCAATTCTTGCGCTTATCGAGCAGCACAAGATGATCGCCGAGGGTGCGGGAGCGGTTTCCGTGGCGGCGGTTATGTTCAATAAGCTTCCCATCAAGGGGAAGAAGGTGGCTTGCGTGGTCTCGGGCGGTAATATCGACGTAACGATTCTCTCAAGAGTAATCAAGCGCGGTCTTTTGATGAGCGGACGAAACTATACACTTTGCGTCGAGCTTATGGATAAGCCGGGTCAGCTTCTCGGTGTTTCCGAGATCATCGCGGGTCTTGGCGCGAACGTCATTTCGATCCACCACGAAAGAGCAAGCGAGACGATGGATATCAACGGTTGTTACCTCCGAATCGTCCTCGAAACCAGAAATCACGAGCATATTAAGCAGATCGAAGCGGCTTTGTCCGACGCAGGATATAAATTGGTTTGATAAATTAAGATTTGAATTTACAAAATATTGAAAGGAAAACAAAATCATGGAAAAAATATATACGAAAAACGCGCCTGACGCGATAGGTCCTTACAGTCAAGCTATGAAGGTTGGAAATCTCGTTTTCACTTCGGGACAGATCGCCATCAACCCCGCCAGTGGTGCCGTAGAAGCCACCACCATCGAAGATCAGACCGAGCAGGTCTGCAAGAACCTCTGCGCCGTTCTTGAAGCGGCGGGAACAAGCATCGAAAATGCGGTCAAGACCACCTGCTTCCTCTCGGATATGGCAGATTTCGCCGCATTCAACGAGGTCTACGGTAAGTACTTTGTGGGCAAGCCCGCTCGCTCCTGCGTTGCGGCAAAGCAGTTGCCCAAAAACGTTCTCGTCGAGGTCGAAGTAATAGCCGAGATTTGATAGAATTCTGAGTTTTGAAGGAAGGTCGAAAACGGCCTTCCTTTGGAATTTTTTAACGCTTTAATTGGCTAAAATGCCATATTGTGTGCGGTTTTTACGCGCGATTTTGTGAAAAGCGTATATAATATATATTTAGATGAAAAAAATTTGAGTTTTTTCTTGACAAACAAATACTTTTGTGATACAATCAATGTATATTTTTCAAATGCGATGAAGGGAATCAGTAATTCGCAAGAGCCTTACAGAGAATCGGCGGTAGGTGTGAGCCGATAGGATACGCGAGTGAATCTCCTCCCCGAGCAGTCGCCCGAAGACCGATAAATTTCATCGGCTGTGTAGAAGCGAACGGAAGTCCCCGTTATCAAGACGTTTTACTGATAGGTAAAAGCAGAGCGGAGGTCGAAGACCTCAATAAGAGTGGTACCGCAGAGAGTTTTTTGAACCTTTGTCTCTTTTTTTGAGAGGCATGGGTTTTTTTGCTTTTATTTACCCTCAAAATGCCAAAAGCTACCGCTTACCCCCAAAAATTTCTTTCCACAGGAGGTAAACACATGATTTTAAACGGTTCCGAGATACTTGTCAACGTTTTACTTGAGCAGGGTGTGGATACCGTCTTCGGTTACCCCGGAGGCGCGGTCCTTAACATCTATGATGCCATCTACAAGTACCGTGACAAGCTGACACACTATATGACCGCCCACGAGCAGGGCGCGGCGCACGCTGCAGACGGCTATGCCAGAGCCACGGGTAAGACCGGAGTGGTCATCGCCACCAGCGGTCCCGGCGCTACCAACCTTGTTACCGGTATCGCAACGGCTTATATGGATAGCGTGCCTATGGTCGCTATCACAGGCAACGTTCCAAATGCCCTCATCGGAGCGGACAGCTTCCAAGAGGTCTATATCGCGGGAATTACCATGCCTATTACCAAACACAACTTCGTCGTAAGACGGGTTGAGGAGCTTGCCGACACTATCCGCCGCGCTTTTGAGATCGCGGCAAGCGGCAGACCCGGTCCCGTGCTTATCGATATTCCAAAAGACGTTACGGCGGCGACCACCGAGTACGAGCCTCAGCCCCCCGTCACCCCCAAGAAGAGTGACGGCATTACCGGAGATATAGAGGAGATCGCCGAGCTTATCAACAGAAGTGAGCGCCCCTTTATCTACTTCGGCGGCGGTGTCAGGATCAGCGAAGCGGGTGATGAGCTTCGTCAGCTTATCGAAGCCTCGGATATCCCCGCGGCATATACCCTTATGGCGGCAGGAGTGTTGGGATATGGCGAGAAGCATAACCTGGGTCTTATCGGAATGCACGGCTGCTACAGCGCAAACGCAGCGGCAAACAGAGCCGATGTAATGCTTGCCATCGGTACAAGATTCAGTGACCGAGTAACTCTTAACCCCGACAAATTCGCGCACAACGCAAGGCTTGTACATATCGATATCGACCCCAGTGAGATCAACAAGAATATTATCGCCGATTACAGCATCGTAGGCGACGTTAAAGAGGTTCTTACCGAGCTTCTGAAATATATCAAGCCTCAGTCGCGCGATGCTTGGCAGAATCAGGTTGCCGAGTGGAAGAAGAAGGACTACGTTCCCGAGCAGAGCGAGACCGAGCTGAAGCCTCATTATATAGTTGAAAAGGCTTGCGAAATCGCGGGCGAGGATGCGGTCTACGTTACCGACGTAGGACAGCACCAGATGTGGGCGGCGCAGTTCTTAAAGCACACGCAGCCGAGGAATTTCCTTACAAGCGGCGGTCTTGGTACTATGGGATATGGCTACGGCGCGGCAATCGGTGCGAAGATAGCAAGACCTGAGGTCCCCGTGGTTCATTTTACGGGTGACGGTTCCTTCCATATGAATATGAACGAGGCTTGCACCGCCGTCAGCTATAACGTTCCCATAATTACCGTAATATTCAACAACTCGGTTCTCGGAATGGTTCGTCAGTGGCAGGGCGCGTTCTATGACAGACGCTTCTCCTCCAGCGAGCCCGAGAGAGTTACCGACTATAAGAAAGTCATCGAGGGATTTGGCGGTCACGGCTTCCACTGTGAGACCCCCGCGGAGTTCGAGGCGGCTATGAAGGAAGCGATGACCATGACAGGTCCCGTATGGATAGAGTGCGTGGTCGACCGCGAGGAAAAGGTTCTTCCTATGATCCCCGGCGGCAAAACCGTTCATGAGACCATTTTCAAGTAAGAGAGGAGGAATACTTATGAAACAAAGATGTATGGTACTTCTCGTTGAAAACAACGCGGGCGTGCTTGCGAGAGTTTCCTCGCTTTTCATGCAGCGTGGATTCAACATCGATTCTCTTACGGTTTCTCCCACCGAGAACGAAAAGATCTCAAGACTCACCATTATGACTACGGGTGACGAAAAGACCTATAATCAGATCATCAAGCAGACGGGAAAGCTGATCGAGACCAAGCTTATCTTCTCGGTTGAGCCCTCCTTCAGCCTTATCCGCGAGATATTGCTCATCAAGTTCGACGGTAAGAAGACCGACGTCGTCGAGCTTGAAAGACTTGTCGATATCTACGGTGCGAGAGTGGTTGACAGAACAAGCGGTTGCATCGTAATTGAGCTTACCGACACGCCCCATAGAATCGACGGATTTATCGACGACACCAAGGATTTCGCGGTTGTCGAGTCCTGCCGCTCGGGAGCGATTGCTATGGAGCGAGGAGACGTGTCATACGAATTGTGAGACAATTCGTATGACAGTGAAATGCTTTGCAGAGCAAAGCGTGAAATGTTTCGCAGAGCGAAACGTGAAATTCGCCTTCGGCGAGTGAAATGCTCTGCAGAGCAGAGCGTTAAGGAAGAAAACCGCCAGCGGTTTTCGATTAAAATGTTTTAAATTTAAAAATCTATAATTAAACTCCAAAGGAGAACAAAAAAATGATCAACAAGTATTATGACACAGATTGTAATCTCGCCCTTATAAAGGACAAAACAGTTGCGGTTATCGGTTTCGGTAGCCAGGGTCACGCACATTCCATGAACCTCGCTGAAAGCGGCTGCAACGTAGTTGTAGGTCTCAGAAAGGGAAGCGGTCACTGGGCAAAGGCAGCTGCATTCGCAGAGAAGAACCCCAACTTCAAGGTAATGGAGGTTGAGGAGGCTGCTAAGGCTGCTGACATCGTTATGATGCTGGTTCCCGATGAGCTTGCGGCTGACATTTACAACGCTCAGGTTGCTCCCTACATGAAGGATGGCGACGTGCTCATGTTCGCTCACGGCTTCAACATCCACTTCGGATTCATTCAGCCCCAGAAGAACATCGACGTTATCATGGTAGCTCCCAAGGGCCCCGGTCACACCGTTAGAACCCAGTACCTCGAGGGCAAGGGCGTTCCCTCCCTTATCGCGGTATATCAGGACTACACCGGCAAGGCTAAGGACTACGCGCTTGCATACGCTTGCGGTATCGGCGCAGGTCGCGCAGGTATTCTTGAGACCAGCTTCAGAGAAGAGACCGAGACCGACCTCTTCGGCGAGCAGGCAGTTCTTTGCGGCGGTGTAACCGAGCTTATGAAGGCTGGCTTTGAGACCCTCGTTGCCGCAGGCTATGAGCCCGAGATGGCATACTTCGAGTGCATCCACGAGATGAAGCTCATCGTTGACCTTATCAACCAGGGCGGATTCGCAAAGATGAGATACTCTATCTCCAATACCGCAGAGTACGGTGATTACAGAACCGGTAAGAGACTTATCACCGACGAGACCCGTAAGGAGATGAAGAAGGTTCTCGATGAGATCCAGAACGGTACATTTGCTTCCGAGTTTATGCAGGAATTCAGCGCAGGTCGCAAGGCTAAGTTCCTTGCAACCCGTAGATTGGAAGCTGAACACCAGCTTGAACAAACCGGTGCGGAGCTTCGCCAGATGATGTCCTGGCTTAAGAAGTAAGGCGACCTTAGATAATTTGCGTCATACTGCGTTGCTACTCGAGTGCGGCTCGACGTAGGTAGAACTACGCCTTCGCCTTGCCCTCTCCGTTGCGCCTTGTCTGACACAAATTCTCGTCGGTCTTAGTAAAACTGAGACTAAAATAGAGTGCTGAACTCTTTGTCTAAAAGAGTTCAGCACCCAAAATGATTTTTTGAAAAGTTTTTGAAGTTCAAAGAAACTTTTTTCAAAAAGTTTCTTTGCGGGTCGTAGGGCAGAGCCCTACAAAAAGAAAGAAAGGAGAAACGCTATGCTTTTGGCGACAAACGTGGGAAATGAGAATATTTCCTTTGCGGTTTTTGACGAAAGCGCGGCAGAACCCGTTGCGAAATTCAAGATCGCGGCGGATATGCGCAAAACTGCCGATGAGTATTCGGTTACGGTCAAGCAATTACTCGATTTTTCGGGAATTGATACGGCGGCGGTGGACGGAGCTATTATGGCAAGCGTTGTTCCTCAGTTAAACGACGTGATGCGTCACGTCATCCTTGCCTTGACGGGCAAAACACCAATAATCGTAGGTCCCGGTGTGAAAACGGGATTTGCTATTAAAATCGACGACCCAGCCGAGCTTGGCGCGGATATAGTTGCAAACGCAGGCGCGGTAGTGTCGATCTTAAAGGAAGAAAAATGCGAAAAGGCGGCGATAATTCTCGATATGGGAAGCGTTACCACTCTTTTTGCAATAAATAAAAACAGGGAAGTGGTCGGTGGCGCTATTCTTCCCGGTGTGGGAATGTCACTTGACGCCCTCCACAGAGAGACCGCCCAGTTGCCGAATATTGAGATGTCGGGCTCTACACGAGCAATTGGCAAGAATACAAAGGAGTCGCTGATTTCGGGCGTTATGTTCGGTCAGGCGGCTATGATAGACGGTCTTGTAGACCGATTTGAAAAAGAAATGAAGTGCGAAAGCGGTTTTACTCGGCTTTTCGCCACCGGTGAGAATTGTAATCCCATTTTGGGCAATCTCAGCCATAGCTTTGAATATGATCCCGTCCTGACCCTCAAGGGCTTGGCGCAGATTTATAAAAATACTGTAAAATAACCTTGATAATAACGTGCAAACGTAAGTTTCGCGATTATTATAAATTTTAAGCGCCGTACTCATTTTGAGACGACAGCAGAGGGTGAAATTCCCTCAAGGAGAATTTAATATGAGAACTTCAGCAAAACAGAAGACACTCAGAATCGTTCAGCTGGCTCTGCTTGTAGCACTTGTGGTCGCTTTGCAGATGGTCAGCGCACTTATTCCTCCCATCGGCGGAATGGTGTCCATCACACTTACCCTGATCCCCGTCGTAGTTGGCGGAATCCTGCTTGGCAAAAGAGCGGGCGCGATCCTTGGCTTTTCATTTGGTCTTATCGTAATGATAAACTGTATGGTTGCCCTTGATCCCGGAGGAAACATTCTTTGGAACGCAAATCCATTCTTTACCGCGCTGATCTGCTTTGTAAAGGGAACAGCGGCTGGCTTTGTCCCCGCTTGGCTTTACGAGCTTATCTGCGGCAAGGCTGAAAAGGTAGGAGAGGGCAGAAAATTTGTCGCAACCGTGGTGGCAGCTCTTACTGCACCTATCGTAAATACCGGACTTTTTGTCTGTGGTATGTTCCTGCTTTTCAAGGACATACTTTACGCTTGGGCAGACGGTGCCAACGTTGTAATGTACGTACTTTTAGGTCTTGCGGGACTTAACTTTCTCGTCGAGTTCCTCATCAATACCATTCTTTCCCCCGCTATCGTGCGTATTACCGCAGTTGTCGGAAAGAAGCTTAAATAATTTCGAAAATAATTTAAATTTTACTATATTTCCCCATACTCCTTTTTCAAAAGGTTTTTGAAGGTGGAGGGGGCGGGGGGGAGGGAGGGAACTTTTGCTTAAAAAGGTTTT
>JAZKYL010000091.1:0-11195 GCA_045612105.1 Eubacteriales bacterium
ATTTGAATCAAAGTTCATCTTCTATCGGGTTTCGGGTGTATAGGAAACTCTTTTGATTAAAGAGTTTCCAACTAAACTTGCAACACGATAGCAGTAAGGCTTAGATTAAAATCCTCACGGTTTTATAAAACGAAATGGCTATATTTTAAT
Organism: Eubacteriales bacterium; assembly: GCA_045612105.1. GTDB lineage: Bacteria > Bacillota > Clostridia > Oscillospirales > CAG-272 > SVTX01. The sequence continues at coordinate 151 of JAZKYL010000091.1, forward strand.
CCTTTTTGCGGGGAAGTTTTTTGGCCCCACCTTTTTTTCAAAAAAGGTGGAAACCGCATCCTCTGCGCCCCCTACAAATCAAAATTTGAAAGCTATCTTCATTTTCTTCCGAAAAAGCTGGAACAAAGTACAAGTTTTTCAAAAAAACTTGACTTTTTCTAAATTCAGAATTATAATCTAATTAGCGCCTCAAAAAAACGTGAAGGAGAGCAAAAAATGAAATATCTCACCCTTGAAGAGCATCGTGCTCGCATTGAAAACATAAAATCCGCCGAGCTCGGCAACCGTAAATACACTCGCCGCCACAGAATCGGCGAATACCTCCCCGCCCAGGCGGTCTACCACCTCGGCGACTATCCCGCGCCCTTCTCAATCGAACCCACCGAATACGACTATAATATGATAAAGGACATGGCGGAAAACGGAGTTCAGCTGATCCAGCTCCACGAGGAATGGAACGACCATATCCGCCGCTTCGGGGCAGATAAATACACAAGCCACGATCCCCGAGGTCTCGATAATTTCATAAAACTCTGCCACGACTTCGGTATCAAGGTCATTCCCTATATTTCCTCGGGATTTTTGCACGAATTCGACCCTGATTTCAAGGAAGAATTCACAATCCGCTCTCTATATTGCAGAACCGGCACACACTTCCAATACAGAGTTTGCTCGGCAAGCAGTGAAGAGTGGCGAAATTTCATACTTCCCAAGACCTTTGCGGTTCTTGACCGCCACGATTTCGACGGAATCTACAATGACTACGGCACCGATAGCACCTTCTTCTACGGGGGCAAATATATCAAACGTGACGACGTAGCCGGAGGCGGCTACGATCCCGAGCTTGAAGATCTCCTTGCGACGATCTACGGCGAGGTCAAAAAGCGTGGCGGCATATATAAACTCCACATCAATTATAACTCCCCTGCTCCCTGTATCGATAAAGTCTATGACTACCTCTGGATAGGCGAGGGAGAAAGCACTGACAACCTCTGCATCGGCAAAAACTACCCCTTCTACGTAGTACCTTGCCCAGACAAGGTCCACTCCAAAATTAAAGACCCCGACTATTTCTTCGCCGCGGTCATTCCCTTCATTCAGTTCCCTCTGCTGACTTCATGCGGCAGACCCCTCCGCGGCAGGGTTATCGACGAGGACGTACCGCTTTACTGCACACCCGGAAAAGAACCGGGTGGCGGATATATCTTTCAGAAAAATGTTCACGAATATAACAAGGAGCACCCCGACGGACCTTACGTTCATAGCCGTTGGTCTGCAATTCCCGATGACGAACGCGATTACCCAACTTGGTGTAAATATATGAAGCTTTATAAACCAATGGTTGAGGAAAACACCGTAGCCTATATCGGGATCACCGAAAGCGACGACATTCTCTCCCCCGTTTCCGAAAACCTGAATATTTCAATGTTTGTCAGCCACGAAAAACACCTCGTCGCAGGCAATCTTACGGGCAAAGACCAAGAGATAGTTCTCAAGGAAAATTGGACAGACCGCGAAAGCGGAGTCACCGCAAACAGATTTACAGTTAAAAATAATAGACTTTTGTTCTTGAAAAAGTAAACAAATTGCGATTTAGCGGTGTAAAGCGAACTACGTGATAGGCTCCCTCCGGGAGGGAGCTGGCGCCGCAGGCGACTGAGGGAGAACGCGTCGCAATGAAGTAAATATAAGCTTTTTGTCACGTAGGCTCCTTCCACCGCAAGCGGTCCCCCTCCCTCGCGGAGGGAGGCTATCGCAAAGTGCATCTCACCGACAAATCAAAATTTGAAACACAGAATAATTTAGGCTCCTCTCACAAGAACAACAAAAGCAGATAATCGATCTCAACGGCCGATTATCTGCTTTTTATATCAAACATTTCAAATAAATAGATACTTGATTTCCTTTAGAATTCGTATATACAAATCCGTTTGTTTCAAAGCCGAGAGAACGGTGCAGCGCAATACTTGCGGCATTATTGATCCTTATCTGTTGCGAAACTATTTTGAACCCCTTTTCTCTTGCCATTTGACAAGCAAGCATCATCGCTTCTTTGGCAAAACCTTTTCTTCGGTGCTCGCAAAAGATCTCGGGGCCAATCGATATGACTTCCGATGAATGCTGATATAACGAAATAGTGCCCACAATTTTTTCGTCAGATACAATGGCAAACATCTCAAAATACTTGCCATAGAATTGTTTTTTGCTCCAATCACAAATAAGCGTTTCTACTTGTTCTGCGGACAGATCCGAATATCCGTATTCCTGCAATTCCGAAGCATCTTCCTTTTTAAAATTTCTCAAAAACATCATTATGTTTACTGCTTCTTCGCTTCTTTATTAACCCTCTTTATATACTCAAAAGTCTCCTTCTCACCCTTTTCGGCAAGAAGTCTGAGCCATTCTTCAAGCTGATCTGCCGTCTTTTCGTGCATCTTCGCTCTCGCGTTTCCGCGAAGAAAATACTCAAGCACCGCCGAATCGGTGTAATCCTTGCCGCGATAGATCTTGCAAGCCGCAACTCGATCGCAGAACATCTCGGTCAGGTATCGCATAGGCATTGGCACGGGCTCATAACGCTTGGTCTCGGTGTTGAGATCCACCCAATACTCAAAATGATGCTTGTTTCTGCCCTTGTGGTGCATCCAAGCAAGAGAATAGCCGAAAAGCTCCCTCTCCTTTTCATTTGGGCTCTTTGTACCAAGATAGTATTTCGCGCCCGGAATGAACTCGGTTGGGGAGTATTTCGACAGATCGTGGAAAAGCCCTTGCCAGCCTATTCCCACCTTAAAGCAATGCTGTATCACCTTGTGACGGTGCTTCGTAATCGTTTTGAAATGTTTAAATGGATGTGGCATAATGAATTAATGAATAATGAATAGTAAAAAATGAATAATGGATAATTATTGTTGAAAACCGCTTGGGCGTTTTTCTTCTATAATTGATTTTGGAAGGTTATCTTATCGGCTTAAACTCAACCCTCTCAAGGAAATTGAGATTTTGGTGGGTCTCTATCAGCTGCTTTGCGTGCTTATAGGCAAAGGAATTCAGCAGATTTTCGGGTGTATGGGCATCGCTGCCGAAGACCACGTCACAGCCGATCTCATTCGCCAACTGCCAAAAGGCGAAGGTGGGGTAATTTCTAACGTCCTGCATACCGTAGAAGTTAAATTCAAGGGGGATCTTGTGGTCGTTGGCGCACTTGATCAGCCTCGACATTTCATTTTCGTAAACCTCAATGGCGCGTCGGTAAAAGATCAGGTCGGGGTGGGCGACGTAGGTGATCCTTCCCGTCTCAATTCCCTTTATCACAAGATCGACGTAATGCTTCAAAACCCCGTTGTCGTGGGTCTGATTGCCGAAATAGTGTATTGTATCCATATAAGGATCACCGAAATGCTGACCTAAGATCAGATAATCCACGGGGTAGTCCTTGATGTAATTGATGAAGGCATCGAAGCAGCAATCGAAGTATTCGACCTCAAAGCCGACGTGAATTTTTATATCGTTTTTGTATTCCTCGCGCAGGGAAAGCACAGACTTGAAATACTCATCGGTCTCATGCATTTTCATGCGCATGGCAAGGAGACGGTCAAGATTTTGCTTGGGCAGATCGTCGGGAAAAGGCATGGGCGCATGCTCGGAAAAACCAAGCTCAGAAAAGCCGAATTCTATTGCCTTTTCAACGTATGCTCTGTCTTCACAGTTAGCCGCGTGACCGCAACGGTAGGTGTGAGTGTGATAATTTGCGAACATTTTTCTTCCTCTTTTTCTCGCATCGGAGTTTCTTCATATAGTATAGCACTTTTTTTGCCCTTTGTCTATAAAAATCGAGATTTTTTAAACAAAATATCAAAATCAATCAAAAAAGTAGGCAGAGAAGCCCAAAAAGGTCTCCCTGCCTCAATTTTTATTATCTCTTCAGCCACTTCTTCAGATACTGCCCCGTATAAGATCCCTCAACCGTCGCGACCTCCTCGGGAGTTCCCTCGGCAACGATAGTTCCGCCGCCGTCACCGCCCTCGGGGCCGAGGTCGATGATATGGTCTGCCGACTTGATAACGTCGAGATTATGCTCAATAACAAGCACCGTATTGCCGCCGTCACAGAGCTTCTGCAGAACCTCAAGCAGCTTCGCCACGTCGGCGGTGTGCAGACCCGTGGTGGGCTCGTCTAAAATATATATCGTCTTTCCCGTACTGCGCTTTGACAGCTCGGTTGCAAGCTTCACTCTCTGCGCCTCACCGCCCGACAGGGTGGTGGATGACTGACCGATCTTGATATATCCAAGCCCTACGTCGTAAAGGGTCTGAAGCTTTCTCTTTATCTTCGGCAGCCCGTCGAAGAAGGTAAGTCCCTCCTCAACCGTCATATCAAGCACCTCAAAAATGTTCTTGCCCTTGTATCTGACCTCAAGGGTGTCGGCATTGTATCTTCTTCCCTTGCAAACGTCACACTTGACGTAAACGTCGGGCAAAAAGTGCATCTCGATACACTTCACACCGTCGCCCTCACATGCCTCGCATCGACCGCCCTTGGTGTTAAAGGAAAATCTGCCGGGCAGATATCCCCTCGCTTTCGCGTCCTTGGTTGATGCAAACAGATCACGAATATCGGTGAAAAGCCCTGTATAGGTCGCGGGGTTTGACCTCGGTGTGCGCCCGATAGGGCTCTGGTCGATACAAATGACCTTATCAAGATTCTCAATGCCCTCGATACCGTCGCACTTGCCGGGGTAAGCGATAGCACGATTGAGATCGTGCGCCAGCTTAGGATAAAGTATACCGTTAACAAGAGAGGATTTACCCGATCCCGAAACACCGCTGACGCAGACAAATTTCCCCAAGGGAATAGTAACGTCGATATGCTTCAGATTGTGCTCCGCCGCCCCCTTGACGGTGATCTGCTTTCCGTTGCCTTCACGTCTCTCGGAGGGAACGGTAATTCTCTTTCTTCCCGAAAGATACGCGCCCGTGATCGAGTCGGCATTCTCCTTGACCTCATCGGGCGTGCCCGCCGCCACCACGTGACCGCCGTGAATACCCGCCCCGGGACCGATATCGATGATATAATCCGACTCCTCCATGGTCTCCTCATCGTGCTCGACCACAATGACCGTGTTGCCAAGATCACGGAGCTTTTTGAGAGTGGCGATCAGCTTGGAATTATCTCTCTGATGCAATCCGATGCTGGGCTCGTCAAGTATATAAAGCACACCCACAAGCGACGAACCGATCTGCGTAGCAAGTCTAATTCTCTGCGCTTCGCCGCCCGAAAGAGTGCCCGCCTTTCTAGACATCGTAAGATAATCAAGTCCAACGCTGACAAGGAATCCAAGACGAGCGCGGATCTCCTTTAATATCTCTTTCGCAATGGCTTCTTCGGTATCAGTCAACTCAAGTGAGTTAACGAAATCGAGGGCATTTTTGATCGATAAAGAGCAAAGCTCATGAATGTTAAGCCCACCCACGGTAACCGCCAGCGACATAGGGTTAAGCCTCTGCCCGTGGCAGTGCTCACAGGGCGCTTCCTCAACGAACTGCTCGTAATACTCGGCGGTCATGCCGTACTGCATCCTCTGCTCGATCATGGGAATAAGACCCTCGAACTTCGCCGCCTTTCGATGTGCCTCACCGCCAAAATATCTGACTACGTCATAGGTCTCGTCGCCCGTACCGTAAAGGAGCTTATCAAAAGCATCCTTTGAAAAATTCTCAATAGGTGTATCAAGATCAAATCCGTGCCGCTGACCCACCGCCGCGAAAAGCGGACCGTTCCAGCTCTCCTCCTCGAGGGTCTTGAAGCCGTTTACGTTGATACCGCCCTCGCTCAAGGATAGCTTTTTGTTAGGGATCAGCCTCTCCACCGCAATTCGCCTTGTGTCACCAAGCCCCGAGCAGTGAGGACACGCGCCCTGAGGGTTGTTGAAGGAGAACATTCTCGGTTCAAATTCGCCCACCGAAATGCCATGCTCCTCGCAAGCGTAGGACTGAGAGAAGGTCAAGACCTCTCCATCGGTCTCCTCTCCGTCGCGAGGCACGGGAACGATAATAATATGCCCGTCAGCAAGATTCAACGCGTTCTCCACCGAGTCGGCAAGTCGCGAACGGATGCCATCACGCATAACGAGACGGTCGACCACGATCTCGATGGAGTGCTTTTTGTTCTTGTCAAGCTTGATCTCCTCGGAAAGGTCGTACAGATTCCCGTCCACGCGAACTCTGACGTAGCCGCTCTTTTTCGCGCTCTCCAAGACCTTTTCGTGCATTCCCTTCTGGGCTCTTACCACGGGAGCGACCACCAAAAAACGGGTTCCCTCGGGCAGCTTCAGTATCCTCTCGATTATCTGATCCACGGTCTGCTGGCGGATCTCCTTGCCACAAACAGGACAGTGCGGAATACCGATCCTGGCGTAAAGCAGACGCAAATAATCGTAAATTTCGGTAACCGTTCCCACCGTTGAGCGGGGGTTTTTGGACGTGGTCTTCTGGTCAATTGAGATCGACGGCGAAAGCCCGTCGATAGAATCCACGTCGGGCTTGTCAAGCTGACCTAAAAACATTCTCGCATAGCTTGACAGTGACTCAACGAATCGTCTGTGACCCTCGGCATAGACCGTGTCAAACGCCAAAGACGATTTTCCGCTACCCGAAAGTCCCGAAAGCACCACCAGTTTGTCTCTCGGGATCGTTACGTCAATATTTTTCAGATTATGGACGCGCGCGCCCTTTATAACAACATTTTTTTCCATTCTTTATTCGTGGGGATTCTCCCCACACCCCACAAAGAAAACTTTTGACAAAGTTTTCCTTGACCTTTCAAAACTTTCAAAAAATTGGATAATTCGCTATTATCCCTCTCTCAATTTCTTTATCTCATCCCTGAGATACGCCGCCTTTTCGAATTCGAGCATTCTTGCGGCGGCTTTCATTTCGGCGGTAAGCTTTTCGATCATCTTCTCACGCTCACCCGCAGTCAGCTTCTTCTGCTTCTTGCTCTTTGCCTCGGTTCCCTTGTCGGAATTCTTTCCGCTGATGTCGATAACGTCGCGGACACCCTTGATAACAGTCTTGGGCACTATTCCGTGAGCCTTGTTGTAATCATCTTGAATCTTTCGGCGGCGGTTGGTCTCGGAAATAGCCCGCTCCATCGATCCCGTAATAGAATCGGCATACATAATAACCTTACCCTCGGCATTTCGCGCCGCGCGACCGATAGTCTGTATAAGCGACCTCTCCGCGCGCAAAAAGCCCTCCTTGTCGGCGTCAAGTATCGCCACCAAGGATACCTCGGGAATGTCAAGTCCCTCTCGGAGCAGATTTATGCCCACCAGCACGTCAAAAACACCGAGACGAAGATCACGAATTATCTCCATTCGCTCCATAGTGTCCACGTTGAAGTGGATATATCGCACCTTTATACCGTTGTCGGCAAGATAGTCGGTCAGGTCCTCCGCCATTTTCTTTGTCAACGTGGTGACAAGCACCCTCTCGCCCTTTTCTGCGCGAATTCTGATCTCACCCATAAGGTCGTCGATCTGCCCCTCAATAGGACGCACCTCGACCTCGGGGTCAAGCAGACCCGTAGGACGGATTATCTGCTCCACGGTGCCTTCGCTGTTCTCACCTTCATAGTCTCCGGGGGTCGCGCTGACGAAGATCGCCTGGTTTATTCTATCCTCAAATTCATCGAAAAATAGCGGTCTGTTGTCGTAAGCCGAGGGCAGACGGAAGCCAAAATCTATAAGATTCTTCTTTCTCGCCGTATCACCTCCGCTCATTCCTCTGACCTGAGGGAGCGTAACGTGAGACTCGTCCACGAAAAGCAAAAAGTCTTTTGGCATATAGTCAAGCAGCGTAAAAGGAGTCGAACCGGCAGGTCTGCCCGACAGCACGCGTGAATAGTTCTCAACGCCCGAGCAGAAGCCCACCTCCCGAAGCATTTCCATATCGTATTTAACTCTCTCGGTTATTCTCTGCGCCTCAATAAGCTTGCCCTGCTCCTCAAACCACTTCGCCCTCGCCACCATCTCGGAGTATATCTCCCCAATCGCCTTTTCCCTCTTTTCGTCGGAAACGGCATAGTGGGTTGCGGGGTAAATGGGATAGTATGAAAGACTTCTGATCATCTCGCCCGTGACGATATTTATCTCTGAAATTCGGTCGATCTCCTCGTCAAAAAACTCAACTCTGATCGCCTTCTCGTTCATGCTCGCGGGAATTATCTCCACGGTATCGCCGCGAACTCTGAACGAATCACGTACAAGATTCAGATCGTTTCTGGTGTAGCTGATCGAAATAAGTCTTCTGATAAGCTCCTCCCTCGACATATACATACCGGGTCGAAGCGAGATCAAAAGATCCTTGTACTCGTCGGGCTCACCGAGAGAGTAAATGCAAGAAACACTGGCAACGATAATAACGTCTCTGCGCTCAAAAAGCGAGCTTGTCGCCGAGTGCCTGAGACGGTCGATCTCGTCGTTGACGAGTGCGTCCTCTTCGATATACATATCCTTGCCCGGAATATATGCCTCGGGCTGGTAATAATCGTAATAAGAGACGAAATATTCCACCGCGTTGTCGGGAAAAAACTCGCGAAATTCGGTGCAAAGCTGTGCCGCCAGGGTCTTGTTGTGCGCCAGAATTAGCGTCGGGCGGTTGACCTTCTCGATAATATTCGCCATAGTAAAGGTCTTGCCCGAGCCCGTAACACCAAGAAGGGTCTGCATTCTTTTGCCCTCTTTAATACCCTTAACAAGCCCCTCAATAGCCTCAGGCTGGTCACCCGTGGGCAGATATTCACTTTTCAATACGAATTTATCCATAGTAACCTGCCTTTCTTTCCCCAAAATGAAACTTCCGTTCTGTTTCAACCTTATTATTATATCACATATATTTTTAAATGTAAATAACTATCTTTTGAGATTTTCGATTTGTTTACAATTCGTTCTATTTTATTATTACCATAGAAAAAGGGCGATATAAAACCGCCCTTTAATTGAATACTGATATTATTACTCAGTTTTGTTCTCCTCAGCCTCAACCTCAATGGGGGCAGCGTCGGATGTCGCCTTGCAGGCCTTTATGTAGGAGATCAGCGAGATAGCGAAGAAGATCACCGAAAGACCGATAACCACACAACCGGAAACGAGAATAATGGTCTTTACAACCGCGTCAGCCGCTGCAATAATAGCGGGCAGGAACGCAAGCGCCAAGGCTCCGATAAGTATCTTTATCCATTCCTTCTTGATCTGATCCTTCCAACCGTCCTTACCGGAGAGAATGATTCTGACAATAGGGAAAGCGATAAGGTAGACCGCAAGAATTACGGTCATAACGGTGCCCTGCATAAAGATCATCATAATACCAAGCACAATACCCACGATAGCGAAAATAAGGTCGATAATACCCGACATCTTATTCACATTAAGTATACCGTTGACCAACGACGGAATATTGCCGATAATGGTGATGATACCGATAACGATAAGTGTCCATTTGATAAGGAAGGACACGTCAAGAATACCGGCAAGCAGGATGAGAAGCGCGCCTAAAAGCACTCCGATGATCAACGAAACGATGATCGATGCGAGAACGTTTTTCTTTGCAGACATAATAGAATTCCTCTCTGAATTTATAAATTTAACGGAACAATAATACATTCACTTTGTTAAGCGAATGTTAAATTCCGTTAGTTTTCAAGTAATTCAAGGCATTTTCGTGAATAATACCGCTAAGCTTATCAATATTTCCCGACTCAATAATTCTCCTGACCTCGGTTGAACTGACCGCAGTCAAAGCCTCATCGGCAGGCAGAAAAAGCGTCTCGGCGCGGTCGTTGTGAGCCTTGTTCCACTTTGCGTGGATCATTTCGTACTCAAGATCGGCGGCATTTCGGATACCCTTTACAATGCAGGTAACAGATAGTTCATCGCAAAGATCAATAAGCATACCGCTCCTGGCAATAGTCTCCACGTTCTCTATATGAACCACCGAAAGCCTTGCCAGCTCAAGCCTTTTTTCCATATCAAACATATATTGCTTCGACGAAAGGCTCTTGTCGTATTTTGCCGAATCATTGATCATAACCGCAACGTAGACCTTGTCGAACATCCTCGCCGCACGCTCAATTATATTCACGTGCCCCAAAGTAATGGGATCAAAGCTACCGGGAATAAGTGCAATTCTCATTTTTCAATCACCCTTTCGTCAGATCAATGGCTTCACGATAGTTATATGCGCAACACCGTATTTTGCGCGCTTGATCACCTCAAAACGCTCTCCAAGAGCAGTATCGTTTTCAAAAACATCACTTTCCTCGCTCTCGCAAACGACTATTGAAGTGGGCTTGAGCATATCGGAGTCAAGAAGAGCCTTCAATGTAGGCGCAACTGCACGAAGCGCGTAAGGCGGGTCGATAAAGATCACGTCGTACTTCTTTTTGCCGCGTGTTATACGGACAAAATCATTTACGTCGGTGTTGAAAAGACGGCAAGAAGCGGACAGCTTGGTTTTTTCAATATTCTGTGAAATGACCTTTGCCGCATCCTTGCTTTTGTCGATAAAGGTTGCGCTTATGGCTCCCCTCGATACCGCCTCAAGACCCATCTGACCCGAGCCTGCAAAAAGGTCAAGCACCTCTCTGCCCTCAATGTCAAACTGTATCATGGAAAAGACGGCTTCCTTTGCCCGTTCGCTTGTGGGACGGGTGTTTTCGCCCTCAAGTGTATTCAATTTAACCCCTCGGGCTCTGCCCGTAATAATTCTCATCATAATATTTTGTACCTTTTCAAATTTTGATTTGTCGGGGACGCGGGGAGACGCGTACGAGAAACTTTTTGAAAAAAGTTTCTCGAGCTCTTCAAAAACTTCCCAAAAAAATGGTTGGAAGTGTAGCCATTTCATCTTATGAAATCGTGAGGATTTTTATCAAAGCCTCACTGCTATCGTATTTCGGGTGTATTGAAAACTCTTTTGTTTAAAAGGTTTCAAATAAACTTGCACCACGATAGAAGATAAACTTCGGTTAAAATCAATACGGTTTCC
>JAZKYL010000092.1:0-5600 GCA_045612105.1 Eubacteriales bacterium
AACAGTGAGGATTTTGATCAAAGCCTCACTGCTATCGTGTTTCGGGTGTATTGCAAACTCTTTTGTTTAAAAGGTTTCAAATAAACTTGCAACACGATAGAAGATAAACTTCGGTTCAAATCAATATGGTTTCAAATGACATCATTGGTGAAATCTTTCCCTTTTTTGGGGGGAAGTTTTTGCCGAGCTTTTTTCAAAAAGCTCGCCGCCGGAGGCGCGCATCCCCCGCATCCCACAGATAAATTGCAATTTTAACGTTATATATGATAATTATAACATTATCGGCAGTTCAAGTCAAGAGAAAATCCAAATGTTAATATTTGTATAAATTTATATGATACACTTGACATTGGGGCGAAAAAATGATATTATAGTCGTGTTTGTTTGAAAAAGAGTGAATTTTTATAAGTAGGAGACGAAATGTTCAAAAAGAAAAAACTTGCGGTTGCCGACGGAGCTCCCGCGGAAAACAAAATGGGCACGATGCCAATAAACAAGCTGCTTATATCAATGGCGCTGCCTATGGTTGCGTCGATGCTGGTTCAGGCTCTTTACAATATTGTTGACAGCCTTTACGTTGCCAGGATATCGGCAGATACGTCATACGAGCTGACGGCTATTTCTCTAGCCTTTGCCGCCCAGAACTTTATGATAGCGGTAGCGACGGGAACAGGTGTTGGTATTAATGCGTTGCTTTCGAAAAGTCTTGGTGAGAAGAATTTTGAGAGGGCGAACAAGGTAGCTACCAACGGAATATTTTTGTCGGTACTTAGCTATATTTTGTTCCTGATCCTCGGCTTTACCTGCATTGAGACCTATATGGGCTGGATGACCGATGAGGCTCACATTATTTCTCTCGGTGTCGAGTACCTTTCGATCTGCTTTATTTTCTCGTTTGGAATTTTTGGTCAGGTCATAATGGAGAGACTGATGATCTCCACCGGAAAGACCCAGTTGGCTATGATTACTCAGGGGGTCGGTGCCATAATCAATATTGTACTCGACCCGATCTTTATTTTTGACGACGGTATTGGATTTTTGCTTCCCGACAGCTGGGGACTTGACTTTGGTTTCGGTCTTGGAATCGCGGGTGCGGCATATGCTACCGTTATCGGTCAGATAATGGCTTGTATTGTGGGAATTATTCTCAATGCAAAGTGTAACAAGGAAATATCCATGTCCTTCAAGGGCTTCCGTCCCGACGGTATGATCATTGGAAGAATATATGCTATTGGCGTACCTTCTATAGTTATGGCATCCATTGGTTCTGTAATGAACGTTTTGTTCAACGGTATTCTTAACGGTTTTACCGAGATCGTAAAGGGAACGGAAGACAAGGTGGGAACTCTGGCACAGACGGCATTCGGAGTTTATTTCAAGCTTCAGTCCTTCATTTTTATGCCTATTTTCGGACTCAACAACGGTATCGTTCCCATAGTCGCTTACAACTTTGGCGCGCAGAAGAGAAAGAGAATGATGGGAACCGTAAAGCTTGGCATTATTTACGCTGTGGCTTATATGGCACTGGGACTTTTGGCTTTCCAAACTCTGCCCGAGCTGTTTCTCGGATTCTTCAATATGTCCGATGAACAGAGCCTTGCTATTGCGGTGCCTTGTCTTAGAGTTATCTCTCTCGCATTTGTGTTTGCGGGATTCTGTATTATAGTCGGTTCGGTATTCCAGGCACTCGGTAAGAGTATTTATTCAATGTTCGTGTCAATAGCGCGTCAGCTTGTGGTACTTATTCCCGCGGCTTATCTTCTGGCACAGCTTGGAGACGTTACTCTTGTTTGGTGGGCTTTCCCCATAGCCGAGGTGATGTCTATGGCGGTCAGCGTTGCTTTCTTTATCGTCGTGTATAAGCAGATCATTGCAAAAATACCCGAATAATAGTGAATTTTCACCGATAATTACGGGATATTTTTGAAAAATTGAACAGTTTTGTAAAAAAAGAAGAAAAATTTTGAAAAACACTTGACAAAAGGTATTAGCTTCGTGTATAATATAGGATGTCATTGTGTAAAAGCGTGAAAAATAGCCTTTTGGCTATTCGGTTCGCAAAGAGCGAACTGTGCAACGCTTCCGATTAACACTTAAGGAGGTGCAGCAAATGCTCAGAACTTACCAGCCTAAAAAGCGTCAGAGAAAAAAGGAGCACGGTTTCAGAAAGAGAATGAAGACTTCGGACGGAAGAGCCGTTCTGAAGAGACGCCGCGCTAAGGGCAGAAAGAGACTGACCCACTGATCTATCGTTTAAAACGTTTGTTTTTTACAGATTGGCAAAAATAAAAACCGCCGATGACCTCATTTCAAGCAACACTTGTATGTACGGGCATCGGGGTTTTTAGCGTTTAAGAGAACTTTTATCGAACCCCTCGTCGATAAAAATCAAATAAGAGGGAATAATAATTTGACGGAAGCAGCACAGAATTACACGGCGCAAAAGCGCAAAATTTGAGGTAGAAGAATGAAATTTCCCGCTATCAAGGAGCATCATCTTTATAATAAGGCTTATCGCTCGGGGAAGCATTTTTTCGGAAGGTACATTTGCGTATACGTTCTTCGGGACCTACACGCAGGAAAGCTGAAAAAGGAGCACCCGCAGAAGATCGTCGTTAACCGTTTGGGACTTTCGGTTTCAAAAAAGGTTGGCGGAGCGGTCAAGAGAAGCCGCGCAAAAAGAATTATCAGGGCGGCTTATGCTTGCCACAAGGAAGCGCTGAAAAAGGGCTTTCTGATAGTTATCAGCGCAAAGCCCGAGATCGACGGCAGAAAGAGCCCCGAGATCGCAAAAGAACTCAAATATGCTTTTTCAAAGCTTGAAATGTTCGATCAGAATCTCAAGGAAAGAACCGAGAAATGAAGCACGTATGTATTGCTTTGGTTCGCTTTTACCAAAAATATCTGTCTCCGTTGAAACGAAGACCGTGCTGTAGGTTTTCGCCTACATGCTCAGCCTATGCCATTGTGGCATTTCAGAAACGTGGCTTTTTTGTTGGAATCATACTGACAGTGTGGCGCATCTTACGGTGTCAGCCCCTGTGTCCCGGTGGATATGATCCGGTACCCGAAGTAGGCTTCCGCAATCCCAAAATCGGTCAGGACGGCAGAGAAAATGTATATGACGTAGCGTATCTTGAGAGAGTGAGATTCGTATTTTTTTACGATTTTCCCCTTGAGGAGCGCAAAAAGAAGTCCAAAACAAAAAAATCAAAATGAGAGGACTAAATTCGTAATGAACAAGAGAAAAATTGCTACCAAGATCGCTCTTATCGCGGTTCTTTGCACTGCGTTGGTGATGGTTTTCGCAAGCTGTGGAGGCAATACAGCCATCGACACAAGCAAGGGGCTTGATTATTGGAGCGGCAATACGGCAGGAACAGAGGGCTCGACTACCGAGGCTCCCTCAGAGGGTGAAAGCACTGAATCGGGAACAGAGAGCGGAACCGAGACCGGTATCGGCACTGAGACCGAGGGCGGAGCGGCAGGTGACGTTGAAACCGGTGACAATGCATCTACCGGAGAGAAGAAAAAGGTTGAATTTACCGCAGAAAAGGGATTTGTCGACCACATTCTTTCCTGGATAGGTATCTTCCTCGGTTGGATCACCAAGGTCATGCCCGCAAACAGCTATCTTATCACACTTTGTATCTTCGCTATTCTTCTTGAGATACTTTTCCTTCCCTTTGGAATCAAGCAGCACAAGAATTCCATCAGACAGGCAAAGCTTCGTCCCAAGGAAATGGCTATCCGAAAGAAGTACGCAGGCAGAAATGACCAGGCAACTCAGCAGAAGATAACCCAGGAGATCCAGGAGCTTTATCAGAAGGAAGGCTACAACCCTATGTCGGGATGTATGCCTATGCTTATTCAGCTTCCCATCATTCTGGTTCTTTATTGGGTAGTTATCGATCCCATTAAGTACGTCTTCGGTTACTCCGCGGAGTTCAACAGCTTCGCTTATGCTATCCTTCAGAATTCAGACGTTGCAATAAAGAGCACCAACGGCTCTATCGAGCTTCTCAACAAGATCGTTGAGAATGCGGATCTCTTTACCGCAGACAAGCTTGGCGCGTTCTGCGCAAACCCCCAGGAAATTGCGGATTGCGTTACCAATATGACGCAGAACAGACTGAATTTCAATATTGGCGCGCTGAATTTCGGTGATACTCCCGTGTTTGAGTTCAACACCATTAAGGGATTGCTTCTTCTGGTACCCGTGTTGACCTTCTTTGTCTATTTCTTCAGCATGAAGATCAACAGAAAGCTTTCCTTCCAACCCACTCAGGCGGCAGATGACCGTCAGCAGGCTTGCTCCAACAATATGATGGACTTTACCATGCCCTTGATGAGCGTATATATTACGTTTATCGTTCCTGCGGCTATCGGTATTTACTGGATGTTCAAGAGCGTTATCGGTGTTGTTAAGCAGTTCATACTTGTAAAGGCTATGCCTCTTCCCGTATTTACCGAGGAGGATTACAAGGCGGCAGAGAAGGAATTGCTTGGAAAGCAGCCCAAGAAGATACAGAAGTCCGAGAACGCGGGTAAGGTTCGTTCTCTCCACCACATCGACGATGAGGACTATGACGAGCAGGGCAATTACAGGCCTGTTGTCGATGAGCCGGAAGCAGAGGAGAAGAAGGAGCCCGAGGCACTTCCCGAGAATAAAATGACCGAGGGTGCGTCCCTTAAGGACGAGTCCGACAAGGGCGAGAAGAAGGAAAAGAAGTCGCTCTTTGGCAAAAAAGACAAAAAAGACTAATTGGAGACATTATTGTGAATATGGAAATAATCGTAACAGGAAAAACTATCGAGGATGCCGTTGCCGCCGCAGTTGCGGAGCTTGGTGTAGGCAGCGCTGAGGAGATCGAGTATACCGTTGTTGAGGAGCCCAAGAAGGGTCTTTTCGGAATCGGTTCTCAGCCCGCGAAGATCTCTGCTAAGGCAGTTTTTAAGGGCGAGATATTCGCGCTCAACTTTATCAATCAGTTGGTTAAGGATATGGGTCTTGACGTTAACGTTGAGATGAAGGACGCCGAGGGCTCTGACAAGGATTGTAAGCTCATCGACATTACCGGTGAGGGCGCAGGCGTGCTTATCGGTCACCACGGTGACACCCTTGACAGCCTTCAGTACCTCGCTAACCTTGCGGCTAACAAGAGAGTTAACGGTGTTAAGCCCGACTACGTGAAGATCACCGTTGATGCCGAGAACTATCGTGCAAAGAGAGAGGAAACTCTCAGAGCGCTGGCGAGAAGAATGGCAGATAAGGTGCTTAAGCAGAAGAGATCTGTCATGCTTGAGCCTATGAACCCCTATGAGAGAAGGATCATTCACTCCGAGATCCAGAATATCGAGGGCGTTTCTACAAACTCTATTGGTTCAGAGAACAACAGAAAGATCGTTATCTATCTTGAAAAAAATTAAGATAAGCGGCTTTGCGCATTTGCGCAAAGCCGTTTTAGACTGTCGAAAAAGCTGTTCTACCGCAAGCGGGAAAGCAAAAGAAACGGGATATATAAAAAACAAAAGAAGCATAAAAAAATGGATAAGCACAAGGCATTCATCGAGAAAGCCTTGTGCTTGCTTGCTTTTTT
>JAZKYL010000093.1:0-17088 GCA_045612105.1 Eubacteriales bacterium
ATTTGAATCAAAGTTCATCTTCTATCGGGTTTCGGGTGTATAGGAAACTCTTTTGATTAAAGAGTTTCCAACTAAACTTGCAACACGATAGCAGTAAGGCTTAGATTAAAATCCTCACGGTTTTATAAAACGAAATGGCTACATTTTAATCCTTTTTGCGGGGAAGTTTTTTGGCTCCACCTTTTTTTCAAAAAAGGTGGAACGCGTCTCCCCCGCGTCCCCCACAAATCAAAATTTGAAAACAAAAATCGGCAGGATTCTGCCGATTTTTTACGTTATTTTTGAGTTGTTTTTGCATTATTTTTGCCTTTTCGCCATTTTTCGCCAGTTTATGAAGCCATAGAGGTCGTTGACGAGGAATACGGCGAAGCAGACCGTGACCGAGATGTATGATAGGTCGTGCAGGGTTGCCAATATCCACAAAACTATTAAAACCATGTCGTTTGCGGCATAGGCAAGGGCATAATACGGACTTCTTCGCCAGGTCAGGTAGACAGCGAGGAAGCTTGTGGTCACCGAGATCGTGCTTGGGATGATATTCGCGGTATTAAAGGCATCAAGAATGAAGTAAAACGCTACGGTGACGGCGGCGGTCAGACCGAGGGCGAATACAAATTCCTTTTTTGCGAGTCTGTTTACCGCTACCTCGCTTTTCTTTCCCTTATAAGGGTTTTTGAGCCAGGAGACAAGTGCGAAAACCGACATGGGGAGGGTCATTCCCAAATATGTGATCATCTCGCCGTAGTAAGCGAAAGAATAGGAGATTATTCCGTATAGAACGCTGAAGATAACCATCAAAAGCGGCCCCAGTGGGTTGCCTTTGGCGGCGAAAATCAGGGAAGTGACACCTATCAGCGAAGAGACGAGAGTGAGATACCCCTCGCGGTCAAATACGAAGAAAAATACAGTTATTATAAGAAGCGACGACAGCCACAGCACCCACTCAAAGGGCGAAAAATATTTCAAAAATCGTTTCATAAAATCCCTCAAAAAAGGCACCCGCAGGAGTACTTCAAAGACCTAACGTACTCTGCGGATGCCGTATTTCTACCTGCATCATCTACCCGGTGGCAGTTATTTACTACGGATATTATACATCATTTTGCTGCGATTGTCAAGTCGTAGCCGTCGATTATTTGAAAAAAAGCGTTTAAAGGAGAGAAGAGCCGAAGAATCAAGATATAGGTATTGCATTCTCGTGGCTCTTATGCTATACATTTGCATTGCTTCCTTTGTTTTTCTTATGCTTTGCTTTCCATATATAATCAATCCCCCGACAGCACTCAGCTTGTCGGGGGTCAACTGTATTATTAGAGGTTTATCCCGTTTGGGATGGGGTCATTCACCTTCCAGAAACTCCGTTACCGAACAAAAAAGCATAAATGCGACCTTTTGGCGGTAGTCGTGTGTTTCGAAAAGTGCCGCCTCGTCGGGGTTTGAGAGAAATCCGCACTCCACAAGCACGGCGGGGCATTTTGCATTGTGGAGCAGATTTATGGCGCTCGTGGCGGCTTTGCATTTGCGGTTGTTATCGCCCTGGAGCATTTTTTGGTTTTTACCTCGGATAAGTTCGGCGAGGCTATAAGAATCGGCATTGTTTTGCGAATACCAGACCTGAAGCCCTGAATATTTTGGGTCACTGAAAGAGTTCATATGGATACTGATAAATATCGCGTCGGGGGTTGCATCTGCAATGGCTAGACGGGCGGCTAAGTCAAGCTTTTTCTTGCGACCTTGATAATTTACGTTTCGGTCGTAAAGCAGGCGGTCGTCCTCACGGGTCATTATGACGTTTACTCCATTTGCCTCAAGCATATCGTGGAGTATCTTTGCGATCTCAAGGTTTACGTTCTTTTCCACAAGCCCCGCAGAGCTTGACGCACCGCCGTCCTCACCCCCGTGTCCCGCATCGATCACCACGGTGTTGTATGGAGACGTTGGAGTATTTGCCGCTGAATCGCCGTCCTTTTTCAGAGAAGAGAGATCGAAGGAACCAAGCAGAAGCGAGAGGGCTGCCGCCGTCAGCGAAAAAACGAGGAATAAGAGAATTGTTTTGAGCCAAAAGCCATATTTCATAAAGGTTTCTCCTTATATTACTGTTTCTTATAAAAGTCTATGGCGGAATGGAATTTTTTATTCAAAAGGACACCTGTTTTTGTGCGAAAAAGCGACCAAATTGCGAATAATGAAAGTATCTTTCGGCAGAATATTACAAAAATACGTTTACACGCGAATTTTCAGGAAAATCGCTTGACAAAAGAAGTGAATTATAGTATAATTAAATTTAATATAATCGGATAGTATTTACCCCAACAGAAAGGAACCAAAAAATGAACTTTTTTGATGAACTTGCAAATTACGACAAAGAGGTGTTTGACGCGTGCTTCCTTGAGCTTGACCGTCAGAGACACAACATCGAGCTGATCGCATCCGAGAACATCGTCTCCAAGGCTGTTCTTCTGGCTGCAGGTACTGTTCTCACCAATAAGTATGCCGAGGGATTTCCCGGTAAGCGTTACTACGGCGGATGTCAGTGTGTTGATATCGTAGAAGATATTGCGCGTGAGAGAGCGAAGAAGCTCTTTGGCGCGGAGCATGCAAACGTTCAGCCTCACAGCGGCGCATCCGCAAATCTCGCGGTATTTTTTGCACTTCTTGAGCCCGGCGACACCGTAATGGGACTTAATCTCGCTCACGGCGGTCACCTCTCTCACGGTTCTCCTGTTAACATCTCGGGTAAATATTTCAACATCGTTCCTTACAGCGTTTCCGACGACACCGAACAGCTTGATTACGACGCTATCCGCGCGACGGCTCTTGAGTGCAAGCCCAAGATGATCATCGCAGGTGCCAGCGCATATTCCAGAACCATTGATTTTGAGAAGATCGCGGACATCTGTCACGAGGTCGGCGCGTACTTTATGGTTGATATGGCGCATATCGCGGGTCTCGTGGCTGCCGGTCTTCATCCAAGCCCCGTGCCTTATGCAGACGTTGTTACTACCACCACCCACAAGACCCTCCGCGGCCCCAGAGGCGGTATGATCCTTTGCCGTGAGGAGCTTGCAAAGCAGATCGACAAGGCTGTATTCCCCGGAACTCAGGGCGGCCCTCTCATGCACATCATCGCCGCAAAGGCTGTGGCACTGGGCGAGGCTCTTACCCCCGAATTCAAGGAATATCAGAAGAACATAATCGAGAACGCAAAGGTGCTTTGCGACGCACTCAAATCTGAGGGCTTCAGCATCGTTTCGGGTGACACAGACAACCACCTTATGCTCATCGACCTCCGTCCCTTCGGCGTTACCGGTAAGGAGATGGAGAAGCGTCTTGACGAGGTAAACATCACCGTCAACAAGAACGCTATCCCCAACGACCCCGAAAAGCCTTTCGTAACAAGCGGTATCAGAGTAGGTACTCCCGCGGTCACATCCCGTGGCTTTGGTAAGGAGGAAATGCTTCTTATCGCAAAGTGGATGAAGCTTGTAGCTACCGATTTTGAGGCTAACAAGGATCAGATCAAGGCTGAAGTCGAGGCTCTCGCAGCTAAATTCCCAATCTACGAGTAATTTTTGACTAATATACATTTAAGAATTTAAAGAAACGGAGAAAAAGAAAAATGGCAAAGTTTATCAACGAACCTTCTCATACTTTTAACGAATATCTGCTTATTCCCGGATATTCATCCAGCGAGTGCATTCCAGCAAACGTAAGCCTCAAGACCCCTCTTGTTAGGTTCAAGAAGGGTGAAAAGCCCGCGATTGAAATGAATATTCCCATGATCTCCGCGATCATGCAGTCGGTTTCCGGTGACAGACTTGCTGTGGCTCTGGCAACCGAGGGCGGCGTGTCCTTTATCTACGGCTCCCAGTCCATCGAGGACCAGGCGGCTATGGTAAAGAGAGTAAAGGAGCACAAGGCGGGATTCGTAAAGAGCGATTCCAACCTCTCTCCCGACGCTACTATGGCAGATTGCGTAGCACTTAAGGAGGCGACAGGTCATTCCACTATCGCTATCACCGATGACGGCACCGCTGAGGGCAAGCTTGTGGGTATCGTTACGGGTCGTGACTACAGAGTCAGCCGTATGGACCCCAACACCAAGGTGTCCGAGTTCATGACTCCCTTTGCAAAGCTTATCACCGCTCCCGAGGGAACTACTCTCAAGGAAGCTAACGATATTATCTGGGATCACAAGCTTAACAGCCTTCCCATTATCGACGAGAATCAGAGACTCTGCTCCTTCGTATTCCGCAAGGACTACGACCAGCACAAGCAGAATCCCAACGAGCTTCTTGACGAGCATAAGAGATACGTGGTTGGTGCAGGTATCAACACGAGAGACTACGCGGAGAGAATTCCCGCTCTTGTTGAAGCAGGTGTTGACGTCGTTTGTATCGACTCCTCCGAGGGCTTCTCCGAGTGGCAGGCGAGAACCATCAAGTGGGTTCGCGACACATACGGCGACAGTGTTAAGATCGGCGCAGGTAACGTAGTTGATGCGGCAGGATTCCGATTCCTCGCTGATTGCGGTGCAGACTTTATCAAGGTCGGTATCGGCGGTGGCTCTATCTGTATCACCCGTGAGACCAAGGGAATCGGTCGCGGTCAGGCTACCGCTCTTATCGAGGTCTGCGCTGAAAGAGACAGATACTTTGAGGAGACCGGTGTTTACGTCCCCGTTGCAAGTGACGGCGGTATTGTTTACGACCACCATATCACTTTAGCTCTCGCTATGGGTGCGGATTTCGTAATGCTCGGCAGATACTTTGCTCGTTTCGATGAGTCTCCCTCCAATAAGGTAATGATTGGTGGCACTTATTATAAGGAGTACTGGGGCGAGGGCTCGGCACGTGCAAGAAACTGGCAGAGATACGACCTCGGCGGCGACAAGAAGCTCTCCTTCGAGGAAGGAGTTGACTCCTACGTTCCTTATGCGGGAAGCCTGAAGGACAACGTTGCTATAACTCTCGCAAAGGTCAAGTCCACTATGTGCAACTGTGGTGCTCTGACTATTCCCGAGCTTCAGGAGAAAGCGACTCTCACTCTTGTTTCGGCGACAAGTATCGTCGAGGGTGGCGCGCACGACGTTATCCAGAAGGATAAGACAGCGATTAAGTAATGCAGAGTTATAAAAAGGACAGGGAACTGTAACCCTGTCCTTTTGCTTTATTAAGGTGTTATTTTACCTTCGCGCCGAAGGGGAAGAAGGCGAGCTTCATTATTTTGAAGCACTGAATTCCACTTGGGATACCGATGAGGGTGATACAGTTGAGCACGCCAAGAATAAAGTAGACTATGGCAAACTCCCAACCGCCGATAAGTGCCCAAAGGACGTTTGCCACGGGGTGCTTTCCAAAATCGAGAATAACCTTTTTTCCGTGAGGCAAAAGTGAGAGCTTTGCCGCCTTGAAGCATTGAAGTCCAAAGGGAATACCGATGATAGTGATGCACAGGATAATTCCGGCTATAAACCACAAAAGTGCCAACCACAATCCTCCGAGCAGTATCCATAAAACGCTTGAAAGAAAACGTAACATAACACAATTATCTCCTTGTTTTCATATTAATATGATTTTATCACAAAAAAGCCTTTGTGTCAATAGAAACCTTTTATGAAGCGGAGAGCAGAAAGAGATAAATAGCGAATTTTTCTTGACAAAAACGCAATATTTTAGTATAATTAGTATAATAAAACTAATATAAGGATTTTTTATGGAAAAGTCATCAATTTTGTATCAAACCTACATTGAGATCATGCGCCGCGAGTTAGTGCCCGCTATGGGATGCACCGAGCCTATCGCGGTGGCTTTTTGCGCGGCGCGCGCGAGAGAGGTTCTCGGTGAGATGCCCGAAACAATACGTATTCAGGCAAGCGGAAATATTATCAAGAACGTCAAGAGCGTTATTGTGCCTCACACGGGTGGACTTCGCGGACTTGAGGCTGCCGCGGCTGTGGGCGTGCTTTACGGAAACAGCGGGGCCTGTCTTGAGGTCATTTCCTCTGTGACAGCGGAAGAAGAAGCGACTCTCGCCGAAAGAATGAAGGGCTTTGATATTTCGGTCACGCATCTTGAGAGCGAGCATCTGCTTGACCTGATCATTACGGTTTCAAAAGGGGATAATTCGGTTTCGGTACGCATCGAGGACAAGCATACTAACATCACCGAGATAATAGAAAACGGAAAATGTACCTATTTTGGGGGAGAAGCGTGCGCGGAGGAGTCGGGTCCCGATCACGGTCTTCTTACTGTGGCAGACATATTTGATTTTGCCAATACTGTTGAGATCGAAGACGTGCGCGATATTCTTGAACGGCAGATCGCATACAACTCCGCTATATCGAAAGAGGGCTTGATGAACAATTACGGCGCGCGTATCGGTCAGCTTTTGCTTATGCGTGACGATAGCATCCGCACCCGTGCAAAAGCAGTTGCGGCGGCAGGCTCGGACGCGAGAATGAGCGGCTGTGATATGCCCGTAATTATCAATTCGGGAAGTGGAAATCAGGGAATGACGGCAAGCTTGCCGGTTATTGCCTATGCTGATTATTATGAAAAGAGCCACGAAGAGCTGCTTCGCGCTTTGACTCTTTCGAATCTTATTACGCTTCACTTAAAGAGCGGCATCGGTCGTCTTTCGGCTTACTGTGGCGCGGTCAGCGCGGGAGCGGGAGCGGGAGCGGGAATTGCTTACCTTCTGACGGGGAATCTGCATACTGTAAATCACACTATTGTTAACGCTCTTGCTATTTCGTCGGGAATCGTCTGCGACGGTGCGAAGGCTTCCTGCGCCGCGAAGATTGCTATGGCGGTTGACGCAGGCATTATGGGCTTTGATATGCACGAGAACGGCTGTCAGTTCTACGGCGGCGACGGTCTGGTCAGCAAGGGTGTAGAGAACACTATCCGCAATATCTCCGAGCTGGGTCACGACGGTATGAAAGAGACAGATAAGAAGATCATTGAGATAATGACTAATTGTTAATTAAGAAAAGCGACCGAGTGGTCGCTTTTTTTATGAAATATTTATGACTGTAAGATTTTTGCCTTTTTCTTTCGCATAATTTACAGTGCTGCGAGTTCCTCTTGATTTTCCGTCCCAAATGACGAGAATTGCATCGGCAAGGTCGACCATAACGCGATTTCTCAAAATCGGCGCGGCTTTACCGTATTTGCTGTACTCGGGAAGAATTATGTGCTTTGATATTCGGTGCTCGTCGGCATATTTTTCCGCAAGCGTGTCTATTCCGTCAGCACCGCCCGAGATTATCTCGGTCACGTCCTCGGGAATGTATGGCGCAAGGTCAAAATCGGTAATGCTTCGTGATCCTGCAATAAGTAATTTCATAATTTTACCCCCAAAAATAAAAAGGTGCGCAACCGAAGCTACGCACCGAAAAATGTATAGCTCCTGTTGTTGCGACACGAACAGTTTCCGTTATGAATAAGCATCTAACAGCATAAGCATACGAATATGAGCATACATTTTTACCAAAGTAAAAATGTATGCTTATGCTGAGTGATGCAAAATTATTCAAATAAAATAAAGAACAGAAAAAATCTATTCGTGTCGCAAGGGTATTATAACACAAATTTTGACTTTTGTAAATAGGTTTCGATAAATTAAGCGAAAACATTCAATCGGCTTTTTTCAAATTTTGATTTATCGGTCTGTTTGAAATTGCCACGAGACTACTCATCCACCGCTGCGGCGGTCCCCCTTCCCTCGCAAGGGAAGGTCAGGGAAAAAGTGAACTCCATCATAATTTTGTAGCCGTGAAAAGGGTTTTGTGGCTACAGATAAAGGCTCGACGCATCCAACCCTTAACCTTCCCTTGCGAGGGAAGGGGGACCGCGGCGGGGTTCCCCGAAGCGAGTGTGCGAGCTTTGGGGGTTCGCGCGATGCGGTGGATGAGTAGTTTACAAGCGATTTAAAATTTCGCCACTACACACCGCTAAATTGCGATTTATATAAAAATGGCGACCGCGAGGTCGCCCCTTTTATCATATAAATTTAATCAGTGATCGCGCCGTGTGCGCGGAGGTTTGCTTGAAGTACGGAAACGTCTATGTCCGAGGGTGTGTTGCATCCGTCTATTGCCATCGCCGCCGCAAGTCCTGCCGCCTGACCCATAGCCATTGCCGCAGGCATACAGCGAAGTCCGCCCGCCGCTTGGGATTCGCAGGAGATAGTCTTTCCCGCGACGATCAGATTGTCGCAGCCCTCGGGGAGCATAGCGCGATAGGGAATATAGTATTTTTTGGCGACCTCGATCTT
Source organism: Eubacteriales bacterium (assembly GCA_045612105.1). Taxonomy (GTDB): domain Bacteria; phylum Bacillota; class Clostridia; order Oscillospirales; family CAG-272; genus SVTX01. The sequence continues at coordinate 8,281 of JAZKYL010000093.1, forward strand.
AAAATTGCCCGTAATTTCGGCATTTCTCGGATGAACATCCATTCCAAAGCCGTAGACGGCGATTCTATCGTCGAACTTTGTGCCGTTTGAGACGTCGGAGACGGTGATCTTGTATTTTCCGCAGACATGTCGGCTCTCGCGTACTCCAAGCACGCTTGCTACCTGCAAGATCTCTGCGTTTTCAAATCCCGGAGTCTCCTCGCGCAGGACCTTGAGTGCATCAAGCACCTGCCGACGAGCAGATATGTGCCCTTCGGTCATGCTTGCTGAGTTCGTAGCGTCCACGTCGAAAACTCTGAAATGATTGACGGAATATCTGCCCTCTACGGGGGTTCTGTATGCCTTGACGGGTCGAGGAGGTCGCTGACCGTATTCTTCGTAAGCCTTCTGATCCACGCCGCCTACCTCGAACATAAGAGTTCCCGGCTGGGGGATGTGAGTCTCCTCCTCGCCATTGTAGGTTGGAACACCTGCCGCAGCCGCAACGTCTGCGTTGCCGCTGCAATCGATGAAAATGTCGGCGCTGACGCTGATAAGTCCCTCAAGAGCGCAGAGGATAAGATTTTTTATCTTCCCACCCTCGCAGATACAATCGGCAAAACGGGTGTAGAGCAATATCTGCGCCCCTGATTCACGTACCATATCGTCGAGAACTATCTGAAGGTAAAAGGAAAGAAAGGGAGTGACGTGGCGGTGATATTTTTCGATAAATGAGGTGTGGAGTGAAGGCGAGTCGGTCTCCTCGGGGGGAATGACCGCAGAATATTCCTTTAATCTGTCAATTATCTCGCGGAATATGCCTCCAACGGTGAGTTCATCGCCGTCACGGTCGTAGACCGTCATAAAGGGTGAGACGAGAGAAGTGGTTGCCATACCTCCGAGCATTCCGTATGCCTCAACAAGCAGAGTTTTCTTACCTGCACGCGCCGATTCGATAGCGGCGCAAACGCCGGATGGACCGCCGCCGATGATTATTACGTCGTAGTGCCCCTTGTGGGGAATGTCTTTTTTATATTCGGTGTAATTCATTTTTCTCTTCAGAGTAATGTTTGGGGATAAATCAAATCTAATATTATTTTCCGTAAACGAAGGTAAAATCTTCCCAAGGCATATTGACGGGCTTCTTCTCCATAATGATCTCGTCAACGTGGCAGAGAAGGGGGAAGTCGGCTTTATTGAGTTTGCCGCTCTTGTCTGCAACCTTAACGGCTCTTGCAACTCTTTCGGCAACTACGAGAGACTCGAGGGTAACTCCGTTAAGCTCCGCCTTTGCTTCGTCGATGTTGAGTCCGCGACCGAGGAGAATTCCAACGAGACGGGTTCTGCCGCCGTAGACGGTAACGTAGAGGTCGCCGTATCCTACCGACATATTTTCAAGTATAGCCGCGCCCTGATAGTCGAGAAGCTTATACATTTCCTTGACCGCCTGACCGAAGATAGCCGCCTGAGAATTGAAGTGAAGCTCGCTGTCAATACCGAACTTCTTCTGATTGAGTCCAATGGTGAGGGCAATTCCCAAAGCGTAGCCGTTCTTAAGAGCAACCGCGCTCTCAATACCGGTAACGTCTGTGGAGAGGCTGATGTGATAGTAGTCGGTTGCCATTACGTCGCGGAGCCACTTGAGTGTCTCAAGGTCATGACCGCAGAAAGCGACCTCGGTTTGGTCGTGTGCCACAAGTTCGTAGCTTGTGCAGGGACCACCGATGGCGAAAAGCTTGGTTTTCTTTCCAAGGCTGTCAAGCTTAGCCTGCCAGAGGTCGGGGTAGGTGAGAAGTCTTCCGTCGGGAGTGTCCATAAGACCCTTGGTAACGGTGATTACGGGAATGCTTTCGGGAATTTTGGGAAGCACCACGTTACCGAACCAATCAACGCCAAAGCTGGAAACACCGCCGATTATCATATCCGCGTCGTCGATAGCCGCCTCCATTTCCTCAACCTGATAATATTTAAGTCCCGCGGGGAATGTCTTTGTGAACTTGGGGTGCTTGTCGCTTCTTCTGCATTCGTCGATGATCTCGCGGTCGAGATGCGTGCCAACGAGGCGCACCTCGTGCCCGTTTTCTCTTGCGGGAAATGCGAGAGCCGAGCCCATCATACCCGCACCGATAATTGTTACTATTGCCATTGCTGTTTTCTGCCTTTCTATGAAATGTGAAAAAGTTGTTGCAAAAAAGCACTAAATATGTTATAATCATTATACTATAACTGCAAAGTGATGTCAATATCTGGTGCGAATAATGAAAAACAGCGAAAAAATGAAAAAGTTTTTTCATTTCGGAGGGCTTATGGCTAATCTGCAAAGACAGGAAGAAATACTTGAATATTTAAGAATACATCGGTTTGCTTCTATTGCCGAGCTTGCCGATACCCTTTATACCAGTCAGGCAACCGTGCGTCGCGACGTGGAAAAGCTATCGGCTATGGGTGCTGTCAAAAGCGTTTACGGCGGCGTGGTGTTGGCGGAATATGAGAATACCCCTGTGCCGATCTTCTTTCGTGATAAAGAAAACTCCGCAAGCAAGGAAAGGATAGCGGAGAGGGCTGCAAAGCTTGTTCGTGACAATACCACGGTGATATTCGATTCCTCGTCAACTGTTCGTAGAATGTGCAAGCATATCGTTACACGCAGAGGGTTGACTGTGGTTACAAACAATCTTCGTGTATGTCAGGAGTTTAAGAATTCCGACGTTAAAGTCATCTGTACCGGAGGAACATTGGTGCAGGGCAGAGAATGCTTTGTGGGGCATTTTGCTGAGAATTTTGTTCGACAGATCAAGGCGGATATGTTGTTTTTTTCATCCCAAGGACTTTCCGAAAACGGTGACATAACCGATTCCTCCGAAGAGGAGATAGCTTTGCGCAGAGCGATGTTTGAGGTGTCAAAGGAGCAGTTTTTCCTTTGTGACCCATCAAAAATCGGAAAAGAGCTGCCTTTCGTGCTGTGTAACACCGCTGAGGTCACCGATTGCATTTTTGACGTGGAATTAAAAACTACAGATATTTAAATAAAAGGGGCAGAAATAGCCCCTTTTAATCATTATATTCAAATATACGTATTGCTCCCACCGCTGTCGATCTTTCAACGTCGTCGTCGGAGATAACGGCGATCTTTTTGTCCGATACGGCAGACAAAAGAGTAGCGGTGGCGGTCTTGATACGGTAATTGCCGCCGATAAAAATATTTTCTGCGTTTGAAGCGAGAATGTTGTCTATTTCATCGGCAAGAATTGCGCCGAGATAGAAGCTGTAGACTTCCGTTGGGTTCTTTTTGAAGATGTTTTTTAGAATCCTAACCTTGAAAAGCGACTTATTTATGCCTTCCTTTTTGGCGAATCTATATCCCTCAACGAGATAGCTTTCGTCGCATTCGACAACCGAAAGATCGATAGCATCTTTTAAGATAGTACCACCTGCAAGTGCCATCAGCATCTCGCCTGTCAGCATTGTGGAAAAATCGGTGATACTGCCGTCCGCGTCGGTTCGGATTATCTTGGAATGTGAGCCGGGGAGGACGTAAACGCTTTCGCTGTCGCCTCCGCAGAGAGACATAAGCCCCATAAGCTCGGTCTCTTCACCTCGCATCATATCGCATTCTCCGAGACTTTCGGAGTTGACTCTGACACCGCGGATAAAAACAAACGGTACAGAGGAGATCTCGGGGAAGCTAACCTCAACCATGGTGTCGTGAAGCTTACTTATTCCTGCGGGGGCGGTTGTGTGAGGGACCTCGTAAAGTCCAAATTCGCAGGTGATCATTCCCGAGGCGAGAATTTTTATGATATCGGTTTCAGAAAGGTTATTCTCATTTAACAGCTCGGATATAGCCTGCTTCAATTCAAGCTTTAAGCCCTCGCGGTCGTCGATTCCCGCGCGTGCTCCTCGACTTAACTTTTTCGCGGCAATTATTCTCTCGTTTTCCACAAGATTGACTCTTGTATTGGTTGTGCCGCCGTCTATGGTTATGTATCTTTTCATTTTTTATCCTTTTATCAGATCAACGTATTTTTTGGCAAGTGCAGTGATGCCGTCAAAATCTCCGTTTTCGATCATATTCTTGTCAATAATGCTCGACCCGATGCCAAATCCTGCTATGCCAAGCTTTTTGTATTCGGGGATGTTGTCAAGTCCGACACCTCCGACGGCAAGCATTTTGATCTGCGAAAGCGGCGCTTTTATCGCCTTGACGTAGCCGACACCAAGATTGTCGATGGGGAATAGCTTGACAAAGTCCGCCCCTGCGTTATGAGCGGTCATAATTTCAGTAGGTGTCAGTGCTCCGGGCATTGAGACGAGAGAAAGCTCACGTGTTTTTTTGATTATTTCGACGTTGGTGTCGGGTGATATTATAAATCCACCACCGGCTTTCGCGGTCAATTCCACCTGCTTTTCGGTAAGAACGGTACCGGCACCTATAAACATTCTGCCCTTGAAGTGATCGGCAAGCATTTTTATACTGTCTGCTGTTTCTTCGTCGGAAACACTTCCGTTTGCGCTGTAGGTTATTTCAAGAAGACTGACTCCGCCCGCATACATTGCCTCGGTGAGAGGAATGAGCTTGTCTCTCGCAACTCCACGGACTATGACTACAAGCTTTTCTTCACTTACTGCTCTGATTATTTCGTTTCTCATGCTTTTTCCTTCCAAATTTATTCAATTCAATTATACCCCTTGATCATAGCTTTGTCAAGAAAAATAGTTGCGATATGTTCGCTTATGACCAAAATTGTCCGAAATTTATCAGTAATTATATTGACAACCAAGAACAATTATGCTAAACTTTATTAGAAAAGGCATTTAAGATAAGCCTTTTGGAGGAGTAGCGTGAAAATTACTTTCTTCTTGTAGTGAAACGATCTTTTTCACGCGCGAATTTCGCCTTGCGGCAAAATTCATCGATTACTATTTGTGCCGCCGCTCGGCGGCGGAATGGAGGTTTATATGACTTTTACAAGCTATAATCTCTTTATGAGAGATTTTTCAAAAAACGGAATAGATTATGCCGTGAAGCACGCAAAGGATCTCGGCTTTTCAGGAGTGGAATTCCTCGATTTTTGCGGAACAAATGCTCCCATTGATAAGGAGAAATACCCCGCGGCAGAGTTGAAGAGAGCCCTTGACGAAAACGGACTCACTATGGATTGCTATTCTGTCTATGCCTACGTGCTTAACGACAATATTGATCAGATATACGAAATTATCGACTACGCAGTGGCAGTCGGCGCGAAGCTTTTCCACCATACCTTGATGCCATATTTGAGGCTTGATCTCTGTACCGCCAAATACGAGGAGATTTTTACGAAGGTGCTTGAGGTCGAAAGAAAAATTGTTAAATATTGCTCTGAGCGCGGACTCAAATGTATTTTTGAGCCCCAGGGCTTTTATTTCAACGGTGTAGAGGGACTTTCAAAGATCATTTATGCTCTCAGAGAAGAATTCCCCGACGTTGGTCTTTGTGCCGACCTCGGCAACTCTATTGACGTTGATTGCGATCCCGTCGACGTGATGGAAGCACTTGGCGGCTTGGCAAAGCACGTGCATATCAAGGACTATATTGTTTCCGACGAATCCTTGGGCAGACGCGGCGAGATAAGAAGTCCTGCCGGTAAATATCTCAACGAGGTTCTGCCCGGCGAGGGAGTTCTGAGACTTGGCGAATGTTTGCAGATACTGAAGGCAGCGGGATATAACGGTCCCATCGCCCTTGAATACGTTTGTGACGACGAGACCTTGAAAAAATCAATGGAGTACGTAAGAAAGCTTTGGGAGGCATAGAATTATGAGCAAAATTAAAGTAATGACCTTCAATCTTCGAGTTGAAGCTTCTGCGCACGACGGTATAAACGATCTTCCAAACAGAAAGGGAAGAATACTTGAGACTATAAGCACCGAATCCCCCGACCTTATCGGCTTTCAGGAGGCGAGAGACGAAACGCGCGCCTGGCTTGGCGATACTCTCAGCGATTACGTGGTCGTAGGCTGTGGCAGATATGCCGATTACAGGGGAGAATCCGCTCCCTTGGCATTCCGCAAGGATAAATTTGAGATGGTAAGCATGGATACGTTCTGGCTTTCAAGCACACCAAAGGTTCCTGCCTCCACCTACGAGGGAAGTGATCAGAGCGGTTGCCCGAGAATCGTTACGGCGGTGGTTCTCAAGCCCCTTGAGAGTGATGATCTCTTGCTTTTCATCAATACCCACACGGATCATCAGGGAAGTCTTGCAAGAGTGCTTTCTTCGGCGCAGCTGCTTGAATATGCTTCTCAAAAGGGAATGGCAACGGTAATTACGGGAGACTTTAATGCCACACCCGACACCGCTGAGATAAAAATGATGACGGTAAATAAGGCATTCCCCTTAGTTGACGCTACGGCTTTGGTAGGTCCTACCTTCCACGCATTCGGGAAGATTTCGGCAGAGGAACGTGTGAAGATAGACTATATTTTCACCAATCTTCCTTGCGATTTGAATGAATCCTACGCGCTCTCGGATAAGCCTATTGAAGGGATCTATATTTCCGACCATTGCCCTGTGGTGGCTTTCGTTGAGATTACTTAATAGCAATTTTTTGGCTTTTTTTATAAGACAAAAATTGCCGTCAACAGGGAAATATGTTGACGGCATTTTTGTTTTGTGGTAGAATTGATTTATAAAATAAAATTGGAGGCCAATATGTTACTCGATTTTTCACAAAGCGGATTTTATATTGTTTTTGAGATAGACGGCGAGGGGGGCGTTTCGCTTCGCCATTTTTCCACGCAGGAGAAGGAATGGGAGAGAAAAAATCCTAAAAATCTACGCTCTTGCCGAATAGTTGATGTTCATGTGGCGGGCGAGGACGTTGACGACCATCACGGATATAAGCACACGGGCTCGTCCAGGACAAATACGCTGAAATACGTCACCCACCGCTATTTTGAGAACGATCTTGGCAACAAACTGGAGTTTGACCTTGCCGACGAGAGCCTTGCGGTGACGTTTCACTATCAGTTTTACAAAAATGCGGCGGCTCTTCGCTCTTGGAGCACTGTCACCAATATCGGCTGTGAGGTGCTTGGTCTTGAATACGTCACCAGCTTCGCTTATTCGGGCTTTGAGGAGGGCAAAAATCACCCCAACGAGAAGATCAACGTTTATATCCCCCGTAATTCCTGGGCGAGAGAGGTCAACTGGAAGAAGATGACTCTGTCCGAGGCGGGAATCAATATTACCGAGCAGTTTTCCTTCGACCGCATCAATATTTATAATACGGGCTTCTGGTCGACCAAGGAATATCTGCCCATGGGCGCGGTGGAGAACACCGAGCGTGAGTGCGTTTACCTCTGGCAGATAGAGCATTGCGGCTCCTGGCAATGGGAGATCGCCGACAAGAGCGAAATGCTTTATTTCAAGCTATCGGGTCCTAACGCTCAGGAGAATTCCTGGTACAAAGAGCTCATCCCCGGCGAGAGCTTTGAAACCGTTAAAGCTTGCGTCACTCTTGGTAAGAACTTCAATTCCGCCCTTGCCGAGCTGACAAAATACCGCCGCCGTATTTTCAAAAATATCCCCGAAAATGCGTCCATGCCTGTTATTTTCAATGATTACCTTCACTGTCTGTGGGCAAATCCCACCGAGGAGCGTGAATTGCCTGTCATAGACCTTGCCGCAGACCTTGGCGCGGAATACTTCGTGATGGACGCAGGTTGGTACGCTGACGGTGTCTGGTGGGATACTGTTGGTGAGTGGAAGCCTGTGGATTGGAGATTCCCCAACGGTATCAAGTATATTTTTGATTATATCCGTGAAAAGGGAATGAAACCCGGTATTTGGCTTGAGTTTGAGAGCATGGGTATCAAGTGTCCCTTGGCGAAGGAGATGCCCGACGAGTGCTTTATTATGCGCCACGGAAAGAGGGTCATCGACCATGGCAGATACGTCCTCGATTTCAGAAACGCGCAGGCGAGAGCCCACTGTACCGAGGCGGTCTGCAGAGTGATCGAGGAGTACGGAGTTGAGTACATAAAGAACGATTACAACGTGGAATGCGGCGTTGGTTCCGAATACAATGCCGACAGCGCGGGCGACGGTCTCCTTGAGCACAACAGAGCGTTTCTTGCTTGGTACGAGGAGATAAGAGAAAAATATCCTCACGTCACCTTTGAAAACTGCGCCAGCGGTGGTATGAGAATGGATTATGCTATGCTTGAGGGTCAGCATATTCAGTCGCTTACTGACCAGGACAGATATTGGAATACCGCTCACATCGCGGCGGCGGCAGGTACTGCGGTTTTGCCCGAGCAAGCGGCTATCTGGTCAACTCCCATTCAGAATTGGGGACTCAACTGTGCGGCGACTAATATGGTTAATGCTATGATGCAGAGAATGCATCTTTCGGGCGACGTGATGAAGTGGAGCGACGAAACAAAAGCCCTTGTCCGCGAGGGTGTTGAGGCCTACAAGGCAACGAGAGGCGATATCGACAGCGCAATTCCGTTCTATCCTCTCGGAAATATCCCCTCATATGAAGATAAGTGGCTCTGTACGGGTTATAAGTGCAAGGATTGCACGAGGCTTATCGTCTGGCGACTTGAAAGCGACGACGATAGCCTCACTATCCCCACCGATTTTACTTACGATAGTGTGAAGATACTTTATCCCTCCAACAATAAATGCTCGATAGAGCAGGGCGAGGGAAGCGTTAAGGTCACTCTGCCCGAAAAACTTACAGCGGTGTTTCTTGAGTTGGAATAATTGATAAATTGCAATTTGTCGGGGACGCGGGGGCGCGGTTTTTGCACCTTTTTTTTAAAAAAGATGAGGACAAAAAA
>JAZKYL010000094.1:0-35996 GCA_045612105.1 Eubacteriales bacterium
CAGTAGCCTTGAGGCAGAGAACGTTACCATTGAGAACAACAACGCAGCACAGAACACAAACGGCGTTGCTTATTTCACCGGCGGAATTCATATTCTTAATAATATTACAGTAACAGGCAACAGAGCCAACACAGGCGGAGTCTTCAACTTTAACAAGGCAGACGTAACAATGTCGAATATTACGGCAAAGGATAACGAAGCCGACCTTGGCGGAGTGATCTACGCGCGTATGTCAACCCTTGAAATTGCCGACTCCACCTTTGAGAACAATAAATCAACCTCAAACGGCGGAGCTATCAGCCTTGCGGGTGCTACGCTTGATATTTCGGGCGAATCTGTCTTCAAGGGAAATGACGCGGCAGGTCATGCAGGTGCTATCTACGTTTCTTATTACGACGAGAAGGATAGCAATAATACGCTTATTAAAAAGTGGCAGGGAATACTGACTGTTAATGGCGGTAGCTTTGAAGGCAACACCGCTATGGCGGGAGGTGCCGTAAGTATTCGTTCGAATTGCCAGGCAACCTTTACAGATACCGTCTTTGATGGCAACAGCGTAGCAGGAAACGACGGAACTGCCGACGGAAACGGAGAAGGCGGCGGTGCTATCTATCAGGGATACGGAAAGCTTATCCTTGAGAACGTGGTTATGACCAATAATACCGCAGAGGTCTTTGGCGGAGCTATTGTCGCAGTTGGCGGAACCGTGACGGCTATGGGCGGTGAGTTCAAGGACAATACCGCAGCACGCGGAGGTGCCGTTCACTCGGTTGAATCAGCGACAATGAGCTTTACAGGCACCAAATTTACCGCAAACCAAGCAACCGAATACAAGAGTGCTAACGGCGGTAAAGACGGCGGTGGAGCCATCAATGCCGAAAAGGGCAGGCTTACTCTCTCGGGAGTAGTTATGGACGGTAACATTTCCGCATATTACGGAGGAGCTATCAATGCTCGTATGGGAACAGTTGAGATCAAGGACGGAACCGTTATAACCAACTCTCAGGGCGGTACCGGTGCGGCACTTTACTTCCGTGAGGCGGGTACGACTGTAACTATAACCGATTCCACTGTGTCTAATAATACCGCAAAGTATTACGGTGTTATCTATATGACACAGGCAGGTACGCTTACCGTTGACGGACTCACCGTAGGCGGAAATAAGGCTGATAAGGGCGGTGTGTTCTACCTCAGCGGCGGTACGACTACATTCAGTGGCGTAGTTGCTACCGATAACGTTGCAACCACCAGCGGTAATCTGCTCTATATAAGTGCTGTAGCTACCATCAACTATGAAACTGATGAAGAAAAGGCTGTTTGGGAGACTAACACCTACGCTACAAGCTCTGCTACGGTAACCTACGTTGCGTCAGGCAACCAATAAAAGCTCTAATATTGCGTTTTGTGCCGATTTCGGCACAAAACGCAGAGCCTGAATTAGAAAGTAAGCTGCGTTATCAGATCGGGCTATCACCTCGCAGAATAGCTTGACCGAAGTAACGGGGCATAAGCTTTAAAATATTATTTTGAAGACAAACGTGATTTTTGTCAGTAGAAAGGTATGGTAAACAAAATGAAAAAGAAATTTTTAGCTTCAGTGCTATGCATCATTTTGATGTTTGGTGTATTCATCGCTGCTTCTATTGTAGCGGCGGCTGATGAGGAACTTACTGTTCCCGGCGACTTTATGAGAGACGGTGAAGTAAATACCAAGGATATAATCCTTCTTCGTCAATATTTGGCAAGATACGATTACGATAATGATACACCCCCGTTCGAGCTTCCCGAAGGGTCCGACGTAAACGGAGACGGTGTAATAAACACAAAGGATATTACCCTTCTCAGAGATTATCTGGTCGGAATTCAGATTCTCCAGCAGCCCGACGTTTTCAACGATTATACGGTGTATGCAGGAGATGACGCCAACTACGCTTGGTATCTTTGGACAGACGGAGCGATCGGAGACGCGGTTGAGGGCGCGAATACCGCAACCCTTACCGGTGCTACCGACGGACTCAGTTACGTTTGCGTAGTTTCATACGGACCCAACAGTGTTGTGAGTGAGCCCGTGCTCTATATGAGTGACAGAACTCACCCTGCTTGCGGTGAAATTTGTGAGTGCGAGGATGAAACTCACGAAAATATCACTTGGACTCCTATCGTCAGCCTTGATGAATTCAAAAAGGCTATGGAGATAGGCGGTAACTACTATCTTGGAGCAGATATCGCAGTTGATGAGAGCGTATACGTTAAGGCAGACACCAATCTTTGCCTTAACGGAAAGAAGCTTTCTTCCACAGGCGGTAACTTCTCGATGTTAAGAGTAGCTGCGGACGTAACTTTAACCCTTGCGGATTGCTCTGACGAGGAAAGAGTCGGATATATCGATCCCGAAACCGGTCTTTGGAATGAAGGCGTTTACACGGGAGAGGGAACTGCTACAGAACACACGCTTTACGGCGGTGTTATTACCGGCGGTAGCTCAAATCTCGGCGGTGCTATTTACGCAAACGGAAATCTTAACCTTTATAACGTCAATTTTGCGGGAAATAAGGCTTCAAGCAACGGCGGAGCTATCGACCTTGTAGGCGGCGTTATGACGGCAAAGGGAGATAACGTATTCGTCGGTAATACCGCGGTAGGACATGCGGGTGCTATCTACGTAACTTACGCAACAGAAGGTCCTACTGGCGTTCTGAATATGAACGGCGGTACCTTTGCATACAACAGTGCTATGGGCGGCGGCGCGGTAAGCATTCGCTCAAGTTGTGAGGCAAGTTTTGACGGTTCAACCTTTATCGGAAATAGCGTTTCCGGATATCAGGTGGATGCAGAAGGCAACGGCGAAAACGACGGCGACGGAGAAGGCGGCGGCGCGATCTACGTAGGCTATGGCGCATTGACCCTGAATAACGTTACTATGACAGGAAATACCTCCGAGTACGTGGGCGGTGCAGTCAACGCACTCAAGAGTGACGTAAGCGTTATAGACGGAAGCTTCAATAACAACGAAGCGGTCAGAGGCGGTGCTTTCAATATCATTAATAACAGCACAGTTGTGTTCACAGGTACTACATTCAGCGAAAATATCGCAACCGGTGAAGCAAATACCGAGGGTGGAGGAGCTATCAACTCCGAAGAAAGTGCTCTGACCCTTTCCGCAGTGACCATGGACGGCAACAGTGCGGGATACTACGGCGGTGCCATCAATGCCCGTAAGGGAACTGTTGTTATTAACGATAATACTGTAATAAAGAACTCCAAGGGAGCTACCGGCGCGGCGCTTTACTTCCGCGAGGCAGGCACCTCTGTCACAATTATAGATGCGACAATTTCCGATAATACCGCAACAAATAACGGTGTTATTTATATGACCCAGGCGGGAACTCTTACCGTTGACAGACTTACCGCTACCGGTAATGATGCAGATCAGGGCGGTGTGTTCTACGTCAGCGGAGGTACGATCACTTTGAATAACGTGATCGCAACCGGTAACAATGCCAAAAACGGCGGCGTACTGTACGCGGGCGGAGCCAACATAACCGTCAATGATTCCACATTTGGTGAAGCTGAGAACGGTAACACTGCTTCCAAGGACGGTGGCGCGATCTACTCCGCAAGCGGAAGCACGACTGTAAATGCTTCCAATATTTCGGGTAACGTTACTACTGCAAACGGCGGTGCGATATTCGTCAAGGGCGGAAGCGTAACCGTTGGAAACGATACCGTATTGAATGGTAACAATGCTACGGTCGGCGGCGCGATATATGCCGAGGGCGGAAGCGTTACTCTTGATGGCGGTGTTGTTCTGGGCGATAATAACGCTGAGAACGGCGGCGCGATCTATGCTGTAAACGGAGCAGAGGTAAATCTTGCAGCAGTAACTCTTCAGAATAACGTCGCAACTACTTACGGTGGTGCGATCTCTGTTGAGGGTGCTACGCTGAACCTTGGCACAGGTACAATCCTTGAGGGCAATAGCGCGGGAAGTTTCGGTGGAGCATTATATATCCACAATTATACCTACGAGGTTGACAATACTCCCGAGGGCGCGGAAGAACCCGTCATCGAGACCGTTACACTTAATGCAAACGTAACTGTTGACGGCGCAAGCTTCAATAATAACACAGCTCTTCGCGGCGGTGCTATTTACGTAGCGCAGAATGAATATACTATCACGAATTCCCAGCTTTTGGGCAATAGCGCGACCGAGCTTAACTACGGCGGCGGTGCAATCTACAGTACCGAGTCGACAGGAAACCTGAGCGAAGTTACTTTTGTAAATAATACCTCTCATAAGGGTGGCGCGGTTGCGCTTCACTCGGGATCAGAGGTTAACGTTTCTTCTATGACTGCAATAGGCAACCAGGCAACTCTTAATTCCGAAGAAAAGCTTGGTGTCGGTGGTGTGTTCTATCTGAATAATGCTACTTTGAATCTTGTAAAGGGCGAATTTGATACTATCATCTTCGGTTCTTCTGTTGAGGGCGAGGGCAATACTGCGGTAGACGGCGGTGTAATTTACGCGGAGAACAACGCTGTCGTAACGATAGTTGCTGCGGAATTTATAGGCAACAGCGCTACTAATTACGGCGGTGCAATCTATGCTAAGGCATCTGAGCTTGCAATTAGCGGAGACGCTACTGTTTTCAATGCAAACACTTCGACAAACCTTGGCGGAGCAATATTCGTTACAGGAAGCGACGTTGAGTTGACCGACGTTGAGATGAGCGAAAACAGCGCAACGAATAATGGCGGAGCGTTCTATGTAACGTCCAGTACTGTAACGATAAACGGCGGAAGCTTTACAAAGAATACAGCGGTTCTCGGCGGAGCAGTATATGCTGTCAATGAGTCACAGCTTACCATTGAGAACGTCGAGTTCAGTGAAAATATTGCATCCAACCACGGCGGAGCGATAGGCGCTTACAATGCGGACTTGATTATAAGCGGTGAAAACACGGTGTTTAATGCAAATACAGCCGCTAAATACGGTGGAGCTATCTATTTGAGTAATCAGACAGTAGAAGGCAAATATGAAGGTGCTACGCTCATAATGACCGATGGTACATTCTCCGAAAATACCGCTTTCGCAGGTGGAGCTATCAACGGAAGAACCAATAGTGAGATGTCTATTACCGGAACCTTGTTTAGTAACAACTCTGTAACCGCAGAAACGACCAATGAGGGCGGCGGAGCTATCTATCAAGGATACGGAAAGATGACTCTTGTAAATGTGGATATGATTGGAAACACCGCAACTGTTTACGGTGGTGCGATCGTTGCCGTTGGTAATACTGTAATTGTAACAGGCGGTGAGTTTAAGGACAACTCTGCGGCACGCGGCGGCGCGATCAATGCGCTTGAAAGCACAATGAGCTTTACAGGTACAAAATTCACTACTAACTCTGCTACCAGAAACTCGGCTAATACCGATGGCGGTGGAGCCATCAATGCGGAAAAGGGCACGCTTACTCTCTCGGGAGTAATAATGGACGGTAACACCTCCAAGTATTACGGCGGAGCGATCAATGCCCGCAAGGGAATAGTTGAGATCAAGGACGGAACCGTTATAACCAACTCTCAGGGCGGTACCGGTGCGGCACTTTACTTCCGTGAGGCGGGTACTACCGTAACCATAACCGATTCCACTGTGTCTAATAATACCGCAACGGCTAACGGTGTTATCTATATGACAAGCGCAGGTACGCTTACAGTTAACGGACTTACCGTAAGCGGAAACAATGCCAACAACGGCGGTGTGTTCTACCTCAGCGGCGGTACGACCACGTTCAGTGGCGTAGTTGCTACCGATAACGTTGCGAAAACCAACGGTAATCTGCTCTATATAAGTGCAATAGCTACTATCAAATATGAGACAGATGAAGAAAAGGCAGTTTGGGAGAATAACACCTACGCAACAAACACCGCAACCGTAACCTACGAATCAACCCAACAGTAAAGGGAAAAAGTTATGAAAATAATCAAAGTTACAGTTATCTGTGCGTTGGTTTGCGCAATGATGCTGGGCGGAGGCTCGTCCTTCGCCCGGGCATTGGATACTCCCGAGATCGTGAGCAGCCCTTCCAATGCTTCACAGAATAATGCTGTGATAAAAGAGAATGCCCCCGACAGTGCCGAAGGCATCATCACTCCCCCCGCATCTCAGGCGGCGGGTGACGGTGCCGAGGGCGGCACGGCTATGACCTTCCCCAGCGAGACCAACTCCTTTGTTAAGGACTATTATATCGGTGCGACGGATCAGAATGCCCCCTTCTTTGACACGGTGCTTCCTCTTATAAAGGAAAACATCGAGGAGAACAATAAGCATTCAATAACCCCCTACTACGACAAGTTTCCCCTTGCCAATAACCCCGAAAACTTTCAGGGTCTGGGCTCTACTACATATGCGAATATAAATGGCAAAACCGTTACGGCAGAAGCCTTTTATCGTCTGACCAACGAGTCGCTTCACGACCCCAACGCGGGTATGGGACTGATGATATATCAGTGCATTCAGTATAAGCTGAAGCATCCCGAGGAGGACGTGAAGATAACATTCTCGTCCTACCGCACCTCTGCGACCGCGTCGGTCTGCGTGCTTCCCGAGAGCAAATATTACGGATATATGCGCTCGCTTTACGGCACGAATTACGACGAGCACGGTTTTGTGCGAATCTCCTATATGCTGGTAGAAGCGGCAAGAATGGGAATCGAGGTCACAATGGTGAATCACCTTCAGTCCTACGGCGTAAAGCAGTATAACCCCGAAACGGGCAAGCTGAAGTACAGAAAGCACCTGAATTTTGAGACCTATTTTGCCAAGGCTGCCGATACCGAGTGCTATGATAAGTATGCCGAGGGTAAGAAGGTATCCGATTTCCTTAACTGCGCAACTGTTGAATGGACGGTAGACGACCAGACCTGCAATATGCAGCACGTCAAGAGCGCGTCTGTATCTCATTATCTGGCTACCGACGGAACCGAGCATCGCTCTGCGGTGTTCTTCAGCAGCGCAAATCTGGATGAAAACAGCTATATAGGTGCTAACGGTAATAATAATTCTCAGTCGGGAGTTATCGTTTCCGATCACGATGATCTTTATCGCGTTACCTATAACTATACACAGCTTATGGCTAAGTATACGGGTCTTGAGCAGATGCAGGAGCTTCGTCTTATAGTAGCTCAGGCAAATGAGAATCAGATAGCGCTTATTATGAGCGGCAGAGGCGATGAGATCCCCAAAGATCAGCAGATAGTCTATCTCGGAACCGAGAACGATCCCGTTTTCGAGCTCTATTTCACCCCCTTTGGCGGCGGAGTGGACACCTGGGATATGGTGCATAATCCCGTAAGTAAGTACGCAAGCAAGCTGCTTTCCTCCAAGGACTATATTGAGGTTATCTGGAACGAGTACGGATACGGAAGAAGCTATCTCGGATATGCTTTGACTCAAGTATTCAATACAGCATACGTCAATAATCCCAATCCCAATAATAAGTTTGCTATCCGAGTGACCGACTTTGACGCCGCGGCAATTCAGCAGCTGAAGGTTGGCGAGGAGATCGGATATTGCAGCGTTAAGAGCGGAAATGGAATACATTCCAAGGATATTATGATGTCCTACGAGGAGGACGGTCAGAGACATTACGTTTCGCTCCTTACCTCTTGTAACTTCTATATGATCGCGTTTAACTACCGTACCAATTCTATGTTGGTCATTCACGAGACCGACGAGACGGGCAACGGATTCTATAAGATCATGGGAGAGAAATATTCTTACGGAATGATAAAAAACGATCAAAAATAACCCCAAAAGGCATCTGCTTCGGCAGATGCCTTTTAGGTAAAAAACGTGAGAATACGAGGAAAAGCTCGCAGAGCTGATAAAAACGATGAAAGCGGAAATCGCGGAGATGAAAAAAGTAGCGAAGAACGCATAACGACAGAGGGGCGACTACAAGCAGTCGCCCCTCAATATTTGCGGTGCAGTAGGCAAAGAAAAGGGCGGCAAAAATTTTCTCAAAACACATTGACAAACATCGAAGTGTGTGTTATAATACATCTACACTTATCGATGTGTTGGAAGGAGGAAAGGCAAAATGGCATTTAAGCACAATGAGGGAATAAAGATATTCAAGGCTCTTGCAGACGATAACCGTCTTGAGATTATGGAGCTTCTGATGAATGGCGAGAAGTGCGGTTGTGAGCTTCTTGATGCTTTGAAAATTGGACAGTCAACTCTTTCACATCATATGCGTATACTGTGTGAAGCTGGACTTGTAGATGCCTGCAAGGAAGGCAAATGGATGCACTATTCGCTATCCGCAGAAGGCTCGGCACAAGTCAGAGAGTTGATCGAAAGATACACCCTATCACCCGACAAAGCTTGTAGCTACAAGAAATGCGATAGTTGCAAGAAATAATATTGGCTTATAAGGTCAGTGCGTTTTGTGCTGACCTATAAACAAAACCAACACATTGATACATATAGATATATAAATGTAATTGGAGGTACATTATGCAACAAGTATGGGATTTCATACAGAACCAAATCCTCGGTATGAAATGGCTGAATGAACTGATCGGAAATCTTCTTTCTCTTTGCGGTTTGGACATAACAAGCCGTATTGGTGGCAGTATTCAGTTCTTCATTTACGATGTGATCAAGATATTCGTTCTTCTTGGCTTTTTGATCTTCGTCATATCGTATATCCAAAGCTATTTCCCACCCGAAAGAACAAAAAAGATACTCGGAAGATTTCACGGCATTGGTGCGAACATCATCGGTGCTTTGCTCGGTACGGTCACTCCGTTCTGCTCTTGCTCGTCTATTCCGCTATTCATCGGATTTACGAGTGCGGGGCTTCCGCTTGGCGTTACGTTCTCCTTCCTTATTTCCTCTCCGATGGTCGATCTCGGAAGCCTTGTGCTTTTGATGAGTATTTTCGGATGGAAGGTCGCTGTTGCTTACGTCTTGTTTGGTCTGGTGATTGCCGTCCTCGGTGGTACGCTGATTGAAAAACTCCACCTTGAAAATCAAGTCGAGGATTTTATAAGAAACGCAAAGAGTCTTGAAGTTGAGGGGGAAAAGCTGACCTTCAAAGACCGTATCCAATACGCTTGGGAGCAGGTGCTATCCACCGCAAAGAAGGTGTTGCCGTACGTTCTCGTTGGAGTTGGCATCGGTGCACTCATTCATAATTGGATACCGGAAGAATGGATCGTGAAAGCACTCGGCGGCAATAACCCGTTTGGCGTTATCCTTGCCACCATTGCAGGCATTCCTATGTATGCCGACATCTTTGGTACAATTCCGATTGCCGAAGCTCTGCTTGCCAAAGGAGCGTTGCTCGGCGTGGTGCTGTCCTTTATGATGGGAGTTACAACACTTTCTCTGCCGTCTATGATTATGCTTCGCAAGGCGGTAAAACCTAAATTGCTCGGCATTTTTATCGCAATATGTACGGTTGGAATTATCCTTGTTGGATATTTCTTTAATCTCATTCAACCACTTATTATTTAATTTCAGGAGGAATTTACTATGGGAATTTTCGGAAAGAAAAAAGAAGAAACAAAAACTTGCTGTTGCTCTTGCGGTACAGTAGCGGAGCAGCCTACAACTGCTAACACCTGTTGTGGTCAAAAGGTGGAAGGAATCTGCTGCATCAAGGTGCTTGGTGCAGGTTGCAAGTCCTGCCATCAGCAACTTGAGTATGTAAAAGAAGCGGTCAAAAACCTCGGACTTACCATCGAGGTCGAGTACGTTACCGATATGGCAAAAATTATGGAATACGGTGTTATGAGTATGCCCGCCATCGTAGTAAACGAGAAGGTTGTTTCGATGGGCAAGGTGCTGAAGGCTGCCGATGTCAAGGTTCTTTTGCAAAATAAAAACATTTAAGCCGAAACAACCAAATTCCAATTCGTCGGGGAAACAGTACACAAGAGGGCTGGCAGAAATCAATCTGTCAGCCCTCAAAAATTGCGTCGCAGAAATCAAAGAAAAGGGATTTTCAAAAAAGCACTCCGAAAGTACCCATAAGATGTTCAAACCCGGTGTCTTGTACCGAAAGAAAGCGTTTTGCTAAAAACTGTGGTCTTTTGGCAAAAGAGCAAATTGGAGATAATAAACAAAAAATCAGTCCTAATCTTGCGAAAAGGACTGATTTTTGTGCATATAGCACTAAAAATGGTCGAAGTGACAGGACTCGAACCTGCAGCATCTAGCTCCCAAAGCTAGCGCGCTACCAATTGCGCCACACCTCGATAAAATATTAAATTGTTTAAGATGCGCAATTGTTAGCTTGTAAAACTGAAAATTGCGCGCGCTTCCTGTTGTGACTAAGGCTCAAACTGCGCCATGGCTTGTTTTCGCCAAGTCACTGCCACTCCTTATGCCTCGCTTCATCCGCAACCGGCGGCGCGTCGGCAACGTCCCCAATTGCGCCACACCTCGATTATATTACAATTACGCTCTCAACTAATATATTATACCAAAAACCCCCTCGCTTGTCAAGACTCTCGCGACAAATATTTTTGTCTTTGAAAAATCTCTTTGCGAGGGGGGAGAGCCGATAAAATCTCTCCAAAATATTAAGCAAGCGCCAGCGGATGAACTCGGCATCTGCGCCAACGAGCCAAAAGAAGCGCGCGCTTGACTAATTTTTCAAAATCGTTCATTATCACCGTAGGATAGCAGAATTTTAGCGAAAACGGTCTAAAAACCTTTCGAAAGCCATCCTTGACCTCAGAAATAATTGTAAAAGGAAATTCATTATTCATCAAATCTGCCGCCGATTTAGGCGGCTTGGTATTATTGTGACCGATATTTTGCCAATTATACGCAGAAAAGTTCGATGTAATTTCTGTAAATCCTTCCAAAAACAGATAAAAACCGCCACAAAAAGAGCAAATTTGGATATTGTTACCTTTACGACCAAATATTGTGACTTGCTCCACAGTTTCACTTGTGTTACAATAAGTTATGCCACTAAGAAGCGAAAGGAGATGAATTATGACGATTAAAAAAAGAATTTTAGCAGCATTTTTGGCAGTAGGATTGACAGCGACGGCTATGCCCGTCCTTAGCTCGGGGGCAACCGAGGCGCG
The DNA here is from genome assembly GCA_045612105.1 of Eubacteriales bacterium. GTDB lineage: Bacteria > Bacillota > Clostridia > Oscillospirales > CAG-272 > SVTX01. Next base: position 11,113 of record JAZKYL010000094.1, read on the forward strand.
GGAGAACGCGGATATCAACGAAAGCGCGGTCTTGTCCCGTGTCGCAGAGCAACCCACAATAAAATCGCGCACGGCAGACTCGCGTGCGATACCTTCGGGGTCGTATGCCATCAATCTGAACGTAAACGGACGCAGTGTGCTACAGGGCAGAGTATTTAACCTTGGAGGCATAACCTACGTGCCGATGTTCGCATTTGCGGACTGGCTTGGGATGTTTACATATTCCCAAAATTCAACCACGGCGACCGCAAGGATCGATGGCGAAAATCTTGAGATCACCGCACACGCGGGCGACCTTTATATTACCGCCAACGACCGCTATTTTTACACCGGCAGGGAGGTTATGCAGGTGAACGGCGAGATATACGTTCCGATCCTTCCTATGACCAAGGCGTTAAATTCCCGTGTTGTATGGAGAGATGATATAAACGGATTTTACGTCAGTTCGGGAGATACGAGAAGGCTTAAGAGCGGAGCCGAGGTATACAACGCAGATCAGGTATATTGGTTGGCAAGAATCATTTCTGCCGAGGCAAAGGGTGAGCCTATGAAAGGTAAGTTAGCCGTTGGCAACGTAGTGTTGAACCGAATGCGCTCGTCGGAATTTCCCAATACTATTTACGGCGTTATATTTGACAAAAAGTACGGCATACAGTTCGCGCCCGTGTCAAACGGCACGATCTACAACACCCCCACGGTGGACTCAATAATTGCCGCCAAGATGTGTTTGGAGGGCTACTCGCTCTCGAGTGAAGTGCTGTATTTTGTCAATCCAAAGAAAGCGCCGAACTCGTGGATATCATGGAACAGACCCTATGCCTTTACCGTAGGGAACCACGCTTTTTATGAATAAATCTGATGCCCTCGCAGGTCCGCGGGGGCATTGTTCATATATGGTGCGGATGATCGCGCAGAAAAATCCCATTGACGCTGTATAGGACGACTTGAATCGATAAAAATATAAGGCGAAATATTGACATGCTAACAAAATATGGTATAATTAATAAGGAAATACTAAGTTGATAATTATTTTGACAACGGTTTGATCCCGATTTGAAGGAGACAAATATGAACATAATTGCCGACACCCACGTACACACGGTCGCATCCGAACACGCATTTTCCACCGTTATGGAAAACCTGACGGTAGCGAAGGTTAAGGGGCTCAAATTCCTTGCGGTCACCGACCATACGGGAGCGATCCCGGGCGCGCCCGGCGAGACCTATTTCGGATGCCTCACCGATAATCTGCCCACAGAATATGACGGAGTATACTTTTTGCGCGGCTGTGAGGTCAACATAATTGACGAAAACGGCACGCTTGATCTGCCCGAATGGATACTGAAAAGGCTTGATCTTGTGATCGCTTCTGTCCATGGAGTTATCACTGCGCCGATGAGTGTGGAGCAAAGCACAAATCTTTGGCTGAACGTGGCGAAAAATCCGCTTGTAGATATTATCGGTCACTGCGGTGACGAGAGATGGAGATTTGACTTTGAAAGAGTTATTCCTGTGTTTGCCGAATACGGCAAGATCGTGGAGATAAACTCCGCGTCTTATTTTTCCCGTCCGTCAAGTGTGAAAAATTGCATTGAGATAGCAAGACTTTGCGCAAAATACGGAGTGGACTTGGTGCTCTCGTCAGATGCCCACTTTGCAGGTCGTGTGGGCGACGTTGCCGATTCTGTCCGTATCATAACCGAGGCAGGTGTTCCAAAGGAGCTTATTCTCAATGCCGACATTGACCGTTTCGCCGAGAGAATGACAAAGCTTACGGGTAGAATTTTTTCGGTATAATGCCGTCCTTGGCATTCGGCTGATACAAGTAATTTACATAGAAATGATGATAAAACTGAAACGGCAATCAAAACTTTTTGTGTTTTGATTGCCGTTTTTAATCTTGAAAAAGTCTATTGCTCACATCCCTGACAGGACAGTGTTTGCAATACGTTGCCCACGGCATACATTATTTTGCCCGCGCGCTTTGCCATACGCATCATTTTAGCGCGTCTGGTGTTCAACAAAATACCTGCGGTTCCTGCGCCCACCGCCGCCAGAGCGGTTGCGCCAATCAAAATTTTTATCCCCTTCATTATGATCTCCATTCTGCCGCCCACGGCGGCATAATTAATATAGGTGAATTTTGCCTTTCCGGCAAAATTCGTGCGTGAAACAGTTTGATTACCTATAAGATAAAAGTCTCTTTCACGCTGACCTCCGAAATTTGTTTTCAAAAGGAGTATGCCCAATGTTGGGGATAATATACTTTATTTTACTCAATTTTTCCGTGGAATCAGTTAAGCTCGCCTTTCATCAGCTTTTTGTAATCCTCGATCGCTCTGCGAACTATTTCCTCGGCTTCCTCTCGGTCGAAAAGCTCCTTGACCGCAGTCTGCTTGTTTTCAAGCTGCTTGTAGACCGTGAAAAAGTGCTTGATTTCATCGAAAATGTGAGGGGGAAGCCCCTGGATCGACTTAACACCATGGTGAGTAGGGTCGGAAAAGGGGAGGGCGATGATCTTGTCGTCCTGCTTGCCGCCGTCGATCATTCGGATAGCTCCGATGGGGTAGACCTGAACGAGAGTCATGGGAACGATAGGCTCGGAGCAGAGGACGAGAACGTCAAGCGGGTCACCGTCGTCAGCATAGGTGCGGGGGATAAAACCGTAGTTTGCGGGATAGTGGGTCGCGGTGTAAAGCACACGGTCAAGACGGAGCATTCCGGTCTCCTTGTCAAGCTCGTACTTGCAGCTGCTTCCCTTGGATATTTCGATAACTGCGGAAAAATCGTTGGATTTAATGTCCTTTTCGGGAAAATCGTGCCAAATGTTCATTGTGTCCTCCTGTATTTAATTATTTAACGTAATCAAACTCAAAGTCGTAGATCGAAACGGTATCGCCGTCGTGGCAGCCTTTAGCTTCAAGAGCCTTGAAAACACCGCTCTTTTCAAGAACGCGCTGGAAGAAGTTTAGGGATTCGTAGTTGTCGAAGTTGATCTGACCCATAAGATTGTAGAGCCATTCGCCCTCGACGATATACTTGCCGTGGTCGAAGGTAATCGTGGTCTCCTTGCCGCCTGAGACGTACTGATCGCTTTCGTCGTACTCGCGCTCGTAGACCGTGATTGGAGGAAGATCCTTCAGCCTTCTGGCTACCATATCAACCATTTCTTCAAGATTTTCGCCGGTGTAAGCCGAGATGTACATCATTTCCCAGCCGTTTTCCTTGACAAATGCTTCAAACTTGTCAACGTCCACCACATCGCGGTCAAGGGAGTCTACCTTATTTGCGATAATGATCTGAGGACGCGTTGCAAGCTCGGGGCTGTATCTTTCAAGCTCGCGGTTGATGGTGATAATGTCGTCCACGGGGTCTCTGCCCTCAAAAGCCGAGATGTCGACCACGTGAAGCAGAAGTCTGCAACGGTCAACGTGACGGAGGAATGCGTGACCCAGACCCGCGCCATCTGCCGCGCCCTCGATAAGTCCGGGGATGTCAGCCGCCACAAATCCACTCTCGCCGCCCGTGGAAACCACTCCGAGATTGGGGGAAAGGGTGGTGAAGTGGTAGTCTGCGATCTTGGGCTTTGCCGAGGAGATGACCGAGAGAATAGAGGATTTTCCAACGCTGGGCATACCGATAAGTCCAACGTCCGCAAGCATTTTCAGCTCAAGCAGAACCTCTCTTTCCTCACCCTTGGTGCCGTTTTTGGCGAACATAGGGGTCTGACGAGTGGGAGTAGCGAAATGCTTGTTGCCCCATCCGCCGCGACCGCCGCGGCAGCAAAGGAAGTCCGCGCCGTCGTTTTCCGACATATCGTGGATTATCTTGCCGCTCTCGGGGTCTTTGATAAGAGTTCCGGGAGGAACCATAATGTAAATATCGTCAGCCGTCGCTCCGTGAAACTTGGAGCCCGAGCCGTCGCCGCCGTTGCCCGCTACGAATTTTCTCTTGTAACGGAATGCAAGCAGAGTATTTGAACCGGGATCGACGCGGAAAATGATGTTACCGCCGTTACCGCCGTCGCCACCGTCGGGACCGCCCGCGGCAACGTATTTTTCTCTGTGAAAGGCGATAGCGCCGTTACCTCCGTTGCCCGCCTTCACGAAAATTTTTATATTATCAATAAACATACTATTCTCCAGTCTGCCGCCTTGCGGCAGCAAAAATATAATCGACGTATTTTGCCGAACAGGCAAAATAAACGCGTGAAACAGTTGATTTAACTATTGGAGGAAAGTGCCTTTCACGCAGATCTCCATTTCGGGGTGATGTGTTAGCCGAATTTTTCGATGTTTTTCACCGTATAACTCAGCATTTTTTCTTCAAGTGACTCTTTTTGAGAGACGATCAGCTCTCTGAATTCCTCAATTCGCTTGTCGCCGTCCGAAAAATCAAGGATGTAGCTTCGGATTTTCATAGCAAGCTCTCCGTCACCGTTCTGGGTAAGATATTTGCTGAAAATATCGGCACATTCGATGCCAAAAGAGAGAAATATCTCGGCATCGGCACGGTTTTCGCTGATCTCGCAGAGCAATTCATAGCAAAAGAGAGGCTTAAAATACTCGGGGATACGGTTCTTTTCATCAAAAAGGTCTCCGATATAAAGCTTGCCGCGGAATTTGAACGCAGCCATAAAATCGGTCAGTCTGCCGCGAACCTCGGAGATGCTGAGCTCGGAAATGGCAATGTTTTGCTTTTTCTTTTTGTTGTAGAGGAAAAAGTTGTGCTTGTTTTTTTCGGCTTTTGAACCGAGGACGACTACCACGATGATAAATATTCCGATTCCTCCGATAAGACAAGCGAATAGCGAGAGAGCAAAACGCGAAAAGCCCTCTTCAAGCTTGGCTAAGGCGAAGCAGTACATAATAACTCCAACCGCCAGAAGTATTGCGCCGAAACGTGTAATTTTGTCGTTTACAGCGGCGCGCTCCTCGGGGGTCAGATTATCTAAATTATCGTTTTGATTCAAATCAAACACCTCGTTTATTTGTCGTTGTCGTCGCCTCGCTCGCGGATTATCAGCTTGATGGGAGTTCCCGAGAAGCCGAAGGTCTCGCGCAGGCAATTTTCAATGTAACGCTGATAGGAGAAGTGGAAAAGCTCGGCATTGTTGCAGAAGATAACGAAGGTGGGGGGAGCAACGCTGATCTGGGTCATATAGTAGATCTTCAGTCTCTTGCCCTTGTCTGTGGGAGGCTGAGTTCTCATTGTCGCCTCACCCAGCACGTCGTTAAGCATACCCGTGGATACGCGCATAGTGGACTGATTGTGAACGTAGTTTATGCGCTCAAAGATGTTGTCAACTCTCTGGCCCGTCTTTGCCGAAACGAAGAGAATGGGAGCGTAGGGCATATATGCCAGATGCTCGCGGATCTTCTGGGTAAACTCGTTGACGGTGGAATTGTCCTTTTCAATGGAATCCCACTTGTTGACAACGATGATTGATGCCTTTCCGGAATCGTGGGCGATACCCGCGATCTTCTCATCCTGCTCGGTGATGCCCACGCTTGCGTCGATCATAATAAGACATACGTCGGCTCTCTCCACCGCCATATGAGCGCGGAGAACACTGTATTTTTCGATATTGTCGTTGATCTTGGACTGACGGCGGATTCCTGCGGTGTCGATGAGGGTGTATTTGCCGTGCTCGTTTTCAAGAGGACTGTCAACCGCGTCTCTCGTGGTTCCCGCGATGTCGGAAACGATAAGTCTCTGCTGACCTAACATCCTGTTGATTATAGAGGATTTGCCCGCGTTAGGCTTACCGATAACGGCGACCTTGATGGAGTCGTCCTCAACCTCGGTGTAATCCCACTCGCCGAGAGCGTTTACGCAGGCGTCAAGCAGGTCGCCCGTGCCCGAGCCGTGAACAGAGGAGACCGCGATAGGCTCACAGTCGAATCCAAGCTCGTAGAATTCGTAGAACTCGTAGGGGAGATGACCCACGCTGTCGCACTTGTTGATGCAAGGAACGATAGGCTTACCGCTCTTTTTCAGCATAATGGCGATATCGCGGTCGTTTGCGGTGAGACCTGTTCTCACGTCGCACATAAATACGATAACGTCTGCGTCCTCAACGGCAACCTGCGCCTGGAACTTCATCTGCGAGAGGATAATGTCGTCGCTTCTGGGCTCGATTCCTCCCGTATCAATTACTATAAACTGTTTGCCGCACCACTCGGTCTCGCCGTAGATACGGTCTCGGGTTACACCGGGAACGTCCTCGACGATAGAACGGCGCTCGCCGATAAGCTTATTGAAAAGCGTACTCTTGCCGACGTTGGGGCGACCAACGATCGCAATAATTGGTTTTGACATATATTATAAACCGCCTTTCTGCAGAAATTGTAAGAATTTTTGGTTAATACTCGGTATTGTGCTCTACTCCGAGCACGTCGCAGATAAATCCCTCTCCGCTGTCTCGTGAGGGGGCGACGGGAACGTTTAGCTTTTGCGATAATTCCTCGGGCGACATATCGTCAAGGAACAGGTCGCCGCCTGAGCGGAGAGCGTTGCCGGGGAAGAGTAAAAGATCGCCCGGATCCTTTCCCACAAGCTGCTCGGAAATATCCTTGCCCGTAAGCAGACCCGAAACCGTGATCGTCTCACCGAAAAAGTTGTTGATTATTTTGTAAACGTCGATCTCCAAGCCCTCGATCCTCGCTTCAAGCTCACATGCCATCGACTTTATGGTGTCGTATGCGGCAACTCCCGTGACGATGGAAATATGTCTCGGAGCCTTGTAGGACTCAAGATATTCGTCGAGATAGTCCAGCTCACATTTGAATTCCGTCATAAGAGAGGTTATCATTCCAACACCGTTCTCGATCTGTGGATAACCCTCGTAATAACTCTCCTCGGGCAGATCTCTCTCGGCTTTGAGATAGAATTCATCGGAGCAGAAGAACATACGGCTGCCGTTCTTTTCTTCAAATTCTTTTGCGAATTTGTCTACCTGATCGATGACATTCGCAGACTCTTCTTTGGTGAATCCCTCAAGAGGATACAGCTTTTCGCGGAATTTTGTCAGTCCCGCGGGAACGATCGAAACGCTCTGCATAGCGGGGAACAGCTCGGAGAGATCGCGCATCGAGCGGTCCAATTCCTCGCCGTCGTTAAGTCCCTTGCAAAGCACGATCTGACCGCAAAGGGAAATGCCCGCGTCGGCAAGCCTTCTCATATAGGACAAGACCTCGCCCGCCCTTTTGTTGTGCATCATTTTAACTCGCAGCTCGGGATTTGTGGTATGCACCGAAATATTGACGGGAGAAATGTGCATCTCGATAATCCTATCGATGTCCTTGTCGTGCAGATTTGTCAGGGTGATGTAGTTGCCGTGTAGAAAGGAAAGCCTTGAGTCGTCGTCCTTGAAATAAAGAGTTTTTCTCATACCCTTAGGCAGCTGATCGATAAAGCAGAAAACGCACTTGTTCTCACAGGAATGCTTTTTATCCATAAGCGGAGTCTCGAAATCAAGACCGATGTCGTCGTATTGCTGCTTTTTGATGGTTACCTCGAATTCTTCACCGCCTCGTGAAAGCTTCAGCAAAATGCTTTTTTCCGCCAGAAAAAATCGGTAATCAAGCACGTCGCAGATCTCGCGCGAGTTGATGGATATTAAATTGTCGCCCGCAAGAATTCCCGCCAAGTCGGCGCGGCTGTGCTTGTCCACTGAAACTATCCTGACCATATTTTCTCCTCTGCAAATAACTTTACATTATAATCCAAATTATATTATAACACAAAAAAGCATCTTTTGCAAGGGCTTTTTACCATTTTGAAAAATCTCGTCTAAAATCACTTAAATTTTTTAAAAATCTATTGTAAAATTCAATAATATATGTTATAATAAACCGATTATGCGAAAGTTTATGTGAGTTTACGGCGGCTTTCCCGGCCGATAGGTATAATTTCGCAATTTGAACGGTTAAAAAATTGATTTATATATATCCGCTTAGCAATAAGACGTTTATGCGTGGGTCCGAGCTCGAAAAACGTGAGTTTCCGATCTGCGCTAAGTCTCTGTACGCGGAAGTTTGGAGGAAATTTTGAGCAACACTATGAAGCTCCGCTCGGGCGCGACCATAAGACAGGTCACACGCGAGGAAGCGGACAAGAAGAATTATCTCACAAGAGGGGTGCTGACCCAGATGCACCTTATGCCAAGCGGAGACCCTGCCGCATACGATATGGCGGAGGACGGAAGCATTATTTACTATTTCGACCCCGCGAGAGTTACCGAAGCTCCCCCTGAGCAATGGTACTATCCCAGAAGCCGCAAGGAGAACAGAACCCTTGAGAGCGGAACGGTTATCGAGAGAATGAGCATAAAGAGAGCGGCATCCTGCGGCTATTATACCCGAGAGAGACTTGCTCAGATGCATTACGAGATCATAGAGGAGCCCGTGGCATTTACCGTAAAGGGCGACGGAAACACTCTCTATTTTTACGACAAGAAGACCGCGGTCAGACTTCCGCTCAACTGCGTTAAGTGCGGCAAGGATATCAGATACAAGAAAAAGCTCTGCCGCGCCTGCTATGAGGAGGATCTGGCACTCAGACGCGCCGAGGGCGACCTTCACAGAAACGCATATTACGGAATGGACAGAAAGAAGGTCCTTTTCTTCGACCTTGAGCTGACAGGCGTTTATGACCACGACGAGATCATTTCGATCTCTATCTGCGACGGAGAGGGAAGCATTATAATGGATACCCTCGTAAAGCCCGCCCACAAGAAAAAGTGGAAGAATACCGAAAAAATTCACGGAATTACCCCCGAAATGGTTGCCGACGCGCCCCTGCTCGACGACCTGATCCCCGAAATTAAGAATATTTTTGCCGATTGCGATAATCTTATCGCGTACGGCGTTTCCACCGACTACAGTCACATCAAATACATCTACGAGACCGACAGAGAGAGAGAATGGCTCCACGAAAAGACCCGTTGCTGCGCAAATGAGTTCGTCAGATACGCTCACGAGCACGCGCCCGATCTTGCGCATATGTCGCTGACCGACGCTATGGCGCTCTTTGAGGTCGAGTGGGACGGAGTTGCCCACACCTCTATTGCCGATACCATCGGATGTATGAAGGTCTGGGAGAAATTGTTCCCCCATTATTACGAGACCGAAGCGGAGGTTGCAGACTAATGAGAGAGATCTTACTTTGTAAATACGGCGAGATAGTGCTCAAGGGCGCAAATAAGCGCTATTTTGAGGACTCGCTTTGCAAGGAGCTTCGCATAAGAGCGAAAAAACACGGCGATTTTGATATAATCCGCGCCCAGAGCACGATCTACATCGAGCCAAAGGATGATTTTGCCGATATTGACGGAATGTTCGACTCTGCTATGAAGACCTTCGGTATCGTGGCTATCGGACGCGCGGCGGTTTGCGAAAAGAATCTTGAGGACATCAAGAGAGTAACGAGAGAGTATATTCCTCAATTCCTTGAGGGCAAAAAGACTTTCAAGGTCGAGGGAAAGAGAAGCGATAAGACATTCCCCTTAAATTCTATGGAGCTGTCCGAGATACTTGGCGGCGAGATACTTGAGGAGACTCACGGCAGAATAAGGGTTGACGTAAGAAAACCCGATATCGTCGTTAAGGTAGAGATCCGCGAAAGAGCGGCTTACGTCCACGCGGGTCAGTTCAAGGCGGCGGGCGGACTTCCCGTAGGCTCGGGAGGTCACGGAATGCTGCTCCTTTCGGGAGGAATCGATTCACCCGTTGCGGGATATATGATGGCGAAGAGAGGACTTCGCGTTGAGGCGGTCCACTTTGAGTCCTTCCCCTATACCAGCGAAATGGCGAGAGATAAGGTAATAAGACTTGCAAGAACCGTTGCGGCTTATACCGGAGATATATACGTTCACGTCGTGTCGCTTACAAAAATTCAGGAAGAGATCGCGAAGCACTGCGAGGAGGATTATTTCACACTCCTGCTCCGCAGATATATGATGACTATTGCGTCGAGAATTGCGGGAGATCACGACAGTAAGTGCCTGATCACCGGCGAGAGCCTCGGTCAGGTGGCGAGCCAGACTATGGAGGCGATCGCCGTTACCGATAATGCCGCGTCTATCCCCGTTTTCCGTCCCTGTATCGGTATGGACAAAGAGGAGATCGTGGAGATCGCGCGAAAGATCGGCACGTTTGACATTTCCATCGAGCCCTACGAGGATTGCTGTACGGTATTCACGCCCAAGCACCCCAGAACCAAGCCCGTCCTTGAAAAAGTGCTTCGCGAGGAGCAGAAGCTTGACTTTGAAGCTCTTGTGGCAGAGGCTATCGAGGGCGCATACACTATAAGAGCTCAAGCTTATTAAGTTGGAGGCAATTATGGAACAAAAATATTACAAAATGAATATTGCGGGGCTTGACAGATATCTTCCCATCTGCCCCCTGAACGACAAGCTGATGATCGCTGGCTTCGTTATTTTCGGAGACCCCGAGCTGACCACCGCTTGCGCAGAGGAACTTTTGAAAAAAGCACCCGAGTACGATTATCTTATTTCGGCAGAGGCAAAGGGAATTCCGCTTGTCCACGAAATGGCTCGCCTTGCGGGAAATCAGAAGTATTTCCTCGCGAGAAAAGCTCCCAAGCTTTATATGACCGGCGTTTTCGGTGTTGAGGTCAAGTCGATCACAACCGCCGCGACCCAGCACCTTTATCTCGACAAGGCAGATGCCGAACTGATGAAGGGCAAGAGAATTCTCATTGTTGACGACGTTATCTCCACCGGTGAGTCGCTCCGCGCTATCGAGGAGCTTGTAAAGCAGGCGGAGGGCGAGATCGTCGGCAGAATGTCGATCTTAGCCGAGGGCGACGCGGCAGACAGAGACGATCTTATCTATCTCGAAAAGCTTCCTCTTTTCGACGGCGAAGGCAATCCCCTCGCGTAATTTGATTTTGAAAAATACGAAAGGATATAAATAAAATGGCAGAATTTTTAACTAACGAAGACAAAAGAAGCTGTTATTGTGCTGAAGTTAACGAAAGCATGATCGGCGAAAAAATATGCGTTATGGGTTGGGTTCAGAGACAGAGAGACCTGGGCGCGCTCATATTCATCGACCTCCGCGACAGAACCGGCATCGTTCAGCTTGCGTTCGACGACACCACCGACAAAGCTGTGTTTGATAAGGCATTTGCTTGCCGCGCAGAGTACGTTGTCTGTGTTCACGGAACCGTAAGACCCCGTGGTGAGGGCGCGGTCAACCTCAACATCCCCACAGGTAAAGTCGAGATCTACGTTGAGAGCATGAAGGTGCTTTCCGCGGCTCAGACCCCTCCCTTTGAGGTCAGCGACTCCAAGAAGGTAAAGGACGAGACCGCCCTCAAATACCGCTACGTTGACCTTCGCCGTCCCGAGCTTCAGAAGAACATCAAGATGCGCCACGACATCGCTCGTGTTGCAAGAGAATATTACTACGAGAACGGTTTCTACGAGATCGAGACTCCTATGATGATCAAGGCGACCCCCGAGGGCGCGCGCGACTATCTCGTTCCCTCGAGAATCCACAAGGGAAGCTTCTACGCTCTTCCTCAGTCTCCCCAGATCTATAAGCAGCTGCTTATGCTTTCGGGATTTGACCGCTACATTCAGCACGCACGTTGCTTCCGCGACGAGGACCTTCGCGCTGACCGTCAGCCCGAGTTTACCCAGATCGACCTTGAAATGTCCTTCGCTACCATGGAAGATATTATGTCCATGAACGAAGGCTTCATTAAGAGAGTTTTCAAGGAGGTTCTTGACGTTGAGATCGAGACTCCCATGCAGAGACTCACCTTTGCCGAGGCTATGGACAGATACGGCTCGGACAAGCCCGATACAAGATTCGGTATGGAGATTCAAAATATCTCCGAGGCTGTTAAGAGCAGCGAGTTCGTAGTGTTCAAGTCCGCAATTGAGAACGGCGGAAGCGTTCGTTGCATCGTTGCAAAGAATGCGGCTGCTACTCTTACAAGAAAAGAGATCGACAAGCTCACCGAGCACGCAAAGGGAATCGGTGCCAAGGGTCTTGCATACGTAAGATGGGCAGACGAGGCTCCCAACTGCTCCTTCGCGAAGTTCATGACTCCCGAGGAGCTTGAGGCTATCTATGCCGCAGTCGGATTCGAAAAGGGCGACGTAATGCTTATCTGCGCTGACAAGGATAAAGTGGTTCTTCCCACTCTCGGCGCGCTCCGTAATATCCTCGGCAAGAAGCTTGATCTCATTCCCGAGGGCAAGTTCAACTTCCTTTGGATCACCGAGTTCCCCTTCTTTGAGTGGAACGAGGAGACCGAGCATTGGGATGCTATGCACCATCCCTTCACCATGCCTCTCGAAGAGTGCCTTCCCATGCTGGAGAGCGATCCCGGCAGCGTGAGAGCAAAGTGCTACGATATGGTACTTAACGGCACCGAGCTCCTTTCCGGTTCTATCAGAATCACCGACTGGCAGCTTCAGGAGAAGATGTTCAAGGCTCTGGGCCTCACCCCCGAGGAGATCGAAGCAAAGTTCGGCTTCCTTGTTGAAGCATACAAGTACGGCGCACCTCCTCACGGCGGCTCCGGTATGGGACTTGACCGTCTCGCAATGGTAATGAGCGGCGCAGACTCTCTCCGTGACGTGCTTGCATTCCCCAAGGTGCAGAACGCAAGCGAGCTTATGTCCGGTTGCCCCGCACCCGCAGACGCAAAGGCTCTTGCTGACCTTTCTATCGCTGTTATTGAAGAATAAAGTGAATGCAGGGGGAAAGGAAACCATTTTTGCAAAATAGGTTTCCTTTCCCCCTGCACCCCCTTTTCTTCCAAAAAACCTTCAAAAAAGAGGATTTATTATGTACCGCGAAATATCGAAATTTATATTATACCGTGATTCTCTCAACGGCACGATTTTATCGGAGCTTGGCAGAGTTTTCAAGGATTTTGACGCAAAGAGCGCAACCGACGACGATCTCAGAACGAGAATTTACGCCCAGGTGCGCCGCCTGCTTGAATTGGCGACCAAATACGGCTTTGATAACAACCTCTGGCACAATTATCTCACATTTTTGATAATTACCGACGAAAACCCCTTCAGCCTGACCTACGAAAAGGCGGGCGTGCAGGAGGGAACGGTCAACGGCTTTGCCATCAACGATTTTTCGGTGTTTAAGGCACTTTTTGACTTTGATTTTGCCCCCATCGAGGCGGCTCTCGACATAAATTGCTTCTCGGTGCTTTCAAACTACCGCGCCATCGCCAAGAGAGAGCAGATTTTCAATAAAAACGTCAGCGAAAAGGTGAAACTGCTCTCCGCGGAGATCGAAAAGGCGGCGAACGGCGAGCAGGTCTTCTACCTGGTTGCGGAATTTTATAAAAAGTACGGCGTGGGTATGTTCGGTCTCAACAAGGCTTTCCGAATCGAGACCGACGAGAATTTCACTTCGGTCAAATTCCGCGCTATTACCAATATGCAGGCTGTTCATCTTGAGGATCTTATCGGCTACGAGCCCCAGAAACGCGCGTTGATCGACAACACAGAGGCGTTTGTTAATGGAAAGGCGGCAAACAATCTTCTGCTTTACGGCGACAGTGGCACAGGTAAGAGCACAAGCATCAAGGCGATAGTCAACCGCTATTATGATCGCGGACTCCGTATGATCGAGATATACAAGCATCAGTTTGGCTGTCTCTCCAAGATCATCTCCGAGATCAAGAACCGCAACTACCGCTTCATTATCTATATGGACGACCTTTCCTTTGAGGAGAGCGAGATCGAGTACAAGTATCTCAAGGCGATCATCGAGGGTGGCGTTGAGACCAAGCCCGACAACGTGCTGATATATGCTACGTCAAACCGCCGTCATCTTATCAAGGAGACATGGAAGGACAGAACCGACGTCACTCAGGACGGCGACCTCCACAGAAGCGAGACTATCGAGGAAAAGCTCTCACTCGTCAACCGCTTCGGCGTGTCCATCGGCTTCTTCAAGCCCACCCGCCCCGAGTTCGACGCTATGGTGCTTACTCTTGCGGCTCGTCACCCCGAAATTACCATGGATAAAGAGCAGATCGTTGCCGAAGCACACAAGTGGGAAATGCTCGGCGGCGGTATCTCGGGCAGAACCGCCCAACAGTTCGTTAATCATCTTTTGGGTAGTGTGAGGTGAATAATTGCAGGAGGGGGGGAGGAAACTTTTTGGGAAAAAGTTTCCTTCCCCCCCCCTGCACCTCCCCCCAACCTTCAAAAACTTTTAAAAAAGGGGATAAATAGCGATTTTTATAAAAACAAAGGGACGTTTCGGTGTGTAATCGTCCCTTTGTTTTATTATTAATTATTTTTTGGGGAAACTTGATAGTTACTTTTTAAAAATCAAAAATAAAAAGACGGCACAAGTGGGAATTGATAGAATTAGTCCCAAAAGTAAAGAGGCAGCCAGACAGGCAAAAAAGCCTCCGACAGCTAATCCTATTTTGTGTTTAATAGCACCACATATTGCGGGAATTGCTCCAACAAGTGCCCCAGTAAGAAGTGAACCTAAAATTGCTCCAAAAATAAAATCCATAATTTGCTCTCCTAAAAATGTTTTTATTTATTTTTGTTCTTTTTAATAAGCATAGCAACGATGGAACCAATTAGTCCAGCGACTCCGCCCAAAATTGCACAAATTATAATGATATCCATATTTAACCACCTTTCTTAAAATAAAAAATGCGCCAACCGAAGTTGGCGCACCGAAAAACACAAACTCCGATTGTTGTCACACAAACTAATCGGAACAGGAATATTTCAGCCATACCTAAATTAGAGGAGCCTATGTTTTTACCAAGTCCATAAATTTAGGTATGCACAAAAAAGGGTATAGTATCCCTATAAAAGGAAATGCCCCTATTGCCGATTATTCAGTTTGTGTGACAACATTATTATAACATATTTTTTACTAATTGTAAATACTTTTTAGTGAATTATTCTAGCAAAAGACAGAAAAAAAGAGTTCGGCATACATCGTTCAAAATAAATTATATAATTGTCTTTTAGAATATGACTTTGATTCGGCAGAATTTTTTGATTCGAAAAAACAAAAATGTCGAAATTTTGCAGAATAATCGCAAAATCTTCGGTCTTTGCACTTGCAATTTGCATATTAGTGTGATATAATTTATAATGAGTAATAATATGGGTAAGTGTGCCCTGCAATATTTTGGAGACTTGTTTAAAGATATGAAAATAGTTCTTGCCTCGAAGTCACCGAGAAGAAAGGAGATACTTTCTTCACTTGGTCTGACCTTTGATATAATAGTTGCCGACGCAGATGAGCGAAGCGACGAGCTCGACCCCCAAAAGAGAGTTGCCGACCTTGCCGCCATTAAGGGCAGAGCGGTGTTAGGCACTCTTGCCGACAAAAAGGATACCTTGATAATAGCCAGCGATACCTTGGTCTTTGCCGAGGGAGAGTTTTTGGGAAAACCCAAGGATAAAGAGGACGCTCGCAGAATGATAAAACTGCTTTCGGGAAGAGAGCATCTGGTGGTCAGCGGACTTTACCTCTCATATAATGGAAAAGAGGTGCTTTGCGCCGATGAGACTCTCGTTCTCTTCGACGCTATGACCGACGCCGAGATAGAAAGCTATATAGAGAGCGACGAGCCCTACGACAAGGCGGGCGGCTACGCGGTGCAGGGCTTAGCCTCGCTTTACATCAGCGGACTTAAGGGAGACTATTTCAACGTAGTCGGTCTTCCCGTAAATCTGCTTTATAAGACCCTGAAAAACGAATTTGAAATTAACCTTAACGATCTGAGAGGATAACTCGGATAAAAAATCTGTGAAAGGAGGGAGTAAAATGCCAAAACACGTAGGACTTGACCTTGGAACAAGCAATACCAGAATGTTCATCAAGGGAAAGGGAATAGTAATGCGTTCTCCAACGGTTGTTACCGTTGATAAAAATAAAGATATGGTCATAGCTCTGGGAAGCGAAGCCAAGAAAATGATAGGCAAAACTCCCTCCCATATAGAGGCATACAGACCGATACGTGACGGAGTTATAGCCGACTTTGAGGTTGCCGCTATGATGATACACGAATTTTTGGTGCAAAAAGAGGCACTTTCGCTCTTTAACCGTCCCGTAGTTTTGGTGAGCACCCCTCATAACTGCACCGAGGTCGAAAGACTTGCGGTGGAGGACGCGATCCTGGCGGCGGGAGCGCGCGCGGTAGGTATGGTAAGCTCGCCTATGGCAGCGGCGGTAGGTGTGGGTCTGCGAGTCAATAGCCCGAGAGGCTGTATGATAGTGGATATAGGCGGCGGAATGACCCAAATAGCGGTCATCAGCTCGGGCGGTATAGTCAGATCCAAGGCGGTAAAGCTTGCAGGCGATAAGCTTGATATGGCGATAATCAATAGCCTCAGAACCAGAAGAGAGCTTTTCGTCGGTGAAATGACCGCGGAGCTTATAAAGGTGCGCTTGGGAAGCGCGATTCAAGGAGCCGACCGCGGTGTGCTTGAGGTCAGCGGACGTAATGAAAAGCTGAAATGCGCCCAGACCATAAGAGTTACTGCGGAAGACATCCACGTAGCTATTCATTCGGCATTGGATGCCATATGCAGAGCAATAACAAGCGTGCTTGAAAGCAGCCCTCCCGAGATCGCGGGAGATATTTCGGATTTCGGCATCATATTGGTCGGCGGCGGCGCAAATATTCACGGAATCGGCGAGCTGATCACCAAGAGGACAGGACTTCGTGTCACTCCGGCAAAAAATCCCATGGATTGCGAGTGCATAGGTATTGCTAAACTTATAGAAAAGCCGTCTATACTTCCCGACGGAATACTGTATAGAAACAAATAATTTTGGAGGCTTGTTTTGAATAACGGTCAAAATTACAATAACGAATACAATAACGAATATGAACCCATAGATCTTTGGGGAGACGGTATGGTCTCATTCGATGCGGGAAAAGAAAAGAAGGTCTTTTCAAGAATAGGCTTCGCTCTTGCGCTCTTTTCATTGATTTCCCTTGCCGCATCTTTGATAATTCAGCTGGTGGCGATGCTGGTAGCTCCGTCCTTTGCCGAGACTTCTCTGTTTCTGAACATTTTGTCACCTGTCTCTCTCTACCTTTTTGCCCTGCCCGTGCTTATGCTTGTAATAGGCGGACTTGACGCAAAGGCACCCGAAAAACGAAAAATGGGATTCGGTCAGTGGCTCATTATATTGATAATCAGCTTCGGACTTATGTATATAGGCTCTTACGTTGGAAATTACGTAATGGCGGTAGCCTCCGAGGTGGTCGGATATGACTATAATAATATGCTTGAGTCGGTTATCGACGATAACAATCTGCTGGTAACAGCTATATTTACAGTAGTTATAGCCCCCATCGGCGAGGAGTTTGTGTTTAGAAAGCTGATAATCGACCGCACTCAGAAATACGGTTGTTTTATAAGCGTGATGCTGTCGGGTCTTGCCTTTGGACTTATGCACGCAAACTTTTATCAGTTTTTCTATGCTTTTGCTCTGGGACTGGTGCTTGGTTACGTCTACTATAATACAGGTAAGCTCTATTTGACTATAGCTCTCCACGCAACCATAAACTTTATGGGCAGTATAGTTTCATCCTGGCTTATGCAGGGAACCGAGGCTATGGCGGAGGCACTTGAAAAGATGGACGGAACCGACCCCCAGGCGGGAGTTAATTTCATCGTCGAGCACGGCGGAGCTCTTGTGGGTATGATACTCTATATGCTCTTGGTCTTCGGTTCGATGATATGCGCCGTAATTTTGCCCATCGTGCTCAGAAAAAAGATAGCTATCGGTAAAGGAGAGGTGGAAATACCTCGCGGCAGAAGATTTGAGACAGTTGTTGCGAACGCGGGCATAATTGTGATGCTTGTGGTCTACGCGCTTGAGTTTGCGCTCAATATGATCCCTGTTAGATAAAACAGTTAAAAAAATAAAGAAATGCGGAGGAGATTTTTTATGTATAATAAAGATAAAAAAGCTCTCATCCGCATTTTTTTTGTCGCGGTTTTGTTTGTAGCAATCTGCATAGTATATTTTATAAGGATGATAAATATCACATCCAACGCAGACCCGACTGATAAAATCGAGACGGGAACCTACACAAGGCGCGAGCCGATACAAGCCCTTCGCGGCGAGATATACGACAGGAACGGCAACGTGCTCGTGTATAATGAATATTCCTATAATATGGTCTTTGACTACGACGCTATGGCGGCAACGCAGACCGATAGAAATTATGCCATATTGCAAGCTCTTGCTGTTCTGAAAAACACGGGAGATCAGGATAAAAGAGCCGAGATAAGCTTTCCCTTTGAAGGAACCTATCCGGATTATACCTATACCTCTGAAGCAAGAGACGGAGACTCCAATATTTATTACCGTTTGCTGAAAAGGATCGCCCAAAACGAGCTTGAAGAGGATTCGCCCGTGAAAAAGACCGAGCTGACCGTCTCGGGACTTGACGAGTTCTATAAATCAAATCCCGAAGAGTTTCCCACGGAGCAGGAGATAGTCGATTGGTTCTTGACGAAATATAAGCTGACCGAAACGAATTCTGCGGGGAATATGCTCTTTACCAATGCCGAGATAGACAAGCTTATACGCGTGAGATACGATATGGAGGTGGCGGATTTTTCAATATATAACCGCTATACCTTCGCTGAGAACGTTGATCTTACACTTGTGACCTACGTAAAGGAGCTGGGCATTGTCGGCGCGGATTTTGAGACCGTAACCGAGAGAAAGTTTGCCTACCCGGGATACGCGTCTCATATTCTCGGGCGCACGGGTGCGATCCTTGCCGAAGATTGGGAGTATTACGAAAAGTTAGGCTACCAAATGGACGATACGGTTGGTATTGACGGCTGTGAGGCGGCTTTTGAGGACTATCTGCGCGGCGTTGACGGTGTCAGAGTGGTTGTAGAGGATAAGGATGGCAAAATAATCGAAAGCTACGTTGAAAAAGAGCCGATTCCGGGTAAAGACGTATATTTGACTATCGATATAGAGCTTCAGATAGCCGCAGAGGACGCCCTTGAAGAGAACGTCAGAATGTTTGGTGACGCAAACGCAGGCGGACTTACGGCAATCGACCCCAAAAGCGGAGAGGTGCTTGTGCTGGCATCCTACCCTACCTTTGACCTGGGAAGCTACGGTCAGGACTATAACGACCTTATAAAGAACCCCGACAACCCCTTGCTTAACCGCGCGCTTAATGCCTATACCCCCGGCTCTGCCTTTAAGGTGGGCATGATTGCCGCAGGTATAACACACGGAACGGTGGCACCCTCGTCAACCTTCTATTGCGGCGGTGCAGACCCGGTCTACGGCAATAAGTGTTGGATACATCCGGGCAAGCACGGTGACGTAAATGCCGCATACTCGCTCCAGGTCTCCTGCAACTGCTATTTTTATGAGCTGGGCCCCCTTATGGGCATCGAAACTATGAATGAATATTGCATAGCCTACGGTCTGGGCGAGCCTACGGGAATAGAGCTTCGCGAAAGCACGGGAATCCTTGCGGGACGTGACAGCAGCAGAGCCTGGATGGAAAGAGATACCGTTATGGCGGCGATAGGTCAGTCGGATAATATGTTCAATCCGCTTCAGCTCTCGAATTATATCGCAACCATTCTTAGCGGAGGCGACAGATATTCCGCCCACATTCTCAAAGAGGTCAGAGAGTATGGCGAATTTGGTGCTACGGTTTATAAGACCGAAGCCGAGATCGTAAATAGAATAAGACTCTCAAGCGTAGCGGTCGAGACCGTTATGAAGGGTATGAAGCAGATGATACAGTATGATTCCGCGGCATCGAAATATATGTCGGGATTGCCGGTTACTGTCGGCGGTAAGACGGGAACCGCACAGAGGGGAACAGGCAAAAATGATAACAGACTTTTCGTCTGCGCCGCCCCCTATGATGACCCCGAGATCGTGATTTCGGTCATAATCGACCCCGATGATACAAAACCCAAGGATAATTATCACGGCTCAGCTTACGCATCATATGCCGCCGCTGAGACTCTGAAAGAGTATTATAATAAAAAATGATAAAATTTTAATTGCACGGCACATCTCAAAAGAGGTATGCCGTGTTTTCTTTTGCGAAAATATATTTCCTATAGGTATTTACAAACGAAAAAAAGTGTGATATAATAAATCTGCCAAACGAACTAAATAAACGCGCCGATAGGTATATTTTTCTTTATGGGATAACTATACCCTTTTTACACACATCGCAAACTATATCCATTTGGTAAAAATGTGACTCACGTTTGCGGTGTGAAAATACCTTTCGGCGTATAAGTTCGTTTGGCGACAACTTGGAGTTACGTTTTTCGGTGCGTAGCTTCGGTTGCGCACCTTTTTTGTTGATAGGGGGCTATATGAGTAAGAATACTCAAAAAAGAGAAACGGATATTACAGGCATAGAGCTTATGCCGGGAGAACCTGCCGCTTGTCCCGGTAACGGAGAGCGCGGCTTTGAGTGCTGTTGCGACGAATGCGACTGCTATTTGCTTTGTTTCCCCGAAAATGCTCTGAAAAGCAAAGAAAAAAACGGATTTAATAATTAAAAAAACAAATGCAGTAGTAAACAGTTTCAAATTTAACAAAACAAAAAGGGCAGAGAATTTTTGCGCTCTCTGTCCTTAATTCACTTTTCTCAAAACCAAACTCGAAATCGATAGATAAACTTCGGTTACAACTGACCTGCTTTTTTAAAAGTTTTTGGGTAGTGGGGGAGGGGCAGGAGGGGGGGGGGTACACTTTTTCCTAAAAAGGTACTCCTCCCCCTCCTGCTGTTATCTAAATATCAAATCTCAGGAATTTCTATCTCAACCTCGCGTCCGAGCTCTGCGCTCTTTGCGATACCGTCGAGGATCGCCTGATTGTAAATGATCTGTGAGGTGGGAACTGGAGCGGGTCTGCCGTATTTCACCGCGTCGAGGAAGGAGCGGATCTTCTTGTTGAAGAGAGGCTGATCTGCGGGGATGATCGGAATCACGGTCTCGGTCTGAAGCCCTGCCGACTCGTGATAGATCTTCATAGGACCGCCAACAGTGCCGTTCCAGCAGTCGGTGGAGGGAATACGGAGGCTTCCCTTGGTACCCATAATTATAGTGTCACCGGGGGTATCAAGATTCATCGCCCAGGCGATGCGGAAGTCGAGGATCACTCCGCCCTCGAGACGGATAAATGCCGCCGCGAAGTCGTCAACCTCGAATTTTGCCGCGATCTCGGCACTTCTGTCGGCATAGGGGTGAGGAACGCCTTGTGCGTTGCACTTGTATCCCGAATAATTCGGGTCTTTTCCGAAAAAGTCGGATTTATATCCCGTAACCGTCAAGGGCTTGGGGTAGCCGATGGCGTTCAGCACCATATCGAGAGAGTAGCAACCGATATCTGCGAGCGCGCCGAGACCTGCGGTACCGTCCTCGATAAAGGTGGTCTTGTTGATGTTTGCGGGAATGCCTCTGCGGCGACCGCCGCCGGTCTGAATGTAGTAGACCTTGCCAAGAGCACCTGATTCGACGATCTTCTTGATCTGTTGCATATTTGCGTCAAGTCTGGGCTGGAATCCGATAGACAACACCGCGCCCGACTCCTTTTCTACCTTCATTATTTCAACCGCCTCGTCAAGAGTGACGGTGAAAGGCTTTTCAAGAAGCACGTGAATGCCTTTTCTGAGAGCCATAATGGTAGGCTCCTTGTGCTGGCGGTTGTAGGTGCAGACAGAGATTGCGTCAAGCTTCAGACTTTCGTCGTTCAGCATTTCAACGTGGGAAGCATAATCGGTCTTAGCCCCCTCAACGCCGGTTTCCTTGAAAAATGCCGCCGCCTTGCCGGGGATAATGTCACAGCCCGCAACGATCTCGACGTCGGGCATCTGCTTGTAGGAATTGACGTGAGCGCGAGCGATTCCGCCGCAGCCGATGATGCCTATGCGAAGCTTTCTTGTTGTATCAATTTTTTCTTCCTGCTTGGCATTATAGTCAAGATTTTTATCCATTTGTTCTGCCATTTTAATCTCCTTGTAAAACGGGCCTCCGCAAAAGCTGACGCTTTGCGGAGGCTTTTGCATAAGAATGATGCGAATTAATTATACCTCGGGGATCTCGATCTCGACCTCGCGGCCTGCAACTGCAGAACGAGCAATACCGTCGAGGATTGCCTGGTTGTAGATGATCTGGGATGTGGGAACGGGAGCGGGTCTGCCGTACTTGACCGCGTCAAGGAAGGAACGGAGCTTCTTGTAGAAGAGACCGTCCTGAAGAGTCTTTCCGGAGGGAATGAGCGGGATCTCGGTAACGGTCTGGAGACCTGCAACCTCGTGATAGATCTTCATAGGCTCGTAGAAGGTGCCGTTCCAGCAGTCGGTGGAAGGAACTCTAAGGCTTCCCTTAGTACCCATGATGATAGTATCACCGGGAGTGTCGAGGTTCATAGCCCAAGCTATACGGAAGTCGAGGATGATGCCGCCCTCGAGACGAACGAATGCAGCCGCGAAGTCGTCAACACCGAATTTTTCAGCGTATTCAGCTCTCTTTGCCGCAGGGTAACCTGAGTAGTTGGGATCCTTACCGAAGAAAGCGGACTTGTAACCCGAAACGGTCAAAGGCTTGGGATAGCCGATAGCGTTAAGAACCAGGTCGAGGGAGTAGCAACCGATGTCAGCAAGGGCGCCGAGACCTGCAGTCTTGTCCTCGATGAAGGAGGTGCCGAAGGGTGTGGGAATACCGCGGCGACGTCCGCCACCGGTCTGGATGTAATAGATCTGACCAAGCTCGCCGGATTCAACGATCTTCTTGATCTGCTGCATGTTAGCGTCAAGTCTGGGCTGGAAGCCGATGGAAATGACCTTTCCGCTTTCCTTTTCAGCCTTCATAACGTCAATAGCCTCGTCCAACGTAACGGTGAAGGGCTTCTCGAGCATTACGTTAACGCCCTTCTTGAGAGCGTAGATGGCGGGCTCTGCGTGCTGACGGTTGTAGGTACAGATAGAAACTGCGTCGAGCTGAAGGCTCTCGTCGTCGAGCATTTCCTTGTGGGAAGCATAGTCGGTCTTGGCGTTTTCAATGCCGTGCTTCTTCATGAAAGCGGCAGCCTTACCGGGGATGAGATCTGCGCCTGCAACGATTTCAACGTCAGGCATAGCCTTGTAGCAGATCATGTGAGAGTCTGCGATCCAACCGCAACCGATAATAGCGACTCTCATCTTTTTGTTTGTATCGATAACAACTTCTTCAGCTTTAGCGTTGTAATCGAGATTCTTGTCCATTTGTTCAGCCATTGTTTTGTCCTCCAATATTAAATAATGTAGAAAATTAAATTACCACTCAAAGCTCTTGAGGTAATCAATGCTCTTTTTAATGCTCTCAAGGGGAGTAAGACCCATAGTAGCCTGGTCCTGCTCAACTACTACCCACTCTGCGCCTGCCGCCTGAGCTGATGCGAGAATTGCGGGGAAGTCCTGAAGTCCCATGCCTACGGGACGGAACTCGAAGCCCGAGGGACGTGTGGGAGCCTTCTTCTCGATTCCGATAAGCTCGTACATATCGTCGCTCTTCTCACCTGTGAAGTCCTTGAGGTGAACTACGGGAGCGCGACCTGTGTACTTCTTGATATATTCGGCGGGATTCTCGCCGCCAACGTTTACCCAGCAGGTGTCAAGCTCGGTCTGGAGAAGATCTGCGGGAATAGTGTCGTAAAGAATGTCGAGAGCGTACTTGCCGTCAACCTTCAAAAATTCGAAATCGTGGTTGTGGTAAAGCAGTTGCATACCAAAGGTTTTAGCAGCCTTGCCGATGATTCCGATGAATTCGACAACGTAAGGGAAGTTTGCGTTGTCGGGACGGTGCTCGGGCATAAGGTAGGGAACGGCAACGTATTTGCAGCCTATCTCTGCGTATGCCGCAAGAACTCCGATGGGATCCTTGAGCATATCAACGTAAGGAACGTGAGCAGAGATCGGAACGAGACCTATCTCCTGGCACCAAGCCTTGATATCGGCAGGCTTGTTACCGTAAAGGCCTGCGAACTCGACTCCGTCGTAGCCCATTTCCTTGATCTTCTTCAGGGTAGCGTAAAGATCGGCATTTGCGTCGTCTCTTACGGAATAAACCTGAACAGCAATCGGTAAAGACATATTTTGATCCTCCTGTGATCATCTGAGTGAATGTTTTTCACATTCTCAATTCAATTATAAGACATTTTGTGAGATGTTTCAAGACATATTTGGGGATTTTTAGGACATAAATTGCTGTTTTTGATAAACGAGAGTCATTTTGCACTAAAAGAAAGGCTTGTTTTTGTTAATATAGCACATTGCGCGCTATTATATATAATAAAAATGAAGAGTATTTTGCGATCGTACAGCAGACAACTGTGAATATGAAACTGTATATGCGTCAAAGGTAACAATGACAGCCACATATTTTTGATTCTGAACGGAGAATTTTGACAAATCTGAATAAATTTCAAAAAACCTATTGACAAAAGGGCTGTTTAGTGGTAAAATAGTCAAGCTGTCGAAAACAAGGCAAAAAATTTTTGAGAAATTTTCAAAAACCTATTGACAAAGCGATTTGGTTGTGATATAATAATCAAGTTGCCGCGCAAAAAGGCAGCCGCTTAGAAACGTTAAAAAGGGTCGAAAAAAATTTTAAAAAATTTTCAAAAACCTCTTGACAAACGGTTTCGAAAGTGATATAATAATCGGGCGCTCGCTTGAGAGCGTCAAAATTGAACCTTGACAATTGAACAACAAAAGATAGAAGTACAAAGCAAAAAAGCAAGTGCGAAATACAGATCTGTCAAAAACAAAGAGTAACACAACTCTAAAAAGTAAAAGAAGCTAAGATAAATAGCTCAAACAGAATC
>JAZKYL010000095.1:0-10252 GCA_045612105.1 Eubacteriales bacterium
TGACTACTATCGGAGCAAATGCGTTTTCCGGTAATCCGAATCTCAAAAACGTGATTATTCCGAGTACTGTCACGTCCATGAGTACAAATTCTTTCCATAACACTACACTTTTGCTTGTTCATGAAAATTCTTACGCTCATATATTTGCTGTAGAAAACAATCTTTTGTACTTCGTAATACACAAAGTTGAAAACCCCGAGATCATCTTCGGCACGAGTATTTCGGGCACGGCAATCTACTCTGACGGCAGTGTTGCGGCAGGATCCACCGTCGAGATCCTTTACGAGGACGGAACTCTGAAGGAAAGCGTTTTGACCGATGAGAACGGCGCGTACGAATTTACCTATGCAGAAGTCGGAACTTACACCATCCGCGTGCTCGACGCAGACGGCAACACCGCCTCTACCAAGACATCTGTCAAGAGAATGAATGCCTTTGACGTATTCCTTGCCGGAGACACAAGCCTTGTCTTGAAGAAGTCTTACTCGGTAAGCGGAACGCTTGAAAACGCCGACAACGCAACTATTACCCTTTCCGACACCGAAGGAAATATTCTCTTCACCACGGAAGCTGTTGGCAACAGCTTTGCCATTGCAAACGTGCCTAACGGAACCTACGTGATCAAGGCAGAAACCGAAAACGGCAGCGTGGTTCAGGAGATAACCGTTTTCGACGATAACGTTTCCGATATCATACTTACCATCGACACTGTAGCCGCTACTGTCTGGGGTTACGTTGAGGTAGAGGATCGCGACAAGAATCACCACCGCCGCATTTGGATAGACGTGACTATTTATAATGCTGAGGGTGTTGCGATAGCGCAGACCAGATCTGACAGTGAAGGTAAATATCAGTTCAACAATATTCCCGTTGGAGAGTATACTATCGTTGCCGAGACCGAGGAGATGCGTCCCGATCACGACAATAAGTTTGACCGAAATCATCGACTGACCGGATACGCTTATATCGTAGTCGAGGCTATTGGAATCTATGAGATCGACACGATCGTGCTTTATGAAGATAACGGCAAGACTGCCACGGTATCGGGCAAGATAACTGCCCAGGGCGAGTCGCAGAAGTGCGAAGTTATACTGTCTGACGTATTCCGCCATGAAATCGCTAAGCTCACAACGAAAAATAACGGAAAATATAGCTTTTTGAACGTGCGCGACGGTTTCTATTTCATAACGGCTGTTACACAGTCCGACGGAATGGGCTTTACCACCGTTCTTGTCAGAGACGGTAAGGTTTACGGTGAGACCAACATTTTCGTGCAGAAATTCGACAAAATAAAGGATCGTGAGAAGCAATTTGAAAATGATGTTCCGGAGCTTACCTCCAAAGAAGAAGCCGAAGCATGGAGAGAACGTATTGCAGAGGAAAAACGATTCTACGACGGTCTTTCTAATAAGGAGAAGAAGCAGCTTTCCAAGCACTATATCGAGCGTCTGACTCAATACGTTGAGTGGCTTTCAAACTGCAACTATAATGCAGAGGATGGCGTTGCGGTATCGGGTGGAATGGTCGTTTCGGGTAACGAGATCGCACAAGGAGACGATATTTCCTTTACTATTACCGTTGAAAAACAGGAAAAATGGACGAACAATGCAAACGGTGTCCATGATTCAAAGGATTTCGTACACAACAATATGAAAGATGTAGCAAAAAACCGCGAAATCGTACAGTATTATGAAATATCCATGATCAAAACCGTTGACGGTAAGGATCAGACTATCACCAGCGTATCCAAGGATACTGACGCGATGGGTAAGTTCCGTATAACTCTCGAAATTCCCGAAGAATACCGCGGACACAAGCATTATTCAATTCTTCACGTACATTGCGGTGAGGTTGTTACTCTGACCGACCTTGACGATGATCCCAACACAATCACTATTGAGGTAGATGCATTCTCCACATTTGCACTGACAGCGACAGACGAAAGCCTGGTTGTTAATAGCTCGTCATACGGAGATGTAAACGGCGACGACGTAATTAACGCTCAGGATGTAGTTCTGCTCCGCCGCTATATTGCAAATTACAATTACAACACCAACAGCTCCAACATCGAAATTTTCAACGGCGCAGATGCAAACGGTGATGGTAAGATCAATCTTAGTGATATTGTCCTGCTCCGCAGTTATATAACAAACTATGATTACGACACAAATTCTTCGACTGTAGTGTTAGGACCTCAATAATATTTTTGCTACCCAAATTAATTTCAAATACCCTCAATGGCAGAATATAAATATATCTGCCGTTGGGGGCATGCCAAGAGAATTTGATTGGCTCATCTACTTAATTATTAGGGCAAAATACATATATTTTTTTGATCTTCCCACATTCACAACCTCGCCCCTGCCCTATCAAGCCTCCCCATATACTTTCGGACGAGAGAATGAGCGTCTACGGCTCACCTCCACCATTCATTAACCCATCACTCGTTATACAGCAAAATTTGACCTGCGGCGGTGCCGCGGGTCAAATTTAATGAATTAATAAGAATTGAAGAAAAGAGAGCCCCCAAGCGTCAAAAGACGCTTGGGGGCGAATTTATTCAGTTGTTACCGTCAAATAACCGAATCACTCCGCAACAGTCACCTGTCCGATATAGAACAGGGGCTGAATTGTCGTGGTATCCTTTGCGGAGACCGCGCCGATAACAACGTTGACGGTCTGTCCCTTGTATGCTTCAAGGTTACAGGAAATACCGGTGGGATTGTCTCCGTTGGCGCCCTGGAATGCACTGTTCGCGCCGTCTGCCGCTAAGGTGAGCTGCACGGTCTTATTGGTTCTTCCGTATGCAGCGTCCACTAATGCCTGATATGCAGGGTCTATTTCCTTACCATAGCTTTCAACGTCATGCCAGGTCTTACCGCCGTCAGCAGACCAAACGTATCGGTCAACGCCGCCTTCAAGAACGCACCAGCCCGCAAGCACCAGATTGTGTCCCGCAACCGTTGCGCTGTTTTCAACGTCTACGTCGGCGATAGCGTTGTCAAAGAGCTGATAGCCGGCAACGCCGTTTGCGGAGCCGCTCATCAGAACGCAGGTCTTACCGTTGATAAAGTCAATATGCGCGCCGAACTCAAGATCAGCCTGGGTATAACCCGACTCGGGCTGAACCAATATATCGCCAGTGTCGGGGGAAAGGCTTACGATCTCACCTGTATTTACGTTAACCCTATATTCCTTCGTGCCCTCGAACATAGAAGCCGTGCTTACGTCCTCTGCAAGCTTAACGATATTCTCAATAGACTCGTCAATACCGACAAACGCGATATCGATATAGGATTCCTCAGACATTTTCTTATCAAAGAAGTCAAATCTTATGAACTGAGGATAATACTTTCCGTCATCGGCTGCAACCCAGTTTTTGCTGAAGTTATTCTGGTTTACCTTTTCAAGATCGATGATAAGAAGATGCCATTCACCGTCAGATTTGATCGCATTGCTTGAGAAGCAGCCTGCATCTCCGGGATTATTCGTTTCGGTACTCATAAAGAACTCGAAAGCGTTGATCTGTTCGGTATTATCTGCGCCGAAACGGTACTTGACCGCAATATATTTGCCTGCGCCCTTGTTAGCAGTGGTAGGTCTGTAAACGAAAGCGTAGCCCTCAGCGTGCTCCGCGTCAAGACCTCCGCCAAAGATTCTCAGATAATCATACTCACTTCCATCGTCACGAAGCACCTCAAGCTTGCTTGCAAATCCAAAGCTCAGCATCGATTCGCCGTCAGCATCCTTGATCTCCGTAGGATCAGAGTATATCTGCAAAAGATCCTCACTTTCCGAAGAGCTAAAGGTCTCCTTGGGCCACTTCTTGTAGTTGCCGTCGGCTACTATCTTGAAGGTTCTGTCACTCTCCCCGTCCATGGTGGTAACGAAGGAGTAGGAGAAGCTGTCACCGTCAAAGTGGATGGAATATCCGTCGTACTTGTGTCCGTACTTTTCATCATCCTCGGAGCTTACCTCGTAAAGCTGCCACTCGCCGTTTATCTTTTCGTAGATCACGGGAACAGTCATCTTTGTAAATCCGTAAGCTCTTACAGCTACGTTGTTGTAGCCGCCCGTGAGGGTGAACTCAACGCTCTCGCCGTTGGTGGTCTTTACCTTGGGAACGAAAACGCTCTCAATGACCTCACAGTTCTCGCCTGCAACCGCCTTCAGGGGATTCTTAAGAGTATTTTCTCTTACGTCGCGAACGTTCTTGTCCTCGTAAAGCGTTCCGTCGGGAAGAGTCATTGTGTATTCGTAATTGTTAGTCGCCTCGTCGATTATTCCATCCTCAAGAAGGTGTGAGCCCCAAGGAAGAAGAATTGCGTTGATAGTAAACTTATCGCCTGCCTTGAGTGTGGTTTTCTCCTCGATATTGAGGGTGACATAAACGGTATCCTTATAGTTAACGATAGCGAAATTAGGCTCTGCCTTCTCTCCTCCAATAACGAACTCGGAGTTGTAGACTAAGAACGCAAGGTTTGAGTAACCGTTGGCATCGCTGTGGTTATCCATATCGAAGAAGGAGAAATAAGGACAATCGTTACCGAGCACATACTTAACGGGAGTCACGGACTGATTTGCCGCGACAACCACGCTCTCGTTCTTCTCGTTGAGATAGCCGACCTTCTGGTAAAGACCCGTCGCATCGTTAGGATCTACCTTATAGATCTGGAAATCGGTGACAAAATTATTGATGGTAATATCATCGAGAACCTCGTAGGTCATTTCGTAATAGGTTCTGTTCTCGTCTACCTGAGGCATTTCGGTGTGAGTGTAGCTCACCTTCATCTTGCCGTCGTAGGTGACGTAATCCATCTTAACGTCGGCGTAAGTAGGACCGTAGGAGTCGATGGTATTATAAACGTTTTCCGCTCTTACAACGTTGCCGTCGCTATCCACGTATCTGAGCCAATCGTGCTCACCTCCGCTTGTATGCTGAGGCTGCTCCTTCCAGAGAGGAGCCGACATTCCTCTGTGGTCGGGCAAGGTATTGTACCATACTCTGTCGGTAAAGGTCCAGGGGAGGATACAGTTTGTCTCGGAAACGCCCGTTGACAGGTGGTAGTAAGGGGAGAAGAACTGGATCCAGGAAAGCTGCTTAAGGGGGTACTTACCCCAGTTCTGATAGAGGTTGATAACTCCGTATTCACACTTGGAGTCTGCCTTTACGACCAAGGGGAAGATAACCTCGCCGTAGGTCGCGTCGTCAAGGTTATAGAGATTACGCTCTCCGTGCTGCTCCGAGAAGTTTTTACCAACCTCAAGGGATATGGGAAGCATAACGTCGTCCTCGTCAAGGAGGACCGCGCACTCAAGCTGACCAACCGTAGTATAGGTCATTACGTAGATCTTACGGTCGATATCGTCGCCGTTGACAAAGAAGCCGGCTCTGAAGTGTCTGTTGGGCTCCTTATAATAAGGGGTGCTGAAGCCGCCGGGAGCGCCATCCATAGTGAATCTGTAGATACCTCTTAAAGAATCGTATCCCGAATACTCGGCTTCGGTGGAGGATTTGTCGATCACCTTGAACTTAGTCAGAGGATTGCGCTCGCAGAACGCCTCGTAGAGGAATTCCTCAAAATCGTGGTTATCGTCGGTATAGATTCTCTGACCCATATAGAAGTCGTTGACGTTACCGCCCTTTACCCAGTTGTAATAGTCCTGTTCTTCGTTATAGGTAGTTCTCGAGGGGATAACCTTACCGTCAGCAGGCACCATGGTCTGCTCGATAACGTAAACACCGTCAACAAGCTCTACGCTGAGCTTACCGCCCTTGCCGTCGTAAGGCAGGATATAGCCGAAGATACCCGCGTCGATAATATCGAAGCCTACGTACTCCGCGCTGTCCCAATCAACTCCGTCAAAGCTGTAATGGGTTCCGTTCTTATCCTTGACCACTACCTTTGCAACGG
Source organism: Eubacteriales bacterium (assembly GCA_045612105.1). Lineage (GTDB taxonomy): Bacteria > Bacillota > Clostridia > Oscillospirales > CAG-272 > SVTX01. Next base: position 5,916 of record JAZKYL010000095.1, read on the forward strand.
TAGAAGCATCGATCTTGGTCAGCATACCGAATTCAGCAATATTCTCGGTGGTCTCGGTAGCCGCGACCTGAAGAACGTGGTGCATCTTATCGGAATAAATGTTGAAGTTACGGCTGATACTGAGGTGTTTGGGCGCGCTTCCAACATCCACGCCAAGGAATTTGATGTCGCGTATCTCAAAGTTTGCTCCCGCGCCGTTGACGTCAAGACGGAGAGCCTTAACGGTCCCCGTGTAATCCTTACCTGTATAAAGAGGGATCCTGTAGGTATGGAACTCGCCGTCGGTAGCGATGTTGAATGGTATGCGCTGCTCACCCGAGAAGCCCGATGCGCTGCCTGCGACGTAGAAAAGATCGCAGTTGTTTGCCGCAATACTGTCAGCCTTTATGGTGATCTCAAGCATGGTATACTTCTCTGCCGAAACTCTGAGATCTGAATTGATGGTAAAATAAGGATCCGATGCATTGTCATCTACCTGAATACTCAGCACTTTATTCTTATATCTTACCTTAAGGTCATTTGCTCCCGAGGGGGATTTGTAATCAACGGAAAGCTCGTCTGTTACGGTTCCCTCGGTGGAGAAGGTCTGACCCTCCATACGCATCTGGTAGTAATAATATCCAAATCTGTAGATATTGAATACCGCCTCGCTGTAGGAATTCTTAGCGTAGTATGTATATCCGTCGTTCATACGGACGAAAACGTCCATAGAATTCTCGATATAGCTCTTGCCGTCTTTGTTTTTCAGAGCGGTGACCTGCTGATCTTTGGAGGAGGTAAGACCGTATTCAAGCTCCATCTCCATATTCGCGAATACTACGTCCTCTCTCTTGCCGTCGGTGTAATACGCCGTTACGTTGTTCTTCAGCGAGTCTGCGTAGAGAATACTGGGACCGTATTCCTCGGAAAGCTCCGGTTCGGGATTGTTGCTATCGTCGGGAACATCGGTAGTATCTACCTTGGCATCGGTTTCGGAAGAACTTTCAGTGAAAGTCTCGGTCTCGGTCTCGGTCTCGGTTTCATTTTCAGTTTCACTAACCGTTTCGCTTTCGGTGACCGTCTCGCTTTCGATCAGGGCTACCGACTCACTATCTGTTTCAGACGTCTTTTCGCTTTCGGTTTTGACGTCAGTTTCGGTTAATTCTTCCGTTACTGTTTCGATTTGAGTCAAAGACTCGCTCTCAGAGGTGTCGGGCACCGATGAAATCGTGTTATCGTCCTCGGCAACCGTCTCACTCTCGTTTGTCTCGGTCTTTTTTTCGTCTGTGGTGACCTTTTCCTCTGTCTTCTGCTCGGTCTGACTCTCGGAGGTCGCCGCCGTTGTTGTCTCGGTATTTCCGCCGCAGGACGCGAGGACTCCCGCAATCATGATTACCGCCATAATAAAGGCGATAATCGAAAGCAAATTTTTCTTCATAAAAGCTCCTTTCAGACCATATCCATTAGGCAATATGCCTCCAAAGGCAAATCTACGGTCAAAAAATATAGTAATATTGCTTTACTCCATCATTATATCATTATATTTAGATTTTTACAATAGGTAATTCCACAAAAATGCATAAAACTTTTTAGAATGTTCAAGAAGTTGTATAAAAATCGCGAGGAATCTTCATCCTCGCGATCATTTTTACACAATTATTTTCGCTTCCGACTTCTTGCAAAGCTTTCCGTAAAGCAGAAATGCCATAAGGAGCGCCGCCGCGCCCGAAATAAGCTTGCTGACAATCATGGGAAACAGATAGTCCTCTCCTCCGGGAAAAGCCATGGTAAACGCCATATGAGAGCAGAAGGTAAAGGCACCCGAGACCGCAAAAGCTGAATTTACAAGCATTCCCTTCTTGTTCATATCGTTCATCATTCCAAATGCAGTGGCACTTGTGGCAAGCGTCGCCACTATGCTAAGCGAGCTTTTTTCGTCTATACCAAGCTTTCCTCCAATAGCCTTCAAGGGTTTGTTCAGAAGCCTTGAAACAAGGGTGACCAGCGGGAACATACCCGTCATAACTACGCTTGCGTTAAGGCAGACCATAGCACCGGACTCGACCGTATCAAGATAAGGAATAAGGGGCAGATCAACCGTGTTGCCGAAAAGCGTGACGGGAGTGATCTTTTGGATGAGGAAATTATAGATTCCCATAGTAAGTCCCAATATTATCAAAGCTTTTATGGCAAATCCGAAGACCTTGAAAACCCTGACACAGGCGTTTGGCGCAAATATAAGCGCTGCGGAGATAAGTCCCGAGAAGATAACGAGAGGCAGAAGATTCACAAGAAGCGGAACGATGGGTAATTTGCAGATAAGACCGCCCACAAAGCAACCGACAGGAATGGTCACCACACCGCAAAGCAGACCAAAGCAAAGCTCTCTGTAATTCTCTTTCGCCACAAGCCCTAAAGCGAATGGAATAGTAAACGAGATAGTGCAACCGAACATGGACGACACCACAAGTCCGTTAAACATACCCATCGCAGGGTCTGTCGCCACCTGAGTCGACAGAGGCGCTCCTCCCATATCGTTGGCAAGAAGCATTGCAGGCAGGATCGACGGATCAATTCCCAGAACGCCCGACATAAAGCCTAATACGGGAGTTAAGAGCTTTGCGATCATCGGCGCCAAAACGATCATACCGATCATCGACAGAGCCATCGCAGAAAAGAGCTTGAAGGCGCGCTCGTATTCCGAGCCTATACCAAGCTTGTTGCCAATTACGTAGTCCACCGCGCCAAGGGTGGAAAAAACCAATACCAAAACTATAAGAATTGTCATTTTAATCCCTCAGACCAATGGCGCAGAAGCCATCTTTCGTCAAAACGTATTTTTCCTTAAAGCCGCACGCCTCAAGCATATCTGCTGATTCGTCAAAATAAAGATCAAGGTAGCGAGCGTCGTGACAGTCCGACGCAATGATCGCTCCAAAGCCCCGTTTCTTCAATTCCCGAAGGACGTTCATCATAGGATAGGGCATTTTGCGGTAACCTCTTGCGATAGCACCGGTATTGACCTCGAAAAAGTCTATTTTTCCGCGAAGAGCATCCATTGCGTCCGTGGCGTAGCCCAGATATTCGGGAGATTCGCAGTCAAAAAAGCTCTTTGTGTCAACGTGCTTGGTGACAAGATCGAAATGACCGATAAAATCAAATTTTCCGTACTCGGGAAGCCTTGAAAGATGCTCGTAGTAGCATTTTGCGTAAGCCATTCCGTCTCCGCCGAACTGCTCGTTTACTAGCCTTTCAACCTCAGAGGCAGATCGGTCAAATCCGTATACCGCGCCGTTTATTTCAAGGTAATGCACCGAGCCTATCATATATTCCCAGCCGCTTTTGTCCTCTTCGCTGAGCATTTCAAACTCAAGACCGCAAAAGATATCGATCTGATCCTTATATTTCTCCTTGAGGTCGTATATTTCCCTCTTATATGCCTGAGTGGTCTCAAGAGTTATCTGAGCATAGGTGGAATGCCTGTTGCAGGCGTGACCCGAAAAGCCCAGAGAGTCGAAGCCCTTGGCGATAGCTGCCTTGATCATCTCCTCAGGGGTGTCGATGCCGTCGCAACGGACGGTATGGGTGTGAAGATTCTGCTTATATTTCATAGTTTTATCCTTAATATACTTGTTTTCTAAATATCATACTACTTTTACCCGAGTTTGTCAAGTTGATTATCAAATAATCATAAATATTTAATAATGATAATTTGGGAGCAAACATTTTCCAAATCAACAACAAAAAAAATTCAAAAAAGGTCTTGACTTATTCAAATTTTGTGGTATAATAATTAAGTCACGCCGGTGTGATGGAATTGGCAGACGTGCTGGACTCAAAATCCAGTGGTAGCGATACCGTATCGGTTCGACCCCGATCACCGGCACCAAAAAAAGCAGAGAGGAGCAAGCTCCTCTCTGCTTTTTTTTTGTGTCGGTGATCAACGGGTCGGAACAGATCGCCAAATTCGCAAAGCGAATTTGTGCTAATGTTCTGACCCCGATAAATCCCGATGGCTCGATGCCATCGGGATTTATAATCACCATCCAAATAGATTGTGGTATGTTTCAAATTTTGATTTGTCGGGGACGCGGGGGATGCGTGCCTCCGGCGGGGATGCGGGTCGCTTTCTCGAGAGAAAGCTCCGCAAAGAGCTTTCCCGAATTTTGGGGCGCTCTAGTAGTGGAGCAGGATTTTTCACTTCGCCTTCGGCTCGTTAAAAAAATCCCTCACGATCGCATCTTGGTTGAAAGGGTATTAAACCCAGCCAAAGTGTTTATTTTAAAGCAAAACTCAGCTAAGTTGAAGTAAGAAAATGTCTAGAAAAAGTCGGCTTTGCCGACAGGTGAGGGTGATTC
>JAZKYL010000096.1:0-15943 GCA_045612105.1 Eubacteriales bacterium
TACAAGATGAAATGGCTACATTTTCATCTTTTTTGCGAGGAAGGTTTTTGCCGAGCCGAGGTTCGCGGAGCGAACCCGCAACAGCAGATTGCTTGCAATCTGCGTAGGTTTTTAGCCTAAAAAGCTCGCCGCCGGAGGCACGCGTGCCCCCGACAAATCAAAATTTGAAGCTTTACAGCCCTCTTACTATCTCCTTAAAACAATCTCCCCTATGGGCGAAATCTTTAAAATGATCGAAGCTTGTGCAGGCGGGAGACAGCAGGACGATATCTCCGCTCTCCGCCATATGAGCCGCCGTCAATACTGCCTCGCGGAAATCGTCGATATGCTTGACAACAACGCTCTTCGGGTCATATTCGGGGCATTTTTCTATTGCGTCGAGGATCTTCGGAGCCGCCACTCCCGTGACGACAGCCGCCTTGACACGGGTACATACGTCATATGCCAGACCGTCAAAGGGCACGTTTTTGTCCTCACCGCCAAGGATGATAATGGGGGCTTTTGGAAGTGCGGACAATGCCGCCGCAGTCCTTGTGGGGCTTGAATCTATGGAGCTGTTATAATATCTCACTCCGCCCTTTTCTCTGACCAACTCAAGTCTGTGTTCAACACCGCCGAAGCTTGCAGCCACCTCACGCACGGTCTCGTTTGAAACGTATCCGCGTGTGATAGCGATAGCCGCCATATAATTTTCAACGTTATGTCTGCCGGGGATGAGGATATCCGCAGTGTGAAGTATCTCTTCTCTGTTCTCGCCTTCGTCAAAGTAAATAATACCGCTGTCCTCATATATCGCCTTGCAATTCTCTTTAAAGGAAGGCACGATTTCGGAGTACGAGCTTTTTTTCGATGAGAAATAGGTCACGGGCAGATCGCTATTCTTGGCAATTTCTCGCGTCACATCGTTCTCGGCATTAGCCACCAGCATTGTAACGCCCTCGTGCCGGCAGATATTGCACTTGGCTGTTATGTATTCGTCCATATCCACGTGCCAATTTAGGTGATTTGGTGTGATATTGGTAATGATCGCTCTCTTCGGCGACTGTCTCATAGTCTGGAGCTGAAAGCTTGAAAGCTCAACCACCGCTACGTCATCCTCGGTCATTTCAAACACAAGCGGAAGCAGAGGCGCGCCGATATTGCCGCCCACGTAGGCTCTGTGACCGCTCTTTCTCTTTTCAATATCTAAGAAAAGATGAGTCAGGGTGGTTGTGGTGGTCTTTCCGTCAGAACCGGTGATGCCGAATATGGGGCATGGGCAAATTTCAAAGAAAAGCTCCATTTCACTGCTAAGCTCAGCTCCTCTTTCAGTAGCCGACTTTATTTCGGGCAGATCGTGACGAAACCCGGGAGAGCGGAATATAAAATCGCCGTCAAGCCCTTCGAGGTATCTCTCTCCGACTACGAATTCTGCGCCTTTTACGGCAAGCGATTTCGCAAAATCGTCGTCAAGCACCTTCTCGTTTTTATCCCTCACGGTGACGTATGCCCCCGCAGAGATAAGCATCTCGGCAAGGGGCTTATTGGATCTTGCAAAGCCCAGCACCTGACACTTTTTATTCTCAAATTTATTTTTCAAATACGCTGTGATATTCAAAATGACCTCCAAGCACATAATATGCTATTATAATTATATAATATTTAAAGCGGAGTTGCAAGAGATTTTCGATGAAATTCTAAAACTTTTTGTAAACAAACGCAAAAATCGACATTTTCGTCAAAATTGCCACTTTTCAAAGCGAAAAGTTTGTGGTATAATTAAGATTGAATAATTGTGTACGAATCTAACTCTGAAAGGAAAATCATTTCCATGGCTGATAATAAAACTAAAGCCCCCCAGCACTACAACGACCAAAGTATTCGCGCTCTGAAGGGTGCCGACCGTGTGCGTAAGCGCCCTGCGGTAATCTTCGGTTCGGACGGACTTGAGGGCTGTGAGCATTCATATTTTGAAATACTTTCCAACTCGGTCGACGAGGCGAGAGAGGGTCACGGCAACGAAATATTGACCATTCTCCACCCCGACAAGAGCCTGACCGTTGACGACCACGGACGCGGTGTTCCCCTCGGCTACAACGAAAAGGAGCAGAGATGGAACTGGGATCTTATTTACTGCGAGCTTTACGCGGGCGGTAAGTACGATAACAACAACGGCTCTTCGGCTTACGAATACTCTCTTGGACTTAACGGTCTGGGTGCCTGCGCTACACAGTATTCGTCCGAATTTATGGACGTCTACTCTTACGACGGCAAGTTCGAACGTCATATCGCCTTCAGAAAGGGCGAGCCCGTGACGGGTCAGCTTGAGGAGAGGGAGCTTGACAGAAAAGAAAAAAGAACCGGTACTATCATTCATTGGCGTCCCGACACAGACGTATTTACCGACATTAACATCACCCCCGAGCGTATCAAGGAGATCCTTCACCGCCAGGCAGTAGTCAACGCGGGAATTTCATTCCTTTTTAGGTATGTAAACAACGATGGTGAGAAGATCGAGGAAAAGTACCTTTATGAAAATGGAATTTCCGATTATATCAAGGAGATCGTCGGCGACAGCGCGCAGACCGAGCCCGTGCTCTGGCACCTTGAGACTCAGGGTCGCGACCGTGACGATAAGGATGAGTACAAGCTGAAGGCTGACGTCTCATTCTGCTTTTCCAACACCACAAACCGACTTGAATATTACCACAACTCCAGCTTTCTGGAGCACGGCGGTTCTCCCGACAAGGCGGTCAAAAAGGCATTTACATTTGCTATCGACAAATACCTGAAATCATCGGGAAAATATACCAAAAACGAATCAAACATCACTTTTGCCGATATTGAGGACTGTCTCGTGCTTGTAAGCAACAGCTTCTCGACTATGACGTCCTACGAAAACCAGACCAAAAAGGCGATCACAAACACCTTCATTTACGAAGCGATGAACGAATTTCTCCGCACAAATCTGGAGATCTACTTCATTGAGCATCCTATGGAGGCTGAAAAGATCGGTGGACAGGTGCTTGTCAACAAGAGAAGCCGTGAGTCTGCGGAAAAGGAAAGGTTGAACGTTAAAAAGAAGCTTTCGGGAACCATTGATATCGCAAACCGTGTTGAAAAATTCGTCAACTGCCGTTCCAAAGACCCGACGCTTCGCGAGCTCTACATCGTTGAGGGAGACTCGGCTCTGGGCTCCTGTAAAATGGGACGCGACTCGGAATTCCAGGCGATCATTCCCGTAAGAGGTAAGACTCTGAACTGTCTTAAAGCCGATTACGACCGAATCTTCAAGAGCGAGATCATCACAGACCTTCTGAAGGTCATAGGCTGCGGCGTTGAGATAGAGAGCAAGAAAAAGGGAGACATACTTCCCTTTGACCTCGATTCTCTCCGTTGGTCAAAGATAATAATTTGTACCGATGCCGACGAGGACGGCTTCCAGATCAGAACTCTGCTTCTGACTATGTTCTACCGTCTCCTTCCCACGCTCTTAAAGGAAAAGAGAGTCTTTATTGCGGAAACTCCTCTTTTTGAGATAACTACAAAGGATAAGACCTATTTCGCATTCGACGAATTCGAAAAAGCCGACATTCTTAAAGAGCTTGGTTCAAAAAAATACACTCTTCAGCGTTCCAAGGGTCTTGGTGAAAACGACGCGGATATGATGTGGGAGACCACCATGAATCCCGCCACCCGACGTCTTATCGCCGTAGTCCCCGCCGACGAAAGAGCCACCGAGGAGATCTTCGACACCCTCCTTGGCGACAATCTCCCCGCGAGAAAGGCGTTTATCGCCGCTCACGGTCGCGAGTATATGAAGGATATTGACGCTTAAATTGGTTTTTTCGAAAAATCGCTTTCCCTCATCGAAAACTAATCAAAAAAACGGACAATAAAAATAACTATGGATAACGTATTTAACAAAAATTGCACTCTTCCCGAATTCGTGGGAACGACGGTGCTTGATACCGTGGGACTTGTGATCCCCGGAATAGATCCCTCCCTCCGTGCGGAAATGAAGCTTCCCGAGGACATAAAAGCTCTCGGTCTTATCAGCTCGCGCACGGGCGCGGCGGGTCAGCTTTGCGCCGTTGACGAGGCGGTGAAAAACACCAACGCAGTCCTCGTTTCCGCCGAGCTTCCCAGAGACACCAAGGGCTGGGGCGGACACGGAAACTATATTGTCATCGGCGGCAGAGATGTCAGTGACGCGCGACGCGCCGTTGAAATTGCCCTTGAGCTGACAAAGAGAAATGCGGGAGAGGTCTACATCAACTCTGCTGGCCATCTTGAGTTCGCTTATTCTCCAAGATCGGGCGAGGTACTATCGCAATTCTTTGGAGTGCCTGAAGGCAGAGCCTTTGGATTTATGGCGGGCTCCCCTGCGGCTATCGGTCTGGTCATGGCAGACGCGGCAGTTAAGAGCTCCGACGTGCAGATAGTAAAATATATGACTCCCGACCGCGGAACAAGCCACTCAAACGAGGTCATAATCGCCTTCACAGGAGACACAGACGCAGTTAAAAGCGCAGTGCTTCGCGGCAGAGAGATCGGCATCGAGCTGATCACCACAATGGGAGAGTACCCGAAGGGACCATCCACACCTTATTTGTGTTAATTTATATGGAAATTAAAGATTTGCTTATCGGAAAAGACTCTTGTGAATGTGAAATGGCGCACAAGTGTCCCATAGATCACGTTATAATTGGCGAAGACGCCTGCGATGAATTACCTCGAATCACCGAGAACTATGAAAGCATCCTGCTCGTTGCCGACAAAAACACTTATCGCGTTTGCGGTGAATTGGTTGCCGCAAAGCTTGGTGACAGACTTGCAGACACCCTCGTTTTTGCCACCGAGGGTATTCTCGTTCCCAACGAGATCGCAATAGATGAGCTTCAGAGCCACGTGAGCGATGAAACTGACCTTATCATCGGTGTCGGCTCGGGTGTTATCAACGATCTCTGCAAAATAGTCAGCTTCAGAAACAAGCTTCCCTACTACATAGTCGCAACCGCTCCTTCAATGGACGGATATGCTTCCAAGGGCTCGGCGCTCATTCTTGACGGAATTAAGGTAACTCTTAACGCAAACGTTCCTAAAGCCATAATTGCCGACGTTAACGTCCTTGCCAACGCGCCCTTTGAGATGATTCAAGCGGGTTACGGCGACATAATCGGAAAATATTCCTGCCTTAATGACTGGAGACTTTCGGCACTCGTCAGCGGTGAATATCTCTGCTCCTTCGTTATGAACGCTACTTATGAGACGGTTGAAACCACCGTTTCTCTTGCCGACGGCATAAAAGAGCGTGACCGCAAAGCCATAGGCGCGCTTATGGAAGCGTTGGTTGCGGTTGGAATACTTATGGCATACGTTGGTAACTCCCGTCCCGCCTCGGGTAGTGAGCATCATCTCTCCCACTATTTTGAGATCGTGGGAATCGAGAGACACGAGGAATATCTCGCCCACGGAATCGACGTCTGCTTCTCGGCTATTGAGACCGCGAAAATTCGTGAACAGCTTCTTGCCATCGAAGATATTTCTTCTTACGAATACAAATTCGACCGCAAGGCTTACGAAGAAAATATCCGCCGCATCTACGGCAGCGTTGCCGACGAGGTTATAGCCCTCCAGAACAAAATGGGATGGTACGACATCGACCGAGTTTCGGTCTACAAGGAAAAGTGGTCTGAAATCAAGGCTATTCTTGCCGATTGCCCCTCCTCCTCAGAAATGCTCTCCCTCTGCGAGAAGGTGGGCTTGAATTACGAGACTTACACCTCCCTTTACGGCGACAAAAAGATCGCCGATGCACTCCTCTACGCCAAAGACCTCAAGGACAGATACTCCGTGCTTTGGATGAATTATGATCTTCGATAAATAACTTTACATAAAGAAAAAAACCGCTCAATGAGCGGCATTTCTTTTTCAAATTTTGATTTGTTGGGGACGCGGGGGGACGCGGGGGATGCGTTTGGAACCCTTTTTGATAAAAAAGGTGCGCCAAAAAACTTTCCCGAAAATTGGTTGAAGGTGTAGCCATTTCATCTTGTAAAACCGTGAGGATTTTGATCAAAGCTCCACTGCTATCGTGTTTCGAGTTTTTTGCATACTCTTTTGTTTAAAAGGTTTCAAATAAACTTGCAACACGATAGAAGATATACTTCGGTTCAAATCAATACGGTTTCAAATGACAACATTGATGCAATTTTAACCTTTTTTGGGGGAAGTTCTTTTGGTTACTTTTCTTTCAAGAAAAGTAACACGCGTCCCCCGCGTCCCCGCTAAATTGCAATTTAACGCATTTCGTATCGCAAATCAAAAATATATTAATCAACAACGTTCAACATAAATGTAAACTGATTCTCTGCTCCGTAATACATTTCATAAACGGTAGAATAGCATTCTACTGTCACTGTTTTGCCGTCCTCGGAGATATAGAACATAGTCACCATACCGGTTGTAGCTTGACCCGCGCTATAGAGATCACGGTCTACGTATTGATGGTCTGTAAGCAGTTGAACTATGCCGTCATCGGTTCTGTGGACGATATAGGGATAGGGGTCGTGACCGCTCAACACCATAACGATATTGGAATGGTTTTTGATCAGCTTTTCATATATCTCATCGCCATCATTGTAGTCCTTTCCGTAGCGATCGGTAGCATAGTAGGACGGAGGATATTTTTCACTCGCATCCAAGGTTGTACCATCTCGATACAAATAGGCATGGAGGGTAATGATCACGTTATGGTCTTGATTTGCTTCAATGATTTCACTTGCCCAGTTCAGGATGTCATCGTTTGCACCGAAGCCCAGAGTGAAGATCAAGTATTTGGTTCCGTTCACCTCGATCTTTCGCCAGGTGTTATCCCAATTTTCGTCATATTTGCCGCCTAAGCTGCTATTGTAATACTCTGTACCGATAGTGCTGTTGAAATTTGAGTTATCCATAGTGGAATTGGTGACACCATCATGATTTCCAATAACAACAGAGTAAGGAATACCTGCCTCTACAAGACTGTTAAATCCTGCCGCCGCACGATCCCATTCTTCCTGTGTATCCTTATCGGTTATATCGCCGAGACCCATGACGTATTCAATCTTTTTCTCGTCCTTATTGGCAACTATCCAATCGTAGATTTTAGAGAAATTATTGGGATCAGACAGATTCACTATCTGCGTATCGCCAACCACTGCGAAAGAATAGGCATAATCGGTAACGGGTGCTTTCTTTGCGATCCAGTCAGCGTTTACATTATGACCGTTACCGCTGATATCCTTGATGATACCGTCTGCCGACGCCTGGCGCAGATGCCATGCGGCGATCAAGCCGTCATTATCTAAGGTTATCATATCTGCCTTCACCTCTGCCTGCGTGCGAACGTCGCTATATACTGCGACGGAGCGGATCTTGCCCTTGAAGCAGTTATTTTCATTGTTGCGATAGTCGTTACCAATGATAGGCTTAGTATATTGTGTTATAGGGCTTGCATCGGTTCTTCCTTTGTATTCAATACTCTTATACTGCTTGCTTCCCAGGGTAACGGTGGTAGCATTTGCCGCATCATAAGAAATTCTTTGCTTAGCAACACCGTTAACGTAGCAGACTAATTCTCTATTCGCTTCGTCATTTACAATGGACACGTGCACCCATCCGCCCGTATTGACCTGCACTTGGTTGAAAATAATTGTTGCGGAATTATCCTTGGAATAGAGGTAATACAGCTTGGGCCAGCCGTTTTCGGCAATTTCAAAGCTGAATTCGGGATACGTATAGAGATCCTTATAGTTTCCAAGGATTACGCCTCCACGTGTTGTAGTAATATCAAGAGCATAATTTTTAGGTAAGTTGATCCAAGCTTCATAAGTTATCGGAGTACCCGAGAGATTCTTATCAAGCACAGTGGTAGCATACTCAACAGAAAAGATCTTAGGCAAAGAAATATCATATCCGTTGCCGCTGACATCCTCAACCCATGCAGCGTTGCCACCGGAGACGTCCCAAGCAGCGATCAAACCGTCCTTGCCGTAGGAGTTCTTATCTGCCATGATCTCCTCTGCTGTACGCACGTCGTTGTAAACGGCAATCGAATGAATCTCTCCCTTGAAATAATGCTTTGTTGCCGCAGGGCGGAAATCGTTTCCGATCATGGGAGTCGAGTAAACAGAAACAGGCGTCGGCGAGAGAGCATAATCGCTATATGCGATTTCCTGCTTCATTTCGCCGTCAACGTAGCACAGAAGCTTCTCGTGCTCAACGTCATTTACAATTACGAGATGCAACCAGGAATTTGTATTGACTTTAACGTTTTTGAATATTACTGTTACGGCAGTTTCTGCCTTGTAAAGATAATACAATTTGGGATTGGCATTTTCATCGATCTCAAAGCTGAAGGCAGGCACATCCGTTGTCTTATCGTAGTAATTTCCAAGGATTACGCCGCCGCGGTTACTTGCACCGACCGCAAAGTTCTCAGGTAACTTGAACCAAGCTTCGTATGTAAGAGGAACGTCAGACAGATCGTTCGACGCCATAAATCCATCTGTTGCGCTGAATTTTTTACCCGTAGTGTCCTCATCGGGAGCAGAAAGAACGCCTTTTGATTCGGTTTCAACACTCTCGGTAGTTTCAACACTCTCGGTAGTTTCGACACTCTCGGTAGTTTCAACACTCTCGCTTGTTTCAACACTCTCGGTTGTTTCAACACTCTCGGTTGTTTCAACACTCTCGGTTGTTTCGACACTCTCGGTAGTTTCAACGTTCTCGGTAGTTTCAACGCTCTCGGTTGTTTCAACGCTCTCGGTAGTTTCAACGTTCTCGGTAGTTTCAACGCTCTCGGTTGTTTCAACGCTCTCGGTTGTTTCGACACTCTCGGTAGTTTCAACACTCTCGGTAGTTTCAACGCTCTCGGTAGTTTCAACACTCTCGGTAGTTTCAACACTCTCGGTTGTTTCAACACTCTCGGTAGTTTCGACACTCTCGGTTGTTTCAACACTCTCGGTTGTTTCGACACTCTCGGTAGTTTCGACACTCTCGGTAGTTTCAACGTTCTCGGTAGTTTCGACACTCTCGGTTGTTTCAACACTCTCGGTAGTTTCGACACTCTCGGTAGTTTCAACACTCTCGGTAGTTTCGACACTCTCGGTAGTTTCGACACTCTCGGTAGTTTCAACACTCTCGGTAGTTTCGACACTCTCGGTTGTTTCAATGCTCTCGGTAATGTTGCCACCCTCGGTGTCATCTCCGCTTTCTGTGGTTTCGCTACTTACATTTTCTTCTACAGTTTCAGTTTTCTCTGCAGATTCCGTTGTCCCAACGGTAGTGTCATCAACTCTGCCGCCTTTATTGTTGCAGCTTGTTAAAATCAAGCTTGACAACATTACGAAGCAAAGCAAAAGTGCGACGATCGGCTTAAATAAACGTTTCATAATTAATCCTTTCACATTAAATATTTTTTCGCATATCAACAACAAAATTTTTTCATAAACCACTTATAAGGCAACGCCACTACGACACCGACTACCATAAGTGCGATCCATACTAGGATAAGATTTCCCCATCCGATACTGCTCACCGCATTAGCGAACACAAGATTCGCCGTCGCCGCCGCCATATAGCTGACAAAATCGAGAAATCCCGTCGCCGTCGACACCATTCCCGTGTCTCTGAGGCTCGGACAATAGCGACTCCAGAGCATACTTGCCGCGCCGTTTGACGACATAATTGCAAGCACGATAAAAACGACGTTAAATATGGGATGCTTTACAAAATAGGTCAGCGTGAAGAATATGACCGCGCAGGAAAACATCAAAAGCACCGTTTTGTTCATATCATGCCCCAGGCGCTCGTAAGTAAAGACCGCAATAAAGGCAGTAAAGGAAATTACAAGTGTCGCAACGGTAAACACCGTCGCAGAGGTATCAGCGGAATATCCAAGATACTGATTTATATACGTAGGCAACCAGAATACTACCGACGTACGCACCACGCCCGTCAGGATCGAAATAAAGGTGAATTTGACGATGTTGCGCTCGAAAAGCACCTTAATATTCTTAACTCCCTTCTCCATCGGCTTATACTGACCGTATTTTACCACCCCTTTCTTTTCAAAGGCAGTGAAAAACCCGAAGGAAAGAACAGCCATAAGGAACAAGAATCCACTGCTGACAGTAAATACGCTCTGCCAAGCCATAAAGGAAGCAAGAATTCCCGCTGAGGGTGAGCCGAAGAATGAAGCAAAGGTATAACCGAGACTGCATCTTGTGGCATATATCGGCTCGGTATTTTCGCTAACCACCTTGGTCATAGGACCGTAGATCATAGACAGAAAAAATCCCGTGAAGCCGTAGGCAATAACCGCCGGAGCAGGCGAAGCAGCAACAAACGAAAAGACAATATTTGTTACACCCGCGCCCACAAGCCCCATAAATATCATCCATTTTGCGTGAATCTTGTCACCGACAGCCCCGTTTATCAGCTGACCTACGGCATAGCAGATAAAATAGACCGAAGAAACAGTACCGATAAAGCTCTCACTGTAACCGCCCTCGATCATCTGCGGAGTTACCGCGCCGAGTATATTTCGCGCAATGTAGACCGCCAGATATGACACCGAGCAAAGAGAACCTATATATATTGCTTTTTTAGCGTTTTGATTTATCATCAGATCATTCCCTTCACAAAGCTTTTTCTATCATTAGTCCTTAACGTTGTGAGAGCGAAGTATCTCGCTCATCTTTGCATATCTCTCGGCGCTTCCCTCGATTTTCTTGCGGAGAGAGATGCAAAGAGTGTCAACGATGGCGAGCTGTGAGGCTCTTATCTCAGTCGCGTGTGTGCTGAATGAGCTGCCGCCGGGCGCGGCGATCAAGGTCACGTCGGCAAGGCGGGCAAGTGGCGACTCTCTATGTGCGGTTATAGCCAAGATCGGTGCGCCGTTGGCTTTGGCAAGCTTTACCGCGTCGATAACGTCCTGAGTCTGCCCCGAGGAAGAGACCGCCACAACAAGGCTGTTTTCGTCAAGCATAGATGCCGACATCGCGCAGGTCAGAACGTCGCTGACAAAATTTGCGGGTAGACCTAACTGAATTAGCTGATAGTACATATCGGTCGCAACCACAGCAGAGCGGAAAATACCGTATATCTCGATCTTTTTTGCTGACAATAGCATTTCAACCGCGCGCGAGAGCTCATTTTCTCCGTTAAGCGCAACCGTGTTTTCAAGGGCAAGGTCTATGTCAGCCACAGTGTTTCCAAGAATCGCGCTGACGGTCTCACTATCGTCCGTGGCACCGAACGGGATCTCACCCTGCTCGGCAATCGCCCTTGCCACCGCCATTTTAAGGTCAGGAAATCCCCCTCCGCAATATTTTTTGGAAAAATTGATTATACTTCCCTGCGCTACTCCCGAAACACGTGCAAGCTCTCCGAGGGAATATTTTGTGAACTTTTCGGGATCGGAGAGAATGACTCTGGCGATCTTGCGCTCCGCCGTACTCATAAACTCAAGTGTTGATCTCAATCTATGTAACAGTTTGTTCTCCATAATGCCTCCGATTTTGAGTTTTTCTCAATAATTCTTTTGGTCGGCTGATTATATCACAGAGGAGCGCTTTTGTCAACACAAATTCAAAAAAAGTTTTAGTTTTTTATTGCAAATCCAAGCACAAAACAAAAAGTAACTATTACACAACAAAATTTACAAAAAGTGCAAGCATTAGACGATAAAATATACTATAATTCAAATATAAACCACCTAAGGAGGACTTTTTTATGGCAAAGCTCCCAATGAGACAGATACATCTTGATTTTCACACCTCGGAATGCATCGAGGGCATTGGAAGCCGTTTTTCTAAAGAAAATTTCGCCGCAGCGCTGAAGGAGGGGCACGTAAGCTCGATCACTCTCTTCTCCAAGTGTCACCACGGCTGGTCATATCACCCCACAGAGGCTAACGAGATGCATCCCCATCTTGATTTCGATCTGCTTGGCGCACAGCTTGAGGTATGCCGCGAGCTTGGTGTCAGAGCCGAAATCTATATCTCCGCTGGCTTTGACGAAAAGTATGCAGTAAAGCATCACGATCACCTTTGGCGAACCTCCGAGGGCAAGTGCGCTCCCTTCGATCAGGCAGGATACCACCGCATCTGCTTCTCCTCCCCATATCTCGACATACTCTGCGCTCAGGTCGAGGAGGTCATGGTTAAATACAAGGGGCAGTTCGACGGAATTTTCCTTGATATCATCGGCGCGACTCCCTGCTATTGCGAACGATGCAAGGCAGAGATGGAAAAGCGCGGCATCGATCTTAGCAACGTCGGACAGGTCTTTGGCTACGCCAAGGAGCTTTATCAGCACTACTGCGACAGAATCGACGAAGCGGTACACAAATACGACCCCGATATGCCAATTATTCACAACGACGGCGGCGCGCTCTTTCAGGGTAGAAGAGTGGCATTCCGCAACACCAAGCACCTTGAGATCGAGTCTCTGCCCACGGGTGGCTGGGGCTACGACCACTTCCCAAAGACCGCGGCATACGCAAGAACCTTCGGCAAGGAATTTTTAGGTATGACGGGTAAATTCCACAAGACCTGGGGCGAGTTCGGCGGCTTCAAGCACCCTAACGCTCTTCGCTACGAAGCAGCCCTTGCCAACGCTTGCGGAGCAAAAAGCTCTGTGGGCGACCAGCTTCACCCCGACGGTGAAATGGACCTCGCAACCTACCGTCTCATCGGCAAGGCTTATTCCGAGGTCGAGGCAAGAGAAAGCTGGCTCACAGACAGCGAATATATTGCCGACATCGGTCTCGTTTCAGCGGCGGCTTGTGTCAACAGCCCCTATTATACCGATTTCAACGCGGCTCAGATGACCGCAAACGGCACCCTTCAGGACGACGGAGCCAACCGAATCCTCCTTGAAGGTCACTATCTTTACAACATCATTGATCCCGAGGAGGAGCTTACAAAATATAAGCTTCTCATCCTTCCCGACAATATTACCGTCGACGGTGCATTCAAGGAAAAGCTTCTCGACTATATGGCAAGGGGTGGCAAAATTCTGCTTTCGGGATGCTCGGGCGTGGACAAGAGCGGTAAGTTTGCCCTTGACCTCGGCGCAAGCTATGTAGGCAAAAATGAGCTTAACCCCAGCTATCTCCGTCCCGAATTCGATCTTTATCCAAACGGCAAGACCTCGTACGTTATGTACAGCACAAGCTACAACGTGACTCTTGACGAGGGCTTTGAGGGCGAGATATGCGCTCTTCGAAACGACTCCTACTTCAACCGCACCGCCGAGCATTTCTGCTCACATTATCACACCCCATACCACAGACAAAAGCTGACAACAGGAGCATTTATTTCGGGCAACGTGGGCTATATCTGCTGGGAGATCTTCTCGGAATACGCAACATATGGCTCGGTTCATCTGAAATACGCGGCGATAGATATGATCGACCGACTCTTGGGCGACGAAAAGACCGCCATCACTACCCTGCCCTCTCAGGGCATCTTCTCGGTAATGAGACAACCCACCGAGAGCGGATACAGGCTTGTCAACCATCTCGCCTACGCTGTCCCCAAGCTTCGCGGCAAGAATACCGAGATCATCGAGGATATTCCCGCGGTACTTGACACTCGCGTCACAGTAAAGGTTGACAAAAAGCCCGCGCGCGTTTATCTCGCGCCCTCTATTCAGGAGCTTGATTTCACCTACGAGAACGGTAAGGTCAGCTATACGGTGCCAAAATTTGAGTGCTCAATTCTTGCTGTAATTGAGTTTTAATACTAAAATGGCTGACGTAACGCACAAAAGCATTACGTCAGCCGTTTTTTGTATGGTGTTCGAATTTTGATTTAGCGGGGAGTTAAAAAGTGATATTGTCGCTTCGCGACAGTGATATTTTCCTATCGGAAAGTGATATTGTTCGGCATTGCCGAACAGTGTTATTCTATTCGCCTCCTTAACTTGCGCAGCAAATACCACTCGCCGTAGGCGAATATCACTGCGAAGCCTATGCCAAAGGCGATGAGGTGGTCTTCACTACTCCGCCTTGCGGTAACACTCGCCTCAGGCGAATATAACTGCGCACCTTTGGTGCGCTAAATCGCAATTTAGCTTTCGAGTCCTGATTTCACGTAATGAAAATCATTGGTCAGCACGCAATCGACACCCATATCAAGCACCCTTCTTGCGTCATCGGGCGTGTCTGCCTGGCAGAAATTGACCTTGATACCGTTAGTATGGCACTTATCTATCATTGTCTTATCGTAGGGATACCAACAAACCAGCTGAACCTTATCAAAACCGTGCTTGATGGCGAGATCGATCATTTCTTCGTTGCTTCGCTCGGCTCCGTGGCAATATCCCGAATAAGGGAGTATATTTCTCATTTCAAGTAGGGCTTCGGTATTTACAGACATAAAATAAACGTGTCTTTCGCAATCATATTTGCGGATAAGAGCTGCGATTTTTTCAAAATAAAGCGTCTTTTGCCTTTCATCCCAAATCTTGACGTGGATATTCATAATTACTCTGCCGGCAAACTTTTGCAGTATCTCCTCAAAGGTAGGAATGCGGAGATTTTTATATTTTTCGCCGAATTTTATGCCAAAATCAAGCTTTTTCAGATCCTCAAGAGTATGATTTCGGATATTTCCGTGACCGTCCGACACTCTCTCAAGGTTGGGATCGTGGGCGGTGACGATCTCGCCGTCAGCCGTTGCCCAGAGGTCAAATTCGATCTCCTCGGCACCCATAGCAACCGCCGCGCCAAAAGCGGGCATTGTGTTTTCGGGGGCGACGGTATTAAAGCCTCTGTGGGCGCAGAAACGGGGGTAAGGCATATATTTATCGAAAGGAACTACGCTTGCTCCGCCGTTGCGGTAGAGCCAAGGGCGGCGACCCTCCTCGATATATTCGTAATGAGACTTTTGCGCGCCCTTATATCCTGCCGCCTTATAGTATTTAGCGTGGGGATCGATCTCGGCAGACGCTACGCCTATCTCGCTCTTCATATCCACAATCACGTCGCCGTTGGGGGCGATGATCGAGCTACAGCCACAGATCTTTGAGTCAAGACCCAGAGAGACCGATGAGCGAATAAGGTATGCGTTGGTATTGTAACAGAGGAAACGGTTGATTATTGACAGTGCCTCGTGGGTGTCGGTCCTCTGGTGTGAGCAACCGATGATAACGTCGATATTCTGTCTCGCTAAAGGCGCGAAATTCTCATAGAAATAGAAATCGTAGCAGGTCATAAAGCCGAAGCGGATGCCCTCAATCTCGATGACGTCGGGCTCTCTGAATTCGTAGCTATAACTGCAATCAAGCTCGTTGCCGCCCTCTTTTTCGGTCTTTACCTCACTGGGCGCGGGATGCGCCTTATAATACTTACCTACCACGTTACCCTCTCGATCGATAGCATAGGTGGTGTTGCGGTAGCCCGTGGGGGTATCGTCGGCGGCATTTACGAAAACTATTGCGTGGCAACGTATAGCCGCCTCTTTTGCCTTGATCTTTATCAATTCGTTATATCTCTTCACCGCCGCGTGAAACTCTGCCTTTCCGCGACAATCGGCGGGCACGTCACTGTACTCGGGCAGAACGATAAGATCGGCATCGTCACCGATAGAGTCAAGGTGGGCAAGCATTTCATCGAAGCACTTTTGCAGGTCTGCTTCGTCGAAGGAATAATAAGGCTGGATTATATATACTTTCATTTTTGACCTCCAACTAACAAATATTTATAAAATCATTATAAACCTAATGCTCAAAAAAGTCAACGATATGTCCGAAAAAAACTATTTACTTTAAAAGAGTTTGCAATACACCCGAAATACGATAGCAGTGAGGCTTTGATAAAAATCCTCACGATTTCATAAGATGAAATGGCTACACTTTCAACCATTTTTTTGGGAAGTTTTTGAAGAGCTCGAGAAACTTTTTTCAAAAA
>JAZKYL010000097.1:0-19425 GCA_045612105.1 Eubacteriales bacterium
ACTAATAGACCGAGGGCTTGAACCTCCTATGTTACAAGACAGTGTATCGCTACACAGGTCGAAGTAACGAAGGTTCAAAAGAATAGTTTGAGTTTCGGGTTTTGATACTCATCACTTCTTTTTCTTTCGATTGGTCGAGAACATACAAAGACGCACGGTAATAACCGTGTTTTTTTGTTGCGCCACAAGTTAAGAAAACTTAACAAAATGATTTTCTATTCTATTGAGTAATAAAAACACAGGTTGATACAATAAATGCATCAATCTGTGTTTTTATAAGCATATCATTATTCAGAGTAGTCGAAAACTATATAATTTTGAACAACCCCCGATCTTGATTTTCTTGTTTGTTTGATAATATTATCGTTTTCATTATAGTCGAATTCTTCTATCTGATATATACCTACTTCATCATATAAGATTTTTTTCATAAGCAGAGAACCACTATATTCATATTCGACTTTATTGACCAATATCCCGAGAAAATATGTTTTAGAGCTTGTTATTTGATTGTTCACGTTGTAATTATAATAATCCTCTTGTTCTATTTCATCATCGCTATTTTGAGCGTAAACTATTTGGTGAAGTATATTCCCATTATTGTCAAGCTCATAAGCTATGATATTGTAAAAGGTGTCATTATCTAAGATAAATTCTGTTCTTACCGAGTATTCATTGTTGTCTCTATATATGTAAGTTGCTGTTTGATTTATTGTGGTGTCTGATACTTTGATTAGCCTGTTTTTGTTGTCGTACTCGTAGGATATTTGTCCTATCTGCTGGTTGTTCTCATTGAACCTATTTTTTGTTGCCAGGTTGTTATTCTTGTCATATTCATATGTGAAAGTATACATTTCGTTTTTGCCATCAAAATAATTTGTTTGGGTTTCTTTCATAAGTTGACCATTTTCGTTATATAAGTATACTGTTTTTGTTGAATATCCTTCTGAAAATGTGTTTTCTTCAATAAGATGACCTTTTTCATCGTAGGAATAGGTGTCTTTTGATAATTCTTTTCCGTTAATATCGTATTGAGTCATACTTTCAAGAAATTGTGAATTATGTTTGCTAGACTCGTTGCTGCACGATACTATCGGAAGCAACATTGCAAAAATAATTGCTGTCATAATAATTTTTTTCATTGTATTTCTCCTTTATATTGATATTCAATGATTTTTCCGCTTTCATCCGGATAGGATTTGTTTTCTCCAAATCCTAAATAAAATATATTATTATCTGCTACCAAGCTTACTGCATAAGCAAAATCAGTTACTTCAAATAACAATTTGTTTTCTGATTCTTTTATTTGATAGATTGATGAAATGTAGCTGCCGTCTGAATTGTCCTTTATAGCAAGCGCGAACAGAGATCCGTCGCTTTCATATAAATCAATTATTAGGCTATCATTAGCTAATGCGACGTGTTCGATGGTTTTCGCGTCTTTTGTTCTGAATAAGTATCCCGTAGAAAAATAATAGTATCCGTTATATATGACAGAGGATGAGAATCCACTGTTTGGTGATACCTGAGTGGAGCTTGGAATAACAATATCATACATCCATTTGGTGAAGTATTGGAATGCACCCTCATTGTATACAAACAGCTCATATTCGCCGCCTGAAAACCTTATGGCATATAGCTTTTCGTTTAGAACAAACATATTATATACACGATCGTTCAATGAATCGCACACAGGATAATCCTGTCCATTTTTTGTGAATCTTACTCCGCTATAGCTTTCACCGTCATCGTGTGAAACAACAACAGGGAAGCTACCTTTTTCGGTTCCTAAAGCAGCAAATAGTTTATTATCAAATTCGATTATTTGATATGTGTGTATTCCATATGGAATATTTCGTTTGGTTTCCCAGCTCTCACCATTATAAACGTAATAATTTCCTAGACTCCAATCTTCAATAGGATCGATTCCGGGCGCTACAAGCTTTTCATTAATAATCGAAAAAGTGTTGATTTGCTCATCCGGAAGAATATCAATGTTTAGTTCTAACGTTGATAGATCATAGCAAGCTATTTTTGCAGGACCGCTATTATTTTCGTAATCTCCGCTTCCTATAAATAGCTTTCCCTCAAAAATAAACATATCCCAAGGTGTTTTCGCGTAATTATTTTTATAGTGATCTGAAAAAGGGCATCCTAATTCTTTGATTTGTAATTCTGAGCGGGAAGTGCAAAAAGCATTACTTCCAATCAGTAAAATAATAAATATAATCAGTAATATTCTTTTCAAGACAGTCCCTCCCGGTTATCCCTTCATATAATAAAACAAATAAAAGCCAAAAATGTGACAGCATTTTTGGCTTTTATCTGTATTCGGAATTGATTTTTTCTTCTTCGTTCCGTATTGTTACGCTCAAGGCAAACCCGAGAGGTAATATTGGACATATTATTACCAATATTCCGATGAATAATGTTAATAATGAATTGATTATTCTTATAGACAAAGGGTCGCGTTTATTTATATGTGTGAGTTTATAATTATGTACGATGCGATAGCGGTTGTTATAATAATTGTCATCAAATACGACGTCAGAAATATCAAGGGAGCGCAGAGTTTTGGTATTTTGATCATTGATCTCATTTATCAATCTTGCAATACTACTATACGGGTCGTTCATTTAATAAAGCTACCTCCTGATTCAATCAGTTTATTCTTTGCTCGTTGCATACGTTGCCTTGCATTTTGAGGAGAGATATTAAGCAAGCGTGCTATATCATTATAGTTAAAATCCATTATTCTGAGAGTAATAACATCCTGATATATCGGTTCAAGCTGATTGATCAGGTGTATAAGAGTTTTGTGATTATACTGATTAATAAATAATTCGTCAAGTGTTGGATCATTATTAGGAATATCGGTAAAATCAAAATAATCCTCTTGATGTTTATATTGTTTATTTCTTTTGTTGTACATATTTATAGCGCAATTTTTGCAGGTAATCATTACCAACGTATTTAAGGCATTATTAGAATACGCAGATTTGAACTTGTCCAAGCAATCAATTATAATCTTTATTGTTTCGTGAACGCAATCCTCGGCATCATAGTGGTCCTTAAGAATGCTATTGGCAATTACATACATTCTTTTTTCGTATTTTATATAAATTGTTTCAACAAAAGTACGATCCTCTTCATTTTCAATGGAAGAAATGACCCAAAGCATATAATTACCTCATTTCACTTAAGTTATTTTATTATAGCACCTAAAATGCTTTTTGTCAATATCTTGTGTTGTAACTATTCAGCGGGCACTTCAAATTTTGATTTATCAAAGAGTTTGAAAAGAGTTAGGTAACTACTCATCCACCGCTCCGCGGTCCCCCTTCCCTCACAAGGGAAGGCTTGGGTTTAACTGCGCCGCATATTCACCTGTAGCCGAAAAGCCTTTTCACGGCTACAAAATCGCTTCAAATTTCGCTTTGCGTTATCCTTCCCTTGTGAGGGAAGGGGGACCGTCGCAGACGGTGGATGAGTAGTCTACAAGCGATTTAATTCTTTGTCACTACTCACCGATAATTTGCAATTTTGCATTTCGGCTGAATAGATACCTTGTGTTCTATGGTGATTTGGAGTATGGTTATTGACATTGCATGTTATTAATGATACAATAGAATTAATAAAGAACAGAAAAAATATTTTTCATATGATTGTTACCAACCCTTCAATTTTTCTGTATATTAGAGTGAAAGGACAAATTTTGACGAAAGGAAGTGATCTGATTGACCGATTTTGAGATAATTCAGTTATATTTTGACCGTTCGGAGCGGGCGATCGAGGAGACAGACCGCGCTTACGGCAGATATTGCAGATATATTGCGGGCGAGATCTTGCGAAATCTTGAGGACAGCGAGGAAGTCGTTAACGATACTTATCTTAGGACATGGGAGTCGATACCGCCGCAAAATCCGTCGTCCTTGAAGCTTTTTCTCGGCAAAATAACAAGATTTTTGTCTATCAACCGTCTTGAGTATAAAAATGCTCAAAAGCGTGGCGGAGGTCAATACGAGCTTGTCCTTGACGAGCTTTACGGTGTAGTTCCTTCGGGCGATGGTAGCGTAGTTGATGAAATTGCGCTAAAGGATGTCATAAATAGCTTTTTGCGGTCATTGTCCGCGGAAAAAAGACGGATATTTATCCGCAGATATTGGTATATGAGTCCTATTTCCGAGATCGCCGATGATTTTTCCATTAGCGAGGGCAAGGTCAAGATGATTTTGTCAAGAACGAGAAAGGAATTGAAGAAAACGCTTGAAAAGGAGGGTATTATTTTATGAAAAACAGTGATTTTTTGAATATTCTGGGCGACATTGACGGTGAGCTTATAGAGGATGCGGCTCCGAATTTTGAAAAAACGTCTGCTCCCGTGAGCAAAAAGCGTAATATGGGCTGGGTAAAATACGCGGCTATTGCGGCTTGCTGCGCTTTGATACTCAGCGGTGTTATGATTGCTGAGCCTTTGTTCGATATGATAAACAATCCCGACGTACTCGAAAGCGGATCGGATTTTGGTACGTCCACGGATATGAGCGAAATGACGACTCTTGTTGAGAATGATGACGGAGAAAATACCTTTATTGAAAGTGACTTTGGTGTAATGCCTCCATTTGAGGAGATAACTCAAGGAGAACTGATAACCGATCCCGATGCAGATCGCCCTGTTGTAAATGAGACAGAAGGAAAAGAGCCCGAATTAAACGCGCCCGGAATAAATGACCCCGGGGACTTATGCACCGACGAGATCTTTGAGCCCGAGCCTCCGCATCTTGAATTTTACGAGACCGAGTGTGAAGACGAAATGCCGGATTATTATATTTCGGGTACTATTTCCGACGAAAGATATTCGAGCTTTGCCTTGCTGCAAACAGTTTGTTCTCGCGAAAACGTCGGAGAAGGTGTAGGTGAAACTACAGTTGTATTTTACGACGAAAAAGGAATAAGATATGACGTTAAAGCAGAAGTAAATAAGGTAGTTGGAATTGACGGAGATATCGCTTTATGCTTACGGTATTTAAAAGAAGATAAGAACGATAATATCAATAGCTTTTTGCAATTTGATAATTATTGGTATTTAAGTATTGATGATTACAAGTTTTCTTCCTTTACGGAGATGCGTGACTCTTATTGGAGCGGTATAATAACAAAAATTTCGTCAAATCCCACGTATTTTAAAAATACCGAAGAGGATTATTGCAAGCATTTTCAACTTAAGCCAGGTGAGATTCAGACACTCACACAGCTGTTATTGAATCTTGACGGAGAAGCAGTTGACCTTGAAGGCGGAGCCAAGCCTGAGCGTATATATGTGGAATGCGGTGAAATGGTTTCCTTTTACTGCTTTGGATTTTTAGAGGATTTTACAGGCGCAAAATTAGAGGTTTACGACAATGGGTATCTGTTTACCGATGTTTTGGGAGGGCAACTGTTCAATATAGGACAGGAAGCTGCTCAAAATATAATTGACGTAATTATCAAGAATGGCGAGCCGCAGGGTTACGTTTGGAACGATCAGGAAGAAAAATGGTATCCGGTTTTCGAGGATGAGGCGGCGCAGTACAGCACCTTTAAGGAAGCCCTTGAAGAAAACAAGCTTATGGGTCAGCTTTATTTTAAGGATAAGATCGGATATTGGGAAGATTTTCTTGGATTCCATCCGGGCAGTTTGACGCTTGAGGGTATCTTCCTAACAGGAATTGCCGACGTTCTTTATGAGGCAGACGGTAATGCCGTAACTGTTGACAGCATTGCGGAAATAGCGGATGAGTCTGTTACGTTCACGCACGAGGATGTATATGGAGGAAGGCTTGAAATAACGGTTTATGATAACGGCTTTGTGCTTTTGGGAGAGACCTATTATAATATAGGTGAAGAGTATACCTCTAAGATCATTGATATCGTTAAGACAGACGGCACTCCCGAATCGATATACGTGTGGAATGAAGAATATAGTGAGTGGAATACTATATGTATAGAAGACGAGTACAGAGAAAATCCCGCACCGACTTTTAAAGAGGCTATTGCGCAAAGAGACCTTTACGGTAAGTTGAATTTTACTTCTAAAGTTGATTATTATGCAGGTGGTGTCGGTACTCCGCCGCCGTATTTTACGATCGATAGAGCGTTGTTATTGCAGATATATGAGATCCTATATTCTGTCGACGGCAGTATCTTGGAATATGAAGACGGTCGGGTCTTCAACGGCAGTACGGTGATCTTTAACAGACAGTCGCCTTACGGCGGTGACGAACGCTTCCTTTTCGTTTTCTCGGACGGACGTATAGGTCTTGAATTTGAATATTACGTCGGTGAAGACGTGACCAATAGAATAATCAATCTGATCGTTTCGGGCGGTCAGCCTGCTTACGGATATAGCTGGAATGAAGAAGAGGGCGTTTGGGAGAAAAAAGAGTTTGAAGATACCCGAGACGAGAATAATGGGGTCGGCTTCGATGATTACGAGACTGATGATTACGAGACCGACGATTACGAAGAATTGGATAAAATAAACATTGACGTTGTTCCCACAAGAAGTTTTTATCCCCTTGTTTTGCATGAAAACACCAAACACCTCAATAACGTTCTGGCAGGATTCAGGAAAGAACAGGCAGCTTTCATGAAAGAGATCATGAAGGATTATCAAGCGAAATATTCCGGGGTCGTCGGCGCAAGCTTTGAAACTGCCAAGATCGTAAGCGACGGTATTCTGAAGGTTCCGTTTGTTATTCCTAAGGAAGGCACAGATGTCAGCAGTATGACCTTGACCTACTATCCCGAAAGCGGGACTATGTTTGTTACTTACGTTATCGGAGAGATCAGTTACAATTTCCAATATTGTCCTTATCTTGAAGAATATGAGAATTACGGAACCACAACGAAACGGGGACATACTGTTTGGAACGGAATCGAATTTGACCTTTACGGTTGGGAAAACGATTTCTATTTAGGAAAGCTCCTATATCCGGGTCTTGAAGGTCAGTTTTTGCAAATCAAAATGAGTAACGTCAATGGAGATATTACTGAGGTGCCTTCCCTTGATATGTTTGAAACGTTATATCTTGTCCCGTCCTCGCATAGGAAAATTGCGAAATTATACGAAGAAGAACCTATATATCCCGTTGAGGATGAGACCGTTTGTGAAGAGGTTACTATGATAGAGGAGATAGTCTGCGAGTGACTATATTGTCCATTTAATTGAATATTTAAAAGCAGAGCCGAATTTCGGCTCTGCTTTGTTTGGTTAAATATACTTAACTTGGCGAGGTGATTGTTAAACAAGCTTAACAAATTAGCTTATATTTTCCCCGCCAGATCGTCGTGCAGCTTAGCGATGATCTTTTTTTCAAGACGTGAGATATAAGATTGAGATATACCGAGAAAGTCGGCGACCTCCTTTTGGGTCATTTCCTTATAGCCGTCGAGACCGTAGCGGAGAATAATGATCTGTCTGTCGCGGGGATCAAGGGCATTGACCGCCTCGTGGATGGTGGCGATCTCCTCACGCTTCATCATATCGTCGGCGGCACTGTCCTCGTCGCTGCTGAGAATGTCGGAGAGTAGAAGCTCGTTGCCGTCGGGGTCCTTGTTCAGAGGCTCGTCGATGGATATTTCTCCCACTCGTCCCGAATTTTTGCGGATGTACATGAGAATTTCGTTTTCGATACAACGGGAAGCGTAGGTGGCGAGCTTGATGTTTTTTTCGGCGCAGAAGGTGTTCACCGCCTTGATAAGTCCCACGGTCCCGATGCTGATAAGATCCTCGATGTTGATGCCCGTGTTTTCAAAGCGTTTGGCTATATAGACCACAAGACGGAGATTTCGCTCGATAAGTATCTGTCTCGCGTCTTCGTCGAGATGAAGCCTTGAAATGACCTCGGCTTCTTCCTCTCGGCTGAGAGGCGGCGGTAAAAGTTCGGGACCGTTTATGTAGTATAATCCGCTTTTTTTGTTGAATTTTGAAAAGAAACGCGAAAGCTTTAGTTTGAAAACAGACAAATACAGCTTGATTTTTATGATCATAAATTCTCCTTTCTATATATCAGACCTTTAATATTTCACTTGGAACTATTGCGCCGTACCCATCGGCGCTCTTTTTTATGTCAGATGGGGCAATCAGGGCATCAAGCTCTATGGTGAGAGCTTTGCCTTTTTTGGTGACGATCTCCGCCTCGATTTTGTCGGGGATGCAAGCCGTGAGCAGAGACCTGCCGCCTGCGGTGTTGATGGGGATCACGCGGAGACCTTTTATAGTTGAAGATTCATTTGTCGCGCCTGCGACGAAGCTATCGAAAATTTGGAGATCTGTAAGCTTTGATAGCTCCTCACGGTCAATTATTACCACGTTTTTTCCTGAAAGCGGGTCTTTTACCAAGTTTCCGCTATCGGACAGAGCTTGAACCGTCAGTTGTTTGCCCACCAGAGTTACAGTCAGCTTACATTCCTTTATTGCCG
Source organism: Eubacteriales bacterium (assembly GCA_045612105.1). Classification (GTDB taxonomy): domain Bacteria; phylum Bacillota; class Clostridia; order Oscillospirales; family CAG-272; genus SVTX01. Next base: position 8,464 of record JAZKYL010000097.1, read on the forward strand.
AGCGGTGTGAGATCAGCTCTCCGCTGCGAAGCGAAATGATGCCTGCTACGGCGGCAAGGATAGCGAAAAGATAGGTGGAGATGCCGTCGGATTCTACGTTGCCCAAAGGTAGATCGAGGCGGTTGAGAAGATTGAAAATCGCAGTCATACACCCGCCCGTCATCATTGATATTCCAACGTAAAGAAAGCTGCAAAGAAGGGTGGAGGAGGCTCTTCGCGAGGGCTCCGAAAAGACGATAGCGCACATTACTACGCAAACAAGCGCGTCTATGATCAGGCTTATGATCGATTGCGCGGGCAGAAAGAGCGAGACTACCGAGTAGATGCCGCCTATGGCTGATGACAGGAGCATTCTCGGGAGTCGCATTTTGCGCCGCATTATTTTGGCGCAGATGTAGAGACAGAGGTAGTCCATACTGAAATTTATGAGAAATAACAGATCTGCGTAAACGTCCTGTGGCATAAGCACTCCTTTTTTGTTCTTGAATCTATTATAACTCGGCAGGGAAAAGAAGTTTGTCGCAATATGATGTCACGAAAAATTTTTTTTCGGTTTGCTAATATTGGACTCTCGTTCGCTTTTTTTGGACAAGGAGTTGCAATAATTTACGTTCGGTGATATAATTATATTAATTATGATAAGGAGGCTGTGCCGTGAGATTTTTAGTAATGACAGATATTGAGGGAGTGACGGGGGTTACCACCTTTCCTCAAGCCGAGAAAAGCGAATTTGGAAGAGAAATGCTGATGAACGATCTCATCGCCGTGCTTGAAGGAATTAAGGACGCGGGCGCTGAGGCGGTAGTTTACGATATGCATACCGATGGGCGAAATGTGGACATCAGCCGCATTGACGCTCCCGTGGTAATGGGTAAGCCGATACGCGGAGACCTTTACCGTGGTGTGGGCAACGGTTTTGACGGGTTGTTTTTGCTGGGACTTCATACCATGCAGCACACGGGACACTTGCTGGCGCACAGCTATCTCCGTGAGTATGACGCGATCTATCTCAACGGACTTTTGGTGGGCGAGATAGGTATCGAGGCGGCATTGGCAGGCGAGCAGGGAATACCGCTCAAATTTATTTCGGGAGACGATATGGGATGTAAAGAGGGTGAAGCTCTTATTGACGGTCTTGTTACCTGCGCGGTAAAGACCTCTCTTGGTGACGACACCGCGATCTGTATTTCTCCCGAAAAGACGGCGAAAATTCTGCGCGAGAAGGCGGCTTTGGCGGTAAGGGCGGATATCAAGCCTTTTGAGATAAAATCGCCTTACGAGATAAAAATAGTCTATTCCGACTGCCCATATCTTGAGATAATGAAGCAGATTCATCCCGAGATCTTCGTTGACGAGCGAACCGTTGTGATGAGGGGCGATAATCTGCTTAAAACCTGGTCGGAGTACCTTACTTATGAAAAGGAAATGGTAAATTTTGCTTGAAAACGAGTTTTCAAGCACGCGTTTTTCGCCGTGAGACGCAAAACGCTTAGGCAAATTATGAAAGGAATGCGATATTAATGAAAAACGCGATTTTGGGTGTGAATCACCAGTTTTTGTATCCCGAGGCGATTACAGATGCCGTAGCGCACACCGAGACCTTGAAAAGAGCTTCCGAGCTTGAGATCGTCGATGCCCTTGACTGTTGGGTCTGGAGAGGACAGAGGGCGAGAGAGGAGAAGGCAATACTTCGCGGTTGCGGCAAGGTGATAAACTACAATATCGGAGACAGAGCAGGGGAGGAGCCGATCTTCCCGTGCTCTCCCGACAAAGCCGAAAGAGTTAGAGCCTACGACACGATCATGCGCGAGGTCGAATATGCCCTTGAGGTGGGCTCGAAGAAGATAGTTTTTGCCAGCGGCCCCGATCTGCCTGAGGACAGAGAGGGAGCGAAGGAACGGCTTGCCGAGCTTATCGTGACCATAGCAAAACAGTTGCCTCGCGACGTGATTTTGGCGCTTGAGCCTACCGACAGAGATATTGACAAGCATTTTTTGCTGGGGCCTCTTGACGAGACCGTGGATTTTATTAAAAAGGTGCGCAGATATGCGCCGAGTCTCGGACTTTTGCTTGATATGTGCCACGTGCCGCTTATGCACGAGACACTCGAATCGGCGATTGAAAAGGCGGACGACACTCTTGTACATATCCATCTTGGAAACTGCAAGCTTGACGACCCCACACACCCGTTTTACGGTGACAAGCATATTCCCTGGGGATATCCCGGTGCACTTTACGGTGAGGATGAGGGTATAAAATTCCTTAAAATGCTTGAAAAGATCGGATATTTTGATAAAAGCGGTGCGACGGTCTCCTTCGAGATGCGCCCCTATGATGGAATGAGCTCGGAAGAAAGCCTCGCAAAATTCGTTGATGTTTGGAATAGAGCGAAAGAGAGTTAAAACGGTAAATTGCGATTTAGCGGGGTATGTCTATTTAAAAGGTGCATCCTCATCCACCACTTCGTGGTCCCCCTTCCCCTGCCTTGGGGAAGGCTTAGGTTTAACTGAGACTCATACTAAACTGTAGCCTTGAAACCTTTATCACGGCTACAAAATCGCTTCACTTTACGCTTTGCGTTAGCCCTCCCCAAGGCAGGGGAGGGGGGACCGCGAAGCGGTGGGTGAGGATGCCCTATTTAGTTTTACAACAGACCGATAAATCAAAATTTGAACACATTTATGGAGAAAAAACAATGAAATATACTATTGAAGCCAAGATTGGCAAGGAATACGACGTAATCGTCTGCGGTGCGGGCACTGCGGGTGTTATCGCGGCTATTGCGGCGGGTAGGCAGGGCGCAAGTGTTCTTTTGCTTGAAAGATCCTTCCACGTCGGCGGCATGCTGACCGAGGGAAACGCGGGAATTACAAAATTCACCGAGCACTGTAAGGATCTTGAGCAGTACAAGCGAGAGGTTCTTGACGTGCTTAGCACCAATCCCCGGAGCGTTCAGGTTGCTGGCGGTATTGCTCGTGAGCTATGCATGCGTTTGATTGAAAACGGCGGCGCGTCAGGTACTAACGGCGACCTTGGCAGCTACGTTTTTACCGAAAGATATGCGACTGAGTCAATGATCCTCGATATGCTTGAGGAGGCGAAGGTCGATATTCTTTACGACAGCCGTGTATGTGTGGTGGATATGGACGGTGACACACTCAAAAAGGTGGTTGTAGCAAATAAAGAAGGCTTCGTTGAGTATAGCGCAAAATGTTTTATCGATTCTACGGGAGACGCCGACGTGGCGGCACTTTCTGGTGTTGAATTCTCCCTTGGCGCAAATGAAAACGATATTGCCGAGGGCGGCGCGAGAAAGGTCGGTCAGATGCAGCCTATGGGTACGATGTACCGTGTTGAGGGCGTAGATTTTGAAAGCCTCTTCGAGTATTTCGAGACTAATCCCGGATTTACCTATCAGTCCTGCGCTCTTATGGACTTTGAAAATATCAAGGAAAGCTATAAAAAGGGAGATATGTGTTGCTTCTGTGTGCCGATAACCAATCCCGATCCCGTAAGCGGCGCAAGCCATCCCAGAATTCTGGTGCAGATATACGTCACTCCCTCTCACTCGGGCGCAATACTGCTTTCGTTTGGCCCTACACATAACTGTTTTGTGGGCGACGGAACCAATCCACGTCAGTTGACAAAAGGTCAGAACTATCTTGTCAAGGGAGCCCTTGAAATAACAGAAATTTTGCGCTGTGAATATCCCGCAGGCTTTGCAAACGCAAAGGTTACCCACGTTCCCGATATCGGTGTCCGTGAGACCAGGCATATTGTGGGCAAGTACAAAATGAACGCTATCGACGTTATGTCGGGCAGAGATTTTGAGGATTCTATCGGTTGCGGAGGGCATCATATTGATACCGATACCGCCCCCGATGAGGTGAGACAGATGGGAATGTCTCATTGGAGATACCATATTCCGTATAGCATTATGCTACCCGAGAGGGTCAAAAATCTGCTTGTAGCAGGAAGAGCGGTTTCGGCAACCAAGCTGGCAAGCGGAACTCTACGTGTGTCGGTCTCCTGTATGCAGATGGGCGAGGCGGCAGGTGTCGCGGCGGCTATGGCGGCAAAGGAGGGAATTTCGCCCGATGAGATCGACGCTAAGGCACTGCAAAAGATACTTGTCGACGGTGGCGCGATAATATAAATGCAAAAAAGAGGCGAGAGCCTCTTTTTTGTGTAAAGTGTATTGACAAACTCGTAAAACTGTGATAGAATGATTATGCCAAACTAACTAAATAAACGTGAAACCAAGGGTGTACTATCTTTATTTTTAGGGATAGTTAGACTCTCTTTTGGGTATAATTGTAATTACATATAAATTAGGAAAAATGCAAATTCCTTTTTATGTAATTATGGTTACACCCATTTCACGTAAAGTTAGTTTGGCGACTATCGGAGTTTGTGTTTTTGTGCGCTTGCTTCGGTAGGCGCACTTTTTATTTTATATTTATTTTTAGGAGGATTTTTTATGGAGTGGCTTTATGGTAGAATAGGTGAAAAAATCAAAAAGTTAGCGTATTATTCGTTTCTGTTCGTAGCTATTGGAGCAATCATTACAGGCTTTGGCTTTATAATAGCGTGGGGAATTGATGATGCATGGTGGGCGATATTTATTATTCTTTTTGGACCAATCGTTGCTTTCGTCGATTCTTGGTTGCTCTATGGGTTTGGTGAACTGATTGACAGTAATTGTGAGACTGCAATGAATACCAGAAACATTCTTAAATTGCAAAAGCAACAGGAAGAAAGATCGAAAAAAAAGTATCATAACGAAATTGAAGAAAAAGTGAAGCATGTTTCGAAAAAAATTGCTGATGAATCAAATTCAGAAGATAGCGTTGCTGAAAAAGCTCAACGCGAAAATGAAAAATTTGAGATAAAAGAGGAGATAGTATCTACTACGAAACCAGTCGAAAAAAAGGAAAATGCTCTGAAAGAAAAGCTAGTTTTTGCATTGAAATATCAAACTGACGAAGGTATGATCTCATATTTGAGCGGAATTGATCACGAACTGGTAAAAAGCATTTTGTCGGAACCCAAGCACTTGATTCGAGATCTTGTCAAAAAAGCAATAGAAACATTGTGATTTATAATAAAAACAAGCCGCTTCGGAAATCACCGAAGCGGTTTTGATATTGTGGTGCGGGCGACAGGACTTGAACCTGCACGTCGTAAAACACCAGATCCTAAATCTGGCGTGTCTGCCATTCCACCACGCCCGCAAATATTAAATTGTGATCCTAAATCTAGCGCAGTCTGCTTCCGTAAGGCTTCGCCTTACTTACCAAGGTGCTACGCACCGTCGCAATTCCACCACGCCCGCGAATATTAAATTGTGATCCTAAATCTTGCGCAGTCTGCTTTCGTAAGGCTTCGCCTTACTTACCGAGGTGCTACGCACCGTCGCAATTCCGCCACGCCCGCGAATCTCACTTGATTATTTTAGCACATAAAAGGTGTTTTGTCAATACTAAAATATTATTTTGTTTCGAAGATCATATAAACAAATTGCAATTTATCGGGATGCTGTCTATTTAAAAGATGCATCCTCACCCACCACTTCGTGGTCCCCCCTCCCCTGTCTTGGGGAGGGCTCAGGCTTAACTGCGGCACATCCTTATCTGTTGACGAAAAGCCTTATCACGGCTACAAAATCGCTATCGGTTACGCTTTGCGTAAGCCCTCCCCAAGGCAGGGGAGGGGGGACCACGAAGTGGTGGGTGAGGATGCCCTATTTAGTTTTACAACAGACCGACAAATCAAAATTTGAAATCTCCATCAAAACAAAAAAGGAACTTCCCGAAGGAAGCTCCTTTTTATGTGTAGAAATCAAATTAGTTGAGCTCTGCGAAGTACTTGATTGTACGAACCATCTGGCTGGTGTAGGAGTTCTCGTTGTCGTACCAAGAAACAACCTGAACCTGGTAGGTCTCGTCGTCGATCTTTGCAACCATGGTCTGGGTAGCATCGAAGAGAGAACCGTAGCTGATACCGATAACGTCGGAAGAAACGATCTGATCCTCGTTGTAACCGAAGGAAGCGGAAGAAGCAGCCTTCATAGCAGCGTTGATACCCTCAACGGTGATGTCGGTACCCTTAACAACAGCTACGAGAATGGTGGTGGAACCGGTGCAGGTAGGAACTCTCTGAGCGGAGCCGATGAGCTTGCCGTTGAGCTCGGGGATAACAAGACCGATTGCCTTTGCAGCGCCGGTGGAGTTAGGAACGATGTTCTGTGCGCCTGCACGAGCTCTTCTGAGGTCACCCTTTCTGTGAGGACCGTCAAGGATCATCTGGTCGCCGGTGTATGCGTGAACGGTGGTCATGATACCGCTCTGGATGGGAGCGTAGTCGTTAAGAGCCTTAGCCATAGGAGCGAGGCAGTTGGTGGTGCAGGATGCAGCGGAGATGATCTTGTCATCAGCGGTGAGAGTGTTCTCGTTTACAGAGTAAACGATGGTCTTGAGGTCCTTACCTGCGGGAGCGGAGATAACAACCTTCTTAGCGCCTGCATTGATGTGAGCCATGGACTTCTCGGTGGAGCAGTAGAAACCGGTGCACTCGAGAACTACGTCAACGCCGAGCTCACCCCAAGGGCAGTTTGCAGCGTCCTTCTCAGCGTAGATCTTAAGAACCTTACCGTCAACGGTGATGGTGTTAGCCTCATCGTCGGAAGTAACGGTGTGACCGTCGTAACGACCCTGAGCGGTGTCGTACTTGAGAAGGTGAGCGAGCATGGAAGGCTTGGTGAGGTCGTTGATAGCTACGATCTCGTAACCCTCTGCGCCGAACATCTGACGGAATGCGAGACGACCGATACGGCCGAATCCGTTAATAGCAACTTTTACTGACATTTTTAGTGTCCTCCGTTTTATTTATTTTATTTTTTAACTGTGTAATTGGGAAGTAGGCTTTCCTTATCTTCCCAATTATATATTTTAACTCATTTTTGTCAATTATGCAAGAGTTTTTTTGCATTTTTTGAAAAATTGTGATTTTGCATTTTATTGATAAATTTTTCACAGCTTTTGTGTGCATTTTGACGATAGATTTTTTAGCCGTATATTTATTTAAGGAAAAATTTGCGGAATTGTTGCCCGAATGCTTGACAAATGGGAGAATTTGATTTATAATAATTCTATTAGGCTTCTATAAAGCACATTATATCTATTGGAGTTGAGAAAATTATGGCAAAGGAAAAAATGGTTGAACAGATCACGAGCATGGACGTAGATTTTGCTCAGTGGTACACCGACGTTGTTAAAAAGGCAGAGCTTGTCGATTATTCGGGCGTTAAGGGATGTATGATCATCCGCCCCTACGGCTACGCTATCTGGGAGAACATACAGAGAGAGCTTGACCGCCGCTTCAAGGAGCTTGGTCACGAAAACGTATATATGCCTATGTTTATTCCCGAAAGTCTGCTTCAGAAGGAGAAGGATCACGTTGAGGGCTTCGCTCCCGAGTGCGCTATCGTCACTATTGGAGGTAACAACAAGCTCTCCGAGCGTCTTATCGTTCGTCCCACAAGTGAGACACTTTTCTGCGACCATTTCAAGAATATTATTCAGTCTTACCGCGACCTGCCCAAGCTCTATAATCAGTGGGTAAACGTAGTTCGTTGGGAAAAGACTACAAGACCCTTCCTCAGAACAAGTGAATTTCTCTGGCAGGAAGGTCATACCATGCACGAGACCGAGGCTGAGGCAAGAGAAGAGACTCTGCAGATGCTGAAGGTTTATGAGGAGTTCTATCTGAACTGTCTCGCTATCCCCGCTATCACCGGTCAGAAGACCGAGAAGGAGAAGTTTGCGGGTGCTGTTGAGACATACACCATCGAGCCTATGATGCACAACGGCGTAGCGCTTCAGGGCGGTACTACTCACTACTTCGGTCAGGGCTTCGCAAAGGCATTTGACATCACCTTCACTGGCAGAGACAACACCGTAAACTATCCTCACCAGACCTCCTGGGGTGTTTCGACCCGTATGATCGGAGCTATCATTATGGCTCACGGCGACGATAACGGACTTATTCTGCCTCCCGCAATAGCTCCTATTCAGGTGGTTATTATTCCCGTTGCGCAGCACAAGGAAGGCGTTCTTGAGAAGGCAAACGAGCTGAAGGCTCGTCTTGCTGCGAAGGGAATCCGAGTTAAGCTTGACGACAGCGATCAGTCCACCGGTTGGAAGTACAGCCAGTACGAGATGAAGGGTGTACCTGTTCGTCTCGAGGTTGGTCCTCGCGATATCGAGAGCGGCAACTGCGTTCTTGTTTCCAGAGTTTCGAGAGAAAAGAACTTCGTTTCTATGGATAATCTTGAAGCAGAGGTTGAAAAGATGCTTAAGTTCGTTCACGACGAGCTTGTATCCAGAGCAGAGAAGAACCTCGCCGAGAAGACTCATACCGCTACTACCTACGAGGAGTTCCTCGACGTGGCAGAGAACAAGCCCGGCTTTATCAAGGCTATGTGGTGCGGTGACGTTGAGTGTGAAGATAAGCTCAAGGACGTTACCGGCGGTGTTAAGTCCCGTTGCATTCCTTTCGTTGAGGATCACCTCTCCGACAAGTGTGTTTGCTGCGGCAAACCCGCTAAGCATATGGTCGTCTGGGGACGTCAGTATTAATAGACCGTCGAAAAATTGTGGGATGCTACGTTGCTCCTCGAAAGCGGCTCGACGTAGGTAACTACGCCTTCGCCTTGCTTTCTCCGGTGCGACTTGCATTCCGCAATTTTTCTTGGTCTACGTTTTTTGTGAAAAGGGAAAAACTTTTTGAAAAAAGTTTTTCCTCCCCCACGCCCCCACCTTTTCAAAAACCTTCTTGGAAAAAGGTAATATCAAATTTAGAGTATTTGATAGCCGTAAGGTGTATTTATTGTTGATATGAAAGGAGAGCGTATGTTTGCATCGGTCGGAAAATACCTGAAAAATTGCATAAAGAGTGTTGATCCGATACTGTTTATCTGCACGGTGATGCTCTCGCTTATCAGTATCGTGACCATATTCGGTGCGATGGACAATTTTGGCACAAGAAAGCTTATTATGCAGGTGGCGATGACCGCCGCGGGCATTATCGCGACGTTTATTATCGCAAATCTCGACTATCATCTTATAGTTGATAAGCTTTGGCTCTTTATGATCGCCTTTTCGGCACTTTTTCTCATCGTAACGCTGGTTTTCGGTAGTTCGGGCGAGAATATGGAGACCGCCAACCGTTCCTGGCTGAGGATACCCGGTATCGGAATTATGATCCAGCCCTCGGAGTTCGTAAAAATCGCTCTCGTTTGCTCCTTCGCCAAGCATATTTCACTTGTTAGAGAGCGGATAAATTATCCCAAGGAGCTACTGCTGCTTGCTCTCCACGCGGGGCTGATCGTGGGACTGATCCTTATTTCGGGCGACCTTGGCGTTGCTCTTGTTTATATGGCTTTTCTGCTCATAATGCTGTTTATCGGCGGACTTTCAGGTTGGTATTTCCTCGGCGGTGGAACACTTATGGTATTGGCATTCCCACTCATTTGGGATATGCTTGCCACCTATCAGCAGGAGAGAATAATCGTTGGCTTTAATCCCGAGCTTGACCCCGAAGGCAAGGGAATGCAGGCATTGCTTTCAAAACAGTGTGTAGGCAACGGCGGACTTTTCGGAATAGGGCTTATGGGAAAAGGCGACTACGAGGTCTTGCCCGCATCCCATACCGACTTTATCTTCGCCACTGTTTGCGAAAAATTCGGTATAATTGGCGGACTATTGGTGATCGTTTTGCTTGTGATAATGGTCATAAGAATACTGTTTATTGCCAAAGATTGCGGCAGAGACTACGGCGGACTTATTTGCGTGGGTGTGGCGGCAATTATTGTGGTTCAGACTCTTGAAAATCTCGGAATGTGCCTTGCTATGCTGCCCGTTGTCGGTATTACGTTGCCTTTTCTGTCCTGCGGAGGCTCGTCGGTCTTGGCGACCTACGTTTTGGTCTCTCTCGTCCATAGCGTGAGAGGGCATAGGTCTCGCGCCCGTGAAACGGTAGGAGCTTATCAGAGAAAGAGAATAAGATAAAGAAAAAAGCGGTTCTCCGCTTTTTTTCTTTGGAGTAACATATTTTCGATCTTCTCGAAATATAATTCAGTAAAGTAACGTTAGGGTTTTGGGAGGCATAGTATGTTTATTTATTCATTTCGCGCGTCGACGTTAAAATTCTTGGGCATTATTTCGGTAACGCTTGTTGCGCTTATCGCCATAATCGCGTTTGTTCCAGTGTATGCCGAAAACACGGGCTCGGTCAATACGGCTACGGACGGTCAGGTCAGTTACAGCTATGACAAGGTCAAAAGCTCCGCCGATGCCGTGAATTTTCTCGCGCAGTTTGGGTGGACCGTTGACGGTGGCAAGCCCGAGAGCGCGCAGGTGACTATCCCCGCCGAGTTTGACAAGGTCTTCGCGGCTTATAATGAGATCCAGAAGGCTCAGGGGCTGGATCTTTCCAAGTACAAGAAAAAAGAGTTGACAAGATATACCTTTGAGGTCACCAATTACAAGGACTACGATGGCAAGGTCTACGCAAACGTGTTGGTTTACAGAAATAAGGTCGTTGGTGGCGATATCTGCTCAGCGGACGTGTCCGGATTTGTCCATGGGTTTGAAAAATAAATTGCAATTTATCGGGGACGCGGGGACGCGTGCAACCTTTTTTGTAAAAAAGGTTGCGCCAAAAAACTTCCCTCCAAAAAAAGGAAAGATTGCGCTAATGCTGTCATTTGAAACCATATTGATTTGAACCGAAGTTTATCTTCTATCGTGTTGCAAGTTTATATGAAACCTTTTAAACAAAAGAGTTTGCAATACACCCGAAATACGATAGCAGTGAGGCTTTGATCAAAATCCTCACGGTTTTACAAGATGAAATGGCTACACTTCCAACCATTTTTTGGGGAAGTTTTTGAAGAGCTCG
>JAZKYL010000098.1:0-11730 GCA_045612105.1 Eubacteriales bacterium
CCATATTGATTTGAACCGAAGTTTATCTTCTATCGTGTTGCAAGTTTATTTGAAACCTTTTAAACAAAAGAGTTTGCAAAAAACTCGAAACACGATAGCAGTGGAGCTTTGATCAAAATTCTCACGGTTTCACAAGATGAAATGGCTACATTTTAATCTTTTTTGGGGGAAGTTTTTTGGCTCCACCTTTTTTTCAAAAAAGGTGGAAACCGCGTCCCCGTCGGCCGATAAATCAAAATTTGAATTTTATTTGTATTTTTCCATCATTCCTTGACGATCAAGTACGACTATTTTTTTGCCCTCACGCTTGATGAAGCCTTCGTCGCAGAGCTTATCCGCGGCGCGGTAGAGAGACGCGCGACCGAGATTGAGCATTTCGCAGAGTGAGTTCATCTGAACCGTGATCTCGGCGGGGGAGTTGTCACAATCGCAGGACTCAGACAGGGAGGAGTCGAGAAAATAGGCGAGTCGCCGCTCGGCGCTTCCTGCGGTCAAGCAGACGATCTTTTTATTAAGATAGCGTATCTTTTGCGAGAGAAAAGCCACGAAGTTATACATAGCGCGTGAGTCCCTCTCAAGTATTTTTCCGTATTTTTCGGCGGATATTTCAAGAACGGAGCATTTTTTTGCGGCGATCACGCGGCTGACGAAATCTTCCTTGGAAAAAAGGTTTGCCACTCCAACTGTACAGCCCTCACCTACGGTGCGGAGAAGCAGGCTTCGACCTTCGTCAGCGGAGTAGATCTCTGCTTTGCCCGAGAGGAAAATAACCATTTTTCGTTCTGTGTCCGAGGGGGAACAGATGATCTCATCGGGCTCGTATTCTATGGCGCGAAAGCTTCCGTCATCAAGAGCGGAGAGCAGAATTTTCTCGTCAATGCCCGAAAAAAGCTTTGTTTTTATCAGAGTGTCAAGAACCTTGCCGCTGTTGATGCGATCTTTTTGCTGCATTCTGCTGCTCCTTTCAAAATGTCTCATTTGATACATTATTGTAACATATAAATTGCCGTTTGTCAATAATTTTTGTATAGTTTTTTTAGATTTAACTAAGTTTTTTTCGGACTGCTCTTCGTATATTTGGGACAAAGGCTTGAAAAGACTGATTTTTTGTGATAAAATCAAATCAAGGTGTAAATTTTATGTTAAATTATTTTAAGATACCTTTACAGCCTTGAAATATTAATATATAATGTTAATTTGGATATGTGTGATGTTACGCGCGAAAAAATCCGAAAAATGTTTATTAACGGAGGAAAGATTATGACACTTGTTATCCTTGCGGCGGGAATGGGTTCCCGTTACGGTGGTCTGAAGCAGATCGACCCTATCACCGACGGCGGTGAGTTTATTATTGACTTTTCAATATTTGATGCGGTAAAGGCAGGATTTGATAAGGTCGTATTCATCATTAAAGAAGAGAATTACGATGCGTTCCGCGAGACTGTGGGCGCGAGAGTTGAGCCTTACATAAAGGTCGAATATGCTTTCCAGGCTCTCGACAAGATCCCCGAAGGATTTTCTATTCCCGAGGGCAGAGAGAAGCCCTGGGGCACATCCCACGCGCTTCTTTGCGCCGAGGAGTTTGTTGACGATAATTTTGCGGTCATTAATGCCGATGATTTTTACGGCAGAGACGCGTTTCTGAAGCTTGCGGCTCACCTTAAGGGACTTGATAAGGCTTCTACCGATTATTGCATGATCGGCTACGTTCTCCGCAACACACTGACCGAGAACGGCACTGTTTCCCGCGGAAGATGTGTTACTGACGAGAACGGTATGCTTGCTTCGATCACCGAGCTGACGAAGATCAAGACAAACGGAAACGACGCAGAGTATCTGAACGATAATGGTGAGTGGGAAGCACTTTCCGGTGACACTGTGGTCTCTATGAACTGCTGGGGTCTGACTCCCGCGATATTTGGAGAGCTTAAGAGTGGATTTGTTAAATTCCTTTCCTCCGAAAAGGGAAAAGAGATGAAGAGCGAGTATTATCTGCCGGGTGCCGTTGACGAGATGATGCAGGCAGGCAAGTGCTCGGTTAAGGTTTACGCAACCACTGCCGCTTGGTACGGAGTTACCTACTCCGAGGACAAAGAGGGTGTCAAGAACGCTCTCCGCGCCCTTATGGACGGCGGCGAATATCCCCACAAGCTTTGGAAATAATATATTTGAGGTGTTAAATGAAGGATTTTAATTTGACGGAACAGGATATCATAACCTCCGCAGGTCACTTTGCGGTTGAAGGCAAGATCGTTAACGTTGAGGAATGTCATAACGGACATATCAACAGAACCTACTTCCTGACCTACGATAACGGGAAGAGATACGTTATGCAGATGGTTAACACCGATATTTTTAAGAAGCCCGATGAGGTTATGGAGAATATCGTGGGTGTTACCGAGCATATCAGACGCGGCTATGAGGCGAAGGGTATTGACGCTGAGAGACGCGCGCTCAAAGTTATCTGGACAAAGAGCGGCAAGTGGGGTCACGTTGACCGCCGCGGTATCTATTGGAGACTTTACGACTTCGTTGAGGACAGCGATTGCTTTATGCAGGTCGAGTCTGCCGAGATGTTCACCAAGGTTGGATTTGCATTCGGTCAGTTCCAGAGACAGCTTGCGGATTTTGACGCAAGCAAGCTTCACGAGAGTATTCCCAATTTCCACAACACAGAGTGGAGATTTGAAAATCTTGAAAAGGCAATTGCCGAGAACAAGTCGGGCAGGGCTCACCTTATTCAGGACGAGATCAAGTTCGCTCTTGACAGAAAAGAGATCACTTCTTACATAAACAAGAGCATTGCCGACGGAAGTCTTACTCTCCGCGTTACTCACAACGACACCAAGCTTAATAATATAATGATGGATAAAGAGACCGGTGAAGGTATCTGCGTTATCGACCTTGACACGGTTATGCCCGGTTCCGTTCTTGCCGATTTCGGCGACAGCATCCGTTTTGGAGCATCTAGTGCCGCTGAGGATGAGACCGATCTTTCAAAGGTCTATTGCAGACTTGATATGTTCGAGGCTTTTGCCAAGGGCTTTATTGAGGGACTTGAGGGAAGTCTTTCCGAGAGTGAGATAAGAGCTCTTCCTATGGGTGCGTTGATCCTGACCTACGAGACGGGAATCAGATTCCTTTCCGATTATCTTGACGGTGACGTCTATTTCAGAGTTGCTCATCCTAACCATAATCTTGACCGCGCGAGAAATCAGTTTAAATTGGTAGCTGATATGGAAGAGAAGATGGATGAGATGAAGGCTATCGTGGAAAAATACATTTAAGCTACAACTATCAATCCCCCAGAAAGGAAAACAACTATGTCAGTTCTTATTACCGGCGGCGCGGGCTTTATCGGTTCTCACACCGCAGTTGAATTTTTAAACGCAGGCTACGAAGTAGTCATTATGGATAACTTTTCTAACAGTAAGCCCGTAGTGCTTGACCGTATCCGTGAGATCACGGGCAAGGATTTCAAGTTCTACAAGGCTGACCTGCTTGATATCGAATCTATGGATAAGATCTTCGAGGAGAACCCCGACATCGATTCCTGCATCCATTTCGCAGGTCTCAAGGCGGTTGGAGAGAGCGTTGCAAAGCCTCTTGAGTATTATCACAACAACGTGACCGGAACGCTTCTGCTTTGCGACTCTATGCGCCGTCACGGTGTCAAGACCATCGTTTTCAGCTCCTCGGCAACCGTTTACGGTGACCCCGACGAGGTTCCGATCAAGGAGACCGCGAGAGTCGGTAACGCAACCAACCCTTACGGCGAGACCAAGGTTATGATCGAGCGCATTCTCAAGGATTTCTACGTTGCGGATAAGGAGTGGAACATTTCCATTCTTCGTTATTTCAACCCCATCGGAGCCCACGCTTCGGGTCGCATCGGTGAGGACCCCAACGGAATTCCCAACAATCTTATGCCCTATATTACCAAGGTTGCTCTCGGCAAGCTGCCCCAGCTCAGCGTTTTCGGTAACGATTACGATACCCATGACGGTACGGGTGTGCGCGACTATATCCATGTAGTCGACCTTGCCAAGGCTCACCTTAAGGCTCTTCAGTATATTCAGTCTGCACACGGTATCGATTATTTCAACATCGGAACCGGTACGGGATATTCGGTTCTTGACGTGGTCAAGGCATATGAAGAAGCGACCGGAATCAAGATCAATTACAGAATAGTAGATCGCCGTCCCGGTGATATTGCCGCTTGCTATGCCGATCCCACCAAGGCGCGTGAGGTTCTCGGTTGGACCGCTGAAAACGGCATCTTCGAGATGTGCCGCGATGCGAATAACTGGCAGAGTAAGAATCCTAATGGTTATGATTCATAACTGATCGTTATATTAAAAGGGGCATCCTCATCCGTCGCTGCGCGACACCTTCCCCAAGGCAGAGGAAGTGGGACCGCCTTCGGCGGTGGATGAGGATGCACGGTTATGTTTAACAATAGTAGGAGAAATCAAAATGAACATAGAAAAGAAATATTTTGGCACAACCGGTGGAAAGACCGTTGATATGTACATTATGACCGTTGACAGCGGTATGAGCGTCAGCATTATTACCTTCGGCGGCGCGATACAGAAGCTGCTCGTTCCCGACAGAAACGGTAAATTGACCGATATCGTCGGCGGCTACGACGACCTTATCGATTACGTAGAAGGCGACGGCTATCAGGGCGCGCTCATCGGTCGCTGGGGCAACAGAATCTGCCGCGGCAAGTTTACTCTTGACGGAGTTGACTACAATTTATTTATTAATAACGGTGTCAACCACCTTCACGGCGGTGAGGTTGGCTTCTCCCACAAGGTATGGGATGCAGAGGCAAGAGTGGTTTCCGACGGCTGTGAGCTGTCTTTGACCTACGTTTCTCCTGACGGAGAAGAGGGATATCCCGGAACGCTGACTGTAAACGTGGTCTATAAGCTGAGTCAGGATAACGCGCTTTCTCTTACTTATACGGCGACCACCGACAAAAAGACGGTGTTGAACCTTACAAACCACACTTATTTCAATCTTGGCGGCTTTGCTTCGGGCAAGATATTTGACCACGAAATGTGGATGGATGCCGAGAGTTTCCTTGAAACCGACGACACCCTTATCCCCACGGGCAAGATGATACCCGTGTCAGGAACCGCTTTTGATTTTTCCGCGCCCAAGACCATCGGACGTGATTTTGATCTGTCCTATGAGCCTCTTCGTCTCGCGGGCGGCTACGACCATTGTATCAATTTTACCGCTAAAGACGATCCCATGGCTGAGGCGAGAGTTCGCGTATATGAGCCGAAGAGTGGCAGAGTTATGGAGGTTTACACCAATATGCCCTCTGTTCAGTTCTATTCCGGCAACTTCCTCAATAACGAGGCGCATCCCTTCAAGGGTGGCTATCCTCAGGGCTTGCAGAATATGTTCTGTCTTGAGACCGAAAATATGCCCGACAGCGTCAATCACAAAAATTTCACCGACTGCACTCTTGACGTCGGTGAGGTTTATGAGCATAAAACCATCTATAAGTTTTTAACTAAATAATCAAACACGCACCGCTATCACCTGATAGCGGTGCGTGTCGTGCAATTTTTAAGGTTGGTTGACCTTAAGAGAGGATTTTAAAATGAATTTCTTAAAAGCAAAGAGTATTGACGCGACTGAAGGCAGACTTCTGCCGAAGATAATTCAATATGCTATACCGTTAATACTCAGTACGCTTGTTCAGCAGCTTTTCAACGCCATTGATATCGTGGTTTTGGGTCAGATGGCAAACGACGTTGCCGTTGCATCGGTCACAGCCACAAGCTCTGTAACGTCGCTTTTGGTAACAAGCTTTGTGGGTCTTGCCAGCGGCTCGCGAGTGGTTTTGGCAAGGCAGATAGGCGCGCGCGACGACGAGGGCGTGCGAAAGACAACCGACACGTCGCTGATTCTTTCTCTGATCATCGGAGCGGTTATTGCGGTTTTCGGCTTCTTTATCGCGCCTTGGTTTCTTGAGGTAACTAACTGTCCCGAAAACTGCATCGAGGGAGCGCTTATTTACATTCGCATTTACGTAGTTGCGGCTCCTATGATATTGCTCTACAATTTTGGCTCGTCGGCGATCACCGCCGCGGGAGATACCCAAAGACCGCTTTACTACATAATGGTTGGCGGCGTTACTAATATTGTTCTTAACGTAATTTTGTGTCTTATCCTGCCTCAGAAGGTCGTGGCGGTTGCCGTTGCAACGGTGGCTTCGCAGGTGATATGCGCAGTTCTCGTTTCAAACCGTCTTTTAAAAATGGACGGTCCGTGTCGCGTTATTGTGCGAAAGATGCGTTTTTGCGTCAAGGCATTTCTCGACGTGCTTCGTTTCGGACTTCCTATGATGCTGGTAAGCGCGCTTTTCCCACTTTCAAATCTGCAGATAGCTTCTGCAATCAATTCTTTCGATTATTTGGCAACTGCGGGCAACGGCGCGGCAAGTACCATAGAAAATATCGTTTCCGCCACATCGGGTCCTATCGCGACCACCGCGGCGACATTTATCGGTCAGAATATAGGTGCGCAGAAGCCCGACCGTGTTAAAAAGACCTTTTGGCAATGTATGATTCTGACTATACTTTTTGGCGGCGCGGTTGGAGTTGCAACCTTTTTCACCGGTAGATTCTGGCTCGGAACTATTGTCGGCTACGACAATGAGGTCGCCATTACTTTTGGTCTCGTTCGAATGTCCTGCACCACGCTTTTTTATTTCATCGCGTGTATTAATAACGTTTTCGGAAGCGCTCTTCAGGCATACGGTTATTCTACTGTCAGTGCTATAAATTCGATATTTTCGGTCTTTGTTTTTAGATTTATATGGATGCAGGGAATTTATCCTCTGTGTCAGGATATGCCGACTTATGAGCGGTTTTTCATAGTAACCGCATGTTTTACCGTGTCGTGGATCCTGCGAATGTTGGTAAATATCGTTGCTTTTGCCTTGGTAAGGAAAAAGTACAACAGAGGATTCAGAAGAGTATTATAATAATGAAAAATTCCAAGTGCCGCGCACTTGGAATTTTTTATCTATATAGTAATTTTTTTGAGATTTCGATCATTTTTTCGTCGCGCGAGGTGTTGATTATTTCAACTTCGCCGACTCCTTGTCGCAAAAGTCCTTTTTCGGCAAGTCTGCGTCGGGTCTCTCTTGCGGTGCCTTCGCCGCCGTCAAGAATGGTGACTTTGTTTTCCCAGATCTCTGCAATTGCGTTTTTGACGTGTGGGTAATGAGTGCAACCGAGGACGATGCCGTCGATTTGCTCGTTTTTGTAAGGCTCAAAAAGCTCGGTGAGGTAATTATTGATATCGTCTCCGTCAACCTCGCCCGTCTCAATGAGATCGGCAAGTCCGGGGCAGGGGAGGGGGATAAATTCACCCTTATCCTCAAACCTTGCTACCAAAGCCTTGAATTTTTCTTCTTTGAGAGTCAGGGGGGTTGCCATAACGAGGATTTTGGGATGTTCGCAGAGCTTACTTGCGGGTTTTACGGCGGGCTCGATGCCAACGATAGGTAATTCGGGGTTTTCCTCGCGCAGAATTCGCACCGCCGCGCTTGTTGCGGTATTGCAGGCAACGACGAGAGCTTTGATTCCTCGATTTTTAAGCGTTTCGAAGTTGCTTTTGGTGATTTCAAGAACTTCTTCGCGGCTTTTTGTGCCGTAGGGCGCATTTTTTGAGTCTCCAAAGTAGAGAAAACGCTCTTCGGGCATAATTTTTATAAGCTCGCGCAAAACGCTGATACCGCCCACTCCGGAATCGATGACCGCAATGGGGAGGGATATTCTGTTGTCCATTTTGGTCTCCTTTGAATGGTAATTTGCAATTTAGCGGGGACGCGGGGGATGCGGTTTTCCACCTTTTTTGAAAAAAAGGTGGAGCCAAAAAACTTCCCCGAAAAAAGGGAAAGATTTCACTAATGATGTCATTTGAAACCGTATCGATTTAAACCGAAGTTTATCTTCTATCGTGTTGCAAGTTTATTTGATACCTTTTACACAAAAGAGTTTGCAAAAAACTTGAAACACGATAGTAGTGAGGCTTTCTCCAAAATCCTCACGGTTTTACAAAATAAAATGGCTACATTTTAATCTTTTTTGCGAGGAAGTTCTTTTGCCTACTTTTCTTTCAAGAAAAGTAGGTCGCGTCCCCCCGCGTCCCCGACAAATCAAAATTTGAATTACAAATATTTTTTCAGCTCTTCAATCTCGTCCTCAGTCGTTGCCCAGCTTGTGGCGAAACGGACTACGGTATGGTTTGCATCGGGCTTTTCCCAAAAACCTACCTTGACGTTTTCGCGCAGCTTTTCAAGCTTGCTATCCTCAACAATTACGAATTGTTGATTGGTGGGGGAGTCCATAAAGAGCTTATATCCCTTATCTATCAAGGCTTTTTTGAGAAGCTCTGCCATGGCTATTGCGTGGCGGCTGATCTTGAAATAAAGCCTGTCGGTGAAAAGTGTGTCGAACTGAACACCGTGAAGTCTGCCCTTGGCAATAAGGGCACCCTGCTGCTTGATGAGGGTGAGAAAATGCTTTGGAGTGTTATTCTTGGTAAAGACCACTGCCTCGCCGCAGAGCGCGCCGACTTTGGTGCCGCCGATGTAGAATACGTCACAAAGATCGGCTATATCCGGGAGAGTCACATCTGTATTATTGCTCATAAGTCCGTAGCCTAAACGCGCGCCGTCGAGAAAAAGGGGAATTTTATAATCGCGGCAGACCTTGGCAAGAGCGGTCAACTCGGCTTTAGTGTAAAGCGTGCCGTATTCGGTGGGATGGGAAATATAGACCATTCCGGGAGGCACCATATGAGAGTGATTGGCATCGCCGTAAAAGCCGTCGATATAGGCTTTTACCTCGCCCGCATCAAGCTTGCCCGAGTGGTGGGGAAGGAGAAACACCTTGTGACCGGTGTACTCGATAGCACCCGCTTCGTGGAAGCCGATGTGTCCGGTCTCTGCGGCTATAACGCCCTCATGACGCTGAAGCATAGTGGAAATGACCACGGCATTCGCCTGAGTGCCGCCCGTGAGAAACCACACGTCGGCATCGGGGCTCTCACAAGCCGCTTTGATCTTTTCTTTTGCTGACTCGCAATATTTATCAACTCCGTAGCCCGTCAGAGGTTCGAAATTGGTTTCAGTCAGTCGGCGCAATATTTCGGGATGCGCGCCCATTATGTAATCGCTTTCAAATGATAACATTATTTTATTCCTTTATATCTATATCTCACACTCAAATTTTGCTTTACCTTTGACGTTTGCGGCGGTCTTTCCGTCGGGAAGCACTACCTCGGCGACGATCTCATCGGAGGGGAGAGAAATATCGAGGGCAAAAATGCCGTCCTTCTTCTCCCACGCTACGTCGATGACACCGTAAGGCGTGGGAACGCTGCCACGGGCAGAGTCCATATCGAAATTGCCTATCGTGGGCTTTACGCGTACCGTTTTATAGCCGTCTGCGGTGGGATATACTCCCAATGCCATAGCGGAAAGCTCGTACGTAGGCGCGCTACTCCACGCGTGGCACTCGCTTCGGGGAGTGTCGGGATTCTCGCACCAGGTGGTACAATGGAGATCCAGCATTCTTTCCCAGCCTTCAAAGACTACGGGAGCGTAATTGTATCTGTCCGCCGTCTCAAGGGCTCGGAAGAGATAGTAGTTCATTGAGAAGGAGCATTTTGCCACATTTTTGTCGCTATTGAAGGTGGTGTCAATAAGTCTGCCCGCATCGTCGCCCGTGACCGCGCCCGAAAGCACCGCCCAAACGGTGGTATGCTGGCTATACGAGTCGCCCGTGGGGGAATTGAGGTAGAGCCCCGCTTCGCTGTCGTAGCAATGCTTGTTGACGGATGCGATCATCTCTTGCGCTCTCGCTTCGTACTCGTTGGCTCTTGCAACCTTGCCAAGGGTCAGACAAAGCTGACCGGCGGCGCGGAGAGCGGCGGCATACATAAGGCAGGTGACGGTCAGAGGCTCGTCGTCGCCCTTGGGGGGCACGCCTCTCTCCCAACCGGGAACCCAGTCGACATAATGCCAATATTTGGTGGGATTAATGAGACCGTCGGCATTTTTCAGAATCTCAAAGGCTTCAAGTGCCTTGTCCACCGTGCCCATAAGGGGAACGACATTTTCGATATTGCCGGTGTAACGGAGATAATCGCGAACTGCAAGCACCCAGAAAAGGGTAAAGTCGGGGATGACCTGAGTGACGCTCGTGGGATAGTTTGCGCAGATCATACCGTCAACGGTCTGGCTTGCGGCGAGATCATTGATGAACTTCAAGGGCATCTTCACGTCACTTGAATTGCGGAAGGTGTAGAGCATCTCAAGGGCGCCGTCCATAGAATACTGACCCTGCTCATAGTAGGGGCAATCCACATATGTCTCGTGGGTGCAGCAGAGAAGGGTGTTGAGGCTGATGTGCCACATCTTGTTGTATTTTTCGTTGGAGCACTCAAAGCTGCCCGCCTTGTCGAAGGGGTAGAAATAGGGCGCGTAGGTGATGCTGTATTCTACGTTTTCGGGACATTCGACCTTGATATAGCGAAAGGCTCTGAACCAGAAGGTGTTAAAGCTCTGCTCTCCGCCGCGTGCGTGGATGAGGTCGTACATACCGTCGATTCGGCTGCCCTCGGCATCAATGTCGTCGCGGATCGCCTTGCCCCGAGGTCTGACTCCGATAGGTTCGTTAAAGGAAATGCTCTCGGCATAGGTGATCTTGATGTCACTACCCTTGGGGGCATTGAAATCGAAATAAACCTTTGCGGTGGTGTATTCCTCGGTGTCGTATACCACGAAGCCGTCGCCTCTTTTGACCTCTTTCAAGCCTCTCTTATCAAATTCCTGCATCTGAGGGATCGGGCGGGAATACATAGAATAAGGCTGTATGGTACCCCAAGGAGAGAAGCCGTGAGTGTCGGTGTTAGGCTCAAACCAGTTTTTGAGAGTTACGGGAACGAGGTTTTCGTTTGCCGACCATATTTCACAAGGAGGCATGGAATTGTGGATGCCGTGAAAATTCTGGAAGCCTACGCTGTCGTCGCGAAGGCACTCCCAGCTTGCGTCGGTTGCGATTTTTACGGTCTCGCCCTCGGCATTTGTCAGATTGCCGTCAAACCAAAGGGCAGGGTGATCGCTACGGTAAACGATGTGGAAATTGGGACCTACCACGTACTGAACCTTGACGAATATCTCATTCTCTCCGTCACGGAGCGCACTTGATACGTCGGCGGTTTCATAGTAGCGCAGATGCGCCGCGCCCATGCAAGGACCGTCGCAGATGAGATGTCCGTTGATATAAAGCTGATAGCGTGTGTCCGCGCTGACTCTCAGGTTGAGGGTGTCGCCAGCCTTTGCCTCGAAGGTCTTTTTGAAATAATAAAACCGTGTTTCCTGTGGTCTTTCGTTTGCGTATATCCAAAGTGCCATAATAATCTCCTTTGTGTTATGTTGGGAAAGAACTATATTTATTATAACACGATGGAGAATAAAAAGCAATATAAAATTTAATGTTGAAAACGTTTTTTTGATGAAGGCTTAAATGTGGATAATTGCAATTTAGCGGTGGGATGCGGGGGAGACGCGTGTTACTTTTCTTGAAAGAAAAGTAACCAAAAGAACTTCCCTGAAAAAAGGAAATAATTGCTCCCATTTTGCCATTCAAAATCTGTTTGATTTTAATCGAAATATATCTTCTATCGTGTTGC
>JAZKYL010000099.1:0-9250 GCA_045612105.1 Eubacteriales bacterium
AACAGTGAGGATTTTGATCAAAGCCTCACTGCTATCGTGTTTCGGGTGTATTGCAAACTCTTTTGTTTAAAAGGTTTCAAATAAACTTGCAACACGATAGAAGATAAACTTCGGTTCAAATCAATATGGTTTCAAATGACAGCATTGGTGAAATCTTTCCTTTTTTTGGAGGGAAGTTTTTTGGCCCCACCTTTTTTTACAAAAAAGGTTGCACGCGTCCCCCGCATCCCACCGATAAATTGCAATTTATCTTGAACACAAAAAGGAGACAAAAATGTACAATTATCTTTTGTTCGACCTGGACGGCACTCTGACCGACCCTGCCGAGGGCATCACAAACTCGGTGATCCATGCCCTCAAAAAATGGGGAATAGAGGTGAGAGATCGCAGTGAGCTTTATTGTTTTATCGGTCCGCCCCTGTCGGCATCCTTTAAAAAATATTACGGATTTTCCGAGGATGATGCCCTCAAATGCGTCGAGTATTACCGCGAATACTTCCGCGACAAGGGAATTTTTGAAAATAAAGTCTACGTCGGCATTCCCGAATTGCTGGAAAAATTGAAAAAATCGGGTAAAACTCTGATTTTAGCCACGTCAAAGCCCGAAATCTTCGCAAAACGTATCCTCGACCACTTCGATCTAACCAAATATTTTGATTTTGTTGCGGGCGCAAGTATGGACGAATCGAGAAACAAAAAAGCTGACGTTATCCGCTATGCCCTGGAGATAGCAAACGTTACCGACCGCTCGAAAGCTCTGATGATCGGTGACCGAGAGCAGGATATTACGGGGGCTAAGCTCAACTCTCTCGACTCCCTCGGTGTGCTTTACGGCTACGGAGATCGCGCGGAACATACCGCGGCGGGTGCTACGTATATTGCGGAAACAGTTAATGATATTTTGAATTTTGTGTGAGGTAATTTATGAAAAAAGTGTTTTTTTACGTAACTTTGGTGCTGGCTTTGTTAGCCGTCGTTGCTTTCGTCGCATATAGCGTGTCGAGCTTTACAGAGTATAAAGCCTTGAAAGAGAATCCCGACGTCAGTGGAGCGGATAGACTTGCAAAGCTCCCGACATACGCAACTTTCGGGGCGATCATGTCGCTGTTCGGTCTCGTTTGCGCAAGCACAAGCTATTTTTTGACCGATAAAGCCCTGTTAAGAGCAATAATCGGCATAATGATAGCCGTGCTGCTGCTTGGCGCGATACTGTCTGTAACCATGCTGGTGATCTAAAAATAAAAAACAGCCACACGGCTGTAAAATAACTGCACTTTATACTCTTACCCCCTTTTTAAGAAAGTTCTTGAAGGGAGGTGGGGTGTGGGGAGGAGGGGAACTTCTTGAAAGAAGTTCCCCTCCTCCCCACAGTCTATATTAATCCTTCTTAGCGAAAATGCATTTGAAGCCTGCCATTGCAACGGTTTGACCTGCGGTGAATTTTTCACCGGTGTCGATATCGGTGCAATCGAAGGGCATTACGATGCTTCCGCCCGCTCCGCCGCACTCGATGGCGGTGAAGACGGTGCCGTAGTCGCCCTCCAGGATATTGACCTGAACGGTGTCGCCCCCGCCCGTAGTGAGAGGCTCAATTCCGCACTCGTCGGTGAGCTGTCTGATGAATTTGCGATAGTCTGCGGTGTCAAGCTGAACACCCATAAGAATGATTCGTCCCTTGCCCACCTTGGTTTCGGTGATAGCCGCGAAGCCATCTAAATATTCGTATCCGTCCTTGTACTTTGCAAGCACCTTGACGCCTTCCTTTGGAGTAATAGCGTCGAAGCAGAGGTTTGCAACAACCTTCGCTTCGCTTCCGTCTGCCATTGTAACAGTGGGAAGCTCTACGTTTGACGCGCCGGGCATAGAGCCGTTGGGCGAGGGAACGTAGTAGGTGCGCTCGATCTTTGCCCAGTCCTCAAGATGACCGAAGGGAGCGTGTCTGTATTTGGCAAGATCCGCCGTGAACATATCGGTGTAGGGACCTACCACCCAGGTGCCGCCGTTCTCCACCCAAGGCAGGATCTTTTCGAGGAAATCACCTTCTTCAAGAGTCAGGTGACGGTGAGTGATCAGCAGCTTGTAGGGAGTAAGGTCAGCTGAAGCCGAGAAAAGCACGTCGGGACGGAACTTTTCACGCATAATGGGGAGATAAACTCTGTCGCGAATGTCTGCGATATAGTCCACGCGGTGCCCCATAGTTTCAAAGGAGCAATGTCTGTCCATAACGTATGGCAGATGGTGGAAGCTGATGGCGATCTCGCTCTGACGGGGCTTGGTGCCCTGAACCATGGGGGCAAGCTTGTCGAGAGTCTTGGAAATTGCCCTTACCTCGTTCGAAGAGGGAAGATCGCGACCCCAAGCGTCGATAACCGAGCCGTGTCCCATCTCGTGACCGCCCTTGTGGGAGCGGAAGAGCCAATAGAGACACATCTCGCCGCCCGAGGCGAAGGACATCAGGGTGTTAGCCGTACACCAGCCCTTCTTTCTGAAGCCGTTGGGGTTGCTTGATGCGTTCCAACAGCAGGAGGTCTCGGTGAGCCAGATGGCGCGGTTGAAAAGCCGTCTGTAAGCGTCGAGCCAGAACTGCAGACGGCAAACGTCGCCGTAGTAGTTGAACTGCGCTATGTCAAGGCGCTGGTTTGCCAACGCGGGATCGTACTGGTGGAAGGGCATCATGTCGGTGCCGACGGGCTTATCTGTGTATTTTTTGATGATCTCGGTCTGCTCGTTGAGAAATTCCTCGTGAGAGTAGCTCTTGTAGCATTCCCAAAGATACTTTTGCACGGGGGGCATACCGCCGTGACCTACCATGGGATCGACCTCTTCGAAGGAGGAGAAGTCCATACTCCAGGTGTAGTGCTCCCAAGCCTTGTTGAGGTTCTCGATCGTGCCGTAGCGGCGGCGGAGGAAGTTGTGGTAGTCGCGGACACAGTCGGGACAGTTACAGCCCACGTTGTGGGGCATGATGCTGATCTCGTTGTCAAGCTGCCAGCCGATGATGTTCTCGTCGTTTGCGAATTCCTTTGCCATTACCTCAACGATGTCGGCGCAGAATTTTCTGTAAATCTTATTGGTGGGGCAGGTCATTCTTCTGTGACCGTGAGTTGCCTTGAGATTGTCAGCCTTAATAAAGATCTCGGGGTACTTGTGCGCCATCCAGGAGGGAGGAGTAGCGGAGGGGGTGCACATAATGACCGAAATGCCTCTCGCTTTGCATTTGTCAACCACCTCGCGGAAAAGTGACATATCGTATTTGCCTTCCTCGGGCTCCATTGTGCTCCAAGCGAACTCGGCTACACGGACGGTGTTGAGACCGTGGGACATAAGGCGGTCAAGGTCTGCGTCTATTTCTTCACGGGGCCAGGACTCGGGGTAGTAAGCGGCACCGTAATAAGGGGGCTTGAAATCGTACATATAAAATTCCTCCAATATGCGTTTTTGCGGCAAGTTGCCTTTATTTAAATTTTACCATTGTTTGCGTAATAAGTCAATATAATTATCCGTGATAAAATATGAAAATTCTTTATTTGTCGGTTGAGGACCGATAAATTGCAATTTATCGGGGACGCGGGGGGCGCGGTTTTCCACCTTTTTTGAAAAAAAGTGTGTCAAAAAACTTCCCTGAAAAAAGGTTTAAATTACACCAATGTTGTCCTTTGAACCCGTATTTATTTGAATCAAAGTTCATCTTCTATCGTGTTGCAAGTTTATTTGAAGCCTTTTAAACAAAAGAGTATGCAAGAAACTTGAAACACGATAGCAGTGAGGCTTCGACTAAAATCCTCACGGTTTTATGAAAACTAAACGGCTATACTTCAAGCCAATTTTTTGGAAGGTTTTTGCCGAGCTTTTTGCCTAAAAAGCTCGCCGCCGGAGGCACGCGTCCCCGCATCCCCGCGTCCTCGACAAATCAAAATTTGAAAAGCGGAAGGATTTCGCCTTCCGCTAAATATTATTTATTGAACATTATTCTTTCGCTGCCGAACATTCTGGTCAGGATAAACACGCCAACACCCGTGATTGCGATATTTGAAGCAACTGTAATGATCACGTTCAGAATATTCGCCTCAAATGAGAAGATACCTATCATCGAATGTACGCTGTTGAAGATGGGAACGAGATAGAGAACAGAGTTAGTCGCCGCCGAGCCCATCATTCCCGTAAGACCGATCAGCATCGATACGATCATAAGGGGTGTGACGTAGCTTCCCGCCTCCTTGACGGTTTTTGCGTAGGCGGAAATGATAGAGATAGCCGTGATAAGCACCATTACGGTGGAAAGAATTACAAGTGCAAGCAAGAGATAGTCGGTCAGCTTGTAAACACTGCCGTCAAGAGTCATAGTGTCGCCCATAAGCTTGGGAAGGGAAAGAACCACTCCAAGAGTGCTGGACATTCCGCTGATCAGCGCCAAGACCGAGAGAGCCAGGATCTTACCGATAGCAATGTGACTTCGCTTTGTGGGAGTTATCAGCAGAGTAGCGATAGTTCCTCTCTCTTTTTCGCCCGCGATAGACTCGGGGGCAACCGCCATGCATCCCGAGAAGAGAAGCATGATAAGCAGCATAGGCATCATCATCGAGAAGATCATCGCGGTCATATCCTCCTCGGTGGCAAGATCGTATTCGCCGCCGCCCATATTGACGTCAAATTTGTTGGTCAACTGCGCCTCAAATGAGGAGAGCAGAGCGGTAAAGCTCTGGTAAGCCACCGACGAATTGGTGTTTGAAGAGTTGAAGAAAATGTCAACGTTCGGAGCCGCCTCGCCCGAGCTTACGTCGTAGGAAAATACCTTTTCGTCGAAATTCTCGGGGAAGATGACCAGAAGATCGGCATCTCCGTCGGTTATCTGTTGCTTATATTCGTCGTGCTTGTCGCTGTCGGTAGCTTTAACCTCAAACATTTCGGATAAAGCACCGCCGAAGCTCTCGGGAGAGTTTTCGACGAAAATTATAGGCTTGTATTCCTCGTCGGGCATAAATGCATCGGACATAGCACCGCCCATAAGCGAGTAGATGATGTAAATGAGCAGACCCGGCATCAGAAGGGCAATAAGAGTCCTTCTGTCCTTGAAAAATCTGGCTAATTCCTTTGTAAATATTGTTAAGATCGCGCTTTTTCTCATCTCGCACCTCCTCTTGTTTCGCTGTATTCGGCGAAAATATCGAAAAATCTGTCCTCAAGAGTTTTTCCTCCGCAGACAGAGTCGAGAGTGTCGCAGACTACCATTTTTCCGTCGATTATAATGCCGACTCGGTCGCAAAGCTTTTCGATCAGAGTGAAAATGTGGGTGGAGACAATGATCGTCTTGCCCTCTCTCTTCAGATCGCTCAAAAAGTCGGTGACGACCTTTGCGGTAAGTACGTCAAGACCGTTGGTGGGCTCGTCGAAGATGATAATGTCAGGGTCGTGAACAAGAGAAATGGCAAGGGATGCCTTCTGCTTCATACCCGTAGAGAGATCCGAGACCTTGACCTCGGCAAACTTGTCAATGCCAAACCTTGTGAAAAGCTCCTTCTTTCTCTTTGTCGCCACTGTGGGATCGATGCCGTGGAGAGAGGAAAAGAAGTCGAAAAGATAGTTGGGAGTGAAAAATTCCTCCAGCTTCAGTTCACTTGTGAGAAAACCGATCTTAGCGCGCACACCCGCAGGGTCGCCTACGATACTGCAACCGTCAACCGTCGCGTCACCCGAGTCGGGCTTGATGAGTGTGGCGAGAAGACGTAACGTGGTCGTTTTTCCCGCGCCGTTTGGTCCTAAAAGTCCGAAAATCTCGCCCTCGTAAGCCGAAAAAGATAAATTTTGCACCGCGCGGCGCACCTTTTCCTGGGTCTTTTCGATAGCTTGTTGCTTTTTGGAAAGCTTGAAAGATTTTGATAGGTTTTCAACCCTTATTAATTCCTGCATGTTTTTAATCTCCTTTCCTCCCGATTATGCCACGCTTTTTGATAAATGATAAAAGTAAACATTACCGGTGGTAGAATTACGAAATAATTATACCTCTTTCAACTTGAAAAGTCAATATGTTGTCGGTAATTGGCACTTTTTTGTGATTATTCGGTAAGTAAACTTTTAATTCATTTGATGTATAAATTGCGATTTATCTATCAATTTGTTTTTTTGTTCATTTTCTTTCCGCGTCGAAAGAAAACGAACCAAAAGAACGCCGCATAGGGAAAAGAGGGTCTTGAAAAATCAAACGCAGGAAGCCGCGTTTGATTTTACTTCGACATCCTCTCTCCCCTATGAACCCCACTCACCTGTCGGCAAAGCCGACGAAGCGTTTGAATATTTCAACTTAGTTGAATTTTGTTTTAAGATAAACGCTTTGGCTGGGTTTAACACCCTTTCAACCAAGATACGAGCGTGAGGGATTTTTTTACGAGCCGAAGGCGAAGTGAAAAATCCGTTTTCAGCTTGCTGAAAACAGGTCACATACTAGAGTGCCCAAAAATTCGGGAAAGCTCTTTGCGGAGTAGAGTTTGCTTGCAAACTCGTGCAAATCTCGCTTGCGAGTTTGCTGTTTTCATTTCAAGAAAGCGACCCGCATCCCCGCCGAAGGCACGCATCCCTCGCGTCCCCCGCGTCCCTCGCGTCCCCCGCGTCCCCCGCGTCCTTATTCCGCCGCTTCGGTGGTCTCTTCCTCCTCGGTGGGGAGTGAGCCGATAATGGGAAGGACAGTGGAGCCGTCGCCGCCGAGATAGGTCTCGGGAAGCTTGCCGTCCCATTGCTGGATCTTGTAGTATTCGATAAGTATTTCGGTCAAAGACTTTGAAAGGGCATCGTTGACCGCCGCGTCCTTCTGACCCGCGTATTCAGCCGCGTCAGCCTGGATCTTCAGAACCTCTGCCTCAGCCTCAGCCTCGATCTGCGCAACCTTTGCGTTAGCCTCTGCCTGGATCTTCTGTCGCTCTGCCGCCTGCTGTTCTTCCATAGTCTTCTGCTCCTGCTCGGTCTTCGCCTTAAGAAGTGCCTGAGCCGCAACTGCCTTTTCCTCAACCGCGTTTGTGAAAGCGTCGGAGAAGTCAAGATCCTCAATAGCGGTGTTCACTACGTCGATATTGTATTCGAAAAGCTCGTATTTGAGCAGTTCTGTGATCTCGTTTGAAAGGGTGTCGCGGGAGTTGATCAGCTGTTCAGCGTCGTATTTCGCGATTACGTTCTTAACTGTCTCCTGAATTCGGGGACTCATAACTCTGTCATAGAAGTCGGTGCCGATGCTCTTGTAAATGTTCTGCGCGTTTTTCTTGTTGATCTGATAGTTGATGGAGTAGGCAATAGAGACCTCCTGAATGTCCTTGGAAAAGCCCTTCATTTCCACCGTACCCTTCTGGGTACGGTTGTCCATGCAAACTATCTCCTGCCAGGGCAGCTTGAACTGAACACCTGCCTCAAGAGTCACGTCCTCAACCTTACCGAAGGTGGTGAGAATACCCGTGTGTCCCGTGGGAACCGATGTGATCACGCTGAAAACTATAAGCACAAGACCAAAAAGACAGAGCCACTGTTTTTTGTTTCTTTTCCACCCTTTGCCCGTGATGCCGAGAAGCACCCAAGCCGCTACAACTACGAACAATGAAACAAATACCCATACCATAATTTTTTCCTCCTGTTTATGGTTATTATTTGACAAGTGCGTTCACCTTGATTTGTGACACGTTCACCTGACTGTATTATAATTATATCACGCAGTCAAATGATTGTCAATAGGACTCAAAGGAAAATGTTTCACAAAATATTAACTTGAATTTTGTATATATCTTACAATTTTCCGTATTTTAGCATTTTGCAGCGGCTTGTAAAAGAAAAAAAGCTTCACTTGAAGCCTTTTTGCGGAATTTTATTAAAAAAAGGGGAAGAAAGCCTTCTTTTTAAAGAAAAGCTCCTTCCCCCACATAAAAAATATTATCTGATCTGAACGAATCCCAGCTTCTTCTGAACCTTGGAAAGTGTGCGGCGAGCCACGTAGGATGCCTCTTCCGCGCCCTTCTTCATTTGTGCCTCAAGCTGAGCCTTGTCGGACATAAAGGTCTTGAACTTGTCCTGAACGGGTGCCAATGCGTCCGCGCAGACCTCACCCACAGCCAGCTTGAAGTCGCCGTAGCCCTTGCCCTCAAACTCGCGCTCGATCTCCTCCCATGTCTTGCCCGTGAAGACCGAATAGATGGTCATAAGGTTGTTGATGCCGTCCTTGCCCTCTGCGTACTTGACGCAAGTGTCGGAATCGGTAACGGCGCGCTTGAACTTGCGGATAATGGTGTCTCTGTCGTCGAGAATGTAGACAACGGCATTGGTATTCTCGTCGGACTTGCTCATCTTCTTGGTGGGGTCGGCGAGAGACATTATCTTCGCGCCGCTTTTAGCCATAATAGGCTCTGGAATTGTGAAGGTGTCGGGGTAGATAGCATTGAATCTTGTCGCGATGTCGCGGCAGAGCTCAACGTGCTGCTTTTGGTCGACACCTACGGGAACTACGTCGGTCTGATAGAGCAGAATATCGGATGCCATAAGCACGGGATAGGTGAAAAGACCCGCGTTGACGTTGTCGGCATGCTTCTGGCTCTTGTCCTTGAACTGAGTCATTCTCGACAGCTCGCCAAAGCCTGTGAAGCAGTTGAGGATCCATGCTAGCTCGGCATGCTCCTTGACGTGTGACTGAACGTAAAGGGTGTTCTTTTCGGGGTCGAGACCGCAAGCCATGTAGAGAGCCAAGGTTTCGTAAGTGCGGCGGCGCAGGTCTGCGGGTACCTGACGTACGGTGATAGCGTGCTCGTCAACTACGCAGTAAAAGCACTTATATTTTTCTGAATAGGTGGAAAAATTTTTGATCGCGCCAAGATAGTTTCCGATAGTTAAGTTTCCGCTGGGCTGTACGCCCGAGTAGGAAATAGGTGTGTTCTGGAACATGATTTATACCTCTCTTATATGTTGATATAATTTATAAATTGCAATTTAGTGGGGAGATGCGATGCCTCCGGCGGCACACTTTTTTGAAAAAAAGTGTGTCAAAAAACCTCCCTGAAAAAAGGTTTAAATTACACCAATGTTGTCCTTTGAACCCGTATTGATTTGAATCAAAGTTCATCTTCTATCGGTTTTCGGGTGTATAGGAAACTCTTTTGATTAAAGAGTTTCCAACTAAACTTGCAACACGATAGCAGAAAGGCTTAGATTAAAATCCTCACGGTTTTATAAAACGAAATGGCTACATTTTAATCCTTTTTGCGGGGAAGTTTTTGAAGAGCTCGAG
>JAZKYL010000100.1:0-20905 GCA_045612105.1 Eubacteriales bacterium
TCAAACGCGGCAAGCCGCGTTTGATTTTTCAAGACCCTCTTTTCCCTATGCGGCGTTCTTTTTGTTCATTTTCTTTCGACGCGGAAAGAAAATGAACAAAAAACAAACTGACAGATAAATTGCAATTTATCAACAGAAAAACGGCTCTCACGAGCCGTTTTTCTGTTCTCTGTATTCATTAGGTGTAATTCCAAATCTTTCTTTGAAAACTCTGTAAAAATAATTATCATTATCAAATCCCACTGCGTGAGAGATCTCAGTAACCGTCATTTCGGTATGCTTCAACATCATCACAGCCACCGACATACGCTTTCTGTTGACGTACTCAGAAAATGTACAGCCATATTCCCTTTTTATCACCCTCGATACCTGCTTTTCGCAAAGGTGAAGCTCCCTCGCTACGTCACAAAGGCGAACCTTTTCTGAATAATGCTTCTCAATATATTCTTCAAGCGCAAAGGCATATTTTCCACCGCCGTTTACCTCTTTCTCAACGCCGCCTATGCTCGGCTCTATTCTAGAAATCAGCTCCGAGAACAAGAGTGAGAGCAGATGGGGATAATCGTAATAGTTTTTCGCCGACAGCAACCTATCAAGGTAAAATTTTTCGTCCTCGTTTATCTCACGGCTGTTTACCCCCGTCGAAAGCTTTTCTGAAAGTCTCTTTCCGATCTCACCGTCAATTCGGTCGACATTCATGTAAATAACAAAAAGCTTTTCGGCATCTATCACCGTATAATGTCCCATATTCGGCGGCAACATCACCACAGAGTCACGAAAACGACGGTTTTCTCTCTCGGTCACAAGCTCCATCTCGCCGCCCCAGAGAAAAAAGACCTCATACTCCGCATGGCGGTGGATACTGCTGATATTATCAAATATCTCACCCAATGGCTCCCGTCTGCAAGATCCAAGCTCGCCCGAAAAGTAGGTTGCGGTGAGAGTAACTTCGCCGAGGGCAATTTTATACGACTCTTCCTTCATTTTTGCTCCTTTTATAAATAAGCGTCCAATTCACCGCTGCCTGAACCGTTCTTAAAAGGTTATAGCAGGAGATGATGAAAAAGTTTATATTGCTTGGGTCTTCAACACAGATAGCGATCCACATTCCCAGAGAGATCAGGCAGGAGATCATGTTAAAATACTGTCCCTCGATAAATCTGAATGCGACCAGAACCGAGATAAGGATGCCGAGAACGAAAACTAAGCTGTCTATTACCGGGTAATTGCCCGTAATGAACGCAGAAAGACCGAAATAGCAACCGATCCACGCGGGAAATATTGCCACGGTGGAGGAAATCAGAAGCCAAGGCTTCATTCTGACGAGCTTTGAGCTTGTTTTTCCATCTTTGTGGCGACTCCAATGAAAGAAGGAAAAAATCTGTATCGGCAACGACACAAGGAAGGTGCTTATTGCCGAGAAATACAGTCCCTCGCCCATATAAGCGATGGTATAAAGCACGCAATTTGACGCGCCCAGAAGAAACGCGTAACGATTGGCGCGCACCGACATTATCATCACCACAAGAGTGATCAGAGTGGGTAGCGTTTTCAAGAAGGTCTGCTCCTTCAGTATTGCGAAAACGCTAATAAGCACCGCCGCCAGGACTGTGGGTATGTAGTCGATGAATAGTTCTTTTTTCGTTATTTTGGTGTTCATCTTGATCTCCAATATAAGTTTAATGTCCCAATTATACACCTTATAGATTCCGAAATCAATTAAAAAACAAGACAGTGCGAAGAAGTAAATGTCTCTTTTTTGCAGTACGCGACAAAATCGCAAATATACCCGACCAACGTCGGGTATATTGTTATTATATAAGCTTCAATCTTCTTGCGGCGTAGATATAAAACAGCATACAGCTTGAATACCACTCGGAGCACTCCGAGGGATTGCCCGTAAAGGGGTCAAGCTCCTGACCGAATTTGAAATCGTCGTAGCATCTCGTCCACGCCTCGACCCACTTCTCGCAAAGGTGATCGAAGTCCTCGCTCCAGCCGTAAGCATCCATCCAGCGGGTGCAACGGAGGGCGATGAGACCTTGCGAGAAATACCCCCAACAGTTTCTCTTCGCGTCACGCTTCAACGAGGGATCGCTGACCGCCATTGATGGGAAAGGATACTCTGTCCAGAATTCCTCGGGATTCTTAACATGCTCGCGATAGATACGCTCGATCATCTTTCCGTCCTCTTCCCAGTTCAAAACCCTTTCAAGGAAAAGGTGGAAGATGGTAGACGACAGATATTTTCTCTTGTTTCCGTATCTGTCAACGTCGTAGAAAAAGGCATCCTTTTCGTCGTAGCAGACATCGATAAGTCTTTTTTTGACCTCCGCCGCCTTTTTTTCGTATATGCCTTCTTCTCCACTACCAAGCTCTCTCGCCATTTTGGCGATTGCCTTGAGATTTCCGTAGAAATTGCAGTTCATATCAACGGCGAATATCGGCGCCACGGTCTCATTCGGAGGCAAAACAGAAGCATCCTCACCAACCGCCTTGCCAGGCAGACGGTAATTTCCTTGGCATGAAAGCCCCTCAAGTCTGCCGCTGTGGTCGTGACCCGTGTCAAAGCCCACGAACATCTCTACAAGACCGCCGCCTCTTGTCATTCGGTTGTTTTCCATCCATCTGACCCAGCCTCGGCAAGCGTCGTACGCGGTTTTCAGAAATTCTCGGTCGCCCGTGATCTCATAGGTCTCGTAGCAGAGAGCTGCAAAGCTGACGCACTCCTGAATCTGAGAATATCCCGAGGTCCTTCCGTTCGATCTCGCGGGATCGAAAATGCCGAAGGGCAGGTGTCCATCTTCTTTTTGAAGCTCGATAAAGGACAACAGCGTAGTCTTGGGAAGCTCGCTTTTTGCAGGATCGAGACGCGCATAGAACACGCTGTCGTATATATGCTCCATCCAGACCCCCGGATATTCCTCGGAGATCAGGAAAAGCGGTTTGTCTCTGCCCGAAAAGCAACCGATATTTTTATTCTCGATGTGATCTATAACGTCTTGATAAATAGTCTTAACTCGGCTTTTGATATTTTCTTGTAACATAGATCCTCCTTAAAAGATAGCTTAAAGCACCGCCTTAACCTGCTCACATATCGCCGCCATTCCTGTGGCTGTGGGGTGATTATTTTCCTTGTCGATATCCTGTAATCTTACGAATTTTGCGTCAAAGGCTTTCGCCGCCACCTCAAAGCAATTCTGTATCTCTTCTTTAATTCCGGTGTTGATGATAAGAACGATCTCCGATTCGGGCAGATCGGTCTTTAAAATATACGCAAAATAGCAAATCGCGGGCAGGACACCGAAAAGATCTTGGTCCTCCCAATCCGAAAGCTGAATTTTGCCCAAGGGAGCGTCCGCCCAACTATCATTTGTACCGCCGAAGACGAAAACCGTATCGACCTTATTCTGCACAAAAAATCCCGCCTCTTTTAGCTGCCTGTAACGAGCGATAAAGGAGCCGAACTTCGAGCAGTTGGTGCCGTTGTATCCCGTAAATCCGAGAGGCGATCCCGACCAGCTGTTGTTTTGGAGCATTTGAAGGTCTGCCTGCTTGCAGAGCATTCCCCACCAGGTCTTGTCTACGTCGTCAACGTCCGAGCAGGGGTAATATGTGGGATATCCTTCCGGAATATGTCCCGCATAGGTTGAATAGCTGTCACCGAAAATAATTGCGTTTTTCATTTTATTTTATCTCCTGTTACCCGTCAAAGGGCGGTGATTTTAATAAGATAGGTGTCAAAAAGCTTCATATTGAGATTTGCCGCAAAGGTTTCTGCCGTAAAGGTTTCTTCGCGGACAAGAGTCGCGTCACGGTCGTCGTCAAGGAGATAATACTCGACCTTAACGCCGTTTTCACTCCTGACGTTCTCAAAGCAGACCTTCACCTGCTCCGTGGGGGTATCGTCATCATCATTGAAATGAGTGAGAATGACCGCGCTATCACGTCCGTCGGTCGCGGCGCAGGAATAGATATTCTCTACCTTGGC
This sequence comes from Eubacteriales bacterium, assembly GCA_045612105.1. Classification (GTDB taxonomy): domain Bacteria; phylum Bacillota; class Clostridia; order Oscillospirales; family CAG-272; genus SVTX01. The sequence continues at coordinate 3,992 of JAZKYL010000100.1, forward strand.
ATCAGCCTTGACCCAAGTGCCGAGCCTCGGCAGCTCCTTGACCATATAGAAGGTATAATAGGGCTTGAGGGGATCGAGAGAGTCGGTGTCGAAAAGACCGCACCAGTTACTTGGGCGCGCGTCGTAATACATCAGCATATCGATGTCGCTTGCCTGCGCCATACACATACATCCCGCGATAAAGGATGCTCCCTTGATCTTCTTGCTCATTTTGCGGGAATATTTGTACCCCTCACCAACCCACTCGCGGACGTAGTTCCACTCGTTGTAGATAAGCTCGGGCTTCTCACCATTCTCTCCTATAAGTCCCGCCTCGTGCAGTGTCATCATCGCGCTGTCGGAAAGCTCCTGAACTACCGTGGGGGTCTTCATATATCCGTGGAAGGAATAGAAATCAAGAGGAATATTTCTCTCCTTCACCGCCGCCAAAAAGGGCACGGTATAGCAGTTCTTCCAGGAGTTACAGAAGGCAGGACCGCCTATTTTCAAATGAGGGAAAGCAGACTTCAAGTGCTTTGCCGCCACCTCGTAAAAGTCGATAAACTGAGGGAAGGTTCCCTGCCAGCAGGGGTTGCTTCCGTCACCATTACGGCAATCGGGCTCATTCCAGATCTCCCAATACTCGATATCGTAATTGAAGCCGTCAGCCCAGCCCTCGGTATAGTGACGGATGATATGCTCACAGATCCGCGCCCATTTGTGAAAGTCCTTGGGTGGATAGGTTCCCTCTTTATAACCGTGCTCTATAGCCGCGCCAAGTCGGTAAAAGGTCTTGGTTCCCACCGCCTCGGTGTTGGCAATATATGTGTCGGTGGGACCAAAAACGTAGGAAGCGGGGTCGTTTTCGTCTGCATCAAAGTTTTTAAAAATTCTGTGAACATCAACGGTATGCTCGCCACCGTAGCCCGCGTAAAATGCCGCGTCGTGATTTCTCGCGTAGGGTGTTTCAAGAGCCTCGTATGCGGCAAAATTACCTGTGCCGCGCTCTTTTGCGCCCGCAGGGCCGTTATTGACAGCGTTGATCACTTTTATTTTGCCACAGGTGTTCAAAAAATCAAATTTTAATTCGGTCATATCGATTCTTCCTCCCGGAGCGATTTTTTTTAGGAATAACCTTTCTTCTCGAGGAAATTTTACCACAAAACAAGGCATTTTGCAACACAAAAATCAAAAAAATCTCTTTATTTACGGCACTTTTTTTTGCACTTTTGACAAAGAAGAAAAAAAGTTAAATTTTTTTTCAAAAAGGTGTTGACAAAGTCGTTTTGATGTGGTATAATATCAAAGTCGCCGAGAGAAGCGACCGACGATCAACTAAATACGCTGGTGTGGCTCAATGGCAGAGCAGCTGATTTGTAATCAGCAGGTTGATGGTTCGACTCCGTTCACCAGCTCCATATGGGGGATTTCCCGAGCGGCCAAAGGGGGCAGACTGTAAATCTGTTGTCACTGACTTCGGTGGTCCGAATCCACCATCCCCCACCAAAAAATCCGATGCTTTTGCATCGGATTTTTTTATCCAAGCCGCAGGCTTGGTATATCATCACCGCGCGAAGTGCGGTGTATATCATCAAGGGCGGCAATGCCGCCCTTGTATCTCATCACGCGCCAGCGTGTATCTTCCCTGCGGCTTGATGATATACAACACTTCGTGTTGATGATATACCGCAACAAGTTGCGGATGATATACAAGGCTACGCCTTGATTTTGTTATCAAAGTATGTTATAATACTCTCAAAGGAAGTGATATTATGGCTAAAAACTATTTATTGATATATTCGGAGCAGCTTGCAACCCATATAGAGTTGCTTTGTCAAAACATTAAAGCTCCCTCCAATACTCTTTTTCAAATCCGTAAAAGTTCAAGTAGTGTTTATGCGAACATTCGTGAAGCCAATTATGGACAAAGCAATTCTGATATGCTCTCAAAATTTGAAATAGCTCTAAAAGAATGTAGCGAGACAGAAGGCTGGTTACAATTGTTATTCAACACAAATGGTATTGATGAAGAAACATATAAAAATTACAGAAATCTTTGCGGTCGAATCAGACGTATGTTGATTGCAAGTTGTAAAACCTTGAAGGAGAAATCAAAATGAAAACAGAAAAATTCTCAATAGCAAGAAAAGGAGAACTTTTTGACAAGGCACACTCCATGCACGACTGCTCTTTTAATGCCTTTTTTGAAAATAACACTCTTGTTTTAATTTTTGATCATTTAGACAAGTATTATAATGAGCAGCCTGTTACGCCTTGGTTTGATGATTATAAGAAATTAACAATTAAGTATCATAACACGAAATTCCTGAATTTGAATCTAAAATACGGAAGAAAAGAAAAAGACTATTATGACACGGTAGTTCCGTTAAACGGAAAGGAACTCATAATGTTTAAGTTTTTGATCGATTCATTCGATCAAATGATATTAGATTTCCGTGTCGGCATAAAGAAAAAGCTGTGGGGAGGAATTATTGAGATTTCGCCCGATGAAATTGAGTATATTTGGGAGTAATCCTTAAATCAATTAAGAAACGCGAATCAACCAAGCAAAAATAAAGTACTATACAAAGGAAAACCAAATATGAAACTCGCATCCTCAACCGGAGATTTCAGCTTTTACGTACCTACCGTTGCCGAAAAGGTCAGAGAGTTCAAAGGCTTGAAGTTCAAATACATAAACCTTGAACAGACCGGCAACATTCCCGAGCTTTTCAGCGACAACGACAGCGACTATCTCCGCCTTGCCGAGGATTTTGCGGCGGCAAGAGAGTATGCCGACGTCAATTACGTGGTTTCTCACGCGCCTTGTTTACATAATCCTATTATGAACGCATTGACCGACCGTGAGGACGAAGAGTACCGAAGAAATATCAGAGCTATCCGCCGCTCTATCGAGATCTGTCACATTCTCGGCATCGACCGTATCGTCGTTCACGCATGCGCCAACGACAAGCTGACCGAAGAGGAATTTTACAAGTATAACGCTATGTTTTACCGCGAATTCTTCGACCTTATGGAAAAATACAACATTTGGATTTTGACCGAGAATTGGGATAACAACGTAACCCACTTCTCCACAGGTAAGGAGATACGCGATTTTCTCGACCATATGAACCACCCCCTCCTCGGTGCCTGCTGGGACACTGCCCACGGCAACATTGACAGTGTGGCAAGAAAGATAGGTCAGTATCAGAACATTATCGACATAGGTGACAAGCTGAAGGGTATGCATATTTCCGACAATTTCGGTGACTGTCACCACCACAGCTGTCCCTTTGCGGGAAAAATTCAGTTCGATGCGGTTATGCAAGGATTGCTTGACGTAAACTACGACGGACATTTCACCTTTGAGGCAAGCTATACCCTCCTCCACCACAACAATCCTCCACATGGAAGATCCCCCTGGACTCACAACGGCAAGACCGTCACAAAGCTCCTTGACCCCTCTATTGAGCTTAAGAAAATGGCTGTGGATCTTCTTTACGAGACCGGAAAGTATATTCTCGAAATCTACGAGTGCTTTGAGGATCAATAATAGTTAAGCAAACTTAATTTTTGCGTTTTTGTTATAAAAATACAACTTATTTAGTCAAAAAACAATCATTTTTACAAAAAAGCAACTATAATCTCAAAAATGCTCTTGACAATCACGTCAATTTGTAATATAATATAAAAGATGCAGAGAAATGGAGATGTATCAAGACAAACGGAAAGCGTTTGTTTTGATGCATCTTTTTATTTTGTAATGAAATGAAAGGATTTTTGATATGCACAAGGTGTACGACCCTCAAACCTACGCCAACGTTTTTTACCCCGACAGTATTCAAAGAGAACAGCTTTCGGTTTCCGAAATAGGCTTGGCAGAGCCACCGGAAGGAAACGAAATTAAAATTGACAGATCAGTATCCTCTATTATCCACTACGTTGTTTCCGGCTCTTGTTATTTCAAAGATTCCGTAATTCAGTCCCCTACGATCATCGTAACGAGACCCGGTGAATCTCTCGACTTACGAGTCTGTGAAGATTGCAATTGCTTTCAGGTCTTTTGGATCAAATGCTGCGGAGATATGACAGGAGAACTGCTTTCGGCATCCGGTCTGTATTCCGACGTCAGAGTTTTACCTTTTGATTACGTTGATAAGGCATTAAAGCTTTTCGAAAAGCTTACAAGCGAGGCAAGCTATAAGGACGAGGATGACGGTCTTTATTTGATGGGCGCACTCTTCAGACTTCTTTCTCTTAATTCTGCCGTACACCCCCCAAAAAGCTCTGCCCCAATTTCCCCCTATACACAGACGATACTCAAATACATACACAAGAATTACGGTATTCATATAAGCGAGAATATCTTAGCAACGTTAGTCAATCTTTCCACCAACTATATGCATAAAATATTTTTGTCGGATATGAAGATGACGCCCATATACTATCTGAATTCATATAGGATCAAGCAAGCGAAAAATCTACTTAAGGATACCGCTCTGCCCATTTCTGCCATCGCTGACGAGGTGGGAATTTCTGGAGGAGACTATTTCTGCCGTGTTTTTCGAAAGTATAACAACGGCATATCCCCTACCGAATACCGTAAGCGCATAAAACAGCAAGCTTTCAATCATTGACATCCCCTGAATAACCGTTCTGTCACACCCTTGACGGAACAGTTTCTTTAGCGTTTTAAAGTGTTACGAATTTCACATGATTTTCACCAAATATTCACTGGAATTATCGGTAATTTTTACAAAAATTAATTTAATTGTTGACATATCAATTATTACATTGTATAATACTATTTGTAAGGTTCGTTACGGTACTAAGGCGCAGTCTGCCATATGGAAAAGCTCCACAAGTCAGGCTGTAATTTTTTACTGTCCGAGCCCAAAAACAATTAAGAAAGAGGTTAAATATGAAAAAACAACCCAAACTCGACACCAATGGCAAGCGCGCGTTCGGTATGCGAGACAAGCTTGCTTACGCTGCCGGTGATCTAGGCTGTAATCTAAGCTTTGGTCTTAAGAGCACGGTTCAGACCTTCTGGCTCGTTTTCATGATGCTGGAAACCGGTCTCTTCTCTCTCCTTCTCCTTGCTGTTCAAGCATGGGACGCAATCAATGATCCTCTCATCGGAACCCTGATCGATAGCGATAAGAGAAAGTACAAAATGGGCAAATATAAGACCTACATCCTCATCGGTGCTATCGGTCTTCTCGTGGGTGGCGCGGCAGTATTTCTTCCCTTCCCCAATGCAGGAATCGTTCTCAAGGCAGTTCTCTTCATTATCGGATACATAATCTGGGATGCAGCCTACACCATGGCAAACGTTCCTTACGGTACTATGCTTAACATAGTTACCGAGGACGCAGGCGAGAGAGCTCAGCTTTCCGTTTTCAGATCCATCGGTGGTGCTGTCGGTGGAATGATCCCCGGCATCATCCTCCCTATGCTTATTTGGAACAAGGTTACCTTCGATCCCAAGAATCCCACTTGGTTCCTTGACAAGATAGAGATCCCCGAGGGTGCAGAAGAAGCGTTCTCTCCCGAAAACTTCCTCAAGAATCCCGTTACCGGTGAGCTTTATAAGGAAGGCGACAAGGTGCTCAGCCCTCTGACCGGTGGTCAGATCGAGGTTCTTCTCGGTGAGAGAGTATTCTGGGCAGCACTTATTATGGGTGTTCTCGCATTCGTATTCTTCATTTTCATGATCAGAAACATCACCATCCGCGGCAATGAATATGCTGAGCTCAATCAGGAGAGCGGCGAAAAGGTCAATCTTTTCAAATCTTTCGGTACATTTATGAAGAACCGTCCCGCAGTTGGTTGTACTATCGCTGCTATGGGTATGTTCCTCGGTATGCAGTCTGCTACCACCGCTAACACCATCATGTTCGCTACTCACTTCGGACAGGCTTCCCTTTCCGGTCTCGTTATGATGGTTGGTTTCCTTCCCATGTTCATCTTTATGCCCTTCGCTACCAAGCTTGTTAAGAAGTACGGTAAGAAGGAAGTTGCTTCCATCGGATCTATCGCAGGTCTCGTTGGCGGTGCTATCCTTTGCATCTTCCCCCTCTGCCCCAAGAACGTTCAGCTTATCGTTTATATGATAGGTCTCATATTCTTCGGTCTCGGTATGGGCTTCTACAACTGCGTATCCTGGGCTATGATGGGTGACGCTATCGATTACCAGGAATGGAAGTTCGGTAAGAGAGAGGAAAGCGTTGTTTACGCGCTCCACTCCTTCTTCAGAAAACTCGCTCAGGGTGTTGGCCCCGCGGCTGTAATCGCTATTATGGGTACTCCCCTTATCGGCTACGTTTCCGCTCTCGGCACCATCGGTCAGAGTGCAGAAACCGCTGCACGCCTTTGCTGGCTCGTAGCAGGACTCTATATGTTTAGCGCAGTATGTCAGTTCGTAGGTGTTGCAGTAATTTACAACATCGACAAAAAGACTCTCGCTAAGATGACCGAAGAACTCGCAGAAAGAAGAGTCGCTGCAGAGGTTGTTGAAAACAAAGTTGAAGAATAATCAACCCTAAACCTTGCGGTGTCCGATCACTCGGTCGGACACCGTATTTTTCAAAACATCTCCGTATATTCACAGTGAATTCACAAACATTTTATATAATTAAATGAAAAACTTTTATTTAGGAGAACAAAAACGTGAGACAGATACTTAATCTTAACGAAAACTGGCTTTTTGCCAAGAACACAGCTGACATAACCGTTCGCGAGGGTGAAGAGGTCAATCTTCCCCACTCCTGGAACGCGCAGGACGGTCAGGACGGCGGCAACGACTATTTCCGCGGCTCCTGCCTCTACGTCAAGACTCTGAAGAAGGCTGATCTTCCCGAAGCTGACCGCTACTATCTCGAAATTCGCGGTGCAAACTCCTCCGCAGACGTTTACGTTGGCGGCGAGAAGCTTGCTCACCACGACGGCGGTTATTCCACCTGGCGTGTTGACCTTACCGACAAGCTTTCCGATGAGACAGACGTTGCTATCGTAGTTGACAACTCCCCCAACGAGACCGTATACCCTCAGATGGCAGACTTCACCTTCTACGGCGGTCTCTACCGTGATGTAAACCTTATTTGCGTCAACAACACCCACTTCGATCTTGACTACTACGGCGGTATAGGTCTTGCTATCACCCCTGAGGTCAATGGTGCTGATGCAAAGGTAACCGTTGAGGTCTACACCACCGAGCTTACTGACACACAGAAGCTGGTTTACACCATTTACGACAAGGAAGAAAACGAGCTCCAGAAGATCGAGTCCACCGAAAAGAAGGTCGTTTTCAATATTGAGAACGTTCACCTCTGGCACGGACGCAAGGATCCTTACCTCTATTGCTGTGAGGTAGAGATCGTTGAGGGCGAGACGGTTCTTGACAACGTTTGCAACCGTTTCGGCTGCAGAACCTTCAAGATCGACCCCGAGAACGGTTTCATCCTTAACGGTGAGGAATATCCCCTCCGCGGTGTTTCCCGTCACCAAGACCGTCTTGGCGTCGGTAACGCGCTTCTTCCCGAGCATCATGCAGAGGATATTGATTACATTATGGAGGTAGGTGCTACTACCATCCGTCTCGCTCACTATCAGCACGATCAGTATTTCTACGATCTCTGCGACGAAAAGGGTCTTGTTATCTGGGCTGAAATCCCCTACATTTCAAGACATATGCCCACAGGTCGCGAGAACACCATCTCGCAGATGAAGGAGCTTATCACTCAGAACTACAACCACGCATCCATCGTGGTCTGGGGTCTCTCCAACGAGATCTCCATCGCAGGCTCCGACGACGATCTTCTTGAAAATCACCGCATCCTCAACGACCTCGTTCACGAGATGGATAAGACAAGACTTACCACCATCGCGGCAGTTTCTATGTGCAAGATGGACGACCCCTACATTCAGATCCCTGACGTTGTTTCCTACAACCACTATTTCGGTTGGTACGGCGGCGACACAAGCATGAACGGACCCTGGTTCGATAAGTTCCACGCTAAGTTCCCGAATATCCCGATCGGTATCAGCGAGTACGGCTGTGAGGCTCTTAACTGGCACACCAGTAACCCCAAGCAGGGCGACTACACCGAGGAATATCAGGCATTCTACCACGAGGAGCTTATCAAGCAGCTCTTCACAAGAAAATACATCTGGGCAACTCACGTTTGGAATATGTTCGACTTCGGCGCCGACGCGAGAGCCGAGGGCGGCGAGAACGGTCAGAACCACAAGGGTCTTATGACCATGGACCGTAAGTACAAGAAGGACGCATTCTACGCTTACAAGGCATGGCTTGTTTCCCCCGAGGAGGATCCCTTCGTTCACCTCTGCGGAAAGAGATATATCGACAGAGTTGAGGACGTTACCAAGGTAACCGTCTACTCTAACCTTCCCGAGGTCGAGCTTTTCGTCAACGGCGAGAGCATCGGCAAGAAGACTGCCGAGGATCACTTCTTCTACTTCGACGTTAAGAACGAGGGTGAGACCACCATCGTGGCTAAGGCAGGTGACCTTACAGACGAGGGTATGATCCGCAAAGTTGACGAAATGAATATGGACTACGTTCTCCGTGAGGTTGGAGCTGTTCTTAACTGGTTCGACGTAACCGAAAGAGAGGGATATTTCTCACTCAACGATAAGATTTCCGACATTATGGAGTCTCCCGTAGGTAAGCTTTGGTTTGTACGTCTCGGTCTCAAGCTCAAGCAGAAGATGGATGCCAACAACAAGGGCAAGAAGGGCGAGAAGAAGTCCGGCGGCTTTGAGGTGGATCTCAAGGGCGGCACTATGAGCGGTATAATGGATATGCTCGGTGGATTCAGCGTTCTTCGTCTTTCCAGCATGATGGGAATGATGAACATCAGCTTCACAAAGGAAGAGCTGCTTGAGCTCAACCGTCAGCTTAACAAGATCAAGAAGCCCAAGGCAAAGACTGCTGAGGAAGGCTCCGAAGATAAGGACGGAAAGGCAAACACCAAGAAGACCGTAGCGATCTGTGCTGCTGCCGCAGCAGGTGTAGCTGCCGTTGTAGCCGTTATTGTTGGAATCCTTTCTTCTAAGAACAAGAAATAAAAAAGCACTCAAAAAGGACGAAAAACATGAAAAATTTCTTTGCAGAATTCAAAAAGTTCATCACCCGCGGCAACGTGGTTGATATGGCAGTCGGTGTTATCGTCGGTAGCTCCTTCACCGCCATCGTAAACGGACTTAGCAACTTTATTCTCAAGCCTCTCGTCAACTGGCTTCTTGCCTTGATCATCGGCGCGGACACTCTCAGCGAGATATACACCCCTCTCAAGGCAGTCTATAAGGATGTTCTTGACGAAACGGGTGCAAAAATCGGAGAAGAGCTTGATCTTGCACAGTCTATCTACATCGACTGGGGCGCATTTATCAATGCAGTCATTAATTTCTTCATTATCGCATTCGTGCTCTTCATTATCGTCAAGATATTCAATAAATTCCGCGATGATCGTCAGGAATTGAAGGAAAACATCGAGAAAAAGACGCTTAACAGAGCAGAAAGAAAGGAGCTTCGTGCTGCCGGTGTAAACATCCGCGACAAGAAGGCTATCGAAATCTACTATGCAGAGCAAAAATTGCTTGCTGATGAAAAAGCAGCGGCAGAGGCAGCTGCTGCAGCTGAAAAAGCGAGACTTGAAAGAGAGGCTAATCCCACAACAGAAGATCTTCTCAAGGAAATACTAAAAACTCTTAAGAATCAGTAAAATCCAATAAAAAAGCGGCTTCCCACGGCGCAGATCAAATCAATTCTGCAGCTCTTTGGGAAGCCGTTTATTATTTTTTGTCATTTCGGATCTTCGGCTGATAATTAAGCTCGTTTACCTCGATCACGGTAACGAATGCCTTTGGGTCAACCTTTTTTACGTGATCCATCAGCAATCTGTACTCGTTTTTATCCACAATAACTACCGCTTCGTGGCGGGTGACGTTATCATAAGCTCCAATGCTCTCGTAAAGAGTTGCTCCGCTATGGAGATCGTGGAGAATATAGTCCACGATCTCATCAAGATTTTGAGAGATTATACATACTCTGCGCTTGACGTTGAGACCGAAGATGAATTTATCCACTATCATTCCGCTGAAATAGGTTCCCAGCACGCTTATGACCACGATCTTCGCGTCGGCATCGGGTACGAAAGCCGAGGTCAAAGCCACAGCGATACCCGAGACCGACACGGCGGTTCCAAGCCCCATTTTCAGATATTTGTTCATTATCTTCGCAACGATGTCAAGTCCACCCGAGGACGCGTTATGCGTAAACAGTATCGCCATCGCGATGCCGACTACAAGTATGTAGCAAAGGGTATCAAGCAAAGGGTCGGCTGTCAGCGATTGAAAATTCGGGAAGAAAAATTCAAAAATGCCGAGAGACACGGGGACGATTATCGATGCGTAAACGGTTTTCGCTCCGAATTCCCTGCCTATGAGCAGAAATCCCAGAAGCAGCATGATCACGTTGAAGATCAGTGAGATCACCGAAATAGGCAGTGGGATATAGTAACTCAGCACCATAGCCAGAGCCGAGCCGCTACCGATAGCAATGTTTAAGGGTAACATAAAAAAATAGATCGCCGCCGCGGCAAACACCGCGCCGAAGGTTATGATAGAATACTCTTTTAAAATCCGTTTGAACATAAAAAAATCCTTTCAAAACGCTAAATATTATATATTGATCTTAAAACGATATTTTTCGCAGTGCCCGATAGTATGCGGACCCTTCTCCATCCTGCTTCCATATCGAAAAAGTTATCGTCAAGAACGAGGTCACCTTCAAGGACATCTACATACACTCCTTTGGCAAATGCCTTACTGCGTATGATCATTTCGTCTCCGAAAATTTCATACTCAAGCTCGGGATCGACAAATTTGTAGTGCTTGGGAGCGCAGAAAAGCGTACTGCCTGAGCTTACCGTTTTGCCGTCGATCTCAAAAGAGAATGTCAGGTGATGCTTGTGAGGATCGATATCCGAAAGATCAATTTTCGGGAGCTCGGCAGACATACGGGGCAAGCTGACAGAGCTTTTTCCCTCTTTAATAACTCTGCTCTCTGCATCGCGTATCTGCCAATAAACAGTTCCGCTGATATCCCTCAGGGTATCATTTGTAACGCAAAGCCCGGCGGATATCTCACGGCTGTACTGCCCGTCCTCTATATTGACATATCTGCGATTCTGTAGCTCACCTATCTCTTCGCAGGAAATAAGAATGGGTGAGAAAAATCTTTTCGCGGCATATTGAAGAGCCTTGAATCTGCCGAAATAGTCGATACTCGACCAGCTTGTACCGGGCCAGATATCGTTAAGTTGCCAATACAGCGCGCCATAGCACCTTTCTTTGTGCCGTCTCAGATGCTCGACTCTGTATTTTACCGACTCGGCTTGGGATAGCTGGGAGAGATAGATAAGGTCTTCAAAATTTGACGGGTATTTATAAAGCTTTGTCATCTGTGACAAGATCAGCTCGTTGCCGCCGAAGCTTCTCTGATGCCTCTCCATAACGTAACTGTTCAGATTTTTGTCCTCGGGCAGAGTGAAGCTCTCCACCGTCTTGATATCGGGAAGAGATTGAAAGCCGAACTCGCTGACGTAACGCTGAAATCTGTTTCTTGCCGAGATAAAATCGCTGTCCCAATCGTGACAGTCGCCGCTGCCCTCCCCGTTAGGATCGGCAAAGCCGCCGCCCGACGTGGGGGACGAGGGGATATATGGTATATACGGAGCAATTTTCGCAACGATTTGCGGAAATCTTCTCTCAAAAAGTTCAAAATAGACCTCTGTCAGATACTCTCGGTCACTTCTGCCCGAGATAGAGACGTAATCGTGGAAATGCCACTCGATCTCATTGTTTCCGCACACAAGACCTATGCAGGCGTGGTGACGAATTCTTTTCAGATTCTGCTCCACCTCAAGAGAAACGTTCTCAAGCTCTCGCTCGTCAAAATCGTAGACCGAGCAGGCAAACATCAGGTCGAAAAAGACCACTAGTCCAAACTCGTCGCATATTTCAAAGAAGAAATCGTCGGGATAATAGCCGCCACCCCATACCCTTACGGTATTGAAATTGGCATTTTTGCAATGAGTCAGAAGCTCTCTCGTCCGCTCGGAAGTAATTCGGCTGAAAATGTTGTCCTCAGGGATGTAATCCGCGCCCATAGCGAACATATCCACACCGTTTATCTCGTGATAGAAGCTCTCTCCATACTGATCCTTGCGTCTTATAAGCTTCATCTCTCGCAGACCGATTTTCAGACGTTTTTCGTCAACGATTTCGCCGTTTTCAAGCAAATTCACTTGAATTTCGTACAAATTCTGCTCGCCAAGACCGTTAGGCCACCAGAGCTTAGGATTCTTGACCTCATTTTCGGCATTAGCAACCAAAATCGACTCATATCCGTTGGGGGATGTCATTTTTATCTCGATCTCTCCGCCGTCACACTTGATCTTCGGTGTCAAAAACACGCGTCCGTCCAAGTGCAGCTGTAAAAATTCAACGTCAAGCAGCTCCGCACTGTCTTTTTCAAGCAAATAAACGTCGCGCCATATTCCCGCATCGGGAAGTCGGGGACCCCAATCCCAGCCCATCATAGAGTGGGCTTTTCTGACGTAAGGGTATCCAACCATACAGTCGGTTGCGCCGAAAAGTCGGCTCTTTTCGTTTTTCTCACGCATATATGGAACGACGGGATGACAGACCACCGAAAGATCATTTTCGCCGTCACGCAAAAATTCACTTACTTCAAAGCCGTATTTCAGGTGCATATTGTTGGTTTCTGCCACAAGCTTGCCGTTGAGATAGACCGAACACAGTGTATCCAAACCCTCGAAAACGAGAAATGTCTTGTTTTTTGTGCGCTTATGCTCGAATTTGCGCAGGAATGTGAACTCCTTTTCTCCAAGGGCGGTATAAATATCCTCATTGTCTCTGAAATAGGGATCGGGCAAAATATGATTGTCAATGTGCAAAAAGGAATACACCGACCCGGGGATATTTCCCGAGACCTTGTATCCATTTCCGCTCATTTGCCATATACCGGTAAGATATGTTTTTTTCATTTCACCCTCCGTTTTGTCGCATTTCTGCCGCAAAAAACACTTTTACTTATAAATTATAGCACAATACAGTATATTTTTCAAGTATATATGAAAAACGTCCCGAAAAATTTTCGGGGCGTTTTGTTTATGTCAATTTATCAGCCTTTTCGCTATCCCGATGCAAAGATCAAGATATTTTTCCACCTCGCCCTCGCCCTCGGCAATGCTGCCAAGAGGGTCGTATTCGTGAGCCGTGACGATTCGGGAGATATTCATTCCTTTGAGTTTTTCGCAGGACTCAATATACAAGGACGGGAAACCGATACCGTTTCTGTACTTCCCTACACCCTCAAGCTGAAGGCAATCCCCTGACAAGAGAGTTTTCGTCTTCAGATCAAGAAAACCAACGCTATGCTCGGTATGTCCGGGCAGAGAAACCACCTGCAAGCGCCCTCCGATAAGCTCTCCGTCGATCAAAGGCAAAAATCTCGGACTATCGAAAGCAAACGATGCTCTGATCGTGGTGTTTCTTGCCAATTCAAGCAAACGCATAGCGCCACCCGCGTGATCGCCGTGGTTGTGTGTCAGAAGCAAATGTCTGACACTTTCAATGGGTATTTTCAGCTCCTCAAGTGCGGGGATTATGTAATTATCCACGTCTGTGGAGTATGTCGCAGAGTCAACAAGTGCAACGCCGCCGTTGCAATGTACTACGTAGACCGTGGTTGTCACGTCGCCCTCAAATGGGATCAAAATGCGGAAAAGCCCCGAGCCAAGATTATCGATTTTCATAATGCCACCGCCTTTCTACGTGTATTTTACCACACAACAAAAGTCTTGTCAAGGCTCTGATTCCTCAGAAATCTTGTTTTTGCTTATTGCATCGCGTATCATTCCGACCACTAAAAAGGAAATTGCTAAAACCAGCAGTGTTAAGCAGATCAAAAGATGGATGTTTGTCTCGATCTGTTCGCCCTGCCAGGAAAGCAGATTGGCATTGAAAATATTGGCATCGTCGATCTCGCGTTGTAATGCTTCATTTTTACTTTTCAAAAACAGCGGCGGCAGATACAAAAAAGCATTGGTTAAAAACAAAATGATACTCGTCTTCAAAAATCTGTTGATTTTCAAAAATCTTACGCTCAAAAGCAGATTCAATATGAGATAAACGACCACCGTAATAGGCAACGCAATGCTCCAGACCCACCAAGCGTCACTATAGCCGTTCACCATCGTGAAAACGTTGATCACGGTAAGTAGAATTCCCAAAAATACAAAATCGATAGCAATAGAAATAAAATCGTTAAATTTTCTGATCTTCGCGAAAATTTCATATTTTGATATAATTATCGGCATAAAGACAATAATCAATCCCAAAAAAGTTGCCAGAGTCGGAATCCAAAACCAATTACCGCCCGTATAAATGCAACACACACCCAAAAGCAGCACAAGCGCAAGATAGGACGACAGCGGAAGTAAGATTAGCTTGTGTTTTTTGAGAAAACCGGGCAGATTTGTGAATGTAAACGAAAGCAACAACGCTGAAAGGACGATCCAGAACCAGGACAGCGTTTTATTGACCGCCAAATTAACAATAAAGCAGGTCAAAAGCGTGATTCCATATCCAATATAGAAGAATAAGCTCCAGGAAAAGGTCAGTGTGCGCCATTTTTTCGCTTGCGCCCTCTCTTCCCTTGCTTTATTGTCAACGCTGGCGGTTATCAGCTCGTGCTCTGAAACGCCAAGGATCTCCGACAGCTTTGGAAGCAGAGTTATGTCTGGATGCGCCACGTCTCGCTCCCATTTGCTGACCGCAGATTCCGAAACAAATAATATTTTTGACAGTTCCTTTTGCGTCAAGTTTTTTTCCTGTCGCTTTTGCCGCAAAAATTCACCAAAGCTATTTTTCATTATTTTTTACCTCAACACGCTATTAGTTTGATTTAATTATAGCAAAAAAACTGCTGTTTTGCAATGCTTTGGCACTAAATTACCTACTTGAAGGTTTTTCAAGTGCAAAAAACAACCGAGCTAAAGGTGTAAATAAGATACAGATGGCTTCTAGCTCCCACTGTTTGACTCGAATCAGCGACTCCCTGATTAACAGTTAGGTGCCACACCAACTGAGCTAAGGCGAACAAAACACAAAAAATCCATTTAGATCTTGGGTGCACCGCAAGGTGAAGTTTTGCGTGAGCAAAACTCACCATTTCGAGCATTTATGCTCGAAATATGGACTCATGAACTCGGGTCGCGATAGCGACAGGTTTGCGAAGCCTTTTACGTAGCAAACTGTCTCGAGGGCGATGTGCCTGAAAGGTGCTTTTAAATGGGACTTCAGGGACTCAGAACCCTCACGTGCGCCAAAGATACATTGAAATTGAAGTAATCTCAGCGCACGTCGAATACCGCCGCTTCGCGGGGTAGCGGGTTCTGAGTCGTGGAATATACAAGATAAATGAAAAAAGAGTAGCGTTGCTACTCTTTTTTCATTTATGGTGCACCTTCAGGGACTCGAACCCGGGACCCACTGATTAAGAGTCAGTTGCTCTACCAACTGAGCTAAAGGTGCTGGGCTCATAGTACAAAAATGCAACTTAACAAATCACGCCAAAGGCGTGTATGGAATCAAGGCGTCAGCCTTGTATGGAATCATCACAAAGTGATGTATGGAATCAATCCGAAGGAAGATACACGCTACGCGTGATGCCATACGCCTGCGGCGATTACATACTCGCTCACGCGAGATTACATACCAATCCTTCGGATTGGATAGAAAAAAGCAAGTCTTTCGACTTGCTTTTTTCTTGAGTTCATAGAACAAAATTACAACTTGTAGAAAAGTCAAAAATGATTGTTATTTATACACCAATATACGCACCGTTTCTTTTCAACTCGTTTTGCAATTCCTTAACATCGATTTCGCGTACTGTGCAATTTTGTTTTACGGCTAATCCAACCGCAGAGCCCGCCGCTTCACCGATACAACATACAACAGGCATAATTCTGTACGATGCTTGAGCTCCGTGATCCGAGGAGATACATCTTCCGGCTACCAGAAGATTTTCCGCACTCTTCGGAATCAGGCTACGATAAGGAATGGTATAATATTCCCCTGCCGGAAAATAGTAATGACTGGTTCCCGTGCCCTCGGGATTGTGAATGTCAATATCATAGTTGCAGGCAGCGATCCCATCATCAAACTTCACAAAATTTCTGCAATCTTGTTCAGTCAATACGTAATCTCCAACGATCATGCGGCTTTCCCTCACGCCAATCTCCGCCGCAGTCATCATCAAAAAGCTATTTTCAAGTCCGTCGGCATGCCTTTTCATAAAGTCATATATTTCATACACCTGCTTGCGAGCCAGCACCTCTGCCTCTGTTACCTCTTCCGGTGAGGTGGGATTCTTCCTGACCACTCTTGTGGTATTGAAATGAAGTACGTTGTGTATAGGCGTTCTAAATACAAGGATATTTTCTCTTGGATTGATAAGCTCTCCCGCCGCAAGACTTTGTGCATGCGAAATTTTTAATCTTTCTCTGCTTGCATAAAATTTTTCAACGTCCACATTTCCAACGCGGAAGCACAATGTCATAGGCTGACACAAATGATCCGGCTCTCTGCCAAGTACCGTAGGACATCCCGCAAGATACGCAAGTTGTGCATCTCCGGTAGCGTCAATAAAATAATCTGCTTCTATCTGCATTTCTCCGCTTTTGGTAGCAACAGTAACAGACACAACACGGTCAGCGCATGTATTTGCACAGAAAATATATGCATGGAAAAGCAGGTCGATATTTGCTTCGATCACCATTTCATTCAAAATATATTTCAGCTCTTCTTCCAAAAAGC
>JAZKYL010000101.1:0-11689 GCA_045612105.1 Eubacteriales bacterium
CTGGTTTTGACAGTGTACCGCGTACGCCGTATTTACTTCGTCCCTGACATTGGCTGCTGTGATTTCTCTTTGCTCGGAGTAGATTTTGCGTCGGCCGTAGCTCACTGTATCACCTTCCATTCTAACTGTACTATAACACAACATGTTGATTTTGTAAACTCCCCTGATACTAGATGTAGTATGGGTAAGCTCGGAATTTCAAATACTTTGTGATATTGAACAATTACACATTATTATCTTTGTATAATTGTTGAATTGACAGAATATTCTGAAAATGATAAAATATAATAGGCTATATCTACAATTGCCATTATCCTGTTCGGGTTAGATACTTATGGATGTGGATATGGTTGCGATTGCAGTTATAGAGAATATTTGCCGAGCGTTGAATTGCCGAGTTGATGGCATTTTAGAATTGGTGCCTAGTGATTCTCAAGAAATCCAAGGCCGGCGAGCGTGAGTAATTGCAAAAATTATAGGGGGTCACAGTGAACACGTATACTTCAATAGAGCTGTTTGCTGGTGCTGGAGGATTAGCGCTAGGATTAGAGCAGGCTGGCTTTACACATATTGGACTTGTTGAAAAAGATAAAGATGCTGCCGCAACATTGAAATTGAATCGTCCTGATTGGAATGTACTGTGCGAAGATATCACGCTTCTAGCAGACAACAATTTGGAAGAACTTTTCAATATTAAAAGGGGAGAACTAGATTTGCTATCTGGTGGAGCACCTTGTCAAAGTTTTAGTTCCGCAGGCAAAAAACTTGGTTTGGAAGATACTAGAGGAACAATGTTTTATTATTATGCGGATTTTTTAACAAAGCTCCAACCAAAGTTCTTTTTGTTTGAAAATGTGCGTGGTTTGAAGACACACGATAATCGTAGAACATTTCAAATTATTTTAGAAGTATTTAAGCAAGCGGGATATACGGTTGTTTTTGATATTTTGAATGCTTGGAATTATGGTGCTCCGCAAAAAAGAGAACGCTTAATTACAATTGGTATTCGTAATGATATAGCCGAAAATTACACGTATACTTTTCCGTCCCCACATGAATACAAACCAGTTATAGCAGACATTGAGTTAGAGGTTAAGCCAGATAAAAGCATTTGTTCATACTATTCGGATAATAAATATGCGGTTATTTCTCAAGTTCCCCCCGGTGGTTGCTGGTCGGACATTCCTGAAGAAATTGCAAAACCATATATGAAAAGATGCTGGTTATTAAGCGGATCAAAGCCGGGTATTTTACGTCGATTCAAGTTAGATGAGCCATGTTTTGCTGTAATGACAAGCCCTAGCAGTAAATATTGTGACCGATGTCATCCTCTTGAAATTCGCCCTTTTTCTTATAGAGAAAATGCACGCTTACAAACGTTCCCGGACGACTGGCAATTTGTTGGTAGCCTATCCAGCAAATACAGACAAATAGGAAATGCGGTCCCGGTATCTCTCGCCAAAGATATTGGTTTGCAAATCAAAGTGCTTTTGGAACAAATTTATAAGCAGGGAGAGTAATTATGGCAAATGAAAATTTAACAAAAGCCAAAAATGCTAAAAATGATGAGTTTTATACCCAATATATGGATATTCAAAAAGAAATCAATGCATATTTGGAATATAATCCTGATGTTTTTAGAGGAAAGACCATACTTCTCCCGTGTGATGATCCGGAATGGAGTAATTTTACTAGATTTTTTGCACAAAATTTTGATAAGTTTGGTATAAAAAAACTTATTAGCACAAGCTATGCAAGATCTGAAAAAAAGAAAAAATATCAAACCGAAGATTATCATCAAATTTCCATTTTTGAATTGGATTCTCCTATTTTTGATGAAGAAAAATCGGATTCGCGAGGTCGCATATTTACACTTTCTCGTGAAAAAAATCGAAAGGGTCGAATTGACATAAACGATTTAGAATGGCACTATCTCGAAGGAGACGGTGATTTTCAAAGCGACGAGGTAAAGGCACTTCGACACGAGGCTGACATTATTGTAACTAACCCTCCTTTTTCACAATATATAGAATTTGTACGATGGCTATATGAAGAAGATAAACAATTCTTGATCATTGGAAACAAAAGTAGTATAACTATTAAAGAAATCTTTCCTCTTATCATGAATAATAAAATGTGGTCAGGCGCAACGAGCTGGAGTGGTGGACTTTGGTTTCAGGTGCCTGACGCGCCTAGTGCGGAAGAGAGTGGTAGTTCTTATCAGAAAATTAATGGACTATGGCATAAAAATGTTTCGTCGACATGGTTTACTAACATTGAACACGGACGCAGACACCAGCCTTTGTCTTTGATGACTCTTCAAGACAATATTCGTTATAGTTCACATAAAGGAGTTAAAGGAGTAGGCTATCTCCATTATGATAATTATGATGCTATTGATGTTCCGTTTACAGACGCTATCCCGTCTGACTATACTGAAGTAATGGGTGTTCCGGTTACCTTCCTTGAAAAGTATTGCCCCGAGCAATTTGAAATTCTTGGAATAACCCTAGGTAATACAGTTGACTACGAAATGACGAAAATTTATAAAGATGCAGTTCAACACAACAAAAATGGTACAACTCAAGGCGGAAGTAAGGTTAATACTAGAGCCGCGATACTTGTGGATGAGTGTCCTGTTGGTACAGTTTATTACACTGCAGAAAATGCGGATGGATATTTGTTAAGTATATATCCCAGAATCCTTATTCGTAGGAGAAAAACAGAATGAAGACGGAATTGAAAATTGATATAACCATAGAACAAATATGTAAAGGATTTGTATATAACGAACTCGAAGGAAAAGGATTGTTTGGACTTTCTGGGAAATTGGTTATACAGCCTGAATATCAGCGTAATTATCTTTATGCACAAGGTAAAGGAGAAAAAGAAATAGCGGTTATTGAGTCTTTGCTCAAGGGCTATCCTCTTGGACTTATATACTTTAATAAATTAGCTGACGGTACATTTGAAGTTCTGGACGGACAACAACGTATTACAAGTATAGGGCGTTTTTTGACAGATAAATTTGCCATTAAGGATGCCAATGGTATGGAACAATATTTTTCGGGATTGGCAGAGGATTTACAAAACAAAATTCTTCATACGAAACTTACTATTTACGAGTGTGAAGGTGAGGAAAGTGAAATTAAAGAATGGTTCCGAACTATAAATATCCAAGGTATTCCTTTAAACGACCAAGAACTCTTGAATGCAGTATACTCGGGCCCCTTTGTTACCAAGGCTAAAGAAGAATATAGTAACACCCAGAACTCAAACGTTCAAAAGTGGAGCGCATATATTTCCGGCAGTCCTAGTCGACAGGATTTCTTGCGTACCGCTTTAATGTGGGTTAGCCGAAACAACATTGATGCCTACATGAGCAAGCATCGTTTTGATACAGATATAAACGAGCTGAAAGTTTACTTCACTAGTGTAATAGACTGGATCTCAAGCGTTTTTATTGATGTTGAACCGCAGATGAAAGGGTTAGCTTGGGGGGACTTGTATGAAAAATATCACCGCAACGCCTACGACGCCGCAGAAGTTTCTGCAAAGGTTCAAGAACTGATGGCAGACGATTTCGTTAATGAAAAAAAAGGTATTTTTGAATACATACTCGGTAATTGTGCAGATAGCAAACTGTTGAACATTCGTGTATTTGATGACCGCACTAAAAAATCCGTATATGCCAAGCAAACTTCACTAGCATCGTCCAAGGGGCGCTCAAATTGTCCTTACTGCGCTATCGGTCACGATGCTAACAAGTCAAAAATTTGGAAGCTTACCGAAATGGATGCCGACCATGTAACGGCTTGGAGCAAAGGTGGAGCTACGGATGCATCTAACTGTCAAATGCTCTGTAGATCGCACAATCGTGCAAAGGGCAACCGTTAATGGTGACTAAATTGGATAAGGGCCAAATAATTTATTTAGTCACTAACATATATGAGGCGGCATTAACAGCTTCCTCATACTGGGATATCATCAATCAGTGGGAGATCATTATGATGAGAACGGTATGATTACATACAAGCGTAACAATCTCATTTGATCAATTGCGGCTACATTTATTATACCAATATAATGTTATAAAGTTGTTCAAAATAACAAACGCCCCCAATCGGGGGCGTTTTGCTATGTCAAAACGGCCTCTTCGCTACCGTCACGACCTTGGGACGCTCAGACAGATACCCCGCCATCATGGCAACAAAAAAGGAGAGCCGAAGCTCTCCTTTGAATTGCATATTTATTTTTTTAACCACCCTATGAACGCTAATATTAGGATAATAGCAATCGGTACTACTACCAAGAAAAATATTAATGGGTGCGTCATGATCAGACATACTGAACCGCCCACAATGAATATGAGCCAAAACCAACCCGCGCCCATTTCGTCCTTTTTTCGTCTACCCATCTTTCTATCTCCAATTATCGATTTAGCGTTTTTTTACGCCACGCGCTTTGAGATCATTTTCAAAGGTTTCTACCTCTTCCAACAGGTTACACTTGTCGTCTTCAATAAATCTTGTGATTTGGCGCATTATGACCTTGCCGTCTAGGTGAAGAATATCGTCTTTTTCAAGTTCAACATGCACCATCTTGGTATTCTCTTTTTCAAGATGAAAAGACTCTTGCTTACTGTCGGGGCTTATAATTCTAACGATACTAAAATCATTTAAGCCAGCAATCAAATATACGCCTACGGGAATATCCCTGCTAACCTTATAGTTGCCTTGCGGTATGTTGAAATCTCGTTCCATAGTTATTCTCCCTTGCCCAACGATTATTCCGCGCACATTATAACATATTTAATTGAATTTGTCAAGAATTGGCATCAAAGGCCTTGGAGGCGCTGTCCTGATTGCGGAAAGTTCACGGATGGTTAACAAGTCGTTCACGAAGCTGTGGCATAATGAAATAGAAACAGGCTACACATGGGAGGTAAGCATTCAATGATTACCGATATACTTATTACACGTACCGAAGGCAACGTAAGTATCCATACCGCAACCGAAGCAGATAAGGAAGATTATATTGCTTTGGAGCTAGGTGGCGATTTCATACAGTCACTTGTCAAAGTCGGTGCGGATAAAGAAATTGATGTGGGCGGCATAATCTGGAACGAAAGATTTGAAAGCGATTGCATCATGTTCGCTATTGTTGAAAATTCCAGTGGAAAAACGGTAGGCTTTTGCGAAATAGACCATGTTTCCTCGGAAGAGCCAACAATAGGGATAACGCTCGATGAAGCCTACAGGGGAAAAGGATATGGGTATCTTGCCGCTAAAATGATGATTGAAGAAGGATGGAAAATATTCAAGCATCCTTATTTTGTTTGGGAATTGGATCAGGAGAATATCGCCAGCAAGAAACTCGCCTTAAAACTTGGGGGCGAGCTGATAAATCATCGTTGCGCTTTGCCTGAGCATATGATAAGAGTGATGCGTGAGAATGGTATTGAGGTAAGC
This sequence comes from Eubacteriales bacterium, assembly GCA_045612105.1. Taxonomy (GTDB): domain Bacteria; phylum Bacillota; class Clostridia; order Oscillospirales; family CAG-272; genus SVTX01. Next base: position 5,472 of record JAZKYL010000101.1, read on the forward strand.
TCTGAGGATTTTTCTGATTCGGTTGAAAGATATAGAATTGACAGGCCAATATAAAAATATCTAATGGGAGGCTTTATGAAAGAGGGACGCGCGCGGATACTTATTATTCGTTCCTTAACAAACTTAGAAAAGAGAACGGATGTACAGGAGCGTACGGTAAAAAAAGTGCTTTCGATGATATTGGATGCAAAGCACATGTATGGTGACGACGGGGCGGAGCAGTTGGCAACCGACTTGATGGAAATGGTGGATTCATCTCAGACGGAGCAGGATTTGCTAAACAAACTCTCTCAAATGCAGGATTTTTATAGAAAACTCCCTACCATAGAGCGCGTAAGGCTGACGTATGAAGAATTGGCGCGACACTTCTCGGATACCACTACAGAGGCAATCACGCAGATAATAGAGCATACACGAATCAATAGTGGTCACTTCGCTGCGGAAGCCACAGCGAAAGAAATACGCCTGCTTATTGAAAGCAATATCAGCGAGGCGGAACTGTTAGACAAAATTGGGGGAGATAGAATCCTATGATTAAAGAATTAATGCACGATCCCATCTTCCTCGCAGGGAAGTCGGAGGTCGCAACGAAAGAAGATTTGCAGGTCGCACAGGACTTGCTTGATACGCTGATGGCGCACAGAGAAAGCTGTGTCGGCATGGCGGCGAATATGATCGGCGTGCGCAAGCGCATCATTGCCTTTCTCGATGAGAGCGGACTAGCTCCAGCTCGCGGTTCTTCCGCGAGCAAATATACCGTGATGCTCAATCCCGAGATTATCAAGAAGGACGGCGCGTACGACACCGAGGAAGGATGTCTGTCACTGCTCGGCGACCCGCGCAAGTGCAAGCGCTATAAAACCATCAAGGTGCAGTATCAGACCTTGAATATGCAAACGCGCGTGAAAACTTACACCGGCTGGACGGCTCAGATCGTCCAGCATGAGGTGGATCATTGTAATGGGGTTTTAATTTAGGAATTTAGAGAGAAGAAAGTAAGGAGAGACGCAATGTTTTTTGCGCATGATTGCAGAGGGCAAAGAGTCCATATCAGCGAGGCGGTAGTCCGACAAGAATATTTCTGCCCCTCTTGTGGAGCGCTCCTTTACCAGCGAAGGGGCGGGGATAGAGCGGACAACTTTGCCCACATGCCTAAACAGATTTGTCACGATACGTGGCACGGCTTATATGATATGTCGGATTGGCATTATGAATGGCAATCTCGCTTTCCCTATCCTAATCAAGAGGTGTTGCTTTCCTTTGGAGAAATGAAGCATCGTGCGGATGTCTTAATTGGCAGGACTGTTGCGGAATTTCAACACAGTTCGCTTTCATCAAAAAACTTTTCAGAACGCAATAATTTTTATTACAATCTCGGATACAAGGTCGTTTGGGTATTTGACCTTGTTGAACAGTATGCAAATGAGCAAATTACCAATGAAGAGGGTAACAATTGCTATAAATGGTCGCGCCCGAAGAATACATTTAATACTTATGATGTTCAGAGCGGTCAAGTAGAGTTGTTTTTCCAGTTTAAGGAGAGCGACACCGAACCATGCCTTGTGAAAGTGTCGAATGTATCTATGGATGGCATAGGGCAATTTGAGATTTCCCGATGGTATACCAAAGCCGATTTTGTGGAATACTTAGGTGTCAAAAATGGTGTTTGCGCTTTGCCGGAAAGGGAAGACCTTGCCGAGAACGAAACCTATAGGATTTTTAAAGAAAAATATAATATTAACTTGAACAAGCAACAAGAACGAGCTGTTCAAGCCGTTGATGGTGCTAATCTTTTGTTAGCAGTACCCGGTAGCGGAAAGACAACTGTTCTCGTGGCGCGACTGGGATTCATGATTCTATGCAAAAACATATCTCCACATAACATTCTTGCTATGACATACACCAAAGCTGCAACGATTGATATGCGTAGTCGCTTTGCAGCCTTGTTTGGTGACGAATTAGCAAATCAACTGGAATTCCGAACAATCAACGGTATTGCTGATATTGTTATTAGAACATATGCTAAGAAGACCGGACGCCCCGCGTTTGAACTATTAACCGATAAAAAGCAGAAATCGGCTATCCTTCGGTGTATTCTTCAAAAAATGCAAGATAATTATCCAACGGAAAGCGATATAATTGAGGCTGAAACCGCTATTACGCGTATCAAAAACGAGAAACTTTCCAGTGAAGAAATTGTGGAATTAAAGACTGCCGTACCCAATATTTCTGACGTGAATCGGTTGTATAGAGACGAGTTGAAAAGACATCGCTTGATGGATTATGATGATCAACTTGTATATGCGGAAAAAATCTTGACTGACAACCCCGATATTCTTTCTTCGTTTCATAACCAATATCATTATATATGCGTGGATGAGGCTCAGGATACTTCGAAGCTGCAACATGAGATTATTCGTTTGTTGGCATCCAAGAGTAATAATATTTTTATGGTTGGCGACGAAGACCAAAGTATATATGAATTTAGGGCTGCTTACCCTAAAGCCCTGACAAATTTCAAAAACGATTATCCAAATCCGTTTATCCTGTATATGGAACGTAATTATCGTTCTACTATCGAAATTGTCAGCAAGGCTGCTGGATTCATAGAGAAAAATCGCGATAGACACAAAAAGCAGTTTGTTCCCGACAGAGGACATGGTGGCCACGTACAACGGATACCTGTAAAAACACGAGCCGAGCAATATGAATATATGCTGGGAGTTGCAAAAAGCATAACCTCTGAAACTGCTATATTATATCGAGATAACGATACGGCAATCCCTCTTATTGATTTAATGCTTCGAAACAATGTGCCATTTCGAGCAATGCGAGTAAAAGGTTTATTCTTTACGAATAAGGTTGTTACGGATATTCAAGCATTTTTGAAATTGTCTTTAAATTTGTATGATGCCGACGCGTTTTTGAAGATATATAATAAATGCGGTTTCTGGTTTACTAAAGAGGCTGCACAAGGGGCATGCAATCAATCCGAGCGTGAAAAACTAACTATTCCCGATGCGCTGATTAACCAGATGGAAACACAGGGGAAATCGAAAGATCAGGCGGTTGCTTTTAAAACGTTTATTACCACGATTGGAGACCGGACTACAGTCGAGGCTATTAATGCAATTGAAGAGCGGTACGTTACCTATGCGCGCAACAATAACCTCGATTATGGCAAGTTGGAATTGCTTTCAACAATGGCGGTCTCTGAGCCATCAATAAAAGCTTTTTTATTGCGGTTAGAAGAATTGCATGACATGATGACTGAAGAACAAACACTTGGTGATCATGGCATTGTACTCTCCACGGTACATTCTTCCAAAGGGCTTGAATACGATTCCGTTTACATAATGGACGTTTATGATGGTCGATTCCCCGGTGTTGATGTCTCTAAAATAAACGAGTCGAAAGCGGTAATGAACAGATATCAAGAGGAACGCAGACTTTTCTACGTTGCTATGACCCGTGCAAAGAACAATCTTTACATTATGGCTATAGATGGCAAAAATACTTCGTTTGTTGATGAAGTTGTACCAGTTGAAAAGCCTAAAGTGCAGCCTGTACAGAGAGCGCCCGCAACGGTATCGGATTCAATTCGTAAACAGCTAGATGAGTTCGAGGCTGTAAATAAGCGTCGACAGGAAGAAATAGAACGGAAACGACGCGAAGCCGAAGAGCGTGCCTATGAGGAAGTGAAAGGACGGTTTACACAACAAACGAAAATAATTTTGGATTCATGGAACAGAAGATGGATACAATGCGAAATTTGTGGAAAAATCAAACTGGAATCCGAATTCAAATCTTATGGCGGGCCGAATCATGTGAATCTGGGCGTTTGTGCGGATTGTCATCAAAATCAATAGTGTGTGGGGAGCTATATGGGCAAAAAGTTGATTGTGGGAGAAAGAATATGAAGTTGAGACGTCCGAGGTATAATTATGAGTACAATGAAAATAGAACAATGGGAATATAAGTTCACCATTGCAACTAAATATTATCAGGAGTTTGGACACCTAAACGTTCCCGACAAATATCTGTATGACGGTATCAATTTAGGGAATTGGATATATTTACAAAGAAAAAATTACCGCGAAGGTAGGTTGGATGCCAATCAAATTGAGCGATTAAACGCTATGAATATGATTTGGGATGTTTTAGACGAGAATTGGGAACGGAAGTATATTCTTGCTAAAAAATTCTATGATGCTAACAAAAGTCTTTTAATTCCGGTGACACAGCAATATGAGAATGTTTATTTGGGGAAATGGATTAGTCACCAAAGACAGAATTATGCGAAAGGTGCGTTGTCTCGGGCAAAAATAGAAAAACTAGAAAAAATAGGAATGATTTGGGACGCGTCCGATAGTAATATCGCTTCGTCTTTTCCTGAGCAAGCGTTGTTTTTTTATTTGAGAAAAATATATCCGGACGCAATTAATCGCTATACTGGTTTGGATTGTGAAATTGACATATATATCCCATCAATAAAAACAGGCATTGAGTATGATGGCTTCGCTTGGCACCAAGATTTAAATAAAGATCTTAGGAAAAATAAGAAGCTATCTAAACATGGGATAAATATCATAAGAATCAGAGAAAGCGGTTGCCCAGTGATTCCCGTAAACGAGAAGTGTGTTGTGTTTGATATTAACCGCGGCTATACCAATCTTCACGAGGTGATTGTGTCATTGATTTCATATTTGTGGGGTTCTTGTGATCTTGATATTGATTTGATACGTGATCAAATGCAAATTACTGCGAACTATATCAACATATATAACACCCAATGGGAAAGAATGTACCAAATTGCAAAGAGAATGTATGAGCAAACAGGATCTTTGACCGCAGGGGATAGTAGTGAGTTGGGACGGTGGTTAACCAATCAAAGGCAGAGATATAAGCATAACAAGGTTGCCTTAACTTCGGATCAAATTCTAAAATTGAATAATCTTGGAATGGTATGGAACCCACAAGAGGATAAGTGGCAAAAAATGTATACCTTATCAGAACAGTATTATGCGGTAAACGGTAATCTGAATTTGACAACAAATCAATTATACGAAAATGAGAAACTAGGACTCTGGATAAGTGCACAGCGTCGAAAATATAAAACTAACGCACTGTCTGTAAAAAAAATAGCGCTTTTAAATCAAATAGGGATGATTTGGGATGCACAAGTGGATTATGACAAATGCTGGGAAGACATGTTTTTATCGGCAGAATCATATTATCAGAATCATGGTGATTTGCGCGTAAACACACGTAATAGCGCACTAGGTAGATGGGTTAATAGTCAGCGGTTGGCTTATGCGAAGGGGGAATTAAAGCAGTACAGAATTGATAAGTTAAATAGCATTGGTATGATTTGGGACATATATGAGGCGGATTGGGAGATGATGTATAATATAGCTCAGCGATACTATGATGAACACAAACACTTGTATATTGGATCCGAAGAGAAATATCAAGGATACAATTTGGGTGCGTGGGTAAAACGACAGCGTACTGACAAAGAAAATTTGACTCCTAATAAAATGCACCGCTTAGAGGCTATTGGGATTGTTTGGAGAAGAAATGAAACAAAATGGGCGATTATGTATCAATTGGCCAAAGAATATTATGGGCAAAATGGCAATTTGTTGGTCAACACTCACTCCCTATATCAAGGCGAAAAATTAGGTCAGTGGATCAATCACCAAAGAACCGATTATATGAACCGTGGAACTCCAAAAGCGAACATAGAGTTTACCGAAGACCGTATAGTGGCCCTAGAAGCTATAGGTATGATTTGGGATGTGCACGAGCATCAATGGAGTCGCATGTATGATGTTGCTAAACGATATTATGATTTGTACGGACATGTTGAAATGACCGCAAATCAAGAATTTGAAGGCATAAAATTAGGGAAATGGCTCAGTAACCAACGTTCTTCATATAGAGGTTATAAAGGGAAAAGACCATTAACATTGGAACAAATCAATAGATTGAATTTGTTAAAAATGCGGTGGTAATGTACTTGTAGGTGTATAGATCCATTGAATAACTTTATTTTGCAATGGCGGCAGAGAAGAATCTCTGCCGCTGCTTTTTTACCCGTGCGGTTGATTGTATCAAAACGGTCTCTTCGCCACTGTGACCACCTTCGGCCTCTCAGACAGATACCCCGCCATCATTGCAAGGGAATCGGCAGCGTCGTCGTGCAGGTTTTTCGC
>JAZKYL010000102.1:0-14388 GCA_045612105.1 Eubacteriales bacterium
TTTGAACCGAAGTTTATCTTCTATCGTGTTGCAAGTTTATTTGAAACCTTTTAAACAAAAGAGTTTGCAATACACCCGAAACACGATAGCAGTGAGGCTTTGATCAAAATCCTCACTGTTTCACAAGATGAAATGGCTACATTTTAATTCTTTTTGCGGGGAAGTTTTTTGGCTCCACCTTTTTTTCAAAAAAGGTGGAAACCGCGTCCCCGCGTCCCCGACAAATCAAAAATTGAAAACCTTTCATTCAAATTTGCCGACCTTCCCCAACTGGAGCGGTCGGCAAAATTTATCAGATCTTAGTCTTCTTAATTCTCTTCTTCATTTTAAGGATATCACGAACCATCTTGAAGGAATCGCGAAGGACGTTGACCGAGCTTTCGCGGTGGTTGATGATCTTAACAGGCATTTCGACGATCTTCATACCGAACTTGACCGCCCAGAGAATGCACTCGAAGTCGAAAGCAAAGCGGTCTACCTCACAGCGGCTGAAGATCTTCTTTGCCGCCTCACCCGTGAAAGCCTTACAGCCGCACTGGGAGTCGGAGAGCTTAAAGCCGCCTACGATGGAAAGAACCTTGATATACACCTTACTTGCAAGCTTACGGATAGCGGTATAGCCCTCGTAGCCGTCCTTGGAAAGATTACGGGAGCCGATGACCATATGGGCATCGGGGTTCTCAAGGAAGGTCTCGTAAACGCGCTTGATAACGTCGCAACCGTAGGCAAGATCAGCGTCGGTGAACATAATAATATCGCCCTCAGCCGCAAGCATAGCCGTTCTTACGGCATAGCCTTTACCTCTGTTCTGCTCGTAACCGACCACTCTGACCGAGGGCAGGTTCATTTCCTCAACCGCCTTGTCACAGCCGTCCTTAGAGCCGTCGTTGGAGAAGATTATCTCGTAATCCTCAAAATTTGCCGACATATAGTCGGAAAGTGTCTGAGCGGTTTCCTTAATAATGGAAAGTTCGTTATACATAGGGATACAAAGTGAAAATTTCATTTTTTGTCGTTCCTTTTCGGTTTATTTTTTATAAATATTAATTTCAAATTCAATATCGGTCACAAGTGAGTCGAGACGCGCAAGCTTTTCCTTGTCACCCTCGGAGGTGCGCCAATAGTATGGGGTCATCGAGAAGAGCGCGGCGATATTCTCCTTGCCGCTGATCTGCATCGAGTAATGAGAGGTCACGCAGTCAACGTGTTCCATATTTTGGGGGAGATCGGCCCTTTGACCGTTCTCGTAGACATCGTCATATATCGCCTTTTTCAGCCCCATAAGGTGATCCTTGCCCGCGCCCACCACGAAAAGATAGCCTCCGTCCCGAAGGACTCGCTTATATTCATCCTCGGCACAGGGAGCGAAGATGTTTGTGACGGCGTCGGCGCATCCGTCAGCCAAAGGAAGCTCAAAAACGCTTGCAGTGGCAAAAAGCAGGTTGCTCTTACCATCTGCTCTCGCCTGCTTCGCGCCAGCCGAGCAAGCAAATTTCGAGAGATCAAAGCCCACGGCGCGCTCGGCGACCTCCGAGAGCATCGAGGTATAATACCCCTCTCCGCATCCCGCGTCAACGAGCAATCGGCAATCGGGAACGTAATGCTTTACGGCATCACGTATAGCGAGAGCGGCAAGCTCGTAACTCCCCGTCGCGCGCAAAAAAGCTTTTCTTGCCGCCACAGCGGCTTTTGAGTCTCCGCCCGTCACACCGAAGCTGAGATATCCGTCGGCTGAAAAATCAAAGCTATGACATTTATTTTTGGTATTTTCACCCACGCATTTTACGCTTTTTCCGTCCTCGGTCACTTGCATTCGGCAACCGCACACGGGACAGGCGAAATATGACTCTATCATACCTGATCGCATAAATCAAAAGACCTCTAATCTTTTTTCGGACAAATCCGAAATAATCATTATATTATTATACCGCAAAATTCGCCAAATTGCAATAGCTTTGGCGAATTTTACTTTAAGTTATTAAATTTATTCAACTATCTGCTCAAAATCGCCTTCATAAATGGCATCAAGCTCGAAATAGAAGGTGGAGCCCTCGCTTATCTTACTCTCAACTCCGTAAGCGGCACCGTGGGATTCAAGTATGCCCTTGACGATGGAAAGACCAAGTCCTGTACCCACCACGGCACGCTTATGCACCTTATCCACCTTATAGTATCTGTCCCAGATATAAGGAATATCCTCTTCGGCAATACCCACGCCCGTATCGGTGACGGAAACGCGAACCTTTCCGCCATTTAAGGTCTGGGTAATAGTAACCTTTTTATCCTCACCCGTATAGTTCAGCGCGTTATTGACCAGATTGTAGACCACCTGCAATATCATTGTTCTGTCCGCCTTGACGCAAACGCACTCGTCTGACTCAAACGTTATGACGTAATTCTGACTTTCGGTGAATTTCTCATATCTTGTCAGCACAGCGCGGACGGTCTCGGTAAGGTCGAAGACCTCGGGCTCTATCTTTCTCGTGCCCGCTCTGATCTTGGAAAGATCAAGCATATCGTTGACAAGCTCCGTAAGTCGCTCTGTCTCATCGATAATGACCTGAACATTCTCGGGGGTATTCTCCTCGGGAATATCTCTCATGACCTCGCTGTACCCCTTTATCATAGTCAAAGGAGTTCTCAGGTCGTGGGAAATATTCGCCACCAGCTCCTTTTGCAGGTCGTCGTTCTTCTGAAGCTCGCTTGCGGCATAGTTAAGCGCCTCGGCAAGCTCCTCTGCTTCTCTGTATCCTCCGCCCTCAAAGTGAGCTCCGTAATCGCCTTTCGCAAGTCTCTTTGCCGAGCGGCTCATTCGCTCCATAGGGGTACATATCATTCTCGACAGAGACAGCGACAGAGCAAGCGCGCCCATAATAAGCACACACATGATCCAGCCGAACTGACGCTCAAGGGTCGTGACCGTCGCTTTGAGGGGAATCAGCTCCGAATCCTGCATAACGACGTATTTATATCCGTCCACCCCCTGCATTACCTCGACGTGTATCGAGTTGAGAGAACCGTTCTCATCTTCGTTGGGATTGGTTATCTTTCTGATAAAAATGCCTCCGTTATCCTCTGCTCGCTCATAGAGCTGATAGAGCGCGTCGCCCGACAGGTGGTGAAGAAAGCAGCCTATTCTTATATCAGAATCGGCTATCTCCTCGGCAACCCCTTCGTTGATCCTGAACACGCGGATACAGCTATCTGTGTCCACGCTTCGGACAAAAACCACTCTCCTCAATTCCTCGCGGTCATTCAATGACTCCCGCAAAAGCTCGTTGGTCTCGGAAAAGCCCTCAAGCTTGGAATTTTCATAAAAGCTGTTAAGAAGTACTATCTGAAAAACCCATATGACTATCAAAACGAGAATAACGAACACGATAAGCGTGCCGAAAAGCCGCCATGACACTCCCGACACGCGGCTGCTGTATCTCCCTATTCGGTCTTTTCCGGTAAATTCATTATTCATAACGTCTTCTCTCAAAAATCAGATTGCGTCGGTCAGGCATCGCCCTCAAAACGATATCCCACGCCGCGAATAGTCACGATATATCTGCTGTATTCACCAAGGCTCTTGCGAAGGAGCTTGATGTGAGTATCAAGAGTTCTGGCATCGCCGTAAAAATCGTAGCCCCAGACCTCGCTGATAAGCTTTTCTCTCGAAAGTGCTATGTTACGGTTATCAAGCATATAGAAGAAAAGGTCATACTCCTTGGGAGACATTTCAACCCTTTCTCCGTTTACGTAAACAAGTCTTGCGGTAAGATCTGCCTTTAGACCGCCGCCGTCAAGCTCGACTATAACGTTGGGCTTCTTTACCGTATCTTCCGCCCCGCTCTTGCGTGAAACTCGCTTCATTATCGCCTCGATTCTGAGCATTAGCTCTTTAGGCGAGAAGGGCTTGACCACGTAATCGTCAATTCCAAGCTCAAAGCCGTTGATCTTGTCGTATTCCTCTCCTCTTGCCGAGAGCATTATAATAGGAGTATTCGAAACCTTTCTTATCTCTCTGCAAGCCGAAAAGCCGTCAAGCTCGGGCATCATTATGTCCATAATGATAATATCGTATTTTTCCTTGCGGCAGAGTCTTACCGCCTCCATACCGTCGCCCGCCTCAGTCACGGTATGACCCTCAAATTCGGCATATTTTTTGATTATCGAACGAATCCTTGCTTCGTCGTCAACTACTAATATCTGATACATTCGCTATTCCTGCCTTTCAAAATTTATTTAATCAAAGCTTACCGATTCGGGAACCTTTTCGTCAAGAACTATCTCGGCTTCAACAATGCTATCGCCTCTCTTGACGCTGACGCTGATCTTATCACCAACGCTGCATACCTTGATCGCAAGGTCAACGTCGGCTGCCGATCCTATTTCCTCGCCGTTTATCGAGACTATAGTGTCACCGTATTTTAATTCACTTGTAAGTGACGACTCAAGTATGACCACTCCGATAGAGGTGATTCCGTATTTTCTGTATGCCGCGGGAAGATTTTGCGCTGTCACGTCAAGCATAATAAGACCGTGGTCGCAAACACCTCTGACAAAGCCGTAATTTATAAGGTCCTCGATTATTTTATGGGCAAAATCCACGGGAATGGCAAAGCCCAAGCCCTCAACGTCCTCGCCCGAAGCCTTGGCATTGACAACTCCTATAAGCTCACCCGCCATATTGAAAAGTCCGCCGCCCGAGTTGCCGGGGTTGATCGCCGCGTTGGTCTGAAGAAGCACCATTTCTTCACCGTCAACGGTTATGCTTCTCTCCTTTGCGCTGATAATGCCCGTGGTAAGGGTACCGCCGAGAGATCCCAGGGGATTTCCGATAGCGACTACGTCCTCTCCCACAACAAGATCTGCACTGCATCCGAGAGATGCAGACAAAAGGGTCTTTCCTGCGGGATCGATCTTTATCACCGCCAGATCGGCGGATGCGTCGGTACCCACAAGGGCAGCGTCAAACTCGCTGCCGTCGGTCAATCTGACCGTAACCTGGCTCGCGCCAGCAATAACGTGATTGTTGGTGACGATATAGCCGTCGGGGCTGATTATTACTCCGCTTCCCGCGCCCTCAGAGACGTACTGTCCCATCCAGATGCTATTCTTCACGGTCTCGGTGGTTATCTCCACCACGCAATCCGCAACGGCATAATAGACCTCGCTGATCGAATTATATGCCTGACCCGCGCTGGTAAAGTTTCCCTCTTGAGGATTTCTGCCCTCGCTTTTTTCAACGGTTATCTCTTCTGCTTCATCCTTTAAGGGCACCTTAATTTTTGTTTCTTCCTCGCCGAACATCTCGCTCTTTTCCTCGGAGCTCTGACTACCGACGTACCCTTTTATAACGAAATTCGCAAATCCGCAGGAGCACAACGGCAACGCAAGAATCAGCAGCAGTGCCACGCTCGGTAAAATTTTGTTGATTAGTATATGTTTTCGGTCAACATTTCTCATAAAGAAACACCTCCGTATCTTGTTTACTACACCAACATTATAGTCAAAAATTGTGACCGTTTAATGAAGAACTGATAAAAAGTCATTGAAAGAAGAGAAAATAATAAATTTTTCTTGCTATTCCGTCCTGAATATGGTACAATTAATATGGTAATATATTTGTGAAGGGAGATCAGCTATGACAGACAATCTGCTTCGGATACTTAAAGAATTCGGCATCGATCTTGCCGCCGCTATTCCTCTTGCCGATTGCGAGATCACAAGAGAATACAAGCTTCAAAGGGCAGGCTTTTCCGAGACCGACTCGCTTTTTGCGGTAATGATAGCGGTTCCCTACCTGACCCGTCAGTCAAAGCGGAACATTTCGGCATATGCCACAGCGCGCGACTATCATCTTTTTTTCAAGGAGCTGTTTGACCGCTTGGTCCCCACTCTTAATACCGCTTTCCCCGAAAAACGTTTCGTGGGATTTGCCGACGACTCACCGATCAACGAAAGGGATGCCGCCGCAAAGTCTGGACTTGGAATTATCGGCGACAACGGTATGCTTATTACCGAAAAATATTCATCCTACGTATTTTTGGGCGAGATCATTACCGATCTGCCTCTTATATGCGACCCGAAGCCTATAAAACGCTGTCAGGGCTGTGGAAAATGCAAGCAGATCTGTCCTATGAGCGAGATCGGTCAATGTCTTTCTGCACTTACGCAGAAAAAGGGCGAATTGACCGAAAACGAGGAATTTTTCATAAAAAAACACGGCTCGGCTTGGGGGTGTGATCTCTGCCAGGAGGTCTGTCCGCACACGCTCCGCGCCATAAAGAACCAAACGATCTACACAAACATTGATTTTTTCAAAAACAACACTATTCCTTGCCTTACCACAGAAATCCTCGACTTAATGGATGACGAAGAGTTCGCCAAACGGGCATATTCATGGCGAAAAAGAGAAACTATTCGCAGAAATCTTGAGATAATGAAAAAATAAATTGCAATTTATAGGTGAGCTCGTGGCGAAGCCTGCTTGAAAGTTTTGGTCGAGCTTTTTCAAAAGCTCGCGCGGTCAAGGGCGCGGAGCCCTTGTCGCCTCCGCAGAGGCGAAATCTCTTACACGCGCTTTTCTTTTTGCCAAGCTTTTTCTTTTGCGCTTCTTCTGCCAAAAGAAAAAGCGGACAAACGAGTTAGAAATGCTTTATGTAGAAAGAAAACCCCGTGTTGCTCATCTTAATCGAAAGCTCGCTTTTTTCTTTGAAACCAGAGGCACAAAGAAAAAAGCTTAGCAAAAAAGAAATGCCGAAAAAGAAGTTTCGCGCCTTGCGAGGCGCGACCGCCGATCGCGGCGGCTCCGACGAGCTTTTGAAAAAGCTCGAGCAAAACTTTCAAACAGACAACGTTCAACTCACCGTCAAACTAAAATTTGAATTATCAAATTTAACAAAATAAATTAAGGAAAAAATATGTTAAAATTTATTCTCGGCCGCCCAGGAAGCGGAAAAACCAAATACATGATCGACAGGATCAGAGAATCGGTAGACGCGGGCAAACGCACCTATCTGCTGGTTCCCGAGCAGCAGGCTTTCATCAGCGAATCAATGCTTGCCGATCTTCCCGCCTCCTCGGCTCTCTGCTTTGAGGTAGTTTCATTCTCGCGACTTTGCAGTATTGTTTTCGGAGAATACGGCGGTCTTATCGACTCGGCAGCCTCGGGGGGAGCCCGAAGCCTTGTTATGTGGCAGAATCTCCGCGAGGTCTCCCCACTTCTTCTTGAATACAAGGACGTAAAGACCGACCTGTCTCTCTGCTCGATGATGCTCTCCACCGTGGACGAGCTCCACGCAAACGGAATAACCGCAAAAGACTGTGAAGCGGCGGCAGACTCCTGCTCCGACGAGATTCTTTCCAAAAAGCTTCACGACATTTCACTGATCTACGCAAATTTTGAGCGCGTTCTCGCATCACGCATCGGAGAAGGCGCGGCGGCGGCTGAAAACAAGCTTTCGCGTCTCCTTGAGCTGTTGAGAGAAAAGGACTTTTTCAAGGGCTGTCACGTCTACGTCGATTCCTTCACCAGCTTTACGGGCGAAGAGCACGCAATTCTCTACCGGCTTGCTATGGCGGCTGACGAGTTCTGCATTTCATTTTGCTGTGACAAGGACACGAGAAATATGCCCCACACAGTGGGTATTGACGACACCTTTCGCCGTTTCCGTCGTTTTGCCAAGGAAAACGAGCTTGAAACCGAGATAATAACTCTCAAAAATGAAAAAAACAACGCTCTGACCGCACTTGAGCGCGGTCTTTGGGATTTTTCTCTTACCGAAAACACTCGTCCTCAAGTCAGCATTGACGATCTTGACGCTATCGAAGCCTACGTCTGCAAAAACGATTTTGACGAAATAAATCTTGCCGCCCTGAAGATTCTGCAGGAATACCGCCTAGGCACGAAATTTTCCGAGATCGCGGTAATAGTACGCGATGCCGAGAGCCGCAAAGGCATAATCGAGGCGGTATTTGAAAAAATGGGGATTCCCTTTTTCATTTCCGAGCGCACCGACCTCGCCACCACAGCCGCGGCAAGGCTGATATTTTGCGCTCTGCGTTGCGTGATCTACAATTTCCGCGCCGTCGACGTGCTGACACTTCTGAAAACCGGTCTTTGCGGAATCGCCCCCGACGACGCAGACCTTTTTGAAGACTACTGCTACACTTGGAGCATTTCGGGAAATAAATTTCTTGAGGACACCTGGAGCATGAACCCCGATGGATACACCGCCGAAAAGCCCCAAGGACGCTCTCTTGATATTCTCCTCGCCGCCAACCGAGTGCGATCAAAGCTCATCCCCCCTCTTGTCCGAATGAGAGGTAAATTCTCGGCTTCAAAGGGCGACACTCTCACGAATTGCAAGGCGATATACGACTATCTCGACGAGATAGGTCTTGCCGCGTCTCTTTGCTCTCTTGCCGAGCTTGACGTTGCCACGGGCAACCTCCGTGGGGCAGGCGAGAGCCTCCGAGTCTACGACAGTATCGTAACAGCTCTCAGCCAAGTCTGCACTATTCTCGCGGACACTCCCACCACCCCCGACGACCTTTCCCACGCTCTTGAGATCATGCTTCGCGGAAGTGATATCGGTTCTGTTCCCGCGGTGGGCGAGTACGTCACCGTAGGCTCTGCTCCCACTCTCCGCGTGGAAAACGTAAAGCTTGCCATAGTTTTAGGCCTTTGCGAGGGTGAATTCCCCAGAAGCTTCTCGGATTCGGGCATCTTTACCGAGCGCGACAAGGAGATCATGGAGGAGCTGAACATCCCCCTTATTTCAAGGGAGACCCGAATCACCTCCGACGAGCTTTTCTACGTCTACCGCGCCATGACCAAACCCACTCAAAAGCTGATAATATCCACCTGCTCCTCCAAGGTGGGCGGCGGCTCGTGCAATACCTCCACTGCCTGGAACAGAGTGTTCTTCCTTTTCGGCAAACAGCTTAAACCAATCAGTTTCGATCTTGATCTAATAAAAAAGATCTCCGAGGCTCTCGGAGATGAGACGACCGACGATGAGATGAGCGAGGTTCTGATCAATGAAGCCAAGCCACAAGCCGATGACGACGAGATCGTCATTTCCCCTCTGAAGATCAAAATGCTCTTTGGTGATAACACGATCCGTCTCTCTCAAACCAAGATCTCGGCTTTTGCCGGCTGTCCCTATCACTACTGGTGCAAGTACGTTCTGGAGCTGCGCGAGAGAAAGGTTAGTCGTGTCAGCTACGACAGCTCGGGAACTATCGTTCACTACGTTTTAGAAAATCTTATAAACGACCTCAAGCAACCCGACGGTTCATTGAAGCAGACCGATGACGAGACCCTGGTGGGTATGATAAACGGCTACGTTAACCGATATATCGGCTCAATAGGCTGTCCTCTCCCCCCCTCGATGATGTACACCTTCTCTCGCCTCCGCGACCTCTCTTTGGTTATGGCAAAAAGCGTGTTGGACGAGTTTGCCGCCTCCGAATTCAAGGTACTCTCCCAGGAGCTCCGCATCTCGGAAAGCCGCGAGGGCGCACTCAGACCCATAGAGATCAGGATCGACGATAGCGAGGATTCGCCCAAAATAATCCTCAGCGGTATCATCGACCGAATCGACTATTACGACGGTGAGGACCGCAGATATCTCCGCGTGGTGGACTACAAAACGGGAAGTCACCCCTTCGACCTGGAAGGTCTTGAAAGCGGAACCGATATTCAGCTCCCTGCCTACCTCTTCACCGCCGCTCTTGAGGAAAACAAGGGAATCGTCGGCGGTGAGAAGGAGATCTTCCCTGCCTCGGCACTCTTCCTCTCGGCAAACGAGTCGGGTGGCAAGGTCTCCCCCGAGCGAAGCGGATTTTTCCTTGATAACATTGACGTTCTCCGCGCGGCGAGCAACACCCTTGACAAAAATATCCTGGCGGGTATCGTGGTTGACAAGGGCAGCGAGACCGTCACAAAGGGCAATGCCGTCAGCGAGGATGGCATCCGTGACATAAACACCACGCTCCGCTCATCTATCGCGTCTACGGGAAAGAGTATTTTCGAGGGCAAAGCCCCCAGAACCCCGTCTGAGAGCGCCTGCAAATTCTGTTTCCTCCGCTCCTCCTGCCCCGTGGCGGCAAAGAGCAGAGATTATTAATTCGTCAGAAAGGAAAATTGCGTGAAAGTTACTTCCTTTTTGTAGTGAAACGATCTTATTCACGCGCGAATTTCGCCTTACGGCAAAATTCATCGATAACAATTTGTGCCGCCGCTTAGAGGTTCCCCGAAGCGAACGAAGTGAGTTTTTGGGGTTCATGTAAGCGGCGGAATGGAGATTAGCGTGAAAGTTACTTCCTTTTTGTAGTGAAACAATCTTTTTCACGCGCGAATTTCGCCTTACGGCAAAATTCATCGATAACAATTTGTGCCGCCGCTTAGAGGCGGAATGGAGATTAAAAATGTCAGATACACCAAACTTTACAACAGCACAAACCAACGCTATGAACGCTCGCGGCCGCGCTCTTCTTGTCAGCGCGGCGGCAGGCTCGGGCAAGACCTTCACTCTGACGCGAAGAATAATCGATTCAATTATCAATGACGAGAGCAAGACCCTCAGCCGTATGCTGATAGTCACGTTTACAAGAAGCGCGGCGGCAGAGCTGAAAAAGAAGATTTCCGACGCTCTTTCGGAAGCTCTTGCCATGCATCCCGACAATCTGCACCTGCAAAACGAGATCCTGCATCTCGGAAGCGCGCACATCAGCACTATCGACTCATTTTTCACTGCCCCCGTCAAAGCTAACTTTGAAAAGCTGGGACTTCCCGCCTCTCTGTGTCTTGCCGACGAGGCGGAGCTCTCTCCTCTCCGCGATTCGATCTTCAAGGATACTCTCGAGCTATTTTTCAACGAAAGATCAGGACTCTGCGACGGCGAGCTTGCCGAGGTGGGTCACTTCTCCCACTATACCGACCTGTTGAGTCTTATAATCGGCATTAGAGACGGCTCAAAGCTCATTCCCACCCTTATAGATTTCTATAAAAAGACACTGACGGTGCCGGGCGGCGTAGAGCTTATCAAAAAATGCGCCGACCGTCTCCGCGCCTCTGCCTCCAACGACTTTTTCGACACTCTCGAGGGCAAAATAATACGCAAGGAGACGGAAAACGTCATTATCAGCACGGCTGAAAGGGTTGCTGCTCTCCGCGATCAGGTAATAAAGATCTACGAGGACGAGCTCGGCAAATCCCAAGGCACTCCCCCCGCATTCGCCTTGGCTCTCAAGACCAAGGTCGCTCCCGCCCTTGAAGACGATATCGTCACCTGCAGATCCCTCATTTCAGAGCTCGAAAAGCCATTCAAGGACTGCTACAACGCTATCAATTCCCTGAAATTCGGCAAATATCCCACGCTAAAGGATGAAAATTGGAGCGAATATTCAGATAATTACAGAAAATTGCGTACGAAAGCTCTCCAGCCTGCGAAGGATCTGAAAACCAACTTCTTCTGCTACACCGAGGAACAGCTTGCGGAGCACTATGAAACCACCGCCAAGATGTGCGAGCTTTTATACGACCTGCTCTCCGAATTCGACCGCCGCTACTCTGCCGAAAAGCTGTCGCGCGGTGTTTGCGAGTTTTCGGATATGCCCAAATTCATGCTGAAGCTCCTTCAAAATGAGGACGGCACCCCCACAGAGCTTGCCATTTCCATGAGAGAGCAATACGACGAGGTCTATATCGACGAGTATCAAGACGTAAACGCGATCCAGGACAGAATTTTCGAAATAATCGGCGGCGAGCGCAGATTTATGGTTGGCGACATCAAGCAGAGCATCTATTGCTTCCGCGATGCCGAGCCCTCGATATTCGCATCTTACCGTATGAAATTCCCCGAATATGACGAAAACCACCCCGACGAGATCCCCGATTGCGGCGGAAGCTCCATATTTATGTCCGAAAATTTCCGTTGTGATAAGGGCATTATAGATTTTGTCAACAAGGTATGCGACGTGATCTTCTCTTCCTTTGCCGACAGCATCGGCTACAACGCGGAAAACGATATGCTTCGCTTCAACAAGAAAAGCGCGCATTTTGATCCTGCGAAAAAGGTTATTATAAACATCGTTGAGCCTCCTGTCGCAACTGACAGCGAGGACGAAGAGAGCGAAGAAGCAGTAAGTGAGACCTACGAAGCAGACGAGAACGAGGACAAGCTCTACGACGAGGCGGTCATCTGCGCCAACGAGATCGCAAGGTTGATCCGCGACAAAAACGAGCTTAACGCAGATGGAACACCCGTGCGCGCGGGGGATATCGCTATCCTGGTTCGCGGTCACAAGCAGATAGACGTTATGGCGGAGGTGCTTTCCGAGCTTGGAATCAAATACGTCACCAACGCCAAGAACGAGCTGCTTAGCGGCAACGAAATGAAGCTTCTTGCCGACATCCTTACAATCATCGACAACCCCAGAGAGGATATTCCCCTCTGCCGCGTTCTGACCGCAAATCTGCCCTCATATAATCCCCTTATGAGCCTTGACGACGTTGTTACCGTCCGCAGCTTCGCCGACGAAAAGGCATCCTTCTTAGACGCGCTGTCGATCTATGCTGAAAATGGCGAGGAGGAGGCATTAGCGTCAAAATGCGAGGGCTTTATCGCCTCTCTCGACAGCCTCAGGCGGCTTTCCGCAAGGGTATCGGCAGACAAGTTGCTTCGCGCTATGTCGAGAAACGACACATTTGCGTCTCTCTGCGAGACCGACGCCTACACCTATCTTTATAATCACGCCTGCAAGTACGTAAAGAGCTCCTGGAACGGTCTTTACAGCTTCATCACCTATTTCAAAAGCCTTATGGAGAAAGGAGATTCCAACTCCGACCCCATTAAGGCGCAAAGGGATGAGGTGACGATCATAACCATGCACCAATCCAAGGGTCTTGAATATAACGTTTGCTTTCTTTTCGGTCTCGGAAAGGAATTCAACGTGCGCGATCTCAGCGCTCCCATCATATTCAACCGCGAGCTCGGCATTTCTATGAAGCTGCCCAAATCTCACGGTGACGATGACGACGTTTTTTCGAAAACTCAGGTGAAGCGCGAGGAAAATATTCTCTGGCGCGCCTCCACTATTCTCGCCAAAAACAAGCTTTTCGAGGAAGAGGCGAGGATATTTTACGTGGCTATGACCAGAGCCCGTGAAAGGCTCTATCTCAGCGCGACCCTGACCAAGCCATACAAGGAGATACGGGACAAGCTTTCCGCCAATGCCCGTGATCTTATGAATGAGGTGAGAAACGGAAAGAGCTATATCCGCTGGACTATGCTGGCTCTTCTTTCGGAAGAGCGTGACAACGACTTGTTTGAAGTAAACGTTTTTCCGAGAAACAACGTCCCTCCGCTTGCCGACAGGATCACGCGCGAAGAGGTGGATTCATCGGCATACGGCATTACCGAGGAGGACAAGGACTTTGCCAAAGCTCTCCTCTCCCCACACGGTGAGAGCGAGGAAGAAAAGCTTATGGCTATGATCCCCGCAAAGGTGGCGGCATCCAAGGTCTCGCCCACTATGCTTGACGACAGCGTTTTCATTCCCACCCCCACAGGCGACCTTTTCAGCGACAGCGACGAGGACAAGGGTGAGCAGAGCTCGGACAACACAGACAGAATAAAGAAACGTATCGAGCTTATGCGCAGCAGAAAGGTTGATTTTGAAAGCCTTCTTGAGGTCAACAAAAAGCCCACCGCCGCCGAAAAAGGCAGCGCGGCACACCTGATCTTGCAATACTGCGATTACGAAAAGCTATCAGAAAACGGACTTGATGCAGAGATCGAGCGACTTGTTTCGAGCCGCTTCATTACCCAACGTGTTGCCGATATCGTCAACCGTGAGCAGCTTTCGGGATTTTTTGGTAGCCGACTTTTCGACCTTGTACTGAAGGCGAAGAAGGTGAGACGCGAGTTCCGTTTCGGTCTTTTCCGCTCTGCCGCAGAATTTACCGCGCGAGAGGAGCTGAAAAACACGATTTCGGACAAAAAGATCTTTGTTCAAGGCTCTATTGACCTGCTTATTGAGACCGACGACGGCATTATTCTCTGCGACTACAAGACCGACAGGATCACCGACGAAGAGAGAGCCGACCGCGAGCTTCTCATTAAAAATATGAGAGAAAAACACGCAGGACAGCTTGAGGAATACCGTTTTGCGGTGAGATCGATCTTTGGCGAGGAGCCTATAAAGACCTATATCTACTCCGTCCCCCTCGGCGAGGTCGTTGAGATATAATACACGCAACACAAAAAGGCGACCGCACGGTCGCCTTTTGTGTCAAATTTTGATTTGTAGGGGAGGACGCGTGCCTCCGGCGGCGAGCTTTTTAGGCAAAAAGCTCGGCAAAAACCTTCCTCGCAAAAAAGATGAAAA
>JAZKYL010000103.1:0-15575 GCA_045612105.1 Eubacteriales bacterium
TTCAGCAAGCTGAAAACGGATTTTTCACTTCGCCTTCGGCTCGTTAAAAAAATCCCTCACGCTCGTATCTTGGTTGAAATGGTGTTAAACCCAGCCAAAGTGTTTATTCTAAAGCAAAATTCAACTAAGTCTAAATATGCAAACGCTTCGTCGGCAAAGCCGACAGAGGGGGTGTTTCCAAAGAGGGGGAGATGTTGAGCGTAGCGAAACCTCCTCTTCTTTGGCGGCGTTTCTTTGGTTCGTTTCTTTTCGCCGCAGAAAAGAAATGAACAAAAAACAAACACACCGATAATTTGCAATTTATCTTTCCCATTATATGCTAAGTTTACTTTTTTCGCAACAGAGCCGCTCTGTCGCAGCCACCGAGATCTTTATATATTTCACAAGAGAAGCCGTTTTCGACTGCTATATTGCGAAGGTCATCCGCCTGATCATAACCTATCTCAAAAAGGAAAAATCCACCGTTTTCAAGATTCTTCGCAAAATTTCCAACTATCGCGCGATAGAATATTAGCCCGTCCTCACCACCGTCTAAAGCAGTCCGAGGCTCTTTCTTTGCTTCTGATTCAAGTGTTTCTATTACATCGGTTCTTATGTACGGAGGATTAGAAATTATCGCGCCATATTTTTTATCTCCCAACAGTTCTACCTGCAAAACATCTCCCAAAACCGCCGTAAATCTATCCGAAACCTTATTATGAACGGCATTTTTCTTTGCCATTTCAAGCGTTTTGGGATAAAGCTCAAAAGCGTCCGCTCTTGTATCTTCACGAAGATCAAGCACCGATATTGCAATACAACCACTGCCCGTGCAAAGGTCGGCAAATACCGCATTCTGTGGCAAATGCTTCACCGCAAGCTCGACTACCGTTTCGGTATCCGGTCTTGGCACAAGACAGCTCTCATCCACGAAAAATTCGCAATTTGCAAGCCACCATTTGCCGATAATATACTGAAGAGGGTATCTTGTGCATCTCTTTTCCACAGCCGAAACAAGCTCAGAAGAACCAAAATCGCCATCAAGCGAATTCGCGCCGCAAATCTCTTCAATAAGAATCGCCGCCTCACGTGCAAAATTCTCTATTCCTGCATCCTTTAGCTTTTCACAGATTTCACAGTAAATCATACTACCCCTCCCTCTAAAAAATACAAATATAATTATAACAGAAAAATGCGCTTTTGAAAAGGGGGTTAGACAAAATATATCTAATTATTTTTAAGTATTTTTCCATCGAAAATTCACACAATAAACCGCAAACCGTCGTTTAAGCTATAAAAAATCATCTTGACATCTACAGCGCACAGTGGTATAATTAAATCAATAAAAATAGCAATCGAAAATCTTTACATAAATACACAGGAGGAATAAAAATGTTGTTTTCAAAAAAGCCCGAAATAATCGTTGAGGTTCAGAAACCCAAATATGGCAAGGTAATAGCCCTTACCGCCATTGCGGTTGCCGCAGTTGAAGCGGCGGCTTTCGTAGGTATGCTTATTGCTAAAAAAATAACCGACGACAAGATCGAAAAGGACCCCTATGACGAGGGATTTGAGGTTAATACCGAAACAGACGAGATCCCCGTTGAGTTTGAAGCAGAGATTGCCGAGGAAAACGAAGCCATCGAATAACAGATTTCAATACCGATGCCACGTGCGTCGGTATTTTTTTATAAAAATCTTAAAAACACTTGACCTTTTGAAAAAATAAAATTGTGATATAAATGAATCAAATATATTCACCCTTATTCGGAGGATAAAAATATGGAAACAAGGTATTTGGCTTGCAAAAGCCGTCAAATTTTTTAAGGAAGATGAAAGACTTCTTGCCATGATCGACAAATAACCTTTCGTGTATATTTATTATCTTTTTACGTATTGATAAAACAGGTTAGAATTGATATAATTACTTTAAATAACTTTTTATTAACGGAGGTTTTTTATGGAAACAAGATGGACACACAGAACAAGCGGAGACTTCAGAGAGCTTCGTGAGGAAGCTAAAAATGTATGTGTAATCCCCATGGGATGCGTGGAAAAGCACGGACTTCACCTTCCTTTAGGTATTGATATTCTCCACTCCAGCCATATCGCTCACATGGCTTCACAGCTTGAGACCTGCTGCGTTTTCCCCGATTTCACCTTCGGCGACGTCAACAGTAACGCGCCCATCGAGCCCGACGGACCCTCTCCCGACGGTTACGTCTGCATCTCTATCGAAACCCAGATGAAGCTGCTTGAGGAGCTTTGCTTTGAGATCAGTAGAAACGGCTATAACAAAATAATGATATACAACGGTCACGGCGGCAACCAGCCCTGGCTCCAGACCTTTATGCGCAAGATAGACTCCATGACCGTGGATTTTATCGTCTGCTACGTCATGATGGATCTTCCCGTTCCCCACAAGATG
Organism: Eubacteriales bacterium; assembly: GCA_045612105.1. Taxonomy (GTDB): domain Bacteria; phylum Bacillota; class Clostridia; order Oscillospirales; family CAG-272; genus SVTX01. Next base: position 2,408 of record JAZKYL010000103.1, read on the forward strand.
GCTCAGTATATCGAGGAGCACGGCTCAGGCTCTATTCCCGAGTTGACCAAGGAGGACGAGGAGCTTATCATCAAGTATCACAACGAAAAAATGCTGATCGGTCACGGATGCATGAGCGAGACCGCCTATATGATGGGTATCGACCCCTCCACCGTCCATCTCGACCGCCTCGGAATTGAGAGCGGCATACCGCTTAACCGAAGCATCCCCTACAAGAGAGCGGGAATAACCCTTTCCGCGGGCGGTTGGCACCTTGACGTGCCCTACGCCTACGGCGGCACCGACCCTGTGGGCTGTAACGAGAGAATCGGCAAGGCGGCTCTCAGAATCGAAGCCGAGAGACTTGCAAACGCAATCAAATTATACAAGGAGGACACTCTGCTTTGGGAGGTTCACCAGCAAAGACAGAGAGGAAGAAAATGAGTATTGAGCTTCTTATGGAGCGATTAGGCATCAAGAGATATCCCGCTCGCTGGAACGATTTTTTCGATGAGGTCTATGAAGACGTTAAAGCAAACGGTTGTCTTTTGGCTGAAAGCTCTTATTATCAAAAATTGCACGATGATTACGGAGTGCTTGTGAATCTTCTCGATATCTACAAGCAGGCGGCTGAAGAAATAAAGGCAGACGGCGATTGTCTCCTCTTTTTTGCTCTGCTCCGTCGCGCTATGAGGGACAGAGACAAGATCAGAGCCGATCTTGCAGGCCTCGACATGCCCCGCGGAGAAGCATACTGCCTCAAGTATGCGGCTATTCCGTCTCTTATGATGTGCGAATGCCTTCCGCGCTTGCACGCCGAAATGAAGGCAAGGAGCTTTCCCGAAGACATTTTTGAGGATACCATAAGGATCCCCGAGAGAGTTACGGAAACGTATATGAAAAACAACGGCGGCGAGGTGGGATTTTCCAATTTCGACTGGTTCCAGCTTCTATACGACGGCAGACTTTTCCGCGTAAAAAGACTTCAGCTCGAATTTCCTTTCGGATTCCTTGGAATATACAAGGTGTTTGAAAGTAACAGCGGAGAGATCGTTGCTCTCGCTCACAACATTCCCGTTCACAAGGACGGTATGCCCTTGGGCTCTCTTCACTACGAGGATGCCACAGATTCCTTTACCGCGACCATTGAGGAGACCGACAGCGCGTATATCGGTCACCCCTTCGATGAGGAAGGCAAAATAATGCGCGAAAAAGTAATTCTTTCCAAGAACGAGTGGAGGGTCAAATTGGCGGCGGGCGATCACGTCGTAAACCTTCACATCCCACGCGGAGAAAATTTCGACGATGCGACCGTTCAGGAGACCATAGACTACTCCCGTGAATTTCTCGACAAGTGCTACCCCGACTACAAATACAAAGCCTTTTTCTGTGTCAGCTGGTTGCTTGACCCACAGATTCGAGAGCTTTTGGGCGAGGAATCAAACATTGTAAAATTCGGTAACAGATTCCACCGAATGAGATACAAAAACGAGGGAATGGCTGCTATACGGTTCGTGTTTAACGTAAACGGCAAAAAATACACCCTTAACGATCTTGATTCGCTTCCCGAAAACACCAGACTCGAAAAGCGCTTGAAAAAGTATTATCTTGACGGAAAAGCTATTTACGAGCCTCACGGATTTTTCTTCTGAGAAGTCATAAAAAAGAGGTTGGCTCATTAAGGTCAAATTTCACCGATAAAAAAACGCGTTATTTTGTAGGGGCGACCATCGGTCGCCCGCCAAACCTGATTTGGGTAAAGCGGGCGACCAATGGTCGCCCCTACTTAGTTTATTTCTTTTTGTTTGTGATAATTGTCGTTAATGAGCCGACCCATTTTTATAAATTCACGCAGTCCATTTTTCGATCTCGGCATCGATGATCTCCTTAACCATTTTAGAGACCTCGGGAGCCTTCATGTCCTTAAAATCCTCGTAAGGGATCGGGGGGAGAAATATTGTTTTCGTGGTAACCGGCTTGAATCCCTTTTCACCAAAAGGCTTATATGAATCTATAAGTACCACGGGAACAATAGGGCATTTTGCATTTACCGCACATAAAAAGCAACCGTTTTTGAACTCATTAGTCTTGTTGTCCTGATGCTTTCTGTATCCGCCCTCTGGGAATACGAGAAATACTCTGCCCTCGCTGACTTCTTTTGCAATATTGTTAAGGACTGTTATCTGTTGACGAGAGCTCTTTCGGTCGATTCTCTGACCCTTTAAGAGGTCAACGAACTGCTTCGCTATTGGCAGATATGACCTTTTTTTATCCATAAGCACCGAGCAAGGTCTATTATGACCCGACAATATCGCCAAAGTATCATTTTTTCCCTGATGGTTAGCGATAAGTATGTAACCCTCTTTTGTCTCGGGCAGATTCTCCTGACCGTAAAACTCGGTAGTGATCTTACCAGTCTTCTTCACTCTTCTAATGACCTCTTGTGCCAAAGCATAGCAATCCTCCTCCGAATACTTTTCGGGGTGCTTGGCATAGTGAGCCATTTTAGGGACGAAATATATAATGGCACCAATACTCAGTATAATTACCAAATAAAACCGTAACATTATGCCTCCGATTAAAACTTAATTTATTAAAGCTTATCAGCCATATAGTAAATGAAATTTTCGGTGTCCTCCCAGCCAAGACACGGGTCGGTGATCGACTTTCCGTAGATTCCTTCACCTATCTTCTGGCAGCCCTCCTCAATGTAGCTCTCGATCATAAAGCCCTTGAAGATACCCGCAATATCCGAGTTAAGCGCGCAGGAGTGAAGCACTTCTTTGGCAATTCTCACCTGCTCCTTGTGCTTCTTGCCCGAATTTGCATGGTTGCAATCAACGATAAGCGCGGGATTTTTCAGATCTCTCTTCGCATACTCGGAGCAAAGATGAGTAATATCCTCATAATGATAGTTGGGCAGAGATTCGCCGTGTTTGTTGACGTATCCGCGAAGGATCGCGTGAGAGAGGGGATTTCCGCTTGATTTTACCTCCCATCCTCTGAAAAGGAAGGTATGGGGGTGTTGAGCAGCTGTGATCGAGTTCATCATAACCGAAACATCACCGCCCGTGGGGTTCTTCATTCCAACCGGAACGTCGATTCCGCTGGCGACCAATCTGTGCTGCTGATTTTCAACCGAGCGGGCGCCGATCGCGATATATGAAATCAGATCGTAAAGATACTGATAGTTTTCGGGATAAAGCATCTCGTCGGCGGTGAACATTCCCGTCTCCTCGATGACCCTAAGATGCAGACGACGGATGGCAACGATCCCCGCCAGCATATCCGTGCTCTTTTCGGGGTCGGGCTGATAAAGCATACCCTTATATCCGTCGCCCGTAGTTCTGGGCTTGTTGGTGTAAACTCTGGGAATAATGATTATCTTGTCCTTGACCTGCTCGCTGACACGGGCAAGACGGGTAACGTAATCCAACACCGAATCCTCGTGGTCTGCCGAGCAAGGACCGATTATCAGCAACTTTTTATTTGATTCGCCGCAGAAAACCTTCGCAACCTCGGAGTCAAATTCCTTTTTCTTTGCTGTCAGCGCGGCATTCAGGGGATATTTTCCTCTGATCTCAATAGGCAGAGGCAATTTTCTGACAAATTCCATATATTTCACTCCGATTCGGATAGATTTCGACAAAAATCAAACGCTTTTGCATAATAAAATAACATAACAGTAATTTTAACACTTTTATGTGAACTATGTGTTAATTCAAGCAATAAAACACCCAAAAACCTTAACAAAATACAGCTTTTCATCAAGCCGTATATTGTGCGAAATGTATATATCGCGTGATATTCACCTCAACCGCTCGCACATTTCACAAATTCAAGACCCATTTTTTGTACAACATTGCCGCAAAATATCTGTTGAAAAATAGCGGGATCCGTGGTAAAATTAACCTATAAAACTAATATCGGGAGGAAACCGAAATGATACACGAAACTATTCATCACACCGAAGAATTTACCGATTCGTATCTTGAATCATATATTCACTCTCCCCACGCCGAACTTAAGATCGGCAAGAGAAAAGCTATGATCGTCTGCCCCGGCGGCGGCTACAGTTGGCTTTCCGAGAGAGAGGCGGAGCCTGTTGCGCTTCAATATTTTGCCGCAGGGCTCAACGTTTTCGTGCTTCGTTACTCTGTATCAAAGAATGCGGAAAACTATGCACCTCTTATTGAATCCTGCCTTGCCATAAAATACCTTCGCGACCACTCTGACGAGCTTTACGTCGATCCCAAATATATATTTATAACCGGTTTCTCCGCTGGTGGACACCTGGCGGCATGGACAGGAACAATGTGGCATATTCCCGAAGTAACCGCGCACATCGGAGATGCCGATCCCGAGATATGCAAGCCTACCGCCACCCTTCCTTGCTATCCGGTTATTTGCAGTAAGCCCGGAGTCCGACACGACGGCACCATGCAGACCCTCAACGGTTGGAAAAAGGACGACGAGGAGGGTATGGCTCGCTTCTCCCTCGACCGCTTCGTCGACGAGAGAACAGCTCCCGCTTTTCTTTGGCATACTACTAACGATACCTGCGTTCCCGTAATGAATTCTATCATCTATGCCGAAGCACTTTCAAAAAACAAGATCCCCTTTGAGCTTCACATCTTCCCCGACGGACCTCACGGCCTTTCTATCTGCAACGCGGAGACCTCAACCGGTCAGGCTGTCTTAAATACCCCCTACGTCGGTCAATGGCTGCCTATGGCTATAAAGTGGGTACTTGAGTGCCCTTTTGAAAAAATGTGACTTTGTAAAGGACGACAAAACAATGCCAAATATTCAACCTATTTTAGACAAAATATTTGAACGCATCGAGGCGCACAAAATAGACACGGGCAAATACTCCCGTTGGCTTTGGCAAGACGAAAACAATACCCGTGAGCTTGGTGTAAACCCATACGGATGCGCCGACGCGGCAAATCTGCTTTATATGCTTGGAAAGTTCCCCCGTATAACAGACGAGCGAGCCGAGTGGATAGAAACAATGCGTGAGATGCAGGACGCAGAAAGCGGACTTTTCTATGAAAAGACCCACCATCCTCTCCACACCACCGCTCACGTCACCGCCGCCCTAGAGCTTTTCGACAAGGCACCCAAACACCGCCCCGTCGCCGCTCTTCCCTGCCTTAAGGAGGGCGGATTTGAAAAGCTTATGGACTCCCTCAACTGGAAGACCCCTTGGCCGCAATCCCACCAAGGCGCGGGCATCTACGTCATTCTGAACCTCTGCGGCGAGGCAACTCCCGAGTGGAATGAAAACTACTTCAAGTGGTTCTGGGACAATGCCGACCCCGAAACAGGCTTTTGGCGCAAGGGTGACTATCAAAGCGAGGGGCACGCACCGATCTGGCACTATATGGCGGGCGGATTTCACTATATGTTCAATCACGAAAGTGCCCATATGCCGATACGGTACCCCGAAAAGATCATTGATTCCTGCATAAAAATGTACCGAGAGGGTGACATCCATCCTAAATTCGGTCAGCAGGCAAACTTTATTGAGGTAGACTGGATCTACTGCCTCACTCGCGCAAGTGAACAGACAAGCCACCGATTCGACGAGGTCCGCGAAGTATTACGCGACTTCACCGCTAAATACCTCAACTTTTGGAACACCGTAGATTGGGAAAAGAGCGAGTCGGTCAACGACCTCCACCTCCTCTTCGGCGGCACCTGTGCTTTGGCAGAGCTCCAAAGAGTACTCCGCGGCGAGCTGCGCAGCAGCACTCCCCTCAAGCTAGTCCTCGACAGACGACCTTTTATTTAAAACGAAAAAACTCCGCAGGTGCAACCTGCGGAGTTTTCAAATTATTCTTCATCCTTATCGGATTCGGTTGATTTTTCCTCGGATTCGGACTCATCTTCATCGTCCTTATCCTTATTCTTCTTTCTCTTCTTCTTTTCGCCGTCCTCGTCTTCGTCCTCGTCATAATCCTCGTCATCCTCATCAACAGGCTTAGGCTTAACGGTAACAAAGGTCGATTCAATTCTGTGATCGGCAACAGATTCAACGTTAATAGTCAACTCGTCGGTCTCAAGCTCAAACTGCGCACCGTCATCGGGTATCTCACCGAGAAGACCGAAAATGTAACCGCCAAAAGTATCGCAATCCTCGGTATCAAAGGTAACACCAAGCTCGGTAGCAACCTTTTCAAGAGATGCAGAACCAAGAACCTTCCATTCGGTCTCGCTGACGTTGACTATCTCTTCAACAATAACGTCTTCTTTATCACCCATATCACCCACAAGCAGCTCAAGCAGGTCGTGAATGGTAATAACACCGCTGGTTCCGCCGTACTCGTCAACAACGATAGCGAAATAGTTTCTGGTTTCCTTCATATTGGTAAAGAGAACGTCAGCCTTCATATTTTCGGGTACGAAATAAGGCTTTTCACTTGCCTTGGCAATAGCGTCCTCAACAGTCTTGCACTCGGCTCTGAAGAATTTTCTGATGTTAAGTACACCGATAATATCGTCAGCATCCTGACCGCAGATAGGATAAAGTCCGTGTCTCGAAGTAACGATCTTCTCTCTCCAAACGTCCAGAGTATCGTCGCGGTAAAGCATATCAACCTCGCGGCGGTGAGTGCAGACCTCGGAAATAAGTATATCGTCAAACTCGAAGATATTCTGTATCATCTCGTTCTCCATACTGTCGATAGCACCCGCCTCACTGGAGGTATCAAGCATAATTCGTATCTCTTCCTCGCTTGCAGCTTCCTCTTCCTCGTGGGGATTGACACCGAACAAACGAAGAATGCCGTTAGTGGTCTTGGTAAGTATCCACACCAAAGGCGCGAAGATCACCGACATAAAGCGGATGAAGCCTGCAAGACCAAGCGAGAGCTTTTCAGCGTTCTTCATAGCGATCTTCTTGGGCACAAGCTCGCCAAGAACTATGCTGAAGAACGAAAGTATCAGCGTGATCACAACGACGAACACGCTCTCAGGCACTACGATAACACTGCTTTGTATAAAATCAAGACTATTGAACCAATTCGTCATAGGCGTAGCAAAGCTGTCTGCCGCAAATGCCGAACCCATAAATCCTGCCAAGGTAATCGCTACCTGAATAGTGGACAGAAATTTTGACGAATCCTTAGTAAGCTTTTGAAGCTTTTTTGCTTTTCTTCTGGTTTTTTTGTCGCCCTCTTCAACGATCTTTTCGATCCTTGCTGAGTTGATAGACAGAAATGCCGTTTCGGCACTTGCGAATATTGCGTTTAACGCTATAAGAACAACCTGTAATAATAGAGGCCCTATGTATTCCATGATAATGTCTCCTGTTTTACTTTGAAAAGTGCTTAAATTCTGTAAATTTCAATATTTTTCGATATTTTTCAAAAACGCAAAAAAGCATAGACCCACCCGCTTTCTCCTATCATTTCAGAGAAAAGCGCCAGGCTATGCCGCACGATTTATGAAATATAATGAAAAACACGTACAACAGTTACATTACACATACAAGTAGTGTCCGTACTATCGCCGTCATCCATTTTTTCCTCCGTTCTGTCGCCTTACGGCGACACTCAAAATAATCGTTGAATTTTGCCGTCAAGGCAAAATAGCGCGTGAAAAAGTTTGTTTACCGATCAAAAGGAAGTAACTTTCACGCTACATACCTTCCTTTTTGAATTATTTTGTTCATAATACCACACCTTATGTTAAAAGTCAAGGGAAACCCTATCTTGTTAACGGTTTATTTACAGTTTTAATGTAAATAATTCTCATTTTTGGAGATTTTCATAAATATTGTCACTTTATTTTGGCAAAAATATCCTTATAAAAGTATAAATTTTTTCAAAACACCCTTGACAATCTTATTTAAAAATGATAGAATAATTAGGTGTAAGGGAGTAATCTGCGCAAAATGCGTGATAAAGTCAACAACACAGGTGAATTTTACCGTGGCTTTATCCTAAAGGATGAGACTTATCTGCAAAAGCGGGTAGGTTTTTTTTTTGCAAAAGATCTCCGCGAAAACAAAAAAATAATAAAAAGGAGTTTTCGACAAAATGAAAGAGTATCTCAGATCCTCTGCCGAGGTTCTCGAAGAGGTCAGCACAACAGTCGACGGTCTTTCGTCGGACGAAGCGGCTGCAAGGCTCGAGAAAAACGGCAAAAACAAGCTGGTTGAGGGCAAGAAAGAATCCCTCATCGTCAAATTCTTCAAGCAGTTAGCCGAGCCTATGACCATCATCCTTCTGGTGGCGGCAGCTATCTCCGCAGGCGTTGAGATCTATAACGGTGTTGCTGCAAACCATTGGGAGTTCCCTGCGGACGTTGTAATCATTCTCGCCGTCGTTCTCATCAACGCGATCCTCGGTGTATTCCAGGAGAGCAAGGCAGAGAAAGCACTTGAAGCACTGCAAGAAATGTCAAAGGCACAAAGCAAGGTCATTCGTGACGGCAAGCAGATCAGTATTCCCAGCGAAGATCTCGTTGTCGGTGACATTATCGTCCTCGAAGCAGGCGACGCTGTTCCCGCTGACGCTCGTATCATCGAGTGCGCGTCTATGAAGATAGAAGAAGCAGCTCTGACCGGTGAGTCCGTTCCCGTTGACAAAAAAGAAGAGGCACTCAAGGCGGGTGACAACGGCGACGTTGCCCTCGGTGACCGCAAGAATATGGTATTTATGGGCTCCACCGTGGTTTACGGACGCGGCAAGGCAGTAGTCGTCGCTACCGGTATGGATACCGAAATGGGTAAGATCGCAGACGCGCTCGCTCAGGCTGAGGAGGGCAAGACTCCCCTTCAGATCAAGCTCGCGGGTCTTTCCAAGATCCTCACCTACCTCGTTATCGGCATCTGCGTAGTTATCTTCGGTGTTCAGATCGTAAGAGCATACGTTCAGACCGGTACTATCGGCTTTGAGCCTATTCTCAATTCCTTCATGGTTGCAATTGCACTTGCGGTTGCGGCAATCCCCGAGGGACTTGCAACCGTCGTTACCATCGTACTTTCCATCGGCGTTACCAATATGTCCAAACGTAACGCAATTATCCGTAAGCTTACCGCGGTTGAGACCCTGGGTTGCACTCAGATCATCTGCTCCGACAAGACAGGTACGCTCACCCAGAACAAGATGACCGTCGTTGACCACTACGGCGACGATGAGAATCTTCTCGCAAACGCTATGTCCCTCTGCTCCGACGCTGAGTTCGACACCGAGGCAGGTACCGCTATCGGTGAGCCTACCGAGTGCGCTCTCGTCAACTACGCTGAAAAGCTGGGTCTTTCCAAGAACACTCAGAAGAATCTTCTCGTGAGAGTCGGCGAGGTTCCCTTCGATTCGGGCAGAAAGATGATGTCCACCATCCATAAGACCGAGGATGGAACGCTCATTCAGTTCACAAAGGGTGCTCCCGACGAGCTTCTCAAGAGATGCACCAAGGCTCTTATCGGCGGCAACATCGTCGATATGACCGACGACATCAAGGCTAACATTCTTAAGGCTAACAAGGCAATGGCAGACAAGGCTCTCAGAGTTCTTGCGGCTGCAAAGAAAGACCTCACCGCTCTTCCCGAGGCTTACGAGCCTGAGGCGGTTGAGTGTGACCTCTGCTTCGTGGGTCTTGTGGGTATGATCGACCCCGTTCGTCCCGAAGTTAAGCCCGCTATCGACGAGTGCCGTAGCGCAGGTATCCGTCCTATTATGATCACAGGTGACCACAAGGACACCGCAGTTGCAATCGCTACCGAGCTTGGTATCATTACCGATCCCTCCCAGGCGATCACAGGCGCCGAACTTAACGAGATCTCCGACGAGGATTTTGAGACCGCAGTTGAGAAGTACAGCGTTTACGCACGCGTTCAGCCCGAGCATAAGACCAGAATCGTCAATGCTTGGAGAAAGAAGGGCAAGGTTACCGCAATGACCGGTGACGGCGTAAACGACGCTCCCTCCATCAAGAATGCGGACATCGGTGTCGGTATGGGTATTACAGGTACCGACGTAACCAAGAACGTAGCGGATATGATCCTCGCAGACGACAACTTTGCTACCATCGTCTCCGCAGTAGGCGAGGGTAGAAGAATCTACGACAACATCCGTAAAGCAATTCAGTTCCTGCTGGCATCCAACCTCTCCGAGGTGCTTGCAATATTCTTCGCTACTCTTCTCGGGTTCTCGATCTTCCAGCCTGTTCAGCTGCTCTGGATAAATCTTATCACAGACTGCTTCCCCGCCCTCGCACTTGGTATGGAAAAGCCCGAGGCTAACGTTATGAAGCGTCATCCCCGCGACTCCAAGGAAGGCATCTTCGCAGGCGGTCTCGGATTCGCAGTATTCTATCAGGGCGTTCTCGTAACTCTCATTACTCTCGCTTCTTACTTTATCGGTCACTGGTATGAGACCGGTAACTTTGAGATCACCGACAGTGTTCACGGAACCACTATGGCGTTCCTTACCCTCGCTATGTGTGAGGTATTCCACTCCTTCAACATGCGTTCTCTCCATGGCTCCATCTTTACCATTAAGGGACAGAATATGTGGCTCTGGGGCGCAGGAATCCTCTCCCTTATCCTCACCAGTGTAGTAGTTCTTATCGCTCCTATCGCCGAGGTATTCAACATGGTCGCTATCGGCTGGGATGAGTACCTTATCGCTATGGCGCTTGGCTTCACCATCATTCCTCTCGTTGAGATCGGCAAGATCTTCTCCAGAATCATTGATAAGAAGAACAACAGATAATTAAAATTCAAAAATTATGCCTATGGGCTCGCGCCCATAGGCATTTTTGTTTGAGTTGTTATTTCAATGTTGGATATTTTCCATTCTCCGTATCAAGCTCGGAGAAGTCCCAGATATCCTCGCTAAAGCCGAGAATCTTCACGTAAAAATCCTTGGAGTTGATCTGCTCAAGAGTACACTGTCCAACACCCGAATAATTTGAATCGGATGGATACAGGGTTGTGGTATGGCAATTCGTAGCGGTTACGAGTCCAAGCGGATTGACACCCTTGATAATTCCTCCGCAATCTCCGTTCTCGGTCAATGGGGTAATCGTTCCCATATTCACGCAATTCTCTACACTTGCTATAAACTTCTTGTAGCCTAAGAGATAAATCATACCCGAAGCATCAGCTCCGCTGACATTTCCGGTGTTGACACAATTTCTTATCACCAAATTGCCGCCACCTTCTTTAGCGTATTCAAACATTCCGACCATACCGCATCCGCCCGAAATATCACCTTGGTTTATGCAATCTATTATCGCACCGGAAGAAAACGATCCAACTATTCCTCCTGAGAGCGCTTTAATGATATCATTATAAGCAATGCTTCCATAATTCGTACAACGCTCCGCTTTTTCCGCCAAACCGCCACTGATACCGCCAACAGAAACTTCGAACTCTTTCGTTTGCTCAGTGCCATCAACGTATATATCTGTATAGTTTGTGCAGCCAAACACGATGCTTGCACTGCCCGTAATACCTCCATATCTACCAAATTGACTATACTTGTAAGCGATAATCTCACCGCGATTCTCGCAATACTCGACTTTTTTCGCGTATCCGGCAATACCACCGACTACTCTTGCAGCAACGTTCAATGTTCCATAGTTTACACAATTAATCAACGTGCAATTCACGCCGTAACCGCAAATACCTCCTACATAACATCCTTCAGATCCATTGCCGACAATCTTGATAGTACTTGAGGAATCCAAAGAACAGTTACTGATAACTGATGGCAAATAATCCGAAGAGTGGCATTTTCCCACCAGACCGCCAACGTTATTCAGAGAGGATGGGTCGTTGGCAATGATCAAATAAGACAGATTTTCAAGCTTGACGTTTTCTATAACGCCTCCTTCAAGGTGCTTAAAAATACCAACGGTAGCATCGTCGGTTACAAAGCTTACATTTTTAATCGCATATCCATTACCGTTGAATACTCCGTAAAAGCTTTCTATTCCGCTCCATTCTATGCCGGAAAAATCTATATCACATTGTAGCTCATAATAATAACCCGATTCGATATTCATAAGCTGCTCCGGTGTAGATATGTACTTCTTTTCAGAGTTAGAAAGGCGATAATAAGGTGTAATATAAAAGCCATCACAATTCGCCGAATCAACCTTCATATCGCTAATGTGTTCGTTCTCGAATGTCAGAACTACGTTTTCCACAAAAGACGTAGTAGTAGCGATGTAAAAGTGCTCATCATCAACTACGGTTACATTCGATATAATGGTATCCTGACCGCTGTAATCAATCAATTTAACACTTTTTATATCGTACCCTATAGGATTATCCACAGTAAAGAGAAGATACACGTCATTCTCAGGTATTGTCCAATAATCCTCGGGCATCCAATAATAGACAGGCTCAAGCTCCGAGTTTACAAATTCAGCGGATATGATCTCAACCAATTTGTTGATAAATACTACACAAGAACAACGGGTTTCAGAAGCGATCTCATAGCTTTCGCCGTCAATTTTTGCAACGATTCCCTCAACACAGATCTCTACATTTCCTACACCAAGGCTACCGTCACCAAGTATTTCCACCAGAACTGTCGAATCGCTCAAGATCGCATTTACATTGTAAGCTTTACCGTTCAAAACCAAGGATTCTACCTCGGCACATAAGGGATTATCCAGAGTCACCTGCAAAAAGATTACGTCCCCTTCAACGATTCCGTCGGTATTTTTGACATCGACTGCAATAACGTCAATGTATGGCTTGGTCTTAACGGTATATTCTACAATATCTTCCCTGACACCGTAACCGTCGCCAAGATCAAAGGTATATGTTATCTTAACTGTATAATCGGTATAGTATTTAAGCGAATCAAAGCTTATCTCATTATCGGCATTATTCGCAACAAGCTCCTCGCCGCGATAAAGCTCTATCTTGTGGGATAAATGCACACCATCGGTATCGGTTACAGTATATTGACCCGAGACGGTATATTCTGTGCTCTCCATATCCAAAAAACAGAAATTAGGCTGCGACTTGGCAAAAGTTTTCACGATCAGAGTGCCCTCTGCGGTCTGCTCTCCAACTCCGTCGTTAAGATCGTAAGTATATGTCACCTTGACCGTGTAATCGTTGTTTGAAAGCAGGTCAGCAAAGCTGCGAGCTTCAAGATTTTCAATGTTTGTCACATCCTCACCGCAAACAAGCTCTATCTTCGTGATCTCACCCACC
>JAZKYL010000104.1:0-1609 GCA_045612105.1 Eubacteriales bacterium
CTGCGAGAGATTTGCGATATAATCTTCAAGCTCCACAAGCATGAAGTTAAACGACTGACTGAGTGATTCTATCTCATCTCCAGTCTTTATGCGAATACGCTTGTTTTCGAATACACCCGATTCTGTAATCTCCTGTGTAAAAGAGGTCAGCTTTCCAATGGGATTGGTGACGATCTTTCTTACGAAGATAATGTACGCAATAATGGTAATACCTATAATTGCAAACGAGATCAGAATCATTCTGATAAGTACCGAATTCAGATATGCTCTCACTTCACTCATATCGAGTATGTACTGAATCTCGGCAATCGCGTTACCGTTCTCGTCAAGAATAACCGAAACGCCCGTATAGTTATATCCGTAATCATTATCGGTAACAAGAGGCTGATCTATTCCCTTGTTTTCGGCGTAACGCTGCCAAATTAAGATGTACTTTTCCATATCTGCCGGATCATCGGGATTTGCGGCATCAACATAAAGAATGTCGCTACCGTATGGGAGCTGATTTGCGGGATCATCACCCATTTCCTCCACCATTGCGTCAATATAGAAGCAAACGCTGTCCTCGTCGGGAATTACGAGAGAGAGGAAGGTAATATCACCGTCTTGTTTCAGCTTATTGAAAAGGTCGTACATTTCCTTGTATTCAGGTGTATTGTCGCCGCCCTCGGCGAGAATTGTTTTTACGTCCTCTACGTCAAGCATAGCGGCAATAGCATTGCTGTTGGTCATGACGCGATCGGCGTACATATCCTCAAGGTAGGATTTCGAGGTTGCATAACTAAATAGCGATACCGCAATCGTCAATACAAGTCCGACAATTCCAAGGGAAATGATAAATTTGGGCAAAAGTTTAAGCTTCATTGTTTTTCTCCTCATTCAGTAATTTATAATAAACCTCGGCATCACACACACATCTGCCGTGACAATAGGGACATATCAGTTTGGTATCATCATACCAAACCTTTTTTGCTTCTACTAAGAATCTGAAATCACAGTTTATCAAAGTTCGCTTCAGCGGTACAAAACCGCCCGGTTTCCAACAAACGATAAACACCGCTTCTGTGGAAATAGACCGAAGATCTTTCAAGATGAACTGTATCATATAAGCTGCAAGCCCATTTCCTCGGTATTCATTTTTTAGTCCTACCGACTGTATCTTACCAATTCTTTTTTCTTGCTGTTTGTAAACCGAGCGAAACAGCTCCACTTCAAGCTTTGCGTATTTTGCTATGTATGCTTCATCGGTAAGATAGTAATATATATATCCAACGGTTTCTTCTTTCTCGTTTTTCAGAAGATAAAAGAATCTGTCCTCGGCATCAATCGCTGCGGCAATTTCCTCTTTTGAATACAGATTTTTACCAACGCAGGCATCACATAAAAGCTGCGCCTCGTCTATTTCCTCTCTTAACAACGGTCGAAGACTAAACACCGTTCCGTTTTCAAGTGTAAATTTATGTATCATGATTGCTCCTCGTACATGTCAGAAACTTCATTCCCATAGAAATTTCCGACTTTTCCTGTAGAATCAGACGTTTCAAAATTTTATATTTTTCATCAATCCAAAGAGCCCATTTTTTATAATCCTCATTGTCGGGCTCCAACA
>JAZKYL010000105.1:0-19989 GCA_045612105.1 Eubacteriales bacterium
CTTTGATAAAAATCCTCACGATTTCATAAGATGAAATGGCTACACTTCCAACCATTTTTTGGGGAAGTTTTTGAAGAGCTCGAGAAACTTTTTTCAAAAAGTTTCTCGAACGCGCCTCCCCCGCGTCCCCGACAAATCAAACTTTGAATTAATCTCCGAAAGGACGGTAAAAAATATGACCTGGGACGAACTAAAAAAATCATGTGCGGAATGTGAAAAATGCGAGCTCTGCAAAACGAGAACCAACTGTGTTTTCGGTGTAGGAAACGAGAATGCAGACATACTTTTCGTGGGCGAAGCACCCGGCGAACAGGAGGACCTTTCGGGAACCCCCTTTGTCGGTCGTGCGGGTCAGCTTCTCGACAAATTTCTCTATGCCATAGACATCAAGCGCGAGGACGTCTACATAGCCAACATTCTCAAATGCCGTCCTCCCAAAAACCGCGATCCCCTTCCCGCAGAAGAGGATGCTTGTATCGGCTATCTCAGAGAACAGGTCGCGCTTATTAACCCCAAGGTCATCGTCTGCCTCGGCAGAATCGCGGCGATGCGACTCATTAAACCCGATTTCAAGATCACGCAAGAGCACGGCACCTGGTTCAAAAAGGGCAACTATCTTATGACCGCCGTCTACCACCCCGCAGCCGTCCTCCGTGACCCCCGAAAGAAAGAGGATATGCTGGAGGATATGAAAAAGATCAAGGAAAAGATCTCCGAGTAACTACATAAAGGCTTGCGTTTTGCCGAAATTTCGCCGCAAAATGCTACAATAAAAAAAAGGAACTGACAAAAATGAATTTCAATCAACTTTATATCGTCGTCGCTTCCCTCTTTATCCTGCTGGCGGTAGGCTTTTTCTGCCGTAAGCTTGGAATTATCGACGACGTAGCATCAAAAAAACTCTCCAAGCTTATATTGTGGGTAGGACAGCCCGCCTTGCTTGCAGGCTCCCTGGCAGGCGCGGAATACAATGAAGAAAACCTGAAAACCGCGCTTATAATGATAGTGCTGGGCTTCGTCTTTCACTTTCTCCTCGCCGCGATCTCCTATCTTTTCGCCCTCCCCCTTTATAAGAATATAGACGAGCAAAAGCTGTCGGAATTCGGCTTTATGTTCACCAACTGCGCCTTTATCGGCTTCCCCATCTTCGAGGCGCTCTTGCCGGGGCGCGGACAGTTCATGGCATCCTTCCTCTGCGTCAGCTTCAATATTCTGCTCTGGACCTGGGGACTTATAATAATGGGACGCAAGCGCAACGACATCAAGCTGACCGTCAAAAAAGCCCTTGTGAATTTCGGCACCATTCCCTGCGTCATCGGCTTCGCATTCTTTTTGCTGAAGACCCCCGCGGTAGGATTTGAGCTCCCCGAGTTCATCACGAAAGCCCTTCAGTATATCTCAAATCTCTGCACCCCCATCTCGGTGCTGGTAACAGGCGCGCTGATCGCGACACAAAGCCCCAAAAAGATATTCCTCAACTGGAAGATCTACTATTTCAACGCAATAAAGCTTGTCGCCTTCCCCTTGCTTATCTGTCTGCTTTCCAAGCTCGTACTCATTCTCGTTCCCATTGAAGGACTTGAGATCTACGCAATCTTCGTCACCGCCGCCGCGTCTCTGCCAACTGCAAGCTCGGTCACCATGATGGCGGAAAACTACGGACTCGACTCGGGCTATTCCTCCCTCACCGTCGGCACCACCTCTATCCTCTCCGTTGCCACTATTCCTATGACAATGATGATCGCCCAGTGGATATTTGCGCTTTGATCCAATCCACGCAAGAATTATCGATTTATGAAAAATCACGGCAGCCTCTTCCTTTCGGTACAGGCCGCCGTTTTTTGTTATGTATTAACGAAATATTACTCTATTTGGGGATTGAAGTTCAATTCTTATTAACGTTTCGATGTTTCTTAACCAGCAGGAAGGATACTACAACCACAACAAGTGTTACTATAGTAACATATATTATCCAATTTCCTCCGTTATTGTGATCCGCGGGATTATTTTCCCATCCTCCGACAACTACTTGATATATTTCTTTTTCAATCTCCATACGTAGTGCTCTGTATTCTGAGATGTTATATGCAATAGCCTGACCGGTTTCGTTATTTCTCAAACTGTTTGTAATATCAAGAATAATTGTATCGTCCTTTGTTTTTATCACAGCAACTTCTTTTTCGAGATGTTCTGCCACAGATGAAGGATATTTAATCAAAAACACCTGTTCAGCAACGATTTCATTTTGCATCAAATATTCTGAGATTTTTTCTGAAATCCACAAGGTTTTCTTATCTTTATAATCATTATCGGAAACATCATACACACCCATTGAAAAGCGATAATCTTTATCCAACCAATCATATGTTAATTTCGCATAACCTATAACGCGGTTATGCATTTTTCCTTTAGAATCTGAAACATCACCAAACAAAGGAATGTATATGTTGGGATAACTATCGTAGATTGCATCAGTCAACCCCTTATAATCCATTGATGATACATTATTCCAATAATCGGTAAATACAGGGTATTCCAACAAATATATGGAATGATCAAGGGTGTATTCTTCGAGTCTACCGGTTGTTTTAGTATAATATATTTCGTCTACGAGTTCTTTAGTAACTCTGTTCTTTATAAGTAATTCTATATCAATTTCCGGTTTGCCAATCGGTTCAGACACAAATATGCCATCGAAGTCAGTCGCATCGGAAGCTTCGGCAAAAGTACATAACGGAAACGCAGACAAACAAATAATTACTGTCATCGATATAATTAATATACGCTTCATCATGTTCATTACCTCCTCAATTCGATGAATAATCTTTTCCTAAGAGGGATATTTCTATGAATCGCGTTGGTAGGCTTGTTTCTCATTCTGTTATCCCTCCTTAAAGCTTATTTGTTCCTATATCCATTATAGCACATATACACTGTCTTGTCAACGAAGCGCAGTTCGCATTTGAAGTTTCTACCTATTGTACAAGCACGTAGTGCTTTAGTTGGCTAAATCGCACAAAACACCGCAACGGAGAAAAACGTCCGTTGCGGTGCTAATTTTTATCAATCTACTTCTTATCATTAGTATCATTATAATAAATGATCTCATCGGGCAGATAAAGCCCCAGCTTTTCTCTCGCCATTCTGATCACGTATTCCCGTCTGACCAGCTCATCATCACTGTTGCAACAGCCAAGCAGATATTGAAGCTCCTCCACTTCGGCAGACAACGCCTCCTTCTGCTTCTCAAGTGCCTCAGCCTCGCGCTGAAGCTCGCTGTATTTCATAATTCCCGTCACAAACATTCCAATAGACGTAACCACGAGAATTACTAAGATAAGCCGTAACAAAACCTTGGCATAAGGCGCGGAAAGACCCTTTTTTATGGATTTTTCAAGATTTTTTTCGTTGAACTCAAGCTCAGTGCCGTCAATCAGGTCGCCTCCCGAAGCTGATACGTCCTTCTTTTCTAAATCGGTATTTTTCATCGACATTTTTGGGGTCTTCCTTTCCGCTCTCACCCTCAAGGGGCTCGGCAATATTTGCTAAAGCCGCCTCTCGCTTCCTTTCGCGCGAAGCCGCAACAGCTACCTTTATTTTACCAATAATTCTGCCGATTGTCAAGTGGTAGAGCGAAATAATAAGGCGCAAAATCCATTTTAACGGAGCTAAAACCAGCCTTATCAGCCCCCTCACGGTCTTTTTCAGAAGCTTCACAAAAAACGCGCTGATTTTCAACATCAGCCTGCCAAAAGTGAGATAATATATAATAAATCCCACGGCAAGCGCCAAGTAGGTCAATCCCCGAAACCGTCCTCCGCCCACCGAATAGATAATCGCGATCGAAAGAAGCCCTGCGAAGACCCAGAAGATCACGTCGGTCAAAAAAGTGACAACGAAAGCTCCTATCTTCACACCCTTCGACGATGTCTTGACTGCATCAACGCCATATTTGACCCCGAAAAGCATCTTAAAAGCCCTTATAACGTCATAAAAAACGCCTAACAAAGCACCGCCCGCAAGCGACTTCAAAAGCAAAGATAAGAGCAGATCCTGCGGAATATCTATCATTCTTTTTTACCGAAAAGCCCTCTCTTTTGCTTGGGACTGTTATCAAAATAATAAACACCGTTAACTCTGCCCTCAATAACAACCTTACCGTCGGTGACGTTAAGAACGGTTACGTGCAATCCCTCTCCCTCAACAGCAAAGCTGCCGCAAGTGGTCTCCATCACCACACCGCCCTCGTCAAAGCTGACAACGTCAAGAACACCGTCAACCGCTATCCCCTCCCTCATTTTTGACGAAAAGGAATGTGCCGAATTTATATCTCCCATAAGAAAAACACCTCCGCATATATCTTTGTACAATATATGCGGAGATGTCTCCGATTATTCAATTACCTCATAAAGCGAGCTTGCGTCTGCCTTGGCGGCATGCTCTCTCACGTCAAGAACCCTGACCTTGAGAGACCTTTGACCAAAGCTGACCACGATCTCATCCCCCACCTTAACGTCGTAAGATGCCTTGGCGGGTCTGCCGTTTACCGTAACGTGCTCTGCATCGCAGGCATCGTTGGCAACGGTGCGCCGCTTGATAATTCTTGAAATCTTCAGATATTTGTCAAGTCGCATTAGCCGTTAACTTTGTCCTTGAGTGCGCTGCCTGCGCTGAAAGCTACGTACTTGGAAGCGGGGATCTCAACTGCCTCACCGGTCTTGGGGTTTCTACCGGTTCTTGCTGCGCGCTCCTTAACCTCAAAGCCACCGAAACCGGTGATCTTTACGTCGTCGCCTGCTGCGAGAGCCTCTGTGATAGCGTCGAGAACAGCATTAACTGCCTCTGCTGCCTGCTTCTTTGTCAAACCTGCTGCCTTTGCTGCAACTGCTTCTGTTAACTGTAACTTGTTCATAATAAACCTCTTTCTTTTTTATAATTATTTTTTTGTTGTCGGCGGTCATAAGATGTAGCAAAAGCAACATCAAATAACTCCATCCGACCACTTTGTTTAGCTAATTATACCATAGTCTAAACATTTTTTCAATAGGTTTTTCAAAAAAACTACTAAAAAAAGAAATTTTTTCATACTTTTTAAGTATTTTTGCCACTATTTTTGATGCTTCAGCTCATCCCAGACCGCATCAAGCTCCTTCATTGAAAGCTCCTCAACGTTTTTATTTTGTGAATTTACATATTTTTCCACTTTTTCAAAGCGATCGATGAACTTGTTTGTCGCATTAGTCAAAGCAAGCTCGGAGTCGGTTTTTGCTTTTCTGGCAAGGCTTGTAACGGTAAGGAGCAGATCCCCGATCTCCTCGTTTATGTCATCCTGATCACCGCGTTTCATAGCCTCTCTGACCTCCTCTATTTCCTCATAGAGCTTGTCAAAAACGGCATCGGCTGTCTCAAAGTCGAAAAACGAAGCCTTTTTACCAACCTTCTGCGCTCTCATCAGCGCGGGGAGCATCGGAGGGATCGCGCGAAGCTTGTCGGTCAAAGTGTCTCTGTGCTTTTCCTCACCCTTGATCTTATCCCAATTAACAAGCACATCCTCACTGTTATTAACCTTCACTTCGCCAAAAACGTGGGGATGACGGTGGATAAGCTTGACGCATATATCATTGGTAACGTCGTAAATGTCAAATCTTCCCTCTTCTCTCTCGATCTGGGAGTGGAATGCCACCTGCAAAAGCACGTCTCCAAGCTCCTCGCGAAGAAGCACGGGATCGTCGGTGTCTATCGCCTCGATGACCTCATACGTCTCCTCGATAAAATCCTTGCGAATGCTCTTGTGAGTCTGCTCAATATCCCAAGGACATCCACCCTCGGCGCGCAACAGCTCCATAACAAGCACAAGATCGTCAAAGCCGTATCTCTCGGCATTTATCAGATAATTAACCTTTTCAATTCTTTCTTCATTTGTCATTTTATTATCCATCCTTTTTATTTTATACCGTTTTTATCTATATATTCGCATCCTTCCGATAATCGGAAATTTTGCGATATCTTCTTTGTCAACCGCCCCAAAAACCAGAGCGCAGATCAAATACATAATTGCCGCCAAAGCAATGGCGACCACTGTCACCAAAGCACTCTCACCCACGTGAGTGCAGAGTATATTATAAGCAAGCCTTGCAACCGACACAGACACCGCCGCTGCGAGGGCAGGACGTAGCATCACCTTTCCAAGACTCGGTAAATGTGGCATAGCCTTGCAAATATAGTAAAAATTAACCGCGTTGATAATCAGATCGCAAAAGAAAGTGCTGATCGGCGCGCCTATGAGCCCCACCCTTCGGTCTCCAATAAGTAAATAAGCTATCACGATTTTCGCCACAGAACCGAGAACCATAGAAAAAATCGGCACCGACGGCTTTCCGTAGGCTTGAAGTATGGCATTCCCTACGGTTATCATACAGGAAAGCACCACCGAAAGCCCAAGAATACAGAGCAGAGGGGCTGCTGAAGCTATAGCCTCGTCCTCGCCCGCAAACAGCAATTCCAATATAGGTCTTGCGAAAAGCGTCAATCCGAAGGAGATCGGCATTGAGACAAGACAAGTCAGCTTCATAGCATCGCCTACCACTCTCGTCTGCTCCTCTCTGTCTCCATTTGAGATAGCCCCCGAAAGCGACGGGATCAATGGCATCGCCACCGACGAAATAAGCGCGGGAGCAAGTGAGAAAAGCGGCAAAGCAAGAGTGGTATAATTTCCGTAAGCCGCAAAAGCCCTGTCACTGCTCTGCCCAAGATCCTGCAATCGCCGCAAAATCATCGACATATCGATGACCTTCGTCACGCTTATGACCGCCGACGAAAGAGTGACAGGCACCGCCGTCCTCAAAAGTCTTGGGATAATTCCCCTCTCGCTTTCGTCGGGCAATATCTCGTTGGATCTTTTTTCCCCATAACGCTTGGTCAAAGCAAGATATAAGACCGACACAAGAGTTCCAAGAGTCAAGCCCATCACCGCAAAAGCGGCAACTATTTCGGTAGAAAGCCCCGCCGAAAGGGCAACGAAAGCGAATATCAAGCCCAAAACAAGCTTGCCGAGAGCCTCGATTATCTGTGAGACCGCCGTAGGAGCCATTCTGCTCTTGCCCTGAAAATATCCCCTGAACGCACTTGAAAGACATATCAGAAATACTGTGGGAGCAATAGCAAGTATACAATATGCCGCCTTCTCACTCCCGAGAAAGACCGCAAACGGCTTAGCAAACGCGATCATTATTCCACACCCAATAACACCAAGTATCAAAAACAGCTTAATGGCGGCATAGAAGATCTCTCTCGCCCCGCCGCCGTCACGCCTTGACGATATCATCACCGACATCGCCACCGGCAAGCCGGTAGTGGCAACCGTGCAAAAAAGTGTGTAAATTTCGTAAGCTGAATTAAAATACCCCATGCCCTCGCTCCCCAAGAGCCTGAGCATGGGAATTTTGTATATAAGTCCGATTATTTTTACAATAACGGCAGACAAAGAAAGAATAAGAACACCCGATGTAAAACTGTCTTTTTTCGTCCCTATCAAATTCTTTGCCACCGCAAGCACCACCTTAATCGAAATAGTGAGAGATCACCCTCCGAGCCTCGCTTCGGAGCTTTTCCTCATCAATGGTAGTGTATGCACCGCGATCGTAAAGTATGTTACCGTCGCAAATAGTCATAAGGATATTCTCCTCGGTCATTGAATAGCAGACCGTCGACTCAAAATTATAGGACGGAATATTGTTAAATGCGCTCATATCCACAAGAAGAAGGTCAGCCGCCATTCCCACGGCTATCTCGCCGCAATCCTCTCTGCCTTGTGCAATAGCACCGTTTTTTGTGGCGATCTTTATCATATCAGCCGCCAGAGTAACAGAGGGATCGAGATCGTTGCCCTTGTGAATAAGAGAAGCAAACTGCATCTCACGAAGCACACTAAGCCGATTGTTAGAAGCCGCGCCATCGGTACCAAGAGTGATATTGACTCCCGCGTCCTTCATTTTCTTGTATGGCATAATGCCGCTTCCAAGCTTCAGGTTACTTACAGGATTGTGTGCCACACTGACTCCCTTTTTCGCCATTATAGCAATATCCTCATCGTCGACCCAAACGCAGTGGGCGGCGGTAACGGGGACGTCAAGCACACCCGCTTCAAGGAAAAATTTCGTAGGAGTCACACCGTGACGCTGAATACACTCGTCGTGCTCCTTTGCCGTCTCGGAGATATGCACCTGAAGACCGGTGTTTCTCTCCTTGGCAAGAGCGCCAACGTATCTCGCGCACTTCTCTACGTTAGTATATTCCGCGTGGAGCGACATATCGATCTTAATTCTTCCGTCGGCTTTACCGTGCCAGCGATCGAAAACCTCGATAGCCTCTTTTATTCTCGCATCGTTTTCGCAATCAATATCGGGATCAAAAGAGACGATAGAGCGCGAAAGGTTTGCCTTTACTCCGCTCTCTTCAACCGCCCTTGCCGTATCGTCGAGGAAAAAGTACATATCCGAAAAGGAAATTGTACCGTTTCTGATCATCTCGGCAATAGCCACCATAGATCCGTAATAAACACTCTCGCTTGTCAGTCTGTCCTCGGCGGGAAAAATACGCTCCTCAAGCCAACGCTGAAGAGGAAGATCGTCGCCGTAGCCCCTGAAAAGAGTCATAGCGCTGTGACAGTGGGTATTGTAAAAGGCAGGCAACATAAGGTTTCCGTTTGCCTCGATCACTCTGTCGGCACTCTCTGGAATATCCTTGCCAATGTACGCGATTTTTTTGTCCTTGACTAAAAGATTGACCGATGAATCATACCCGCAAAACTCGGGCAGATTCACGTTTTTGAAAAGAATACTCATTTTTATGTCCTTTATTATTCTATAAATTGCAATTTAGCGGGGACGCAGGGGGCGCGGTTTTCCACCTTTTTTGAAAAAAAGGTGGAGCCAAAAAACTTCCCTAAAAAGGATAAAAATTTCACCAATATAGTATTGGGAAACCGTATTGATTTTAACCGAAATTTATCTTCTATCGTGTTGCAAGTTTATTTGAAACCTTTTAAACAAAAGAGTTTGCAACACACCCGAAATACGATAGCAGTGAGGCTTTGATAAAAATCCTCACGATTTCATAAGATGAAATGGCTACACTTCCAACCATTTTGGGGGGAAGTTTTTGAAGAGCTCGAGAAACTTTTTTCAAAAAGTTTCTCGAACGCGCCTCCCCCCCCCCCCCGCCAAATCAAAAATTGAAACAAGCTATAACATATTTCATAAAAAAACTATCTAAATTCATAAATCTCTATTGACAATTATATCACGCGGTGATATAATTGTCAATAGTAAGAATAAAAAAAGTGAGGAAAAACGTGAAAAATTATATTGATCAAAAGGATATGAAGGAGCTGAACGCAGCCGACGTCTTCTCTCTCGTCAAAAGCCGAGGCGCATTGACACGCAAGCAGATCGCAGAGCGACTGGGGATGAGCTGGGGCGCGGTCTCCACAATCACCGCACAGCTTGTTGAGGAGGGCTATCTTTGTGAGAAAAAAGCCACTCCCGACGGTGCGGCAGGCCGTACGCCATCCTATCTTGAGGTCTGCACCAAAAAGCATTTCGCCATTGGGCTCGACGTCAACGATATGGGGCTTCGCGCCGCTCTCACCGACCTCCAGGGTGACGTGGTAGAGGAGTTTTCCTCCGATGCCGACCTCTCTAGCAAGGATAATCTCATTGCCTGTATCTATTCCCTGCTGGATTCGATCGTGGCAACCCTCTCCGACCGTCACCTTCTCTGCATTGGCATCGCTATGCAGGGTGTGGTCAATGCCAAAGACGGCATTTCTATAAAAATTCCCGGAAGAAGCGATTGGGAAAACGTGCCGATCACGGAATTGGTCAGCGAAAGATATTCGGTTCCCACCTATCTTGAACACGACCCCAACTGTATCCTTTTCGCCGCAAGGCGCGGTAAGGTGAAGGATACACTGCTCGTCCGTGCAGATCACGGTATCGGTATGGCACTGATGCTTGGCGGCAGAATAATCGACAAGCCGGGCATTTTCGAGCTTGGTCACACGGTTGTGGTGCCCGACGGACTTGAATGCAGATGCGGCAAGCGCGGCTGTCTCGATCAGTACGCGTCGATTCGAGGAATTAAAGCGCGTTCGGGCAAGAAATTCCACGTGCTTGTGTCGGATGCCGACATTGGCGACGAATTTGCGCTTGGATTTTTCAACGATGCCGCAAAACACCTGGCATACGCTATTTCCAATGCGGCTTATCTTTTGTGCGTCGAACGAGTGGTGCTCTGCGGCAGACTTTTCGAGCACAAAGAACTGTTCTGGGACGAATTTATGAAGCAATACGAACGCTTCGGCGGCATGGATATCCCCAAATTTCTCTTCGCTGACTCAACTGCCGCCCCCCACGGCGCGGCTTTGATCGCCCTCGGTACAACGCTGAAAAAGATCGCGATTTGATAAATTGCAATTTAGTGGGGAGATGCGATGCCTCCGGCGGCACACTTTTTTGAAAAAAAGTGTGTCAAAAAACTTCCCTGAAAAAAGGTTTAAATTACACCAATGTTGTCCTTTGAACCCGTATTGATTTGAATCAAAGTTCATCTTCTATCGGGTTTCGGGTGTATAGGAAACTCTTTTGATTAAAGAGTTCCCAACTAAACTTGCAACACGATAGCAGTAAGGCTTAGATTAAAATCCTCACGGTTTTATAAGACAATACAGCTACACTTCCAACCATTTTTGGGGGAAGTTTTTGAAGAGCTCGAGAAACTTTTTTCAAAAAGTTTCTCGAACGCGCCTCCCCCGCGTCCCCGACAAATCAAAATTTGAAAATAAATACCCAAGCGCGGCGATTTTATAAAATCGCCGCGCTTTTCTATTGACAACAATTTTCATTTATGTTATAATTATAATGAAGTATTATTGTTTTTGATAGAGAAATGGTTTTATGGATATCAGGAGGCACCATTTCAAAGGACAGTATCCCGAATTGCAATTTATCGAAAGGAAATAGCGTGAAAGTTACTTCCCACTTATAGGTAATTTAACTGTTTCACGCGCGAATTTTGCCTTTTAAGCAAAATTCATCGATTATTATTTGTGCCGCCAAGGCGGCGGAATGGAGATTATTATGACTTCTAACGAAATAATGACTCTACTTGAGGGTAGACGAACCTATCGCCGATTCGACGAGAGCAGACCTGTCGAAGAAGATGTCATCTCCGATATGAAGAGAGCGGCACAGCTTTCTTCAAGCGCAATGAACCGCCAACCGCTAAAATATATCTATATCCGCACCCCCGAGACGGTCAACGCGGTCTTCGACATCACAAGCTGGGGCGGTGCTCTTCCCGACGGACAGGGAAGACCGAAGATGGGCGAGCGACCGACTCTTTTCGTGGTCATTCTCACCGAAAAGGCTCTTCAAAGCCGATTTACTCCCTTCGATGAAGGTCTTGCCGCAAGCAATCTTACCTTGGCGGCTTTCGCTCACGGTGTAGGCTCCTGTATTTTGGGCAGCGTCAAGGCAGATAAGCTCCGCGAGATGCTTTCTATCGACGAAAGCCTTGATATCAGCTGCGTCATCGGATTCGGATATCCCGCTCATACAAGTGCGGTGGTGGAAGTCAGCGCGAGCGAGGATATAAAATACTATCTCGACGAAAACCGAAATTATATAGTTCCCAAAAGACGTATTGAAGATACGGTAGCAGAAATTTGATGCAAGAATCATAAAAATACTATTATATAAAAAGGAAAAAGTATTATGAAAACAAACAAAAAAGCTTCGTTATGGATCTTCATAGCAGTATTTGTTATGGCTGCGGTGATCTTTACTTGCGGTGTCTTGGCGGCAAACGCGGCAAGATCAGGTGATGCGAATGGCGATGGAAGAGTCGACACCAAAGACTTGATACTGTTCCGTCAGTATCTCGCAAATTATGACTACGATAACGGTTCTGCACCCTTCGAGCTCAGCGAGAATGCAGACATAGACGGCGACGGCAAAATTACTGCCAAGGATATCTGCGATTTGAGAAGACGTTTGGTAAACAGCGAAACCGTGATAATCGAGAATGATGGTACGTCAACCGTTGTGGGAAATAGCGGTCTTATATATACCGCTACGGGCTATGATTCGGTCAATGACGATAAATTTGTCTTTGACACGGGTCTTGAGATCGTTTTCGACGACGCGCTTTTTGCCGAAGATTTCAACCGCCTGAAGTTCAGCTATGAGTCGACAGCTCCCATACAGGTCTATATCACCTATACACTCGGCGAAGAAGAAAAGACCGACTATTTCTTCCTTGAATCCGCAAAAACCGAATTCAGAGGTCTTATTGAAGGCTATATCTACGGAAATATCGGAGCAAGCCTTAAAAAGCTGACCATCGACACCTGCGAGAAGGTTGAGGCAAGCTTTGTTCTTCACGATCTTCAGTCTGAGCAGATTCCCGTTTATGATGACGATCTCTGTGTAGAGAACGACCGCTACAAGATCGGTGTCCGACTCTCCTGGGGCGGCGCTATGACCTACTTTGAGGATAAGCTGGACGGTGATGACGAGCTTTCTAATCTTGTCAACATCCACGACACGGGCAGACTTATCCAGCAGTCCTTCTACGGCACGTACACCAACAAGGATACCGACTCGCTCTATGGTGAGGGATACGTCTCGGTTCCCAACGGTGATAGTGAGACTGCTACTAAATGGCCCTATAACCCCGTTCAGGGCGGTGATAGAAAGAATAACGGCTCCGACCGCCTTATCGACGTGGAATACGACGAGGAAAATGACTATATTTACATAGTTTCTCAGTCCCTCGACTGGGCTTACGTTAAGGGCACTACCTATGAAACCATATATGACGGTCTTACCTATACTTATTATGAGAATACATATACCATAATGGAGGGTAAGGACGAGGGCGCCGATGACGACTACGTTTTAGTCGATAACGTGATGACCGACTTCTCGGGTTGGACGCATATTGCGGGCGGACAGGAAATCCCCGCGGTGTATCTTGTAAGCTATTTTGACACTCTGTCCTATTATAACGGTATCAATCCTTGGACAGGGGATATGGATAACGTATTCTATGAAGCCGAGCTCGAAGGCTGGGCAAACGCTAAAAACTTCCCGCTCTATAAGGGCAACACCGAGACCTGGTCGATCTGGCTCAATACCACCGAGACCGCCGAGGGCGAGGAAGACTTCGGATTTGGTACCTATTGTCCCAATATCCAGAAGCATATCGCTATAAGACATAAGTACGACGGCAGCAAGGATCCTATGGCGAATTCCACCAGCTACGTCGCACCCTCTTGCTCGATCGTTATGCAGAGCTATAAGCCCATCGAGTATAGCTACATCTTCGCAACCGGTAGCTTTGAGCAGATAAGAGACGTATTTGAGGAGAACAAGGACTTCACAACCAACCCCTCGCTTTCCGAGGACCGTTACGATCAGCTTATAACCTGCGGAAAGTTCGATATGATGGATATGGACTTTTCCAAGGAAAGCAATGCTGATATCTTCCATGCTCCCAAGCATATTCAGACAAGCTATGATAGCGTAGAGGAGGCATTGAAGCTTTATATCGATAACAGCAGCGACCCCTACGTTTCCTTGAACTTTGATTGGAACTCCGACAAGGTTATAACCGCTCAAGAGGATTTCAATACTATCGAGATAACCTATATGCTTCCCGAGACCAACTCAAAGTCGTCTGATACTCTTGTCCTTTTCTTGGCCTCGGGTGATGAGTATAACTATGAGGAAGCTTATACAGTTAAGGGAACTATCGTGCGCGACGGAGAGTATCACACTCTGTCGATCAGAGTCCCCAAAAATAAATGCTCAGGCGAGATGCACAAGATAAGATTTGACCCATTTACACAACCGGCGGCTGTTGGCGACGTTATGTACGTCAAGAATATAAAGCTTACGACTAAGGATTATCCTGATATCGCGGTAGATAATGATTTGACAGTTCCGAATACGGAGAATCTGTTCTATTTCTTGAACTATACTGATGCATCTTATGACGAAACTCAAAGTGCAGTTGTGCTTGAAAGAGTAGGCGGAAGTGACGTGTACGCATCTTTGGATTTCTCATCGCTTAACTTAAGCACTATTGAGTATACCAAGCTTGTTGTTGAATATATGTTGCCCACTACCAACTCAAAGAGCACTTACGTCTCCTCGCTGTATTATTCAACCAGTGACGGTGGCATTTCTGCTGACCGAACAGTGTCAGCTACCCTGACCGTCGACGGACAGTATCACACTGCGACCTTCGATCTGTCTGCCGAAGAGTCTTGGACGGGTAACGTTGCAGTTATGAGACTTGATTACTTCAACGGCACCTGCGCCGAAGGCGATAAGGTCTATATCAAGAGAATCGCTTTAGTCAGAGCCGATGGCTTTATGATCGATCTAAGCCAAGAGGGAAGCGAGAGCAAGATCACGTCAAAGAGCTATACTAACGCGTCTTACGACAGTGAGCAAAATGCTCTTGCTCTTGAAAGAACTGGTGGTAGCGACGTTAACGTGACCTTTAATCTCAGCTCCTCGAATCTGAGTACCGATGATTATACCAATATCCTTATCAGATATATGATACCTACCGCGAACTCGCAGTCCTCCTATACATCGCAACTCTTTTTTACAACTTCCGAAAACACCAAAGAGGCAGAGAGCCAATCGGTAAATTCGAAAATGATCGTAGACGGTCAGTATCATACCCTTGTTATAGATCTTGCCGAACATGAAAAATGGCAGGGAAATATTGCAAAACTGAGATTTGACTATTTCCAAAGCACTTCCGCTGAAGGCGACGTAATGTATATCGAATACATTCTCATTAAATAAAATTTCCAATGGTGCATCCCGAGCTTTCGGGATGCACTTTTCTGTAAATTGCAATTTATCTGTGTGTTTATTTTTTGTTCATTTCTTGCCCGCGTCGGCAAGAAACGAACCAAAGAATCGCCGCTTAAGAGGACGAGGGTTTCGATTCCAAAAAGGCGACAAGTCGCTTTTTTGAAATCTTCAACATCCTCTCCCTCTTAAGAATCACCCTCACCTGTCGGCAAAGCCGACTTTTTCTAGACGTTTTCTTACTTCAACTTAGTTGGATTTTGCTTTAAAATAAATGCTTTGGCTGGGTTTAACACCCTTTCAACCAAGATGCGATCGTGAGGGATTTTTTTAGCTCCGCAGGAGCGAAAAATCCTGCGCCACTACTAGAGCGCCCAAAAATTCCGAAAGTTTTTGCGGAGCTTTTTTCTAAAAAGCGACCCGCCGGAGGCACGCATCCCCGCGTCCCCGACAAATCAAAATTTGAAAATCACAACCGTAGTTTATTCGAAAAACGATCAAAAGCAAAATAAATGTTAATTTTTCAAAAACCTATTGAAAATATGAAACAAATCTGTTATAATATATAGAGCCGCGAAAAAACGGCATATATTGAATAAACGTTCACAGTCGTGTGCTGTGAAACAAGGCCATACCAGCCGGGGATTTAGCGGAGCCCTGTACCTGAAATCCGCTACAGCAGGGGTGGATTCCGCACTTGAGGGCGGAAACTTTACGAATTGAGTCCTATCCTCTGTGTTGAGAGGCGGGTCTTGCGCAATTGGGAGCTGTGAACCATGTCAGATGGGGGACCAAGCAGCATTAAGCGGTAAACCCGATGTGCCGCGAGGGTGCCTGCCTTGAGCAGAGGGTATGAAGATCGCGTGGAGTCGAAGTTCGACTTTGCGGTGTATGGTCTTGTTTCACGTACACGACATTTTTTGATCGGCATCTTTTGGTGAAACCGAAAAAGCCGAAAAGAATAAAGAAAAAACAGAGAAAGATTTAAGCAGTAAAGCAAAAAGAGGTAGAAATCCTCACGGATTTCATCAAA
This sequence comes from Eubacteriales bacterium, assembly GCA_045612105.1. GTDB lineage: Bacteria > Bacillota > Clostridia > Oscillospirales > CAG-272 > SVTX01. The sequence continues at coordinate 15,928 of JAZKYL010000105.1, forward strand.
TTTCGGCTTTTTCTATCGCCGTTTGTGCCTCCCGCCGTACCCTTGTACGGCTCGGTCAGCAAAAACGACGATTTTCCCTCAAAACCTGCTCGCTCAAAATTAGCTCACTGAAATTTTCGCGATACGGCGTCTCCCTACGCAAGCATAGCTTGCTGTCCTCAAAAGCAGCTCGCTCAAAAATCTCACGACCGATCTTTTGTTTTTAGGTTGTACGCTTGTCTCTTTCACCTTTCCGCTTTTGCGGAAAGATTTCACGTTGCTGTCGTCAGAGAGCAACATTTCACATTTTGCACAGCAAAATATTTCACTTGCGCGAAGCGCAAATTTCACTGATCTTTTTGTGCAACAAAAAGATCCATCGGAGGTTTAAAATGCATCAAGCCTTATATCGTAAATGGCGCCCACGTACCTTTGATGAGGTCTACGGTCAGGAGCATATAACCTCTATTTTAAAATACGAGGTTGCGAACAACAAGTTTTCCCACGCGTATCTTTTCTGTGGCTCGCGTGGAACTGGTAAAACCTCCTGCGCGAAGATCCTTGCCAAGGCGGTCAACTGCCTTGAACCCAAGGACGGCAGCCCCTGTGGAAAGTGCGCCGCTTGTCAGGCAATAGAGACAGGTGCTACTACCGACGTGCTTGAAATGGATGCCGCGTCAAATAACGGCGTAGATAATATCCGTGATATACGAGACGAGGTCGTCTATTCGCCCTCAAACCTCAAATACCGAGTTTACATCATCGACGAGGTCCATATGCTCTCGGTCAGTGCCTTCAACGCGCTTCTTAAGACCCTTGAAGAGCCCCCCGAGCACGTGGTATTTGTCCTGGCAACCACAGAGCTTCATAAACTGCCCGCCACGATCATTTCTCGCTGTCAGCGATTTGATTTCCGTCGAATAACCACCGATGTCTTGAAAAATCACCTCCTTCGCGTGGCAAGTGCCGAGGGAATCGAGCTTGAAGAGTCCGCCGCTGTGCTCCTTGCAAAGCAGGCGCAGGGAGGTATGCGCGACGCTATAAGCCTTCTTGACCTTTGCGCCGGAAACAGAGAGCGGATAGACGACGAACTTGTCAATAACACCGTCGGTAAAATGGGCAGGGAAAATATGCTTTCGGTCGTCAGAGCGGTTGCCGACCGTGATTATGAAACGATCTTTTCCGCCGTCGACGAGGTGGTGCAGTCCTCAAGAGATATAACGGTGTTCTGGCAGGATCTGATCTCGGTTTACCGCGATCTTTTGATAATCAAAAGCTCAAAGAACGCGTCTGCCTACCTGGATCTCACCGACAGCGAGACACAGGCACTCACAAGCCTCGCATCGGCATTTACTATCGAAAGATTATCCTATCATTGCTCAATGCTTCAGGAGGCGTTGCTTGCTATGACCAAGGCAAATGCCGTGCGCAGAATTACCGCCGAGCTTACCCTTGTCCGTATGTGCGACGAGAGACTTAACAGCTCGCCCGAGGCTATGCTTGCAAGGATATCGAATATAGAATCCAATCTTGCCACGGGTAACTTTGCCGCCCCGATCGCAGCTTCGGCTGAAATCAGCGTTCCCACGCAAGCGGCAAACGAAGAAAAGCCTGCCGAAAGTGCAAGACCCGCAAGACAAGCCCGCCGTCCCGCCTTTTCCGACGATGACGACGACGAAATGTTCCGCGGTGACGCTCCCGGTGCCATAGCTCCCAAAAGAGAGGATAAAGCGAGAGATAATAGCATTAAAACCGCCCCCATGGGCAACCAAATCGCACCTCAGGCAGCTAATAAGGGAGGTAACGTGCGTATTTTGAAGCCCTTTAAGAGCCGCGCCGAGGTGTCCGAAAGAATGGATTCGGCAGACCCTATGCAATCGGCATTTTTCAAGTGCGCAAAATGGTATGCTGACGAAAGCGGCAAGATAGTGCTGAAATTTCCCACGAAATACGATATAAATAACGTAAATTTCTTTGGCGGTGAGGCGTTTTTCCTCCGCATCATTTCCCAAGTTATGGGCAGACAGTACGCAAAAGGCGACGTAACCTTTGAGTGCGACGAGGAAAGAGCAGAAAACAGCGTTATAGACAAAATACTTGAAGCCGCCGAAAGCGACGACTAAAATAAAAATTAATAGATTTAAGGAGAATAAAAATGAGAGCAAACATACCTAAGGGAATGGGCGGAGGCCCCCAGAATATGCAGGCTATGCTTCGTCAGGCACAGAAGATGCAGGAGGATATGGCGGCGCTTCAGGAGGATCTTGACGCAAAAGAGTATGAGATCAAGGCGGGCGGCGGAATGGTCACCGTTAATATCAACGGTAAAAAGGAAGTCCTTTCTATCGATATTCAGCCCGAGATAGTAGATCCCGACGATATCGAGACCCTGTCCGATATACTTGTAGCTGCGGTCAACGAGGCGATCAAGCGCGTTGAGACCACCAACTCCGAGGAAATGGCAAAGATCAGCGGCAATATGAACATCCCCGGACTCTTCTGATATGGCAGAGTATATCGAATCTCTTCAAAGACTTGCCGAGCAGTTTGGAAGATTGCAGGGAGTCGGCAGAAAAAACGCCATGAAAATGGCTTTTTCTGTGCTTGATATGACGGCTGAGGAGGCAGAGGAGTTTGCCAAAGCCATACTCGAAGCCAAGGAGAAGATCCACCTCTGTCCCGTCTGCCAGAACATAACCGACCGTGATATCTGCCCGATCTGCGCCGATCTTCAGAGAGACAGAACTACCGTCTGCGTGGTTTCGGATCCCAAGGTCGTTATGTCAATGGAGAAGGTCAGGGAATTCAAGGGGCTTTACCACGTGCTTCACGGTGTTATTTCTCCGATGAACGGAGTCACCCCCGAAAAGCTGAAAATAAAAGAACTTCTTTCACGTCTTGGCGAGGGCGAGATCGAGGAGATTATCGTGGCTACCAATCCCACGGTCGAGGGCGAGGCAACTGCTATGTATCTCTCAAGACTCTTAAAGCCTATGGGCATCAAGGTTACAAGACTCGCCTATGGTGTGCCTATGGGAAGCGACCTTGAATATGCCGACGAGGTCACACTCTACCGCGCGATCGAGGGCAGAAGAGACTTTTAATGGTACAGGATTAAGAAATGGAACAGAAAATGATATACGAAAATCTTATTATGGACGAGGAGCGCGCGCTCTACGACATCGAGGATTCGACCGTGATAAATTGCAAATTTGCAGGCCCTGCCGACGGAGAGAGTGCCCTCAAGGAGTGCAGAAATATCAAGGTGGAGAACTGTCTCTTTGAGCTGCGCTACCCATTCTGGCACGTAAGCGGTGCTGAGATCTGGGACGTTACCATGACCGAGACCTGCCGCGCCGCCCTTTGGTACGATGAATATATCGGGATCGAAGAATCGAGACTTCACGGCATAAAGGCTTTGCGTGAGTGTAAACATATCACACTTTCACGTTGCGATATCGATAGCGAGGAATTCGGCTGGCGATGCGATAATTTAGAGATCTCAGGCGTTAAGCTGAAGTCGATGTATCCATTTTTCGAGTGCAAAAATATGAAGATCTATGATCTCACGATGACGGGAAAGTATTCCTTCCAATACGTGGAGAACGTGGAGATCAAAAATTCGAATTTCAAGACCAAGGACGCATTCTGGCACGCAAAAAACGTGACGGTTTACGACAGCGTGCTTGAGGGCGAATATCTCGGATGGTATTCCGAGAATCTTCGCCTCGTCCGTTGTCACATAAAGGGAACACAGCCCCTCTGCTACTGCAAAAATCTCATTTTGGAGGATTGTACCACCGAGGATTGCGACCTCTCCTTCGAGAGAAGCTCGGTTGAAGCCACGGTGAAGGGAAATATAGTCAGCGTAAAGAATCCTGTCAGCGGTTTCGTCAGAGCAGACTCTATCGGCGAGATAATTTTCGACGAAAAACATAAAATAAGCTCAACCTGTAAGGTCGAGATCAAAGAAACGGCAGCCAAATAAGACTGCCGTTTTTTATGTTCAAATTTTGATTTGTCGGGGACGCGGGGGAGGCGCGTGGGTGGGGCATTTTTTAATAAAAAAGATTTTGTGGTGCT
>JAZKYL010000106.1:0-9030 GCA_045612105.1 Eubacteriales bacterium
TTGATTAAGAAACGGAAGGCCGTACCGAAAGGTACGGGCTGCCGGGGTTGTTAGACGAAAAGAGGCTGGGCCGGTTGCTTAATTTAAGCTTTTGACTCAGCCCCAAAACATATCTTATTCCACAACTTCGACTTTTTCGATAACGACGGGGACACGGGGCACGTCATCGTACCAGCCAACGCTGCCGGTTTTCACGTTAGCGATCTTATCGACTACGTCAAGGCCTTCGATGACCTTGCCAAATCCTGCGTACTGTGCGTCCAGATGAGGAGCGTCCTTGTGCATAATGAAGAACTGGGAGGATGCCGAGTTGGGATCGCTGGTTCTTGCCATAGAGAGAACGCCTGCGGTGTGGCGAAGATCGTTGGACATAAAGCCGTTAGCGATGAACTCGCCCTTGATGCTTGCCGCCTTCTTCTGATTGAACTCGGTGTCAAAGCCGCCGCCCTGGATCATAAAGCCCTTGATAACGCGGTGGAAGATGAGGCCTGAGAAGAAGCCCTCTTCAACCAGGTCAAGGAAGTTCTTGACGGTAATGGGTGCCTTTTCGGGGTAGAGCTCGGCGATGATCTCACCGTAATTCTTGATTGTAAATTTGATCTTGGGATGATTCATAATAGATTCCTTTCGATTTTTGTATGTTATTTTATTTTTTTCTTTGTTATAAAACGTGGATGGGATTCAAATCTTGATTTATCGGGGGAGATAAAATAATGAAATGTTTCGCAAGCGAAACATGAAATGATGCTTCGCATCATGAAATGTGCTGCGCACATGAAATGAAATTCGCCTTCATTCATATGCGCTTCTGCGCATTTCATGTTCCGAAGGAACATTTCATGGCGCAGCCATTTCATTTGCTGAAGGCAAATTTCATTGCGCACCTTTGGTGCGCTAAATTGCAATTCACAAACTATTCCTCTTCCTTGTATGCGGCGGAAAAGAGGAGGTCGATGCGTTCGACTTCTCCAAGCAGGTGCAGATATCCGAAGAGGGCTTCCATACCGGTTGCGGAGCGGTATTCGGACATAGTCGCGCTTTTTGGCACGTTTCCGCCCGACATATTTCTGCCACGCTTATATACGGCGATCTCCTCTTCAGAGAGCAGGGGCATTATTTTCTGCATAGCTTTTGCCTGTGCTGTTGCCTTAACGTAGGTCAGGGATTCCTTATTAAGGTTTCCCGAGCCCGAGATACCTCTGTTTACAAGGAGCTCGCGAACCTTAAGCTCTATGACGCAGTCACCGAGATAAGCCAGAGCCTCGGTTGACACTTCTTTGATATTTATCACGATTTTTCTCCGATCGTCAGTTTCATATTGCAATTTTATCACATTTTTTATGAATTTACAATAGTTTTGATGAAAAGAAAGAGAAAAAAGCGAAAAATCTTTACAAAAAAGAGAAAAATTTCATTTTATACTTGATTTTTGGAGCAAATAATTATATAATAGTATTTGTATTATTATTTTTGACCGAAAAGGAACGAAAAATATGAAAAGAACACTTATTAAAGACGTCTATGCCGACAAGGAAGCATTTGGCGGCAAGGAGATCACTGTCGGCGGTTGGGTGAGAAACCTCCGCGACAGCAAGGCATTTGGTTTTATCGACCTTAACGACGGCTCTTATTTCAAGAGCGTTCAGGTGGTTTTTGAAAGAGAAAAGTTAGATAATTACGACGAGATAGCAGCGCAGAACGTTGGTGCGGCTCTTATTGTTACGGGTATTTTGACCCTCACTCCCGAGGCAAAGCAGCCCTTCGAGCTTAAGGCTACCAAGATAGAGGTAGAGGGAACCAGCACCCCCGATTATCCTCTTCAGCCCAAGCGTCACTCGGTTGAATTCCTTCGTGAGCAGGCTTATCTCCGTCCCCGTACAAACCTCTTCTCCGCAGTTTTCAGAGTGAGAAGCGAGGTTGCTTTCGCTATTCATTCTTTCTTTAACCAGAGAGGATTCGTTTACGTTCACACACCTATCGTTACCGGCTCCGACGCAGAGGGCGCGGGCGAGATGTTCAGAGTAACCACTCTCGACCTCGACAACCTCCCCAAGACCGAGGACGGCAAGGTAGATTTCTCACAGGACTTCTTCGGCAAGTCCACCAACCTGACGGTTTCGGGTCAGCTTGAGGGCGAGACCTACGCTATGGCGTTCGGTAACATTTATACCTTTGGTCCTACCTTCCGCGCGGAGAACTCCAACACCGCCCGTCACGCGGCAGAGTTCTGGATGATAGAGCCCGAGATCGCTTTTGCCGATCTTAACGACGATATGGAGCTTGCGTGGGATATGATCAAGTACATCATCAACCACGTTATGGATAATTGCAAGGCTGAGCTTGAATTCTTCAACAGCTTTGTTGACAAGGGTCTGCTTGCCCGCCTTACCGCTCTCCGAGACGCAGACTACGCAAAGGTCACCTATACCGAGGCTATCGAGATCCTCGAAAAGTCAAAGGCTGAATTTAAGTTCCCCGTATATTGGGGCGTTGACCTCCAGACCGAGCACGAGAGATACCTCACCGAGCAGGTTTACAAGAAGCCTATCTTCCTTATCGACTATCCCAAGGAGATCAAGGCATTCTATATGAGACAGAACGACGACGGCAAGACCGGTGCGGCTATGGTCTTGCTTGTTCCCGGTGTCGGCGAGATCATCGGCGGCTCCCAGAGAGAGGAAAGACTCGACCTGCTTCTGAAGCGTATGGAAGAGTGCGGCCTTGATGAAAAGGACTACTGGTGGTACGTCAACCTTCGTAAGTACGGCGGCACCAAGCACGCGGGATTTGGTCTCGGCTTTGAGCGTATTATTATGTACCTCACCGGTGTTTCGAATATTCGTGACGTAATTCCTTATCCCAGAACCGTAGGCAACGCTGAATATTGATTTGATTTTTGCGAGGGAGGGAAAACTTCTTGAAAGAAGTTTCCCCCCCCTCCCGCTCCCACCCTTTCAAGAACTTTTTTGAAAAATGGGTTGATTTTATGGTGGAGCTCATCGACAGCCATTTTTTTAGTGTGCGCTGTGACAGTTTGCACAAAAAGGAAAAGGCAAAATTGTTTAAAATAGGGAAACCAAGTTTTTGATTCAATTTTTGCTTGATGTTTTTATCATCTTGTGATAAAATATATTATGTATGGGGGTCTGTGGCTTGCGCCGATCGGCTCCGTCAATTCCTTAATCAAGAAAGGAAAGATGATATGAAAAAAATAATTGCTTATTTGCTTTTGGCGGCTCTTTGCTTAAGTGTGGTAGCCTGCGGTAACGTCAGCGAGACCACGGCTTCTGAGACTACCGTGAAAGAGACTACCGAAAAAGAGAATGTCAAAGAGACATCTCTCGAGTCGGAGTCTTCCGAAAAAGTCGATGCGACCGAGGAAACGAAGATTTCGGAGTCTGACACAGGTACCGATGAGATCGAAAGTCCTGATGTGACCGTGACTGAGAGCTTGTCTGATGAAAGCGAAGAGACGGAAACTGTAGAGAGCGCAGAGAACGTTGAGAGCTTAGAGAACACCGAAGACGTTGAAATCACTGATGAGACCGACACTTCGGATATTGAGTCCGTTGATTCGGCAACCGAAACGGCAACCGAAACCGAAACCGAAACAGTAACGGGAACCGAAACAGAAACCGTGACCGAGAGCGTAACGGAAACCGTAACGGAGATAGAGACCGAGGACCCCAGACTTTCCGCGGAGTATGCTCCCGTAACTTATTTTGACGCAAAGGCTATTTACGAGCTTACCAAGGACGGAATTTACGAGGATATGGCTCAGCTTTTCTATGGCTACGACGAGGTAACCTATCATAAGGAAGCGGGCAAGAGACCTTATACAAGGATCAAGTCCTGGAACGATTACGGAAATGCGGCTGAAGCGTTTATCTCGCTTTGCACGTCTCCCATGGAGGTCGCGCCTATCTTCGCGGTCAAATACAGGACCACGACTCCGGGCATTTCTATGGAGGTCTATACCGATTCTGTGAACAACGGAGTTACTTCGGGCAACATAGTGAGAATTCCCGTGACCTCTGACGGTGAGTGGCACGTTGAATATATAAATCTTTCTGCGATAAAGCAGTTCAACGGAGCTACCGTAAATTATTTCCGCTTTGACTTTATGAACGCAAGCCAGCTTCCCAAGGATGCTTACGTTGATTTTGAATACGTAGGATTCTTCTCCTCCGACGACGAGGTCGAGATGTTTGAGACCGGCAAGTACGTTCCCGTGATCTTCGTTGACGAGAATTCCGAGTACAAGCACAACACCACCATCACCCACGCGTCGTCTATCGATATGATCAACGGAGCGGGCGGCATCGGATCCGGAAAATTTGATTACCGCGGCGGTAATTCCAATACGGGTATTGACAAGTTCAATCACAATGCTACCACTCTCAGCGGCGGTCTGCTGGTTTTCTCGGGCTGGACTGTGGTTGACGGCGGTATTGAAAAGTTTGTCTGGTCTGTTGACGGACTTAACTGGTACGACGTAAAGCTGCATCAGATGGGCGGCATGGGTGATCTTTCCCAAGCGCATATAGACGCGACCGAGAAATACACAGGCGCGCAAATAACCGACGTTGAGAATTCGATCAAGGGCGGCGGATATCAGGGTAACATTAACGTTGATAATCCCGAGGACAGAGCAAAGGGTCTTGCTTGCGAGCTTTTGACTGTTGCCGAGGTGGGTGACACTGTAAACGTCAGATTTGCGGCGGTTCCCAAGAATGCTCCCGGAGAGCTCTGCCTTATTGCCTACGTCAAGGGCGTTACAGTGGTCAGCGAATTCGAATATGAGGAAGAGACCGAGCCCACAGAGACCTTCGCTCCCGATATGATCGAGCCCGAGGACTGCGAGGAGCATAACGTATCTGTTTATTGGTATCCCGTAGAGGGAGAGCCTAATGAGACCAAGCTCTGCTTGAATTGCGGAGCGGTCGTTGAGAGCAGAAGCGTAGCTTATTATTCTTCCTTTGATATAATCGAGCATAACGGCGCGAACATCAGCGGCGGATACGGCGCGAACAAGATATTTGACAAGGACGGCTCCGCTATCGTTCTGAGAAGCGGATACGACTTCGTCCTTCAGGGTTGGTTTGCTTGCAACGGCGGTGTTGCCGACTATATGTATTCGGTTGACGGCGGCGAAAATTGGATGGTCTGCGGCAACAGCGAAAACCTTGCGGATAAATTCAAGCCGGAGCATATTGCGGCAATAAATAAAGTGGGACTTGGTATTTCCAAGTATGACGTAAAGGGAATGTACCGTGTAAATCTGCCTCTTCTTGCGTTTGCGGTTGAGGGAGAGGAAACCGCGGTCGACGTTCTCTTCGGCGCGAAGCTTGCCAACAACGAGACCGTTATTCTGACTATTGCAAGCATTAAAAACGTTAAGATTCCTGCGGCTCCCGAGGCAGTGTCCGAGGAGATCAAGTTTGTTAAGGCAATAGATAAGCTTGTGATCGGCGGAGCGGTTGTAAACAATCCCGGCAACGCATATGGCGGAGCACTCTTTACCTTTGACGCTTCGGCAATCGAAATGGAAAACACTACTGTCAACTGGCAGGGTTGGTCGGGTGTTAACGGCGGATTTAACAAATGGGTATATTCTGTCGATGGCGGTCAGACCTGGGTCGACGTGCTTGGAAGCGCAAACGACATTCCGAATTCCAGAAACGATATTCAAGGCGCGATTTCGAGCGCGGGATTTGTCGATGCTTACGGAAAGGGAATGCTTAATATTTCCGCAGATCTGTCGAAGTGCGTCGGACAGACCGTGACGGTTATTTTCGGCGGTGTTCCCGCAAGCAATACAGAGGTTGTATTACAGATGGTAAAGATCGACGGGCTGACCGTTGCGGGAGATTGCCCTCATTTAAGCATTGAATGGTCCCACGTAGCGGGCGAGAATAAGGAGAGCGCTACCTGTTCCGCTTGCGGCGAGACCTTGACGAGGGACGTTACGTTCTATAACAACTTAGACAGAGTAGAAGGTATGCTGAACGAAGAAGCAAAGGTTGTTGATCCCGCCGATGGAAAGAATCTGACGGCAAAGCCCGAGGATGTTATCGATTCCAGAAGCGGCAAGGACATAGTCGTTCAGGGTTGGTTCGCGGTTAACGGCGGCGTGCAGAAGTACGTTTATTCCGTAGACGGCGGCGCGACCTGGCTTGATTGCGGAAATCAGCCTAATTATGCGGGTAGCAAGTTTGCCGATTCCGTTCCTCATCAAAATGCCGTAAATGTAGCCAATCTCGGATATTCTGCATTGGATGCCGACGTGAACGCAATATACAGAGTTTCTTGCGATCTGTCAAGCTGCGCGGGAGAGACCGTTGACGTCATCTTTGGCGCGGTTCTTGAGGAGAATGATACGGCAATGCCCTTGCAACTTTTGATAATAAAAGTTAACGTATCCGAATGATATTAATTTGCGCAACCTCCGATTTTTTTCGGGGGTTGCGTTTTTTTCTATTGACAAAAGATGCGTTTCGTCATATAATAGTATATTATATTTGATTTTACAAGGTTAGGAAGAAAAATGATATACTCATCGGGAGAAAAAAGAAAAGAAATATCCTTAAAGATAAAAACGCTTATAATCGACGAGGAAAGCCCAAATCTTATAGCCGAGGAGCTTGAAAGATTACTTCTCAGAGCTATGCGGGATGAACTGACCGAGGATGAGATAAACGACGCCCTTGGCGATGACGCCACCGACGAGATAGAGCTCTGCACCGAGGGATTTATTGAGACAAACTCTCAAGGACAGATAGAAATATCCTATATGGAGAACGAGGACGACCCTCAGCTGAGGACCAAGTCAAAGATCATTTTCCATCCCGAGGAGCCTTCTCTTGTAATAATGAGCAAGGAGGGGGCTATCAGCACAGTGCTGTCCTTTGAGGAGGGGAAGACCCACATCTGCGCTTATGACACACCCTTTATGCCTTTCAAGGTCTACGTCACCACAAGGAAGCTTGTCAACAAGCTCATTGAGAGCGGCAAAATGAAGCTTGACTATATTCTTAACATAAACGATACCGACCCACAGCATTTTATCATTACTATCACCTTGAAGGATGCGCCCGAGGATCTTTTGAGGGGCGCAATTTCGTAAAGTGAGTTGTGTTTGAGCCATATGTGCACAAAAACGGGTGAAAAACAAAAAATATGAACTTTTTTGCAATTTTTCGTCAAACCTCTTGCAAAATTCACTTTAGCGTGCTATAATATTTTCATTAAAATAAGAGCTGATTTGCGAAATCGTGAAATTTTATTCTAAAAAGTTGCAAATTTCACAGATCCGCCCAAATTTATATACGAAAGGAACAATTATTATGTCCAAGTATGTTCAGAACGTTCTTGCGGATCTTATCGCAAAGAACCCCGGTGAGCCTGAGTTCCATCAGGCTGCAACAGAGATCCTTGAGTCTCTTGAAGTAGTTTTTGAAAAGCATCCCGAATACGAGGCTGCAGGTCTTCTTGAAAGATTTGTTGAGCCCGAGAGAACTATTATGTTCCGTGTTCCCTGGGTTGACGACGCAGGTAAGGTGCGCGTTAACAAGGGCTACCGCGTTCAGTTCAACAGCGCGATCGGTCCTTACAAGGGCGGCTTCCGTTTCCATCCCACTGTAAACCTTTCTATCCTCAAGTTCCTGGGTCTTGAGCAGATCCTCAAGAACAGCTTGACCAGCCTTCCCATCGGTGGTGGTAAGGGTGGCTCCGACTTCGATCCCTCCGGCAAGAGCGACGGAGAGATCATGAGATTCTGCCAGAGCTTTATGAGCGAGCTTTACAGACACATCGGTCCCAACGTTGACGTTCCCGCAGGCGACATCGGTGTTGGCGCGCGTGAGATCGGCTATCTCTTCGGTCAGTACAAGAGACTTCAGGGCGCATTCGAGAACGGCGTTCTTACCGGTAAGGGTATTTCCTACGGTGGCTCTCTCATCCGTCCCGAGGCAACAGGCTTCGGCGCGGTTTACTTCGCACAGAAGGTTCTTGAGCACTTCGGCGACACCATCGAGGGCAAGACAGTTGTAGTTTCCGGCTTCGGTAACGTTGCTTGGGGCGCAGTTAAGAAGGCTACCGAGCTTGGTGCGAAGGTAGTTGCTATTTCGGGTCCCGACGGCTATATTTACGACGAGAACGGTGTTTCCACCGATGAAAAGATCAACTTTATGCTCGAAATGAGAGCAAGCGGCAGAAACCGCGTTCAGGACTATGCAGAGAAGTTTAACGTTCCTTTCTTCGCTAAGGAAAAGCCTTGGGGAATTAAGGCTGACATCCTTATGCCCTGCGCTACCCAGAACGAGGTCGGCATGGCAGAGGCTGAGAAAATCGTTGCTAACGGTGTGAAGTACTACATCGAGGTATCCAATATGCCTACCTCTAACGACGCGCTGAAGTACATACAGGATGCGGGTGTTACCGTTGCTCCCTCCAAGGCAGTTAACGCAGGCGGTGTTGCGGTTTCCGCACTTGAAATGTCTCAGAACAGCCAGAGACTTGCTTGGTCTGCCGAGGAAGTTGACGCAAAGCTTAAGACTATTATGTCTAACATCCACGACAACGCTGCGGCTGCGGCTGAAGAGTACGGCTACGGCTATGACCTCTGCAAGGGCGCGAATATCGCCGGCTTCAAAAAGGTTGCCGAAGCTATGATGGCTCAGGGTATAGTTTAAGTTTTTAATATGCGAGGGGGAGGAGAAAACCTTTTTGAAAAAAGGTTTTCTCCTCCCCCTCACGCTCCCCCGCCACTTTCCAAAAAATTTCAAAAAGGGAATAGTTTGAGTCGAAAAATTAACGGGGACGCGAGGGAGGCGCGGATGCCTCCGGCGGCGAGCTTTTTGAAAAAAGCTCGGCAAAAACTTTCCCCCCAAAAAAGGGAAAGATTTCACCAATGCTGTCATTTGAAACCATATTGATTTGAACCGAAGTTTATCTTCTATCAGTGTTGTTACTTCGGGCACAAGTGCCCTCGTTGGTGTATAGGAAACTCTTTTGATTAAAGAGTTTTCA
>JAZKYL010000107.1:0-2091 GCA_045612105.1 Eubacteriales bacterium
CCGTATTTTTTGTTTAATACGTCAATGGCTTTCTTGTAGTCGGAAGGGGTCAAAAGTCCTTGCTTTACGAGCTTTTCAACAAGTCCCGCCGATGTGTGGTATAGCATAAGACTCGTGGGGTTATACGGATTTTGCTCTGCGGGCGATAAGGTAACACGCTCTGCAGCAATATTTACGACGGTTGTTTCCATAGCTTTCAAACTCCTTTCCGCACTCCTCGCAAACAAGGGTGTAGTATGCTTTTTTGTTAATTTGCTCGGGGCGGGAATTCCACCAATCCATACGGCACTTATCCGAGCAAAATTTCTTTTCACGTCTTCCCGTGGGTTGCGCCACGAATGCACCGCAAGTTTTGCAACGGCGGGCGTTGGGGATATCAGGGTGGCGACGAATATGAGAACGGACGGTGTTTATTGAAAGATTAAGTGCGATGGAAATGTCCCCGGCGGACTTGCCTTCCATACGAAGGTTATCGATTGCAATTTTGTCTTGCGGTTTCATATAAATATCTCCTTTCCTGTGATAGGGGGAGAGCAACCGAAATGGCTACTCTCCCGGTTGTGGTTTTATGCTTTAATTTCAAGAGCCTTTACTGCTTCGGTAAGAACGAGCTTTGCATCAATGCGCTCAGAGGTGATGTATGCAACCTGTCCATTTTCCGCATAACGTTCAACAAGACGCTTCACGCTGCGCTTACCACGCTCTCCAATCCAATAGTAAGAGAAATCACCAAAGAGGACGGGCTTGCTTCCACCTTCCACACGGTCAAGATAATTGGTGGTGTAAACGGGATAGCCGAAGAGCTGATTAGGAACATCATCCTGAAGGGAGATTTCCCAAGGCGAGTTGCCGTGATAATGCGGGATGGACAACAGCTTGGTAATTGCATCTTCGGACATAATGAGAGCAGCATTTTTGCGATAGGGCGATTTGATTGAGTGAATCAAATTCAGGACATCATCGTAGTTGATGTTACCGACGCTTTCAGAGGTGAAGCCTACTTCAGTCTGATGGATGATGCCGAGAGGCTTGCCGTTTCCGTCACCCGTAAAGAATGCGGATTCCTCTGCGTCAGAAATGCTTTCTACAAAGAGCTGGCGAATGTAATCCTCAACGTCGAAGTCAGCATCTTCGAGCATTTCATCGGAAACGATGACCTTGTGTGCAAGTTTGTATGCATCGAGTACAATCTCACCGTATGTAGCCTCACCCACGGGCACGAGTTCACCCTCGGGGACCCAAGTAGCCTCACCGTTTGTGATAACAGTAGGGATTTTCATACGCTTGTTGGTCTTGATGACCGTACCGAGCTTACGGAGAAGGCTCTTTTCAGTAAGACCGCGTACAATTTTCTTTTCAAAGGTATCGGGAACGAGGAATCCGCCCGATCCGTCACTTCCTTTCTTGACCGCATTCTGCGGAATGCCGGTGTGAAGCAAATCCTTAAAAGCCACAGCATACGCCTCTTCGGCTCTAATGTCTTCTGCGGTAGGTTCTTCATTGATGCCGAGAGCTTCTTTTCTCAAGGCATCGAGTCTTGCGAGATAATCGTTGATGGTTTTGGTGTTGTTCATAATAAGTACTCCTTTTTTGTATTAAAATTTGTGACCCGCTCTTGCACGGAGCAAACGCTCCATAACGTCATCCTGCGGAGTGGGACCACCGAACTCCACAGAACAGTTTTCCTTCACGACTTGGTAGATCTGATACCAAGCGGTGTTGGCTTGCTTCATATACTCACGGCTCATCGTGACATAGGGCGATGATGTAACCGTACCCGTCGGCTTTTTAGCAAGGAAACCGAACTCGGATACTGCTTCTTCGCACTGTATCCAACGTGCAACGGACATAGCGTATGCCTCGATTTGCTGTGTAGGAACGAGCTTGTCACAATTGCGCTCGTGAAGCCATTCCCAAGTTTCTTTGAAAATATCCTCGGCGCAGGTGGTGCGACCATCCTTCTGCTTTGCCTTCAGATATTCTTTTACGGGAGGCATTTCGCAACCTTCAAGGTTTGCAATGCCATCACCGAAGTCAAGGACGGTCAGTTTTCTGCCGCCCGGATTGCCGTTTGCGATTTTTTCCGCGATG
>JAZKYL010000108.1:0-4424 GCA_045612105.1 Eubacteriales bacterium
CCCTCCCCTGCCTTGGGGAGGGCTTACGCAAAGCGTAATTTGATGCGATTTTGTAGCCGTGACAATGGTTTTTAGGCTACAGTTGAGGATGCGCTGAAGTTAAACCTGAGCCCTCCCCAAGGCAGGGGAGGGGGGACCACGAAGTGGTGGGTGAGGATGCATCTTTTAAATAGACAGCATCCCGATAAATTGCAATTTATCATCAAAAAGGTCACGCCAAAATGACGTGACCTAAATTTCATTTCGTCAGATATTCCTTAAGATACTCTATAGCCACCTTATACCCCTCAAAGCCGAGCCCTGCGATGGTCTTGATCGCCACCAAAGAGACGAAGGAGTGCTTTCTGAACTCCTCACGTGAGTTGATATCCGAGATATGCACCTCCACCGTTGGGATAGACACAGCCTTCAGCGCGTCAAGGATCGCAATCGATGTGTGGGTGTAGGCGGCGGGATTGATGACGATGCCGTCAAATTTTCCGTAAGCCTCCTGGATCTTATCAACGATACAGCCCTCGTGATTGGATTGATAAAGCTCGCACTCGATTCCGTTTTCCTTGCAGGTTGCTTCAATAAGAGAGCAGAGCGCGGCAAAATCCTGCTTGCCGTAAATATCGGGCTCGCGAAGACCTAACATATTGAGATTGGGGCCGTTAATTATCAAAAATTTCATAGTTCGGATCCTTTCAGCACGTTTTTAGCTTTTCAAGTATTTCACGGGCACAGCTTTCGGGTGACGCGTTGTTTGTGACCTCGATATCGCAGAATCGGCGGTAGAGTGGGAGTCTTATTTTATACATTTCCTCAAGATTTTCGGAAAGCGGGCGGTCGTCTGTCGCCAATTTGTCGATGGAGCGATGAATAAACACGATTTTTCCATTCTGGTGCAACGGCTCGTAGTTTTCATTTCGGGTGACTACGCCGCCGCCCGTGGAGATTATCTTTTCACTCATTTTGCCCGCGTTTTCGACCTCAATATGCTCGATTTGGCGGAATATTTCTACTCCGTCTGCATTAATGATCTCCGACGGGCTTCTGCCCTGTGATGCGCTTATCATTTCGTCGGTGTCAACCACCTCGCGACCCATCATTTCGGAGAGGATCCTGCCCACGGTAGTCTTTCCGCAACCGGGCATACCGACCAATATGATATTTCCCGTCTGCGCCGCAATAATAGACGTTATGCGTTCGACCTCACTGTCGTCCACCTCTTCGTCAAGGAATAGCTCGCAGGCGCGCTTTGCCTGCGCCACAAGCATTGGAAGACCATTGATGTGTTTGATCCCAAGCCGCCCTGCGTCAAGCAAAAGCTTGGTCTTTGCGGGGTTGTAGATCATATCGATAACACCCTCGCAAGCCGTAAATTTCTCAAGAATTACGGGAGATATACCGTTTTTCGGGTACATTCCCACAGGGGTGCAGTTGATGATCACCTCAGCGTCAGCGCATTTGTCGTACACGTTACAGTAATCGACCTCGCCCGAGCGAGAAACGAAGGTGATGCTCTCGGCTCCCATATCCTCGCTGACAGTCCTTGCGGTCAAGGACGCTCCGCCCGTGCCAAGTATCAGCACCTTTTTGCCTTTTATAATAATGCCGCTTTTTTCAACCGTGTGCCAAAAGCCGTAATAATCGGTGTTGTCGCCCCGAAGACCGCCCTCAGCCGTCCTTGTGATAGTGTTGACCGAGCCTATGCGCTGCGCCTCGTCGCTGATCTCGTCAAGGAATGGCATTACCGTCTTTTTGTAGGGAATAGTGACGTTGGTCGCGTCAAAATTGCCGTTTTTCAGAAAGCTTCCAACCTCACCCTCTGCCATTTCAAATAGGGAATAGGAGTAGTCGGCAAGCTCTCGGTGGATCTGCGGAGAGAAGCTGTGGCTGAGCTTTTCACCGATGAGACCGCATTTTATGTGTTTTTTGCCGTTTATCATAAGATTTTTCCTCAAATTATTTCGGAATAGGCGCCGAGAAGTCGAAATTTTTCGCTTCTGGATTCAAGCTCGCAAAGCAGACGCTTCAGGGTGTCGGAATATACCGAGACAGTGAAATCAAAATAGAACATCGACTCAAAATCTCTGTCGGGGATAGGGCAGGATTCAAGCTTTGTCATATTGATGCCCAGGGCATTGAAGCAGGAAAGCACTCTGTAAAGCGCGCCCGGCTTGTTGGGTGTGACCAGCATAAGCGAGATCTTGTCGGCACCGGGATAGACCTCGGGAGCCTTTGAGATGCAAATGAATCTTGTGTAGTTGTTGCCCATATCCTGAACCGCGCTTTGGAGGGTGTCAAGACCGTAAAGCTCTGCGCAAAAACGGGAAGAGAGAGCCGCAAGATCGCGTCTGTTTGACTCGGCGACGGTTTTTGCGGCGATAGCGGTATTTGCCACCACCGTGACCTTGACACCGGGTAGGGTGCGAAGGAAAGCCGCGCTCTGGCTGATCGCCTGCTCGTGGGAGATGATCTCCTTAATGTCCGAGAGCTTCACGCCTCTCTTGGCAAGCAGATTGTGATCGATCTTGAGCCTGACCGACTTGACGATATAAAATCGATGATTAAGCATCAGCTCGTAGACCTTTTTAACCGAGCCCGCGGTGCTGTTTTCGATAGGAAGCACACCGTAGCGGCACTCGCCCTGCTCGATAGCGGTGAAAACGCTGTCGAAGGTGGGATAATAACGGATCGACGGCAGCTCGAAAAGCTTTTCGGTGGCGATCTGCGAGTATGCGCCCTCAACGCCCTGACAGGCAACTCTCGCTCTGTCGGGGAAGAGCTTGGGGGTGGTCTCAAGGGCATCCAAAATCTCGTTGTAAATTGACGATTCGGGGTTCAATTTCGTTTGCTGATAAGCCTTTGAAACGTCCATCATGGTGTGGTAGAGGGTTCTCGCGTAGCCGCCGAACTCCTCGCCTGCCATCTGTGAAATGCGTTCCAGCAGCGCACGCTCTCTTGCCGCGTCAAGGACGGGAAGACCGTGCTCCTTTTTATATTCGGCAACCTCTGCCGCGATAGTCATGCGCTTTTTGAAAAGCTCGATAATTTCTGTATCTGTTGAATTGATTTCTTCTCTTAATTCACTGAGGTTGAGTTCCATTTTTGCCTCCATAAAGGGGAAGTTTTTAGTCCAAGAGCATATCCATAATTGCGATAGCGCAAGCCGCCTCGAAAACGGGGACTGCGCGGGGGACGATGCAGGGGTCGTGTCTGCCCTTAATTGTCAGCTTGACGTTTTCCATACGGGAGAGTGAGACGCTGTCCTGCTCCTTGCCGATGGATGGCGTGGGCTTGACCGCCGCGCGGAAGATAAGAGGCATACCGTCCGTCATACCGCCGAGAATGCCGCCGCAGTTGTTGGTTTTTGTGACGATCTTGCCGTCGCGAACCTCAAAGGGGTCGTTATTCTCCGATCCGCGAAGCTCGGTTGAAGTGAAGCCCTGACCGAATTCAATTGCCTTGACCGCGGGGATTGCAAAGATCGCGTTGGATATACGAGCCTCAACACCCATAAACATATGCTCGCCAAGACCCGAGGGAAGACCGATCGCGGCGCATTCCACTACGCCGCCAACCGAGTCACCGTCGAGCCTTGCCGCTTCGATGATCTCGCGCATTTTTGCGCCGCGCTCTTCGTTGATCACGGGGAAATCGTGCGAATGGAGGAGGTCAAAGTCGGCTTTCTCCACGCTGACTGCATCAAAATTTGCGTCATTTACGTCGCCGACCGACGCTATATGCGCCGCTACGTGAATGTTTTTTCTTGCAAGGATTTGCAGACAGATTCCGCCCGCGATACACATGGGTGCCGTCAGCCTGCCCGAAAAATGACCGCCGCCGCGAAGGTCAACCTTCTCTCCGTATTTCATTATCGCCGCAAAATCTGCGTGAGAGGGACGGGGAATATCGCATACCGTAGAGTAGTCCGAGGAGTGCTGATTTTGATTGTAGATCACCGCCTCGATGACATCGCCCGTGGTACGGTTACCGTCAAAGCCCGAGAGAAAAACAGGCTCGTCGCTCTCGCGTCTCTTTGTGGAGTAAGCGTTATTACCCGGCGCGCGGCGAGCCATAAAGGCTTTCAGCTCGTCGAAATCGATCTGCTCACCCGCTGGGATGCCCTCAAGGGTCATGCCGATCTTTTCATCGTGGGAGCCGCCGTAGATTTTCAGTTTTATGTTGAAACCGTAAGAGTTCATATTTCTATATAGCCTTTCAATAAGGATATGTGTTTTTGCCGTTCAAATTTTGGTTTGTTGGTCAGTTTAATGTTGTCTGTTTGAAAGTTTTTACGTCGCTTTTTTCAAAAAGCGCCCGCTGATCCAACGCGCGGAGCGTTGGTCGCCGCGCGCACGCGGCGAAATTTCTTACACGCGCTTTTCTTTTTGCTAAGCTTTTTCTTTTGCGCTTCTTCTGCCAAAAGAAAAAGCGAG
>JAZKYL010000109.1:0-2538 GCA_045612105.1 Eubacteriales bacterium
ATGCCCGTATCCCTCAACGTTGTTGAGGTAAGACAGCCCGACCTCGACGCACAGCTCGTCGCTGAGAACGTTTGCTCTCAGCTCGAGAAGCGTGTTGCTTTCCGTCGTGCAATGAAGATGGCTATCAGAAACACCATGAGACTTGGTGCTAAGGGTATCAAGATCATGTGCTCCGGTCGTCTTGCAGGCGCGGAAATCGCAAGAAGCGAGACCTACCACGAGGGTACTATCCCGCTTCAGACCCTCAGAGCTGACATTGAGTACGGCTTCTGGGAGGCAAACACCACTTACGGTAAGATCGGTGTTAAGGTTTGGATCTACAAGGGCGAGGTTCTTAACGAAGTAAACCGCCCTGCACAGAACGGCGAGCGCAAGGATCGCAGAGGCGATCGTAAGCCCGGTGGCGACAGACGCGGCGACAGAAGAAACGGTGATCGCAGAGATAACCGTGCGCCCAGAGCTCCCAGAGCTGACAGAGCTCCCAGAGACGGAGGTGCTAAATAATGTTAATGCCTAAGAGAGTAAAGTTCCGTCGCGTACAGCGCGGAAGACTTAAGGGTAAGGCGCTTAGAGGCAACACCATTACCAATGGTAACTACGGTCTCGTAGCACTTGAGCCCGCATGGATCACCAGCAACCAGATCGAGGCTGCCCGTATCGCGATGACTCGTTACATCAAGCGTGGCGGTAAGGTTTGGATCAAGATCTTCCCCGACAAGCCCATCACCGAAAAGCCTGCCGAGACTCGAATGGGTTCCGGTAAGGGTAGCCCTGAGTACTGGGTAGCAGTCGTTAAGCCCGGCCGCGTAATGTTCGAGATGGACGGTGTTAGCGAAGAGGTAGCTCGCGAGGCTATGCGTCTTGCAGGCCACAAGCTCCCCAACAAGACCAAGTTCATGGTCAAAGAAGAGAATTAAGGAGGAAATAGCTCATGAAGATCGCAGAAATTAAAAATATGACGGTTGAAGAGCTCAACGCAAAGCTCGTTGAACTCAAGAAAGAGCTTTTCAACCTCCGTTTCCAGCACGCAGTAAACCAGCTTGAGAACCCCCACAAGATGACCGAGGTCAAGAGAGACATCCCTCGCGTTATGACGGTTCTCAACCAGAAGAACGCATAAGGAGGCAGTCATGACTGAAGAAAGAGCACTTAGAAAAGTCAGAGTTGGCATGGTTGTCAGCGACAAGATGGACAAGACCGTTGTTATCGCAATTGAGGACAACGTAAAGCACCCCGTATACGGTAAGATCATCAAGCGCACCCTTAAGGTTCACGCTCATGATGAGGCGAACACCTGCGGCATCGGTGACAAGGTAAGAATTATGGAAACTCGTCCCCTCTCTAAGACCAAGAGATGGAGAGTAGTTGAAATAATCGAAAAGGCAAAATAATTGAATTCGAATAGTAGGTACGTTGAAGCGTACACGAAACAGTAGGAGGAAAAAGAAATGATTCAGCAGCAATCTTTAATGAAGGTCGCTGATAACACCGGCGCTAAGGAGCTGATGTGCATTCGCGTTCTCGGCGGGACAGGCCGCAGATACGCTAACATCGGTGACATCGTGGTTTGCTCCGTTAAGAAGGCAATCCCCGGCGGCATGGTTAAGAAGGGCGACGTAGTCAAGGCTGTAATCGTAAGAAGCGCACACGGCATGAAGAGAGCCGACGGTTCTTACATCAAGTTCGATGAGAACGCAGCCGTTATTATCAAGGAAGACAACACTCCCAGAGGTACTCGTATCTTTGGCCCTGTTGCAAGAGAGCTCCGTGAGAAGGATTTCCTTAAGATCCTCTCCCTCGCTCCCGAAGTACTTTAATGGAGGTAACAAACAATGGCAAATATGCATATTAAAACAGGCGATACCGTTGTAGTTCTCTCCGGAAACTCCAAGGGTGTCAAGGGCGAAGTAATCGCTGTATCCCCCGCAGAGGGTAAGGTACTCGTTAAGGGTGCGAATATCATTCACAAGCACGTTAAGCCCAGAAGACAGGGCGAGACCGGTGGTATTATCGACGCTGAGGGCGCTATGTACGCCAGCAAGGTCGCTCTCTACTGCCCCAAGTGCGACAAGGGTGTAAGAGTTCACCACACCGTTGAAAACGGTAAGAAGCTCCGCGTTTGCAAGTGCGGACACAAGTTTGACTAAGGAGGGAATGAACAATGGCAAGACTTAATGAAATGTACAAGGCCGAGGTTGCTCCCGCCCTTATGAAAAAGTATTCCTACAAGAGCGTAATGCAGATCCCCAAGCTTGACAAGATCGTTGTCAACGTAGGATGCGGCGACGCTAAGGAAAATACAAAGGTTATTGATGCAGTTATCAACGACCTCACAATCATCACCGGTCAGAAGGCAGTTCCCACTTACGCTAAGAAGTCGGTAGCTAACTTCAAGCTCCGTCAGGGCATGAAGATCGGTGCAAAGGTTACACTCCGTGGCGAGAAGATGTACGAGTTTATGGATAGACTCTTCAACTTCGCTCTCCCCAGAGTTCGTGACTTCAAGGGTATCAACCCCAACGCTTTCGACGGTCGCGG